>NZ_BIMD01000016.1 GCF_004000905.1 Paenibacillus humicus NBRC 102415
GGTGCCACTGGCTCTACCGGTGCGACGGGTTTCACTGGCACCACCGGAGCTACTGGTGCGACGGGCATCACCGGTGCTACCGGTGCGACCGGCTTCACAGGGGCCACTGGCTCTACAGGTGCGACGGGCTTTACGGGTGTCACCGGAGCTACCGGCGCGACGGGCTTCACGGGTGCCACCGGAGCATCTGGCGCGACGGGTTTCACGGGTGCCACCGGAGAAAGAGGCGCGAATGGATTCACGGGCACCACCGGAGCTTCAGGCGCGACGGGCTTTACAGGTGCTTCTGGAGCCACTGGTCCGACTGGTCCGACAGGTGCAACAGGCGTCACAAGCGCTACCGGTGCAACCGGCTCAACAGGTGTTACAGGTGCTACAGGAACAACGGGCACTACCGGCATCACAGGTGCTACTGGGCCTACAGGGGCCACGGGACCAACCGGCTCCACAGGAGCAACTGGCCTAGAGGGTCCGACAGGTGCAACGGGCGTCACCGGAATCACAGGAGCGACCGGCCCTAATATACTGGCTCAAGGGTTTTCGGCGACGCGAGCCCCCACTACAGTGTCTGCGAGTGCACAGCTGACGAACTGGAGCACGCCTTCTCCTTTTTACTCCGGTACCGGATTCAATGCCGCGACGGGGAACTACACCGTTCCGACTACAGGCAGATATTCGATTCTGGCGACCATCACTTACAGCACCACAGCAAGCCTGACCGCGAGTATCGGGGCGTCCGTATCCCCCCAATTCGTCATTATGCGGACATCGCCGACTACAACCAATCTCGTTACGGGGAACTTCCCCGTTCTGGACGTCAACGTTGCCCTGGTCCTCACCCTTAGGGCCATCCTTGGCACCGCCACCGTCACGATGACGGGCGAATTCTCGCTCAATGCCGGTGACGTCATCGGAATTTACTACGTCGCGAACGGACTGAACGTCAACCTCAATCTCGGGGGAGCCGGCAGTGCCGTAACGACTTGGGCCATACACGAAATGACTTGATTCAAAATTTGCAGCTCTAGGAGCGGTTGACATGGCTTCGGACCCCCCTCCTTCCGTAGAAGATCGGGTTAAACGTCGAGCAAAGTATGAAAACACCATTCATCTGCTTCTCTTTTCCCTCGCCATGGAGGAATTGAGCATGGCGCATATACTGAATGCGGAAGGCGAAAAAATCCAGCATGCGCTTGGCACGCTCCACGGAACCAATCCTTTGGCGCGGACGGTCAAGGATATCTGCGACGTGAACGGCAGCGTGCTGGAAACATTGAAAGAACTGACCAAAAAGGATTTGATCCTTCTCAACAAGCTGGATCGGGTGACTCAAGCATTCATGCAGACGGAAGAAGAACCATTCTGAAGCAGTACGGCGGAAGATATGAGTGTTGACTGGAGGTGGTGATCGGTGTCTCAACCGAACATTCCCGATATAACCCCTGAAATTAGCGTGACCAAAAAAGAGGCTTTGTCCCTGCTGCTCAGTTCAATCGCTATGGAAGAGCTGGCTCTGTCCAATCTCATCAACGCGGAGGCGGACAACATTCTCGCCTTGGCCAGCCTCATCAAGAAAGAAGGATGCCTGCCATCCCGCAGCCTGCAGCAGATTCAACAAAATACGGCTCAGTTCATAGAAGGAATCGTCATCAAGCAATGGCTGGCGTTGAACCGGCTTGACCGGATCATCCATTTGGCGGGGCATGAAGGTACTTGCGAGTGCTGCCACAGCGAAGTCGAAGAATGAATACCGTGCCTGAATCGCCGTTGTCCGCTCTCCTTCCTCCCAAGCCGCTGCAGGAAGCGTTGAATGAATGGCTGCAAGGGTCTCTCGCTCTCCAAAGAGCGGGCGGCCGCTTGCTGAGAGCGGAAAAAGCGGTCCTGAAAGCTTGCGGCCAATCCAGCTCCAATCCTCCTTCGGAATCTCTCGTTCGCGGCAGCCGCCGAATCGCTCAATCGGCGAAAGAGCTTAACCGGCTCTTAGCCTCGGCTCGAAGGAGAGCCTCTCTGCTGCAATCCGGAAGCCGCAAGTCCATCCCGGCTGGGCACGAAAGCCGCCGACCCCGATCCGGCGAATCCAGCATGAAGCTGATTATCAAGCCTATGTCCGTCCCAAGGGAGCTCCCCCCGCCATCCCGCAGCCAAGCCGGCAGGGTGAAAAAACCGAATTCTCATCGTCCAACCTTCTTTGCCCGAAAGCATCTTTTCTTCCCTTAAGGCGGTATAGCTCTTATATCGATGAAGATTTACGCCGCATGCATAGATCTCCTAATAAAAGCCGGGTGATCGACTTGATCCCCGGCAGGCGCTCAAGCGCATTTTCAACAACCGCCACTGGACAGTATGTCCGAGGAGATTGGGACAGGCTGACAGAATCAAACATTGATTTACGAAATCGATAATTCGCCGCCCGTCCATTTCCTGTATAATCCAATTGCACCTATCTTCCCTATCGAAAAGGAGGCATTATGTAATGAAATCAATCGTCAGGCTTTTAGCGTCGGCCGCCCTCGTGCTGGCTCTGCTGCTGGGCAATGTAAGTCCGTTGATCGGACAAGCGGCCCCGGTGGCGGATGCAGCCGTATCCGGACCGACCGATTTTGCCGGCATCATCGCCTACATCAAGGCAAACGGCAAGCTGCCGGCCAACTTCCTGACGAAAAGCCAGGCGACAAGCAAAGGCTGGGTATCCAGCAAATGCAATCTGGCCACAGTAGCACCCGGCTACAGCATCGGCGGAGATGTCTTCTCCAACTATGAAGGCCTGCTTCCTGCCAAGTCGGGGCGCACCTGGCGCGAGGCGGACGCCTATTACACGTCGGGGTGCCGCAACGCTTCACGGGTCCTTTATTCCAATGACGGCCTCTACTACACGACAAGCGACCATTACGCCAGCTTCCAGAAGTGGTGAGCAGCTTAAGGGACTTGCTTTTTCAAGCAAGTCCCTTATTCTTGGAATAGACATGAACCCTCTCCAAGGAGATGAGAAGGCTGGACAATATCTTGCTACTGGACGGCAGCAAGCTGGCGACGATCGAAGCTTTTCACGAAGCGCTTAGCCGCGGGCTGCACTTCCCCGATTATTATGGCCGCAATTTGGATGCCCTTTACGATTGCCTGACGGATTATGACGGTTCCCCGCTGACCATTCATTGGACTTTCATCGAAGACAGCCTCAAGCTGCTTGGCGAACGCACGACATCCGCCCTGCTCTCCGTATTCAAGGATGCCGCAGCCCGCAACCCCAGCTTGATTTTCTCCACTCCCGACTCGAACTAAAAAGACCGGAGGCCTGCCGAAAACCTCGGCAGGCCTAGCAGGCTTCCATCTATCGGCTTGGTTATTTCCACGCGCATCCGTTCCTTTCCGCATATCTGTCCATTCAGCCGCCATCTGCAGCAACCTCTGCAGCAGCCGGCCAATGTCCGGCGAATTCCTGCTCGTCATAAGCGTAAAAGCTGGCCAGAATCGGCTTGCGGTCATCGAGAAACAGCTGGCTCGACACGGCGGATACAAGCTTGGGAATCGCATAACGCATGCCCGAAAGGGCCGAAGCCGACAATCCGCAGCTGATCATCGCAGAGTAATTGAACGTAAACAGTCCATGTAGCAGGCTGTCCCCCTCTTCGGTTCGGCTCGTGAAGGCGAAGCCTGGCGTCAAGTAAGGATGGGCGTCAAGCACAGAGCTGGCGATGGGCTCCGGAGCGTCGTACCGGTCCTTCCAGCGGGCGATATGCTTTTCCACCAGCTTCAGCTCCGGACGCAGCGCCGGATCGGTCAGCAAGCCGGTGCTGACGAGCAGGAAGTCGTAGGCGAAGCTTCCTGCAGGCGTCGTTACGACCGCCTGCCCCCCCTCCTCCCTGACAGCCAGCCATGGCGCTCCCAGATGGAGGCTGAAGCCCGGCCAGGCGCACGCCCGCTGGAAGGTGTCGTTGGTCGGAGGCTGATTGTGACGGAAGAAATGCGCCATCGCCTCGTATTTCTCTTCATCGGAGAGGATGTGGAAATGCTCGATCATGCCTGAATACTCCATCTGGCGGATCGGATTGATCCGAGGCAGCTCGCTACGCCGGACGAATACATGCGCAGCCGCGGCTCCTTGAGCAAGCGCATGGTTGGCGTTGTCGAACGCCGATGCTCCCCCTCCCAGCACAGCGATCCTCTTCCCGGCAAGCCTGGAGAAATCGATCGGCTCCGAAGTATGGGCATATAGGCTGCGGGATACGTTGTCGGCCACGATGCCGGGAACATGCCACTCTCCGCCCCCCTGAATGCCGGTAGCCAGAACGACCTTTCGCGCCAGCAGATGCGGGGATGAAGGCTCGGAGCCTTCCACATGAAGGCGATGGATGCCGCCCGGAAGCGGCTCGACCAGCTTCAGCCTGGCATCGTTCCGAACAGGCAGCGCGAGGATGCGGCGATACCATCGCAAATATTCCATCCATTCGCCGCGCGGAATTTTGTCCACTGCCTCCCAGCCTTCCTCTCCGTGCTGCGATTCCCACCAGGAGCGGAAGGTCAGGGAAGGGATGCCGAGATCGATGGAAGTCAGATGCTTGGGCGTCCTAAGCGTGACCATTCGGGCATAGGTTGCCCAAGGCCCCTCCCAACCCTCCGCATTCTCGTCGATGACAAGAATGTTGGACACTCTCTCCCGCAGCAGGCCGAAGGCGGTGCCGAGCCCGCTTTGGCCGGCGCCGACGATGACAACATCATAGACGTGCCCATCCGGATGCACGCGGGGACGAACCCAATCCTTTCCACCAAAAGCAATATAGGCAAGATCTTTGCGGACGCGCGCGTTCAGTTCCTCTAGGCTCATGGCAGCATTCATACCTTTCCGGACGCGATGGCATCCTTGCATGACCGTTCATCAAAGGAATCAGCGGATAGAAGGAGAGATTTCGCGACAATATGCGGCCAACCGCTCCTCATCAGCTCCTTCGAAATTGTTTATAGGTTATATTTTATGACCTGCTGTGTAAATATAGAGCTCTGCATCTTGTAATCCGCTTTTCGGATTTTGTGCAGCGTAACGATTTTCCCCGCCTTCTCCCCGAACGGCCCCTTTCTCCCTCTCGCCCTTCCATTCCGCTTGAAACAAAAAAAGCATCTCCGGAGCGACAGGAGATCGCTTCGGAGATGCTTCTTGCGGCCGGCTTCACATCCCCGGAAGGCTGCGCCGGTACTTGTCGGCAGACATGCCGACCGTCTGCTTGAACAGACGGCTGAAATGGGCCGGATGCTTGAACCCGACGCGGAAGCCCGCTTCCGTAACGGAAATGTCCGGTTCCAGCAGAAAAAGCACCCTGGCCTGGTTGACGCGCTGCTTGTAGATGTACTCGAACAGCTGCACGCCGGTAACTTCCTTGAACGTTCTGGACAGGTAGGAACGGCTCAGATGCAGCTCGCTCTGAAGCCGCTCCAGCGTCAGCTCCTCGGAAAGATGTCCGCCGATATAGTCCATGATATCCTGCGCGATCTGCTCCTTGTCCCTCGACCGTTCCGGCGCCAGATTCATCGGCTCCCGGCATCGCTCGTAGATGAACCCGAGCAGATCCTCGAACGCCAGCTTCATCCGGTACAGGCCGGAAGCATCGCCCTGCTTCTTGAAGCGGTCCATCCGGGCCAGAATCTGCTCCGCTTCTTCCCTATGCTCTCCCCGCAAAGACAGCCGATAGTTGCGGAGCTCCTCGAACGGCCGCATGACGGGAAGCTGCGCCCCGGAAGGCGAGGCGGCCCGGAGCGGATCGGGGTAGAAATGAATGATGCTCCGCACGTAAGGACGGCTCGGATCGACCTTGGGCCTGTGCAGGGTCATGCCGTACATGAGCAGCATGTCGCCCGGCTCCAGGCGATAAATGCGGCTACCGATCAGATACGTGCAATCCCCTTCATGGAAGAAATAAATCTCATAGTAGGGATGAGAATGGAAATCCTGCATGACCTGCCCATCCTCGCGAAAGGTATAATCGAGCAGGCCGGCAGGATATCCGCCGCTTCCGGACATGCATGCCACATCCTCTCCATGGCTCACGGCCATGGGTTCAGCATACCATCGTCCATCCGTTCTGATAAGAGAGCACCTGTCAGGCTCCCGACGCGGCACCGCTCGTCTCCAGCAGCTCGCGCATATAGCGCGAGTATTGCTCCAGCATTTCCGGCGAGCTGTATTGCCCGCTGAAATCCTCCACCCCGATGAAACCGTCGTAGCCGACGGCGACGAGGTCGGAGACAACTTCCCTCCAGCGGACGACTCCGCCTTTCATGCCCGTCCAGCCGCTGTTCCACCGTACGCTTCCATCGGCATCGGCCGTCGATGTCCACCCGGCATTTTTCATATGCACATGAGCCAAATAGGGTCCGAGCATCTCCATGCCCATGCGGTGATTCTCGTAGCCTTCATGGACCATGTTGCCGGGATCGTAGAGGACGCCGACGGCATCGGCGTCCAGCCCTTCGCACAGCCGGATGGCAGCCGAAGCGCTCGGGGCGATCGTCCCGTGATGGGTCTCGATCAGGCCTTTGACTCCATATTGCCTGCACAGGCCGGAAGCTTCGCGCAGGTAGATCCTCTGCAGGCCGAACAGCTCGCCGAAAGGTCTCGACCGGTCGTAGCCGTGAACGCCGAGACGGATATAATCCGCTCCGAGCTCCCTCGCCGCAGCCAGCACCTGCTCCGTCCCTTCCAGATCGCCCGCTTGCAGATAAGGCGTCAGGCTTATGGACTTCAGTCCTTCCTTCTCCGCTGCGCTTCGGAACCGGGCCAGCACGCCGGCATCTGCGCTCTGCGGCACCGTAGCCAGATTGTTGCCCCAGAAGGAGGGCTTCTCTTGCCCGACAGCTGCGGGAGTATCCTTGCAGCGCCATTCTATCCCCTGCAGGCCTGCCTTGCGGGCGGCTGCGGCAAGCTCCTCCGGATGAAGCTCCGGCGTTGCCACCGTAAATACGGACAGCTGAATCGTCATGGTCGATATGGCCTCCGATCTGTCATCTGAATTATTTCCGCCTCCAGGAAGCAGTCTCCTTATTCAAGGCGGAGCTTCAATTGAATCCGCCGATCCTTGTCGCTGCCGCTTGCGCCAGCAGGCACAGCTCCGCCGCCTTGAACGCATGCTCCTGCGTCATGGCCTTCTCCGTCCGGTTCAGGACATCGAGAATCAGGCTGCCGAAAAACGGATACCCGACCTTGCCGGACAGCTCCATATGATGCTCTCCCTCGCCGTTTACGAGATAGAGATGATCCCCCTGCGGGGAACGGGCGATATCCACGTACTTGCGCAGCTCGATATAACCCTCCGTGCCGAGGATGACCGTGCGGCCGTCCCCCCAGGTCGAGAGGCCTGCCGGCGTCAGCCAGTCGACCCGGAAGTAATGGCTGGCTCCGTTGTCGCCCAGCAGGCTGGCGTCGCCGAAATCCTCCAGCTCGGGATAGTCTGGATGGTGGTAATTGCCCACCTTGCTGTGAAGCACCCGGGCATCGCGGCAGCCGGCAAAATGAAGGAACTGCTCGATCTGATGGCTGCCGATATCGCACAGGATGCCTCCATACCGCTGCCGGTCGAAAAACCAGTCCGGCCGCGACGGCGCATTGAGCCGATGCGGGCCGGTTCCCATCACCTGCACGACCCGTCCGACGGCTCCGTCGGCGATAAGCTCTCCGGCGAATACGGCGCTCTCCACATGCAGCCTTTCGCTGAAATAAACGGCATACTTGCGGCCGGTCTCGGCGGCGCAGCGACGGGCTTCCTCCAGCTGCGAGAGCTCCGTGAACGGCGTTTTGTCCGTAAAATAATCCTTGCCATGCCGCATGACCTTGACGCCGAGCGGTCCGCGCTCGTTCGGCACGGCGGCTGCCGCGACGAGATGCAGCTCCGGATCCTGAAGAACTTCTTCCAGGGATCCGGCAATGGCCGCGCCCGGGTAGCGGGAGGCAAACGCGGCTGCCCGATCGTAATCGGCATCATAGACCGACTTCAGCGTGCCGCCTGCTTCGATCAGTCCGTTGCACATGCCGTAAATATGGCCATGGTCGAGGCAGACAGCGGCGAACACGAATTCCCCCCTGCCGACGACGGGACTCGGCTTCCCTTGCGGGGCATAATTCATGCCGTCCTTGCTCACTTGCGGTTCCCCCTTTCATCCGCAGCGTCAATCGCCGCGACAATGATTGAATGTTCTAATGAGTGCCCTTCACATCCAGCGTACGGCCTGCAGCCGCTTGGTCCTTGCCGGCAGTCGAAGCCGCGATGCGGGCCTGCAGCTCACGGTAATACTGCTCGTCATCCAGCGGCAGCTCCACCCAGCCGTCCGTCCAGGCGGACAGGAGCATGGCGTTGGCAAGCGCCAAGCCTTTGATCCCTTCCTCTCCAGGCGACTCCAGCGGGGCGCGTCCGGCGATGGCATCGACCCAGTTGCGGGTCACGGCCCGGTGCTGATTGGGCTCGCCGCCCGGCACCGGGACATCGATCCGCCATGTCTCCGGGCTGCCGAAGCCTCCGGCGTACGTCCGGTTGAACTCGCTCTCCGGCGTTCGGAGACGCCAGAACGTCAGCTTGCCGTCCTCGGCGACCAGCTTGCCGCGGTCGCCGGTAATCTCGAGCCGGTTCGTGCCGGGCGCATCGACGGTCGACGTAATGAACACTCCGGTCGCTCCGTTGGGGTATTCGGCGTAAGCGGTAACATCGTTCTCCACTTCAATGTCCCGATGCTTGCCGAAGCCGCAGAAAGCACGGATCCGGGTCGGCATGAGGCCGGTGACCCACTGCCACAGATCGAGGTTATGGGGCGATTGGTTCATCAGGACGCCTCCGCCCTCGCCTTCCCAGGTCGCTCTCCAGCCGCCGCTGTCGTAATAGCTTTGGGAACGGTACCAATCCGTGACGATCCAATTGATGCGCCTGACGTCGCCGAGCTCTCCGGTTTGGATCAGCTCTCGCATTTTGCGGTAAAGAGGGTTCGTCCGCTGATTGAACATGATGCCGAACACCCGGCCGCTGGCGGCGGCAGCCTCGTTCATGATCTTGACCTGCTTCGTATACACGCCGGCCGGCTTCTCCACAAGCACATGCAGTCCCGCTTGGAGGGCGGCTATCGTTTCTTCGGGATGGGAATAATGCGGCGTGCAGATCAGGACGCCGTCCACCTCGCCGGAATCGAACATCTCCCTGGCGCTTGTGTACGTCTTGACGGAGTCGCCGAAGGCGGCCTTCGCCCAGGAAAGCCTTTCCTCCCGGACATCCGATACGGCAGCCAGCACGCCTCCCGGCACTTCGCCCGCCGCCAGATACGCGGCATGGCCCGAGCCCATATTGCCGAGCCCGACAATTCCGATTCTCAGCTCAGTCGTCATTTGAATGCCTCCCCATGCTTCGGTTCCGCCCGCCTGTTGGCGGGTATGCCGTGATTGTATCATGGCAGCGGTTGCAGCTCTTGACCGAGATGGACCGATTATCGCTTTCATTTGACTCTCGTTGCACAATACAGGCCCAAGACTCCATTCCGCTGCGTCTGCTCCCCTCTGAGATAAGGCTGTCGCTGTCCAACCGAGCAGGAGATTCCCCCCCCCCTCATCCATCCACATAAAAAGCAGCGGCTTTCGGACATGAACTCATCCGATTGCCGCTGCTTGTTGGCTTGGAAAAGGTCTCTCCTTCCTGAAAATCCATCGGACAGGCCATTGCCGGCGTCAGCCTTTCACGCCGCCGACGGTCATGCCTTTGACAAAGTATTTCTGCAGGAAAGGATACACGATGATCATCGGCAGGCTGGCCACGATCGTCATCGTCGCGCGGATGGAGCTCGGCGTGACGAAGTTCGAGCTTGAGTTCGCGCTGTTGGCGAATGCCGACGCCGACGTCATCGAGGAGTTCGAATTGGAGTTGGCCAGCATCTTCATCAGCTCGTACTGGAGCGTGCTGAGATTCACTTTCTCGGAGTTGTAGAGGAACACATCGAACCACGAGTTCCACTGGTAGACGCCGGTGAAGAGCGCGACCGTCGCGAGCGCCGGAAGGGCGAGCGGAACGACGATCTGGATGAAGGTGCGGAACTCTCCGGCGCCGTCGATCCGGGCGGACTCGATGATGCCGTCGGGAAGCCCTTCGATGAAGGAGCGGATGACGATCATATTGAAGACGCCGATGATGCCGGGCACGATGTACACCCAGAAGGTGCCGATCAGGTCCAGATCCCTCATCAGCAGGTAGTTCGGAATGAGGCCCCCGTTCAGATACATCGTCAGGATGAACATGATCGTAACGAACTTGCGGAGAACGAATTCCGGACGGCTGATCGTATAGGCCACCATCGCCGAGCAGAAGACGGTGACGACCGTTCCGATCACCGTGCGCAGGATCGAGATCAGCGTCGCGTGGAAGATCGTCGCTTCCTTGAAGACGTACTTGTAGTTGTCGAAGCTCAGGTCCCGCGGCAGCAAGTAGATGCCGCCCTTGATGGAATCGTTCGCGTCGTTCAGCGACACGGCCAGCGTGTTGATGAACGGATAGAGCGTGAAGACGACGAGCAGCGACAGCACCAGGACGTTGAGCGTATCGAATATGCGGTCTCCCGGAGATTGGAACCGCTTATGCATTTTCTTGGGCTGCTGCGGCTGGGGAGCCGGTTCAGCGGCAGGCCGGACCGTATTTGCCATGATCCATCACTCCTTCTAGAACAGTCTCTGCTCGCCGAACCGCTTGGCCATGGAGTTGGCGGTGAACAGCAGGATGAAGCTGACGACGGTTTTGAAGATGCCCGCAGCCGTCGCGAGCGAGAAGTTGCCCATCGAGATGCCGTATTTGAGCACGAAGATCTCGAGGTTTTCGGAATAGTCGGCATTCATGCCGTTGCCCATCAGGTATTGGGGCTCGAAGCCTGTCTCCAGGATGCTGCCGAGGTTCATGATCAGCAGGATGACGATGACCGGCTTCAGTCCGGGAAGAGTGATATGGAGAATGCGCTGGAGCCTGCTCGCTCCGTCGATCTCAGCCGCCTCGTACTGCGACGGATCGATCATCGTCATGGCGGCGAGGTACACGATCGTATTCCAGCCCACGTCCTTCCATACCTCGGATGTGCCGAGAATGCCCCAGAAATAATGGCCGACGCCGAGCCACATGATCGGCTGGTCGATGATATGAAGCCGCATCAGCACTTCGTTGACGATGCCGCCTTCATCGATGGACAGCGCCGTGGAGATGATGTTGGCCGCCACGACCCAGGAAATGAAGTGGGGAAGATAGCTGATCGTCTGCACGGCCCGCTTGAAGAAAGCGACGCGGACTTCGTTCAGGAGAATGGCCAGTACGATCGCGGTGACGAACCCCAGCACGAGCTTGATGACGGCCTGGACAAGCGTGTTGCGGAGCACCCGGATGAAGGTATCGTCCGAGAAAAGGAAGCGGAACTGCTCCAGCCCGACCCATTCCTGCTGGAACATGGTCAGATTGGGGCGATAATGCTGGAAGGCGATGAGCCAGCCCCACAGCGGCACGTATTTGAAAATGAAGATCCAGATGACGAAAGGCACCGACATGAAAATGAGCGTTTTCTGCTTGAGAAGCGTCTTGAACCATCGATTCAGGGCGCTGGGCTCTGCGGCCCGCGGCGCCGGGACGGCGGTTTGATCCCGCATCGTATCTCTCCTCTCCTATCCAACAAGGCACCCAACGTGCAGGGACCGGACCCTGTTGACTGACCGGTCCGGTCCCTCTTGAAGCAGCCTGGCTTACTTGCCTTGCGTTTTGGCGATTTTGGCGGCGACTTCTTTGGTGAGGGTGTCTTCGTACGCTTTCACGTCGAGCTTGTTGAAGTCCTTGAGATACTGGTCCCAGATGCCGTCGAACTGATCGGGCTTGGCCAGCACGAGCTTGGAGAAGTATTTCAGCTTGACGTCCTTGGACTTCTGCGTGAAGATCTGCGCCGGCGAGCCCTGCTCGAGCGAGATGCTCCAGGCCGGGTACCACGGGCGGTCTTCGGGCTTGGCGAACAGCTCCGAGAACGTCTTGACCCCGTATTTGTCGAGGATCAGCTTGTCGCCGTCCGTGAAGGAGGCTTGGGCGACCTCCGGCTGGCGTCCCGCGTTGAACGAGTTGCCGTCCGCAAGCGTCGAGCCCTGGCCGTACATCGGCCAGCTGTAGTTGAAGTAGGAGAAGCCGATGCTTTCCTGCTTGGCGTTGTCCTTCAGCATTTCGATCTGCTCCGGCGTGCGGTAGAAGCGGCCCTTGTCGTCCACCTCGTACGTTTCGCCCTTGATGCCCCATTGGATCAGCACCTGGTTCTCTTCCTTGAGCATCGTGTCGAAGAACTTGATGATGCGCTCCGGATCCTTGGCCGCCGTCGTGATGCCGACGCCGCGGTTGTTGATGAAGGAAGGAGGGTCGAGATACTGGTCGGTCGTATTGTTGTCGAATACGATCGGCAGCGGCATGTAGTCGAGATCGTCGTTGCCGGTTTTTTTGATGTTCTGGAGAGCCTGGTTCGCCTGCCAGCCGTAGTCGAAGAATCCAAGCACTTTGCCGGAGGAGATTTTGGCCAGATACTGGTCATAGTTGCTGACGAACGAGGCTTGGTCGTACAGTCCCTCGGAGTTGACCTCGTTCAGCTTTTTCAGCCAGGTTTTCGTGTAGTCGCTGTTGGCGTATACCTTGGCGTCATGGGTGCTCATATCGACGATGACGTCGCCGTCGTTCGGATAGCCGGCCAGATGCATCGGCGGGTTGAAGATGCCCATCGTCCGCCAGTCGTAGATCAGCGAGCTGAAGCCGGTCAGCTTGTCGGTCTTATGCGCGTCGTTGTACTTCTTGATCAGGTCGAAGTACTCGTCGATCGTCTTGATTTTCGGATAGCCGGCTTCCTTCAGCACGCGGCGCTGAATGAAGAAGGCGCCTTGATCGATCGTCGGGCTCGGGATGTACTCCCCGACCACCGGGCTGAACGGCAGGAAGTAGATGTTGCCGTCGTCCGCTTTCATGAGGTTGTAATAAGGGCCGTATACGCGCTTGATGTTCGGTCCGAACTTCTCGATCAGATCGTTCAGTGGAATGAACGCCTTGGCGTCGAGCACCTTGTCGATCGCGGTGTCCGGAGCCAGCACATCCGGATAGTTGCCGCTCGCGATCATCGTGCCGATCTTCGTATTGACGTCGCCGACCGGATATTGAAGATTGAAGTTGACCCCGGTCTGCTCCTCCAGCTTTTTGCCGATCTCCGTTTTGTTGGAGTCGATGTTCGGCACCTGGGAGTTGGCATTGAAATACGTGAACGTAACCGGTTTCAACTCTTCCTTCGGCTCGCCGCCCGCATCCGTATTGGCTGGAGCCGATGCTTCCGGCGATGACGCGGGAGCCGGGTTTCCGGCATTGTTGCTGCTGTTGCCGCTGCAGCCCGCCACCGCCGCCATGGCGACGGCAAGGGCGAGAAGGCCCATTTTTTGTTTGACCATGCTGGTCATGTCCCCTTCCACCAATGAAAGTCTCGAAATTGTGCAACCCTTTTCTGTAAGCACTTTCATTGTAAGGCAGGGCTGAGAGCCGCAACACCCGACAAACTTTAGCTGTTACCCCAAAAACCTTAGGAATTAAGCGGAACGCTCCTCCGGCTCGCGCGGGAAAGCGATGCGGATGGCCGTCCCGCGCTGCCATTCGCTGTCCAGCTTGAACGTAAAACGGTCGCGATAATAGAGCTGGAGCCGGCGGTAGACATTCTGGATGCCCACATGCTCTCCGAACGACTCCTCCCGCTCCAGCATCCGCTCGATCGCTCCTACCTCTTCCTCCGGCATGCCAGCTCCATCGTCCTTGATCTCGGCGATCAGCTGCCGGCCTTCAGCCCGGATGGCGAGCCGGATCAGACCGCCGTTCTTGCTCGGCTCGATGCCGTGGATGCTGGCATTTTCCACGAACGGCAGGATGGACATTTTCGGAATGAGCCATTCCATCGCCTCGTCCTCGACGTCGATCTCGTACATCAGCTTGTCCCCGAACCGGTACTTTTGAATTTCCAGGAAGCAATGGACAAGCTCGAGCTCTTCCCGCACGGTCATCCAATCCTTGTCCCAGGACAGCGAGCGCCGGAAGATTTTGGCCATATTGTGGATGATTTTGGCCGTTTCCTCTTCCTTCTTGATGATGCTGCGCATGCGGATCGTCTCCAGGGCGTTGAACAGGAAATGCGGATTGATCTGGCTCTGCAGAGCGTGGAGCTGCGCTTGATTGCGCTTGATTTCCAGATCCTTGCGCTGAATGTCGGCCACATACACGTCGTCGATGAGATTTTTGATCTGCATGGTCATCCGGTTGAACTCGTTCGTCAGCTGGCCGATCTCGTCGCGATGGTCGGGATGCTTGATCGTATCGAAGTGATGGTTCCTCACCCTCTTCATATGCTTGAGAATGCGGACGATCCGCACGCTCAGCGAACGGGTGAACCAGATGATGATCAGCGTCGGGATGAGCAGATTCGGCAGGGCGAGATAAACGACAAAATTGCGGGACTTGTAGACATCCTGCAGAACGCGGTGCTCCGGAAAGACGCCTTCGATCCGCCAGCCCTTCAAATAGTCGACGTTCTCGATGCTTTTGGTGACCGCGATGCCGTCGCTCGGAGACGCATGGCTCGCATAAGCGAGCGAGCGATGCTGCCAGTCCAGAGCGGAGCCCGAAGCGTAATCGATCAGCTCCAGATCGTTGACCAGATACAGGTCGCCCTGCAGGGTCGAGTTGCGGAACAGGCTCGCGACCGCATCGTAGCTGATGTCGATTTTGACGACGGAATGGCGGGCGTACTGGGACTGGAAGTAGTCCAGCTTGCGGACGAAGCTGTATACCGTCTCCAGGCCGCGCGAAGTCTCCACATCGTTGCGGACGACGACCGGCGCCCTCCTGCCGGGCATCTCCAGGGCGCGGTACCAAGGCGTCGCCTCGACCTCCTCCGAGATCGGAAGCACCCCTCCGCCTCCGATGATGGTCGGGTTGTCGGTGTAGATCGTAATATTGCTGACGGATTTGTAGATCGGCGAATACCGGTACAAGGTCGGGCTGATGTCCGAATAGTAGGAATCGACGTATTCGGATGCGCCGGCATACGGCTTTTCGATCGTCTCGTTCAGCTTGGCGTCGGTGTAGAGAATAGAAGAAATTCCGGCCGCGACATCCATCTGCTCGAGGAAGTCGCGCCGGATCTGCTCCATGGCCATGGAGATGTCGTTCAGCTTTTGCTGTTTGACGTGATGCGTCGTCACCTGATAGAACACAAAGTCGGTCAGCACGATCGGGATCAGCACGCAGACCAGATACACGATCAGCATTTTGTCCCGGAGCCGCACATGATTCAAGCTGAATCGCATAACACTTGCCCTCTCCGTCATGTTTTGGCCAACAGCTCGTTGCGGTAGGAGGTCGGCGATTTGCCCTCTACCTTCTCGAATTTGCAGATGAAATAGTCCGGGTTGTCGAAGCCGACGCTGCGGGCGACTTCGTACACTCTCATTTCCGTCTGGCGAAGCAGCTTTTTGGCGTTGTGGACCCGAAGCTGCAGCAGATAGTCGTTGAAGTAGACGCCGTAATTCTTCTTGAACAGCTGCCCGAGATAGACGGGATTCATATAAAACCGGGCGGCAATGCTCTTGAGGCTGATGTCCTCGTTGTAGCGGCTGTCGATATATTGCTTGATCTTGACGATATCGCCCTTGGCGTTGCTCTTCCGCAGCCGGCTTGCCATCTCCGAGCTTTCTTCGGCGAACGCTCGGAACAGCTCTCTCAGCCCGCATGGAGAAACCGGATAATCCCTCCAGGACAGAATCGGATCCAGGGAGAGCAGCTCCTTCTCGTCCCCCTGCAAGGAGCGGATCGTGCCGATCGCGCCGAAAACGAAGCGATTGACGGCATTGTGGACCGCGTCCGGCGTATACCGCTTGCTGCGGAACTGGTCGAAAATCCACTCGATGCCCGCATTCCGCTTGTCGGGATCGGCGTCCTCGATCTGCTCCTGCAGACGGGCATATTCGGCCGGCTCGAATTCAAGCCGGCGCAGCTCCTCTCCCTTCAGTCTCCCATAGCCGAAGGTTCTTTTCTCCGGATAGGCGAACTTGAACTGCATCGCATCGAGGGCGGTGCGGTAACCATGCTTGAGCTGCTTGAGCCCTTCAACCTGCTCGCCCAGATAACCGGTGAACAGCAGCCCCGTACGGCGCCGCAGCCGCTCGGCGAGACGGTCGGCGGCTTCCTCGGCGGACAGCCCGGATGAAGAAGGGAGAACGACCGGCAGTCCGTAGACGCCCGGCTTATGCTCCAGCAGAACGCATGGACGAGGAGTCAGTCCGAGCTGCTCGGCGCAGCCGGCGATTTCCAGCCGCAGCTCGCCCGCCCGCTGCTCGGGCTGCTCCGCTCCCATGAACGACAGGATGCCGTTGGCTTCCAGGATGAGGTAGCAGCAGGAGCCTTCCGGATCGAGGCCGAGCAGCTCTCCATGCCTCTGCAGCTCTTCGCCGGAGCTCTGACCCCGCAGCAGGCTTTCGAGCGCCTTCCGCGATTGCCGGGAGGACCGCTCCCCGGCCTGCTCGTCCTTCTCGATCTGGGAGGCCAGCCCTTGCAGCGCCTCCATCATTTCGCCATCGTCCACCGGCTTCAGGATGAAGTCCCGGACGCCGAACTTGATCGCCTGCTGCGCATAGCTGAAGTCTCCATACCCGCTGACAATGATGAACTTGACGGAATGATTGCCTGTTCCCCGGACCGAACGGATCAATTCCAGACCGCTCAGGACAGGCATCCGAATGTCGGTGATGACCAGATCGGGGGCATGCTCCCCGATCATCCGGAGCGCTTCCTCTCCGTCCTCGGCTTCCGCGCATACCTCGTAGCCGCAGGCTTCCCAATCGATCATGCTCCGCAATCCCTGCCGGGCATAGCCTTCGTCGTCGACCAGCATGACCTTGTGCATCGTATCCCTCCTACGGGTTGATCAGCTCAGGGCAGCATCTTCCTCGGGCATCCAGATGCGGTAGCTTCCGCTCAGCGCCAGCATCGCGAACATATACAGGCAATTGTCATAGTAACGGCGCTCTCCGGTACGCACGGGCGTATCCCAGAACCGGCGCACCGTATTCAGCGCAAGCTCCCCGCCGGTTGCCAGCGCGGCCATGGCGTTGGTCGCTGCCAGTCCGACCGGATGGAGCGATTTTTCGTCCAGCGGAGTGCCGTCGATCTCATAGCGGCGATAATCCTCGGGGGATTTGTCCGCGAAGAACGATTGAATGCGATCGGCGACCGCCGTCTGCTCCGGATCGGCGCGGAACCATTCGTAGTCCAGGCCGATGTTCGCCGCGACCCGGTACGAATCGCTGAAAAACTTGCCGTAGCCGCGGTCGTCGTTCGGCGTTCCGTCATAATGGGCGTACTCCGGCGCCAGTCCGGTGTCCGGATGGCTGGAGAGATGGATGTACGCCCTGCTGGCCTCGGCCGCTTCCTTCCAGAAGGAGCGGTCCTCCGGATCGGACCAGAGCGCGAACAATTCATAGAAATGGGGCAGATGGTAGGAAGGATCCGAATACTCGCAGTTCGGAATGAACTTGATCAGCTTGTTGTCCCGGTTCCACATCGGATCGCCGGGCCTTCCATCCTCTCCCTTGTGCAGGCAGGCCCGGAGGATGTCCCTCGCCTTGGCGCTGTAATCCAGCGGATGCTCGCCTTCCCCCCAGCGGTTGGCGGCGAAGAAGAGCGCCAGCGCGAAGTATTCCTCTCCGTCCGGCGCCGGGCCGTCCGAGCGCCGCGAGCCGTCCGTATTGCAGGACCAGGCGAAATACCCCTCGCCCCAGCCTTCCTTCATATGCATATATTCATAGGACCAGCGCCAGATCCGGTCGAACACGTCCTTGCGGTCCAATTGCACGGCCATCATCATGCCGTAGGACATTCCTTCCGTCCGGACATCCAGGTTGCCCGTATCGAGCAGATAGCCCTTGTCGCTGCCGGCTTCATAATAGATCCGCGTCTCTTCGCCGCCTTCGAACAGCTTGCTCCACGTCTCCTCCACCCGTGCAGCGATTTCTTCGGACGGATAGCCCGCTTCCATGAACACATTTCGATACGTCCCGGTATGGAACGCTCCGCTGCCTGCTTGACCCATGCTTTCCCGCCTCCTCGTTGAATTTTATTGCCCGTGCTTGCCTTCCGTCTCTACAATACGGTGAATGAATAGGCATCTTCGATAAAATGAACCGGAATTTCGGGAACGGCGGCCTGCAGCCGTTCCGCGAGCAGCCGCATGCCGGGCTCTTCGCTGGCCGCATGCCCCAGCAGCAGCAGCGACCTCCGATCGCCGCGATGCAGGGAATCCCGGACATATTCCGGCGTTTCCCATTCCGGACCTTCTCCGGCGACGACCAGATCGACGCCGGACTCCTCATAGAGAGGCACGGCGACGGATCCGCCGCCTCTGTATCCGACTGCGATGCCGATCCGGCTGCATCGATAATCCAGGCCTCCGATTCCTCTCAGCCAGGGAACGTTCAGCTTGCGTTTGATATGCTCCGCAACGGAGCGGGCCGTCGACGGCTCCGGCAGGCGCACGATCGCCGCCGCCGGCAGCACCTGCTCTACGGCATCCCCCCAGCCGAGGCTCGACACCAGTCCTTCCGTGATCCAATCCGGATTGCGCCGATGCGGACCGTCGTGGGAACGATAGACGGCCAGCCCCGCTTGCCGGATCCATTGCCGCTTCAAGCCGGCTGACCGGCTTCCGGCGGACCACTCCGCCCGGTCGTCGTGGCTGTAGCAGATGCCTTCATGGACGACGAGCAGGTTGGCGCCCGCCGCCGCCGCCTTCTCCAGCACGGCCAGCGAGGCGTTGAAGGCGACCGCGACTCCCTTCAGCTCGGCGTCCGCGCTGCCGGCGAGCAGTCCGTCGACGGATGACGCCGGCTGACCCGCTCCCTGAAGCCAATCCATGACATGGCGGACCGTTCTCATGCTCTTCCCTGCCTCCTTCCTTTCCCGGCCGCCCGGCTCTGCAAGCATGGATCAGACTCGAATAGTCCATAACATCAAAAGCTTCGGCCTTCCCGGGACGTCAGAAAATCCTGCGCCCCTTCTCGTCCGGAATGCCGCTTTTGCGGAAGAAGTACGTATTGATGACATCCCGCCACTCGCGGGCATGCTCGGCCTGATGCCGGAAGCGTCCCAGCGTTTCCCCGAAGGCAGGCTCCGGAATCTCGCCCTCCAGACATTCCCACTGCGCAGCCAGCTCTTCCGCTCTCCGGGCTCCATGAAAATGAGAATCGTAAATATGCTGGATGACCGTCTTGCCGGAATGCAGCACATAGCGGTAAGGGACGTGGTGGAAAAACAGCAGCAGCTCGTCCGGGGTCGCATGCGTCTGCTCGAAGCGCTCCCGATTCGGAGGGAAATATTGGGAGGCGTATCCGGTTCCCGTTCCGCTCGTGCGGTCGACCCCGATGCCGTCCCGGTCGGCGAAGTGGTACGTGCCCCACATGGAATATTCATAGCCGTCCACGTCGGGTCCGTAATGATGGTTCGGCTTTACCATCCAGCCGACGCCCAGAGGCGCCGTATAGGCTTCATAGATGCTCCAGGATTCCATCAGCATGGAAATGACCGTCCCGGCCGCCTTGCCCTCGGTCCCGAAGGCGAGTCCGGACCATTCCTCCGCGATCTCCAGAGCCGTCAGCTCCGGATTCCAGGCGAGCCGGCCGAAGCCGTACAGATTCGCCTGTGCGAGCAGATGGCCGGTCCAGTTGTCGTCGTCCCCGATATTGGATACGGCCGCCATGCCTCCGGCTTCGCGGCCGTGCAGCCTGCCGCTGGCGACCGCCTTGACGAAGGACCCTTCGCCGCGCGCATGCGTATCGAAATCGAGCACTTCCTTCCATTGCGGAACGAGATAGCAGAGATGCTTCTGCTGGCCGGTGTACTCCTGGGCGATCTGGAACTCCGCCAGCATGTTCGTGTCCGGCATCGCTCCGAAGAGCGGAGATGCGGGCTCCCTGACCTGGAAGTCCATCGGCCCGTTCTTCACCTGCAGGAAGACATTGTCCCTGAACCTGCCGTCAAGCGGCTTGAAGTGGTCGTATGCGGCTCTGGCCCGATCCGTCTTGCGGTCCCGCCAGTCCTGCTTGCAGTCATAGACGAAGCAGCGCCAGATGACGCGGCCGCCGAACGGCGCCAGCGCATCGGCCAGCATATTGGCGCCTTCGGCATGATCCCGGCCGTAGGTGAACGGCCCCGGCCTGAATTCTGAATCCGCTTTCACGAGAATTCCGCCGAAATCCGGAATATGGCTATAGATGCGGGCCGCTGTCCGGCTCCACCACTGCCGGACCGAAAGATCAAGCGGATCGGCCGTCTCCAGCTCGCCGGTCTCGCACGGAGCGGCGAAGTTGGCGCTCAGATAGAGAGAGATGCCCCATTCCCGGAAGACGCCGGCGATTCTCGCTATCTTCGGCAGATCCTCTTCTCCCGTGAAGCGGGTCTCGCGCGCATGCACGTTGACGTTGTTGATGGAGATGGCGTTGATGCCGACGGACGACAGCAGGCGCGCGTAATCCCGGATGCGGCTTGTATCCTCGGCGATCTGCCCGTCCCGGTAAAAGATGGAGCGCCCCGCGTAGCCGCGCTCGACGCTGCCGTCGCCATTGTCCCACTGGTTGATCATGCGCAGTCCATTGGCGGGAGCTTCGGCGATGTCGAGCCCGGACAGCGGCGCTCCCGCACGGAGCAGCCGAATCAGGTGGAAGGTGCCGTAGAGCACGCCGGCCGCGCGGGAGCCGCCGACAACGATGCTGCTGCCGGCCGTCCGGATCCGGTAGCTCTCACCGGCGGATGCCGCTCTCTCCTCCTCGCTGAACGCCGCCGCAGCCTGCGGACAGCCGCGGAAGGTTCCGAGAACGATGCCTCGGACGCCGTCGGACGGCATTCCGTCCTTCGGAGCCTGGCCGATTAAGCTTTCGACCGCCCGCCTCAGCTCCTCCAGCGCGGATGCGACAGGAGCATCACTCTCGGGAGCGTGGAGACAGGCTGCCCACGATGCGGCCTGCTCCCGCACGGCTGCCGCCGCCGGAGGGCTTCCCAGCCACGCTTCGTAGCCGGTGCCCGGCTTAGCTTCCGCTGAGCGCTGCATTCCGGACTCCCCCTTCCATCGCGGCTGCCGCAGAAGCCGTTTCCCGCAGCCATAGAATGGCCGTCACTCCGCGCGGATAATACTTGCTGCCGATGATCTCGCCGCTCAGAATCTGGTCGCTCCATGCCCAGTAGGACAGCTCCGGATGCTTCAGCCATGCGGCGTGTGCGGCGTCCGCAGCGGCTCCGCGGCCGTCCCATGGGAGGCCGAGAATCTCCCTGGCGATGAATTGGCAGAGATAGATCTTGCTCAGCCAGGAATTGGCGCTCGTCGACGAGAGCTTCCATCCGCCGTCTTCGAACAGGCAGGTTCCCGTTGTGAGCACCGTATCCAGATGCGTCCGCAGCGCAGCGAGGTAGGCGGAGAAGCGTCCGTTGGGATCGAGAGCTTCCCGGTTGCCGGTGAAGTAGGGGAAGATGAGCCCTTCGATGGCCGGGATGATGCGGGAGTCGTTGTTCTCCCCGATCACAGCCGGGATATAGCCGCGATCGTTGAGCTGGGCTGCGATCGACGCCGCCGCCCGATCGGCCTGGGCACCGGCTTCGGAAGCGAGCCCGGCAAGGCCCTCGGCCGCGAACAGCTTCTCCAGCGCCACGTAGACAGCCCAGCATTTGCCCGCCATATAGATGTTGTTGCGGGACTGGCCGAGCGAGACGTCGAGGCTGTCGTAGGTCGTAATTTCCGCGCCGCCGTCCGTGCGGCTGCTGTCGAGCCCCATCAAGCCGTTGCGCTCGCTCGGCACCGGATGGTCGCGGTTGAGCATGCTCTCGAAGCCGTCCCGCAGCACCGGCAGCATCCGCTCCAGGAAGTCCCTGTCGCCTGTCTGCTCGATGTAGACTGCCGCACAGCACAGCCAGTTCACCAGCTCCTCATGGCTCATATAGGAGAAGCAGCCCTCGATGCCCGCCAGCTCGTAGGCGGAATGCTGCGGCCGGGAGAAGGCATTGGCTACGCCCATGTCATGCGTGAAGGCGAGCCCGCCGGGATGCTCCCGCTCCTCTCCGGGGAAGCGGACGGAATCTGTATAGCTGTACCTTTTGACGAACCAGTCCAGCTCGTTGCGTACGGTCCAAGGATTCATCTCCAGCTCGTAGTAGAGCTGATCGGCCGTCAGATCGAGCGTATTCATCATCCGGTATTCGCCTTCGTTGACGACCCAGATCGGCTCGCCGTCCGCCTCGAGCAGCTGCGTGCTGCCGTAATAGCTGTGGATGGCATGATTCAGCATGAACGCCTGATCGTCCGACAGCTTGCCGCTTCCGCTCCATTTGTCCGCGGCGCGGCATGAGTCTGCCAGCTCGTCGAAATGCCGGAGAGAATAGGCCGCTACGTCTTCGATCCTGGTGAAGAAGCGGGTATAGAAATAAGATGTCTCCATGCCCGTCGTCACGACGCCGCCGCGGAAGAAGCACACCGCGAAGCGGAACGTGCGCCGCTCGCCGGCAGGAACCTCCATGAGCAGCGCGCCCGTGCCGCCGAGTCCAAACTCAAGATGCTGGGGATGCTTCGCCGTCAGAATGCTTTCCATCGAGAAGCCGAGGCCGGTCTTGATCCCGGCGTCCGCAGCGGAGGCGATCGCGGTGCACAGGCCTTGGCCGACGCCCGCGAAGGAATCGCCGTCGGCGCCGATCCTCCGCATGGCGCTGTAAGGGTCGTTGCCTTCATAACCGAAGAACGCCCGGCGCGCGGCATCGCCGCCGCGGTTGTCGACGGTCAGCTCGGCCAATACCGCCGGCACGAGGGCGGCCTTGAGCTCTTCATCCGATCCGGCGGACGGATCCGGCACGGGACGAACGGGTGACAGAATACGGAACGTCAAATCCCCTGCTTCCCAGACATCCTCTCCCGCAGCCAGCTTGCGCTTGATTCCGGCCCGATCGAATGTTTGCAGCAGCGCTTGGTCTTTTTTATCCTTTTTCTCCACATCGTAGCGGGCAGCCTCGTCGCCGAGCTCCCCGAAGAAAGGCAGAGCTTCATAATAAGTCCCGTCCCGGGATTGAAGGCCGATATAGACGTTCTGGTCGGCCGGACGTCCAAGCTCCAGTCCGAGTCCTCCCTTGGCGCCGGGAAATCCGAGCGTGAAGCTGGCGAATGCTCCTATCGGAGAATGATGAGCGTTGTAGAACCTATTGTCGGCCATGATAGGCAGCCCCTCTCTGAAAGCGATTACTTCCATCCTAGCATGCCGGTTCCGCTTGGGAACATGGTCAAATCCGCCGGATATTTACCCAAATCGCGCCAGAGATTATAATGAAGCCAACGAGTCCGAACAAGCATGGGAGGGAAACGACAGATGGCCGATTCCGCCATGCCGCCCGAAGCCGGCGGCAGCATTTCCGAGACAATGTTCCCCGATGTCAAGACGACGCTGAACCTGTTCGGAATCCATAAAAGGAAGGTGCGCGGAGACTGGCAGTATCCCCTGCACCATCACCCCCAGTATGAGATCAACTACCTGCTGGACGGCCGCCAGGTCATGACGGTCGGCGGCGCCGAGTACGCTCAGTGTCCCGGCGACCTGCTCCTGATCCGTCCGGGCGAGCTGCACAACAGCCGCAGCGGAGACGGCAGGCCCTTCACTTATTTCTGCCTCCATTTCGATCTGGACGATCGGCTGTTCCTCCCGATGCTCGGACGGCTTGAGCAGGTGCTGTTCAAGGAGGACAGCGCGCTGGCGCGCAAGGTGAGCCCGATTCTCCGCAAAATGCTGGAGCCCGAGCTCGATCCGGACTCGCGCTCGGTATCCGCCCGCATGCGGCTGCAATCCGCCGTCTTCGAGCTGTTCGCGCTGCTCTGGGACGCCGTCTCGCAGGAAGTCAGCCAGTTGCCGCCGCGCACCTACGGCAAGGAGGAGCTGGCCCATGAGATCGCCGGGCGCCTGCAGAGCATTTCCGTCCTGCGGTTCGAGCCGGGGCACGGACGGGACGAGGGGCAAGGCATCCGGGAGATCGCCTCGGAGCTCGGCATCAGCGTCTCCCATTGCGGCCGGGTGTTCCGCGAGGTGTACGGCCAGTCTCCGCGCGCATACTGGTCCTCGCTCGTCCTGCATGAATCCAGGCATCTGCTGTCCGACTCGAAGTATTCGATCCAGATGATCGCCGGCATGCTCGGCTATCGCGACATCGCCCACTTCAGCCGCCAGTTCAAGCGCTGGACGGGCTTTTCTCCATCCGAATACCGAAAGCAGCTCCATGTTGATAAAGAAAACGCTGTCAAACTGGTATGGTAGTATGGTAGTATCAAAAAGGAGGAGGCGATACCGCCATGAACGAACCCCTCGGCACCCGCGGTTCATCCGCACGCGACATCGTGTACGCCGGCTTGAGAGAACAGATCCTCAGCCTGGAGCTGCCTCCCGGAACGGCTCTGTCCGAAAAGGACTCGGCCGCCGCCTTCGGCGTCAGCCGCACTCCCGTACGGGAAGCTTTTTTGCGGCTTGCTCAGGAACAGCTGGTTCAAGTGCTTCCGCAGCGCGGCACCTTCGTCTCGCTGATCGACCCGGAGCTCGTGGAGGAAGCCCGCTTCATGAGGGAGCAGCTGGAGAGAGCCGTCATTCGGCTCGCCTGCGCCGGCTTCCCTCCGCTCTCGCTCTCCGCGCTGCGGGACAATCTCGCCGCCCAGCAGGATGCGATGACGCGGCTCGACGACCGCAAGCTCTTCGAGCTCGACGAAGCTTTCCACCGCACGCTGTTCGAGGGCTGCGGCAAGCTGAACACCTGGTCGGTCATCCAGCAGATGAATCTTCATCTGAACCGGGCCCGCTTGCTCCGACTGGCGACGGATCCCCATTGGAGCCATCTGTACGAGCAGCATGCCGCCATGGCGGAGGCGATCGCCGATGGACGCGAGGAAGCGGCCGACGACCTCATGAGGCAGCATTTGCGGCTCGGCATCGCCGACCAGGAGCTGCTCAAGAAGGAATATCCGCACTATTTCAAGCCGGAAAAGGAGAATGCCCAGTGAAAATGAGCTTCCGCTGGTTCGGCGAAGGCAACGATACCGTCACCTTGAGCCAAATCAGGCAAATTCCAGGCGTCACCGACATCGTCTGGTCGCTGCACGATATTCCGGCCGGAGAGGAATGGCCGCTGGACCGGATCCTCGCGCTCCGCGATCAGGCAGCGGCGCATGGCCTCGGCATCAATGTCGTCGAGAGCGTCAACATCCACGAGGACATCAAGCTCGGACTCCCGAGCCGGGATGCCTACATCGAGAACTACATAAAAACGATGGAAAAGCTGGCCCAGGCCGGCGTGAAGGTCATCTGCTACAACTTCATGCCCGTCTTCGACTGGCTGCGCACCGATCTTCATCATCCCAGCGGAGACGGCTCGACCGCGCTGTTCTATGAGAAGAGCCGAATTGAAAACGTCGATCCGTTCGAGCTCGTCCGGCAAATAAACGCGAATTCCACGCTCACGATGCCGGGCTGGGAGCCGGAGCGCCTCTCCCATCTCGCTTCCTTGTTCGAGGCGTACCGCGGAGTGACCGAGGAGCATCTCTGGGATCACCTGAAGTATTTTCTCGACAAGGTCATCCCGGCAGCGGAAACGCTCGGCATCCGGATGGCCATCCACCCGGACGATCCGCCATGGCCGATCTTCGGCCTGCCGCGCATCATCACCGGTCAGGACAACCTGCGCCGCTTCCTCGCTCTCCATGACAGTCCCGCCAACGGCATTACGCTGTGCAGCGGCTCGCTCGGAGCGAACCCCGCCAACGACATCGTGGGCATGATCCACGAATTCGCGGACCGCATTCCGTTCGCCCACATCCGCAACGTCAAGGTGTTCGACAACGGAGATTTCATCGAGACTTCCCACCGGACGCAGGACGGAACCGTCGATATCGCGGGCATCGTGAAGGCTTACCACGACATCGGCTTCGACGGTTACGCCCGCCCGGATCACGGCCGCCATATCTGGGATGAGCAATGCCGTCCCGGCTACGGACTGTACGACCGCGCGCTCGGCATCATGTATTTGTGGGGCCTGTGGGACGCGGCAGGCTACCGGGCTCCGTCCGCCGCGAAGGAGGGACACGCTTCATGAGCCAGCTTCCGATGCATTCTTCTCTGGAGGGCAAAACCGTCGTCATTACAGGCGGCTCAGGCGTGCTCTGCCGGGTCATGGCGCTGGAGCTCGGCCGCCAGGGCTGCCGCGTCGCCGTCCTCGGCCGCAGCCTCGACAAAGCGGCTGCCGTCGCCGATGAAATCTCGGCAGCCGGCGGCACGGCCATCGCGCTCTCCTGCGATGTGACCGATCCCGACAGCGTCGCTGCCGCTGCCCTGTCCGTGCTGGAGCGGCTCGGTCCATGCGACATTCTCGTCAACGGCGCCGGCGGCAACCATCCCAGCGCCAACACGACGAACGAGATTTTCCGCTCCGGGGATCTGGAAGACGAGAAGACGGTTTCGTTCTTCGATCTCAGCGTCCAGGGCTTCCGGAACGTGTTCGACCTCAACATGGTCGGAACGCTCCTTCCGACCCAGACGTTCGCCAGGCAGATGCTCGGACGTGGCGGCACCGTGCTCAACGTCTCCTCCATGAGCGCGCCGTCCCCCATGACCAAGGTGCCTGCCTACAGCGCCGCCAAAGCTGCGATCAACAACTGGACGCAGTGGCTGGCCGTCCATATGGCCGAGTCCGGAATCCGCGTCAACGCCATCGCTCCCGGCTTTTTCCTCACAGAGCAGAACCGCGGGCTGCTGCAAAATCCCGACGGGAGCTGGACGGAGCGGTCCGGCAAGATTATCGCCCATACGCCGATGCGCCGCTTCGGCGTTCCGGAGGATCTGCTCGGCACGCTGCTCTGGCTGCTCGACTCCGAATCGTCCGGCTTCGTGACCGGCACGGTCGTGCCGGTCGACGGCGGGTTCATGGCTTATTCCGGCGTCTGATACGAAATACCGTCAAGGAGCATCAGGCTGGATCTCGCCGGATGCTCCTTTTTCCCGGCATGTCCACGAACTAATCCCTCGCTTCACCCATTCGTGTAAGCGCTTCACCGTAACTTTTAAATGTACCATCTCCATCCCCATCCGCGACATGTCTTTCCTTATGCTTTCTTGTCTTCATTTGTGCTAATATCTTCCAATTAAACCGCCGAATACCACATCTCATTCCATTTTTAGCGGGTGCATTATGGACTATAATACGAATTGCTCCCCAGTAAAGCGCTTTCAAAAATGAAATCGAAAGGAGGCTCCGCAAAACCTGCTTGGGTTCAAGCTGACTGCCGCTGCTGCATTCGACACCCGCACATCCAATCGTAAAGGAGAGATTCATTGATGAGCATGAAAAAATGGCTGAACCGCCTCGCCTTGTCCGCCATCGCCTTGGCGCTTGCCCTGCCGCTGCTGTCCGCCCCGCCTGCCCGGGCCGCGGCCAACGGCTTCTATGTCAGCGGCAGCTCGCTGCTCGATGCGAACGGCAGCAGCTTCGTCATGAGAGGCGTCAACAACCCGCATATCTGGTTCGACAGCCAGGCTTATGCGGCTCTGACCGACATTGCGGCGAAAGGCGCCAACACGGTGCGCATCGTCTGGAGCACGAGCGGCACCGCCAGCCGTCTCCAGCAGATCATCGACCGCTGCAAGGCGCTCAAGATGGTTTCCGTCATCGAGCTGCACGATGTGACGGGAAGCAACGACGCGGCCAGACTGAACGACATGGCCAAATACTTTGCCCGAAGCGACGTCAAAGCCGTCTTGAACAGCAACGAGAAGTACACACTCGTCAACATCGCCAATGAATGGGGCGGCAGCGACCTGAGCGACACCGCTTGGCGCGACGCTTATCAGACCGCGATCTCCACGCTCCGGGGCGGCGGCATCAACAATACGATCGTCATCGACGGCTCCGGCTGGGGTCAGAACTCTTCCCCGATCAAAGCCTACGGCAAAACGCTGCTCAACTACGATCCGAAGCATAACGTCATGTTCTCCATCCATATGTACGGCTCCTGGAACGACTCCAGCCGCATCGGCACCGAGCTGCAGGCGATCAAAAACCTCGGCCTCGCCGTCACGGTCGGAGAATTCGGCTACAACTACAACAACGGCAGCAACAACCTGGGCTGCAAGGTGAACGCCCAGGAAGTACTGAACCAGGCGCAGGCCAAAGGCATCGGCTACCTGGCCTGGTCATGGACGGGCAACGACAGCGCGAACGCCTGGCTTGATCTGGCCAGCAGCTCCGACTGGAAGACGCTGACCTCCTGGGGCAGCCTCGTATTCAACGGCACGAACGGCATCGCCTCCACGAGCAAGAAAGCGACCGTATTCGGATGAGCCGCTGAAAAAGTTGTCGCTGCGTGCGCGAATCATTCTTCCGGCCCCATTCCTTTCTCCAGAACGATTCCGCGCCCTTCGCTTGTTTTTCAGCAGCCTCTATCCTGATCTCTGTCCTTCCTGCATCCGGCGGCCGAACGATTGCGTTCGGCTGCCTTTTTCTTTTTTTCAACATCTCTCCAGGCTTCTCGTTGGTATAATGAGAGGACAGCTTTTAGGGGAGGTAGATGCATTTGAATGCAATCGCGGTATTTTGCGGATCCAGCATGGGCGCCAGGCCGACCTATGCCGAAGGAGCGGCCAGACTCGGCTCGGAGCTGGCGCGCAGGGGCATCACCCTCGTCTATGGCGGGGCAAGCGTCGGCATCATGGGAGTGCTTGCCGATTCCGTTCTGCAGGCGGGCGGCCAGGTCATCGGCGTCATTCCAACGATGCTGGAGGAAAGGGAGATTTCCCATCGAGGACTGACCGAGCTGATCGTGGTCGGGTCCATGCACGAAAGAAAGCTGAAAATGTCCGAGCTCGCGGACGGATTCATCGCGATGCCCGGCGGCCCGGGCACGATGGAAGAGCTGTTCGAGATCTTCACCTGGGGACAGCTCGGCCTGCACCGCAAGCCGATCGGCTTGCTGAACGTGGACGGCTACTACGACGGACTGATCTCTTTCTTCGGCCATATGAACAAGGAGCAGTTCCTCCAGGACAAATACTTGTCGATGGCGCTGTCGGATTCCGACCCGGCCTCGCTTCTGGACACATTCGCTGCGTATACGCCTCCGGAGGTCAAGACGTACATCAAGAATAGCCAGACGTAACCGCCGAACGGCACGGCTCCATCTATGCAGGGCCAAGCAAAAAGGCATTCGGACGCGAGCGGCGTCGGAATGCCTTTGCTGCCTGTTGAAAAACAAGCATTATGGACGGGAGGAAGGCTCCTCGCCGGCCTCGTTTTTGCTTTCCCGTGCAAAATCGGCGATTCGGGCATGAATGGCATCGCGCACCTCGCGGAACTTCGCCATGATCTCCTCTTCCGTTCCCGTCGCCTTGGCTGGATCCTCGAACCCCCAGTGCCATTTGACGACGTCCGGATTGGAAATGGCCGGGCAATGCTCGTCCGCATGCCCGCACAGGGTAATGACATAATCGGCCGCGTTCAGCAAATCCGGATCGATCACATCCGAGCTGTGCCCGCTTATATCGATGCCGGCTTCCTTCATTGCTTGCACCGCGCGGGGATTCAAGCCATGCGCCTCCAGGCCGGCGCTTCTGACGTCGAACCGTCCACTCCCTTCCGCCTTGAGAAAGCCGTCGGCCATCTGGCTGCGGCAGGAGTTGCCGGTACATAAGAAATATACGATCGGTCTAGCGTTCATAGGACGGGATATCCCCTTTCCTTTTTGATTTTGACCTTGCAATCAGCAGCCAGCCGAAGGCTGCAAAGATCAGAACAGCGCCCGCATTCGCAAGCCAGACATGAATGACATTCAAGGACAGGAACGATAGCCACAAATAGAGTCCGGACAAAGTAATGAGCAGCGTCGGAACCGTAAGCGCGATTCCCGTTTTGAAATAATACCCCCAGCCGATGCGCAAGCCTTTGCGGGAAAGGACATGCAGCCAGAGGAGAGTCGCCAGCGAGCCGATCGGCGTAATTTTCGGCCCAAGATTGGAGCCGATGACGTTGGCATATATCATCGCTTCCCGAATGACGCCGCTAGTCTTCGTCGCCTGGATAGCCAGCGCATCGATCATGACCGTCGGAAGATTGTTCATGACGGAGGACAGCACCGCTGCGATGAACCCTGCAGCTATGCTCGTCATCAGCAAGCCTTGCCGGCCGATGGCTTCGAACAAGGAAGTCAGCGAGTCCATCAGCCCTGCATTCCGAAGGCCGTATACGACGACGTACATCCCGATTGAAAAGATGACGATCGACCACGGAGCGCCTTTGACCAGCTTCCGGACATCCACCTCCGGGCTCCTTCGTACGGCTGCCAGAAACAGGAGCGCTATCGCTCCGGCCGGTATGGAAACCGGAACATGCAGCCAGCCGCTGGCAAAGTACGTGATCGGAAGAGCCGCCAGCACGATCCAGGCGAGCTTGAACAGCCGGGGATCCTTGATGGCGTCCCGCGGATTTTTCAGCTCGCCGACCGTATAGCTGCCGCGGATGCTTTTCCGGTAGAACAGGTACAGCACGAGCAGGCTGGCCGCTATGGAGAACAGCGATGGAACGATCATGCGGCTGGCGTATTCGTCAAAAGAGATGCCGAAAAAATCGGCGGAGACGATATTGACGAGATTGCTGACGACAAGCGGCAAGGATGCGGTGTCCGCAATGAAGCCGCTCGCCATGACGAAAGGCAGAACCATCCGATCGTCGAACCGGAGCGCGCGCACCACCGCCAGTACGATCGGAGTCATGATGAGCGCGGCTCCGTCGTTTGCGAACAGAGCCGATACGGCCGCCCCCAGCAATATCATATAAATGAACATGAGCAGGCTGCTTCCGCCGGCCAGCCGAGCCATATGCAGGGCGGACCATTCAAAAAAGCCGATCTCGTCCAAAGCAAGCGAGATCAGGATGATGGCGACGAAAGCCAGCGTCGCGTTCCATACGATTCCCGTTACCGCCGCCACATCCTCAAGGGTAACGACTTGAAAGAGCAAGGCGGCAATCGCTCCCCCGGCGGCCGGCCAGCCGATGCCGAGTCCTTTGGGCTGCCAAATGACGAATAGTAGTGTAATTGCAAATAGAATTGCTGCCGTGATTGCCATCTTTGACCCCTCTTTATTCCCCGCAGCCCTTCAACCGGTTCAGCCGTTCGGTTTGCGGCGGGATGCAGCTTAAAATCGATTCCACATGAGATTTGTCTTCCAGGCTTAAAGAATAGTAGATCCAGGTCCCTCTGCGGGATTCCTTCACGAATCCGGCCTCCTTGAGCTTCCTCAGATGCTGGCTGACGCCAGGCTGGGACAATCCGACCAGCTCGACAAGATCGCACACGCACAACTCCCGCTCCCGAAGGCAGGCAAGGATCATGAGCCTTGATTTGTCCCCCAATAGCTTCAAATGTCCGGTTAATTGTTCCATCCTAGCTTCCACTTTGCACCTCCAGCATGAACTTCCCTTGCTATTATATTAGCGATCATTTATATAAACAATTGCTAATATAATTTGCCGTCTTTTTATATGTTGAAAATTCGGATGAAATTCACCTTGACCCTGGAACTGGAGATTACCTGGTATCACTGGCAAAGGAGAGTCAACAAGTTTAGCTCTATCGGTTTGACTAAAGTAAATCGACATTCCTTATATGTGCACTGCGCCTTGCACATAATCGGAGAAGAATGACTTCTTTCTTCCATGCGTTCAACTGTTCGGACCTTCTTTGGCGGCATAGAAAAATCCCCCCCGATCAACAGCGCCGAGTTCATGATGGCATGAACTCTTTTTCACTGTCTGCCATGAGGGGATCATATCCTCCTGTCATGCTCATAGAAGATTAAACCAGACCAGCCTCTTTCAAATTAAGGTAACTGACCAGCACCGTTTCGAATGCGGTCAAGTTGCGCAGCTGATCCTGCTCGACTGTCATCCATTCGACCCCGCCGATTTCACTGGCCGCCCGGATCGAGTCGTGGATGCTGACGATGCCGGTTCCGACTGCCGTCCATTTGCCGACCACGTCCGTCCCATAAACATCCTTGATATGTATGGCGGGGACGCGGCCTGCCATTTTGCGCAAGATGTGAGCCGGATCGGCTCCGCCGACTGTTATCCAAGCCACATCCATGCGGAAATACAACGCTTTCGGATCGGTATGCTCCGCCAGAATGTCCAGCGCATACAGGCCGTTGAAGGTGGTTTTGAACTCGTGATCGTGGTTATGGTAGCACAGCTTCAACCCTTCGGCAGCGAGCCGTGCGCCTGCGGCATTGTACAGCTCGGCGTCGCGCAGCAGCTCCTCTTTCGAGTTGCAGGGCGCCCACCATAAGGTGACATGGGAAGTTTCCAAGGACAACGCTTCCTCAATGATTTTGTCGAGGTCGTTGCGCAAATGATCCAGGCTCGCGCTATGAGTGGCTACTTGCAAACCGAGCTCATGAAACCGTCTGACATTGGCTTTCACATCTCCTTGCAGAAGCTCTCCGGCTCCTTCGATGCCTTCATAGCCGATCTCAGCCACGCGCTGCATCGTTCCCCAAAAATCCTTTTCCGCTTCTTCCTTAATCAAGCCGATAAGACCTAGCTTCGGTCTGTTCATTTCGCCCGCTCCTTGTCGTTTTTGTCCTTTGACGGAAAAGCTCCGCTCTCAAGCGCGAAGCGCTTTGAGATGGGATAGCTCGGGTTCCTCTTCCGGAACCAGACAGTCGTTGACATTTCGGTACAGGCCTACCATCTGTTCATTCGGCTCGCCGGTCTCTACTGGTGGCTTCCACGACGGGTCTGCACGGCTCGCGGATATCTACATCCCATAACACCGTTATCAAACACAACGATGGCATGCTCGCCTTTCCCGCAGCCGATAAAAGCCACACGATTTGAGTGGCTCATTTCCAATCCTTCCATTTATTCACGCAATGCCGCAGCGGAAACGTACACATACCGCTCGAACCGCGCCATGACATGGCTTTTCTGCGTCGGATGCCGGTCATACAAATAGTCGATAAAATAACCCGGGTGCTCCGAATTTCCTGCGAACATATCGTAATGCAGCGGAATGACCGTGTCGAAGCGAGCTGCGACCGAGAGCTCTGCCGCTTCCCTATAATTCATGTTGCCTACGATATTCCTCGCCATGCGGAATGGGTCGCGCCCGTTGATCGGCAGCATGCCGAGGCCGATCGATTCGGCCTGCAGCAGCTCGATCAGTCCGGGATATACGGTGGTGTCTCCGGCGTGGTACATCGTAACGCCGTTCAGCTCCACGACATAGCCTACGAAGCGATGGTCCAGATCATCATCGTATTCCAGCTCCTCATGGGCGGAGGGCAGCGGTTTGATCCGGAACCCAGGCCCGTTCCACCACTCGTTCGTTCGCGCCGAGAGCAGCTTGTCCGGTCGGACTCCGAGCCGGAGCATGTCCTCCCGACAATATCCCGGAGCCATGTAGACCGGGTCGCTGTGGGCTTCGGCCAACGCGGAAACCGTGTCCGGATCCAAATGATCCATATGGTCATGGGTTATGAGCACATACTGTGCATTCGTCATTTGCTGCGGCTTCAGCGGCGGCTCGAACGCCCGATGCGGCGAGGGCGTCAAATACGGATCGATGTAAATGACCACATCCCCTCCCTTGACGACGACGCTGCATTGGCCGAGAAACCATACCGCCAGCATGCCGAACGGTACACGGGTGTCGTCGATCTCTTGGATCAGCGCTTCTCCGATTCGTGTCGATGATTGGTTCGTCATAAGCCCAGCCCTCCATTGATATGCAGCTCGGTGCCTGTTACTTGGCTCGATTCATCGGACAATAGATAGACGGTTCCATAGGCCATATCTTCAGGAGTCTGCATGCGGCCGGAAGGGACATGCGTCAATGCCTTCCTATGCAAATCGTCCTCGCTTATGCCCATGTTCTGATGGAGTTCGATTTCCCCTTCGGAAGCTACCCAGCCGACAGTGACCCAGTTCGAGCGGATGCGGTCTCTTCCGTAGTGGGCTGCGATGTGGCGGTTCAACGTAAGCATAGCTCCCTTGGAGCAGGAGTAGGCGGCCAACTCTTTTGCGCCCTTGTAGCCGTTCGTCGAGCCCATATGAACGATAGAGCCTCCCCCGGTTTTCTGCATGGATTGAATGGCGTACATGGAGCAGAAGAATGCGCCTTTCATGTTGACGGCAAAAATCGAGTCGAACAGCTCCTCCGACGTATTCACCATCGAGCCTCTTGGGAAAATGCCGGCGTTGTTGACAAGACCGTCAACTCTGCCGTACCTGCCCACCGTCTCATCGATCAGCTGCTTGCACGCCGCTTCCCGGCTGATGTCCCCTTGGACAAACAACGCCTCCGCGTCATGGACGTCCTTCATCTCTTTTACAGCTCTGGCGCCGTCCTGCTCATTCCTCCCGCCTACTACTACCGTGGCGCCTTCCATGGCGCACATCATAGCGACTCCCTTGCCGATGCCCTTCGTTCCGCCTGTTACGACGATCACCTTGCCATCAAGCCGTCTCCCCATGTTGATCCCCTTTCAGCGTACAACGCGCCTATTAATCGTTATACAAGTTGGACGTAGGATTCCAACAATGACTGCACAGTCGGAATGTACGTTGGATCGCTGTAGAGTCCCGAATTTCTTCATGATCTCCTTACTAGGGAGAAATTCGGTTCTCAAGGCGACGCGTTTCAGGCCTCAATGCGGTAGGCACGGACCTCGGATTCCAACCCGTACCGCGCTGTATCAAGAGCGCTTTTGCCCCCGGAATTGAAATTGACGGCTCCTTGCTACAGATCCAGCTGATTGTATTTCAATCCAAGCGGCAGCGGCGCAGGACGTTCAACCTTCGTTTGGAGATGCACATGCCGGTTCGTCTCCGAAGCCTCTAAGATACCGAGTGAAATGTCCAAAATGTGCTCGGCCAAGCGGCCGCTCGCCCGATTAGGCCTGCCGCTGCGAATCGCATACGCCATATCGGCAACGCCCAGCCCTCGGCTGTCTTCCGTAAATCCGTGCGAAAGCGGAAGCTCCTTTACTTCACCGCTGCGGGACTGGATGGTCAGCAAGCTGCCCAGTCCGGATACAGGACCGAAAAAGTTCGGATCCGGTACTGTCATATTACCTTCGGTACCGAATATTTCCAGCCTCGGCTTGTAGCCAAAGCTTTCCTTGGCAGCTTGCAAGCTTGCAACCGCACCGCTGTGGAAGTCCAGTACGGCCGTAATGTTGGTAGGCGCTTCTACCGGGACGATGTCGCCGCAACGCGGAGATTTGGGGTTCTGAATGATGATTTCATGGCGGAGCTGCTGGGCGGAACCGGTCACTCTCCGAACGGGACCCAGCAAATGGACCAGTGCCGTCAAATAATACGGTCCCATATCCAGTAGAGGGTCGCCGCCGAGCTTCAAGAAATGGTGGAAATTCGGATGCATGCCGGCTTCGGCATTCCCCATAATGATCGTTGCATTCGCGGCATACGGGGTTCCGATCCAGCCTTCATCGATGAGCTTGCGGCAAGTTTGCAGCGCACCGCCCAAGAAGGTATCTGGAGCGCAGCCGACGAGCAGGCCTTTGGACTCCGCAATCGACAGCACCTCTCGTGCATCTTCCCTTGTCAGAGCGAATGGCTTCTCCGTATAAACATGCTTGCCGGCATGGAGCGCCGTGATATTGATCGCCGCATGCGCTGCCGGGGCCGTTAAATTGAGAACGATTTCAATTTCCGGATCGGCAAGCAGCTCGTCGACTGAGCATGCTGCAGGAACGTTGAATTCTTCCGCACGCTTCTTGGCAAGCTCAGGCACCAGATCGGCACATGCGACGAGGTCCACGGCATGATCGAACACTTGCGTCAAATTTTTCAAATAAATTCCGCTGATCATTCCGCAGCCGATGAGGCCTGCTTTTACCCTATGCATCAACATCACCTATTCTTTCTTCGACTTTTTCCATAATAAAGAAATTTTAACGCATTCTTATTCTATCACGGTGTAGCCTGCTTGGCCCTTCTGAAAATGCTCGATCAAACAGCAAATAGAAGCACGCCCATGTGACCCGAGAAAGGGACACTTTGAAAAAGTGCCCTTTCTCGGGTTCTTTGTGTCAGTTCTCATAAGCCCAAGGAAAGCTTGAACCGTTGGTAATATTATTGAGGCGTTAGTCAATCATCAAAAAAACGAAGCAGAATGTTTAGGTCGACTTCGTTTTTTGCTTTCTACTGTTAACCGCAGCGGCTATAGCCGCAATGGCTGCAGGTTTTGCAGCCTTCGACATTGATCAGCGACGCGCTGCCGCAGGAGGGACATAAATCCAGCGACGAAAGCTCTCCTCCGCTCCGCGCTAGAGCAGGCGGAGCTTCAGAAACATCTTCGCTGTCAGCTCTTTGAGAAAGTTGTTGCGATTTCCCAACATCTTCTTCGACAGGATGAGGAACAGCATGCCCGGCATGCGTCTCCAATGCCTTGGCAACCGCGTCCGCGATCGACTCCACCCGGTTCGCGCCGAAGCCGATTGCGCCCGAGCCGCCGATTCCCTTGAGATGCTTGATCAGAAGCTCGACCTTATGCCCGTGGTCGCCATAACGGAGGAACAGCGAGCATACTCGCCCGAGCGCCTCCGACATGGCGAATACATCCGAGCCGGCCTTGCCGACGTTGAGGAAGATTTCACCCGGCGTGCCGTCCATGTCGTTGATCGTGATGTACGCCATACCAAACGGCGTATTGATTTTGTACGTGGCGCCGCGAAGAACTTGCGGCCGCTTCCTGTACTCCTTGTCGATGACCGTGCCGGTACCGATGCCCTCATTGCCGGCTCGATGAATACCGCCCTCCGCGGCTGCCGCTGAACTGCTTGCAGCATTCGTCCCGAGGGGCGGCCCAGCCGTTCCAGCCTTGCCACCGCCGAACGGCTCCCTATCTATCGAATCCACTGAAAGCGGTGGAACCGCGTCTCGAGCCTCCTCCATTTCAGGCTCAGCGTCTTCCTTCCCCTTCGCCGTGCTCAGCACCTGAGTATCCCGGCTGCCGTCGCGGTAGATCGTTACGCCCTTGCAGCCGAGCTCGTAGGCGAGCTCATACAGCCGGGCCGTCTCCTCCACCGTGAAGTCGGCCGGGCAATTGGCCGTCTTGCTGATCGAGCTGTCCACCCAGCGCTGGATCGCGGCCTGGACGCGGATATGCTCCTCCGCCGACAGTTCCATCGCCGTCACGAACGAGTCCGGCAGCTCCTCGCCGGGATGGGCTTCCTTCCACTTCTGCGCGATCGGAACGAGCTGCTTGTCGAAGCCGAGCCGGCTTTGCCGGTAGTATTCAAAGGCAAAATAAGGCTCGATGCCGGTCGAGGTTCCGACCATCGTACCGGTGCTGCCCGTTGGCGCCTGCGTCAGCAAGGTCACGTTCCGGATGCCCCGGCTCCGCACCGCCTCCGCCACCTCCGGGAAAGCCGAGACCATGTTCTTCATGAAGCCGCTCTGCAAGTAGAGCTCGGCATCGAATGCCGGAAAAGAGCCCTTCTCGGCGGCAATGTCCGAGCTGGCCAGATAGGCTTCCCTGGCAATGAAGCGGTATAGGCTGTCGAGAAACTCCAGCGATTCGGGGCTTCCATACCGGATGCCGAGCCGGATCATCAGCTCCGCCAGCCCCATCGTGCCGAGGCCGACGCGCCTTTCCTTTTTCTGGTTCCGTTCATTTTGCTCGAAGTGGTACGGCGTCTTGTCGATGACATTGTCCAGAAACCGGATGGACCAATGGACGACTCGGCCAAGGTCCTCCCAATCCACATCATGCTTCTCTTCATCGTAGAACTTCGAGAGGTTGATCGCGGACAGGTTGCACACGCCCCAGCCGGGAAGTCCTTGTTCACCGCAAGGATTCGTGCAGATGACCGGGTTGAAATACCAGCTGTTCGACATCCGGTTGTAGTATTCCATGAACACGACCCCCGGCTCCGCCGACCGCCAGGCCGATTCCATGATCGTCTGCCAGACGTCGCGGGCTCTTACCGTCCGATAACGAGAGACGGCGCCTCCGCGCTCCTTCCATGCGGAGAGATACCCGTTCCAATGCCCGTCATAATCGGGATGCCTCGTATCCGGGAAGACGAGCTCCCACTCGGCATCCTCCTTGACCGCCTGCATGAAGCCGTTGCTGACGCAGACCGACAGATTGGCGTTCGTCACCTCGCCCATCTTCTGCTTGACCGTAATGAAATCGAGCAGATCCGGATGCCAGTCGTTGATCATGAGCATGAGCGCGCCGCGGCGGCTGCCGCCCTGCTCGATAAGCCCCGTCGCATAGCTGAACAGGCCGCCCCAGGACACCGCTCCGCTGGAGGCGCCGTTCACGCCGGCTACGATCGCCCGCCTCGGCCGCAGCGAGCTGAGATTGATGCCGACGCCCCCGCCGCGGGCCATGATTTCCGTCATTTCCGTCAAAGTCCCCATGATGCCGCCTCTGCTGTCATGAGGGGAGGGAATGACGTAGCAGTTGAACAGAGTCAATTCCTCGCTCGCCCCCGCTCCAGCGGCGATGCGCCCGCCCGGCACGAGCTTCCAGCCGTCCAGGATGCTCCGGAACCGATTCTCCCACAACTCCCGCGCCTCTTCGTTCTCTACGGATGCCATCGCCTTGGCCAGGCGGTCCCACATCTCCTCCGGCGTCCGCTCTGCGGGTAGAGTCAGCTTCTCTACATCCGATTCCACCCGCTCTCCGCTGCGGGTAACAACGGTAACCGAGCGTCCGCTGCGTGCGATGATCTCGCCGACCTCCTTGGCGGGAAACTTCGGATCGTCCTTCGTCAGCACGAGCACGGTGTCCCCGACCGCCGCCTCGCCCGGATCGGCCTTCTTCCACGCGTACCGGTCCAGAAATATTTTCTCGCTCAACCCGTTCAGACGTTCGGCCTTCGTGTCCATATGCAGCCAACCTTTCCGTATCCGGCGCGGCCCCTGATTCGCGTTTTCTCCGGGCTGCCGAAATTTAGTAGGCCTATAAAATCAATATCTAGTATCCATTCTTATTATACCCTACAACATATTGGTTTTGCTCCCCATTACTCGACTTTTTTCCTCTCCCTTATTAGAAGCCCTTGCTTGGGGCATACTGGGAACATTCCAAAGCCGAGAGGAGCCGATAACTTGTCGCGCACAACAAGAGAGAACGGACCCGCCAAGCTTCATCCGCTCGTCGACTTCCGCATGGACCGGAGCTGGTTCGACGATCTGCAGGCCCGGCTCGACCGCAATGGCCCTTGGGACGACTGGACGCTCTATCAGCTCGCCATGGAGGCCGAGCAGTCCCGGCGCATCGAGAGCTTCGAGGAGCTGCAGTCGCTGCGCTTCCTGAACGGCCTGGAGCCGATGAAGCATCAGATCGACACGGCGGTCAAGGTGCTGCATGATATGGGCGGACGAGCCATTCTGGCGGATGAGGTCGGACTCGGCAAGACGATCGAAGCCGGACTGGTGCTCAAGGAATACCTGGTGCGCGGTCTCGTGAAGCGCGCGCTGATTCTGGTGCCCGCATCGCTTGTCCTGCAATGGGTCCGGGAGCTCAACAGCAAGTTCGGCATCGCCGCCGTCGCCCAGAAGCGTGCCCACACCTGGAACTATGATGTCGTCGTCGCTTCCATCGATACGGCCAAGCGGGAGCCGCACAGGGATCTGCTGCTCTCCACCGACTACGACATGCTTATCATCGACGAGGCCCATAAGCTCAAGAACAAAAAAACGACGAATTACCAGTTCATTACGCAGCTCCGCAAAAAGTACTGCCTGCTGCTGACCGCCACACCGGTCCAGAACGACCTTGAGGAGCTCTACAATCTCATCACGCTGCTGAAGCCCGGCCAGCTCGGCGGACACGGCGAGTTCTCCTCCAACTTCGTCGTCGGCAAGCGCATGCCCAAGAACGAGGATCAGCTGCAGGAGGCGCTGTCCGGCGTCATGATCCGCAACCGCCGCGGCGAAGGAGATGTGAAATTCACGAAGCGGATCGTCCGCAACATCCCTTTGCACTTGTCCAAGGAAGAGATGGACCTCTATCACGCGGTCACTTCCTTTGTCAAAGAGCGTTATGAGGAAAGCGGAGGCAACCTGACGAGCATGCTGTCGATGGTGACGCTGCAGCGCGAGGTATGCTCGAGCCGCGACTCGGTGTTCCTCACCCTCGTGAACCTGTTCAAGAAGACGGCCGAGGACTCCCCTGTGCGCGGCAAGATCTGGGAGCTGATCGAGGTCATCAAGCAGATCAAGTCCAACACGAAAGCGGAGAAAGCGATGGAGCTCGTGCGGGAAAGCGACGGGAAAGCGATCATTTTCACGGAATACCGCGCGACGCAGGAATATCTGCTCCAGTTTTTCCGCGGCAGCGACATTACCGCCGTCCCTTACCGGGGCGGGATGGGCCGCGGCAAAAAGGACTGGATGATGGATCTGTTCCGCGGCCGCGCGCAAGTCATGATCGCCACGGAAGCAGGCGGAGAAGGCATCAATCTGCAGTTCTGCAGCCGCATCATCAATTTCGACCTGCCCTGGAACCCGATGAGGGTGGAGCAGCGGATCGGCCGTGTGCACCGGCTCGGCCAGACCCAGGATGTCCAGATCTACAATCTGTGCACGATCGGCACGATCGAGGAGCATATCGTCAATCTGCTGCATGAGAAGATCGATATGTTCGAATCCGTCATCGGCGAGCTGGACCATATTCTCGAGAAGTTCGAGAAGGAGGAGAGCATCGAGGAAAGGCTTGCGCGCCTCATGCTGGAGGCGAGCGATCCCGACGTCTTGACCGAGAGCATCGAGAACCTGGGCCGATCGATCAGCAGCATGAGAAGCCGGGCTTCGGAATCCGGCAAGCCCGTCGATTCAGAGGAGACGGCCGGCTCAGCGGCCGCGCGCAAGCATGCGATCAACCGTCTGCTTGACGGGGTCGGACATGTTGTGGAGGTGGATTCGCCATGAATGGAAAGCAAGTGCATCGCTATATCCAGAAGTACGCGGAGGCGACCGGATGCCGGATCGTCGAGAAATCCCCTTCCCATCTGACGGTGAAGCTGTCGCCGCAGGCGGACAGGGAGCTGACGAACCGTCCTTATTACTGGAGCTATGTCGACCGTGCCGGCGTGGAGCCGGAGACGATGACCTATCTGTTCGTGACCGACCGTTCGCGGTACGAGGAGCTTGCAAGAGAGCGCGAGGAAAGCGAGGCCCGGGCGCAGCAGTCCGCGAATCCGATGGAGCAGGCGGCCCAGAGCGCTCTCGGCCGCTCCATCGGATTTGTCCACAGCTCCGTCTCCGGCGTCCGCACGCCCCGAGAGGACATGTATTTCGGCGCGCGCAAGCTCGATCAGCTGTTCGAGGCCGCACGCACGGGAGGCAGCTTCGTCTATTTGTTCCAGGAGCCGGAGCGCCGCTCGCTCCATCCCACGGAATCGGTCGCGTACACCGCTTGGCTCGGAGTCAATCTGCGGGTGGAATTCGCCTGCGACATGAAGCGCGAGGAAATTCATTCCTTCGGCGTTTCTCTCGCGACCGGCGCCGTCGTCGAGCGTTTCCACGAGCGGCTGATCGACCTCAGGATGACGCCAAGGCTGCCCGCCAATGTGCATACGGCCAAAAACGGCATCACCCTCGGCAAAGCGATGGGCCTGATCGAGTCTTCGCTCGAGCGCAAGCTCAGGGGAGCGGATTTCTCCTGGGCCGAAGCCGCCTCGCGTCGTCTAGAGGAAGAGCTTGAGATTGTCGCCCACTATTACGATCGCCTGCTGGAATCTGCGGAGGAGGAGCAGCGAGCCGCTGTCGAGGAGCAATATGCGACCCGGAAGGAAGAAATCCGCTGGCAGTTCGAGCCCAGGGTAACGGCTTCCTCGATCAACTGCGGCATTTTCCATCTGGAAGGCATCGAGTGACAGCAATCTCCCGGGTCGGCCCGATCTCGCCAATAATAGCGGTCGTTTGCGCGACAGAATGCAGCATTCTTCTCGCGCGTGCCGCTCTACAATCAAGTAGACAAGCTTCGGAATCATGCATGCTGTCACCCTATAGCGGATACGAGAGGGGGATGTTGAAAAAAATGAGAAGAAGATCTGCAAGCGCCGCATCAACCGCAATCGCGGTTTTGCTTTGCGTCCTGTTCCTGGCGAATGCTGCGGCCCATGCCGCGGCTCCGGCGTCTTCCGCTCCCGGATTGGCGGAACAAGCCGAAGCCTGGCGGGCGGCGCTGTCCGCCCAACCCGAATTTGCCGGCTGGAAGGGCGCCCGCGCCGTCATCGAGCCTCTCGGCCCAGGCACCCATTCATGGCTCGTGACCCTGGATAAAGCCGGACGGACAGCCGGATATATGATTATCAGCGCCAGGCAGCCGGATGGATATTCGCTTGGAGAATACGGGGCGGGTTCCTACCCGCTCTATTCATCCGCCCTGCTTCAAAAGAAGCTCAAGGAGCAGAATGTGGCGGCTGCCGAAATGTCGAGGCTCTACGCCTCGCCTGCCGCAGCCGTATGGCGGATCGTGAGCCGAGACCGCGAAGTCCTCTACGCCGACGCCTGGACAGGAGAAATCCTCCCCCTCTCCGACGGAGACTGGGCCAAGCAGTTGAAAGCCTTGTCCTCATCGGATGCCAGCGCATCCGAAAACGAAAAAAAGACAACGCTGGCGTTGTCTTCCTCGTCTGCGGTACCGCCGACCAAAACGGCGGTAGCGTATGCCCGGACGCTCCGCTCATCCGATCCGATGCAGCGGCTGAGCTGGCTCCTGTCCAAGCCGATCGGCAGCCCGACCCCCGGCTCTCTCTCTTCCATTCTCAAATCGGGACGCCCGCTGGATTACGCATCCGAGCTGTATGGCGGCAAGGTGCTTCAGGTCTGGCAGGCAGCCGGCCTTCACCGCTGGACGACGGGACAAGCCTATGCTTCCTTCGTCAACACGGAATCGGCCGCCAAGCGATACATCACGCTTGAGCAGGCTCTGCTCGCAGGCCATTTCTACCGCGTCTGAGCAGAGAATGCCGAAGCGGATCCCTTTTCAGAGCGGCAATCATCCCTCTTTGCGGCGGAGCCCTCTGAACCAGATCAGCATGCTCATGCCAGGGACGCCGAACCAGCGCGTCAGCCAAGGCTCCTTGGCCTGCTTATGATCGCTGCGCTTCTGCTTGCGTACATCACGGGGCGTTTCCACATAGACAACCAGCTTCTCGGTCATATATTTGATCCAATCTTCAGGGTCCATCGTTGTCGCCTCCTCTTTATGCGCTTAGTATGTCCGATAACTTCTTGGCGCAAACGCGAATAGTCCTGCCTGATTGCGGCAAAGTATAAAGGTTCGGACAACTTTGCCTTATGGAGGATTGCAAATGGATTTGCGATGGATCGCAGCCGCGGCGCTTGCGGCAGCCCTGGTTCTCCAACCGGGGGCAGCGGCAGCCGCTTCCCTTTCCGACTCGCCGGATTCCGATCCTGCCGGTCCCCGGTACAAAGGGGCGCTCCCCTATGCCGAAGTACTCATCGATGCCGGCCATGGGGGCATCGATGGCGGCACTTCCTTTGAGGATGTGCTGGAGAAGGACATCAATCTGGCTGTCGGCAAAAAACTGCTGGCGAGCCTGCAGCAAAAAGGGATCAGCGCCGTCTTGAACCGCAGCTCCGACTACGCGCTCAGCGAGGAGAACCGCTGGCATCCGAGCCGGTCCCGCCATCAGCGGGATTTGTCCCAGCGGCGCCAGCTGACAGAGGAAATCCACACCGGCCTGCTCGTCAGCCTGCATGTGAACTGGTCCCGCAGAGCCGCCGCGCGGGGACCGGTCGTGCTTCATCAAGAGGGCGGCGAAAGCGTGCTGCTGGCGTTATGCATCCAGGACTCCCTGAACCGGCAGCAAAAAACGAATGAGCTGCCCCGTGCGGGCAGCCCATTCTATCTGCTCAATACGGTCAAGCAGCCTGCCGTCATCGTGGAAATGGGCTTCATCAGCAACGAGGGGGACAGGTCCATGCTGACTTCGCGGGAAGGCCAGGAGCAGGTAGCCGAAGCCGTCGCGTCAGGGCTTCGGCAATATAAGCTGCTCTTCCGCTGATGCCGGAACAAGCTCGGACAGCCGGACGAACCGGGTCGTGCCCGCCATGCGGCCGGCTGCCCGGGACAGCTCTCCCGAGGTCATGAGGCCCGGAGTGCCGACATGCCCGATCGTGATGCTGTCCGCCTGACCGGCGGCCAGCTTTTTTAATTTTTCCACTTGTCTGGCGATATGGCCGGCTTCATACACATCGTCCAAAAAGACGTCGTTGCGCAGGACGGGAACCCCGATTTCAGCCGCGACTTTCGACACGACCGTCTTGAAGGTCGTCCGGCTGTCCAGGAAAAACAGCCCCCGCTCCTTGCATACCTGCAAGACGATCCGCATGATGCGCTCATCGGCCGTAATCTTGCTGCCCATATGGTTGTTCATGCCGGCCGCATGAGGCACATCGTCGATCGCCTTCTGCACCGCGAGGCGAACCTGCTCGTCGGTCATGCTGCTGAACAGCGCTCCCGGCCCCAGCCACTCCGGCTTGCCCTTGTTCGGCTCCATCGGCATATGGACGATGACATCCAGGCCGAGGCCATGCGCCTTCTCCGCGTCGGCATGCGTGGAGGGCATGAAGGGCATGATCGCGGCCGTAATCGGTACCGGCAGCTTGAACATCTCCTCCGTACCCTTCATGTTGTTGCCGAAGTCGTCAATGACGACGGCCACCCGATGCGGCGGACCCGCCGATACATGCTGCTGCGGCAACAGCCCGATTGCAAGCATGCCGGCCGCCGCGGCTTTCCAGATTGCGTTCCTCATCATTCAGCACCCCCTGAAGGTTTCCCCTTCATTTTGCAGAGAAGGGATGCGTTTTATGTAAGGAGAAATCTGGCCTCTGTTCCTATGGGCATCCCTCCTGGCCAGAGGCATATCGGCTATAGTTAACTCCAGCCTTTTACTGGAACAAAAAAAGCCTTTCCCCTGAAGGGAAAGGCTTCGTTATGCGGTCAAGAGGACTTGAACCTCCACGTCATTGCTGACACTAGAACCTGAATCTAGCGCGTCTGCCAATTCCGCCATGACCGCGAATCACAAGAAATAATATAACACGAGCAACAATTTGATGTCAATACTTTCCCATCTATTTTTAGATTGAATTTTATTGGGTTTCAATCGGACTTTTCTATCGCCGGATGAATTGACAGCAGCGCCCTGCCGCTCCTATACTTCTAATCAACACTATTCCACCTTATTTACTATGATTTATACCCCAGCCGACCGGACCGCCGGAGGCTGAAGCTCGCAGCAACGCACCGCTGCCGCTTCAGCCTCTTTTTGCGGTTACCCGCAGCAAAACATTCCTTGCAGAAAGAATCGGAGGTTAGCCTATGATCGCTATCAAAGCTCCCTTATTGTATCGAAACGAACCGGCCCTTCTGGAGCAGAAGGGGCTGCTGGAAGACTGGGAGGGACGAATTGCGGTCATTATAAGCGGAAATACCGCATGGGATCTCGTATCCGCGCAGCTCGCCTCCCGCCTCGGCGAAGCCCATATCCCTTTCTCCAGGCTGTCGTTCAAAGGGTACTGCACCCAGGAGAAGATCGACCGCTGCTCTCTAGAGGCCGAGCGCCTCAATCCTTCCTTTCTGATCGGGATCGGCGGCGGCTCCGTCCTTGACCTGACAAAGGCCGTCGGAGACAAGCTCGGCCTCCCGGTCGTGGCAATCCCGACCGTTGCCGCAACATGCGCGGCCTGGTCTGCTCTAACCGTGCTCTATGACGATGCCGGACGCGCCGCCGGCTACCTGCCTCTCTCGCGTTCTCCCGAGCTGGTGCTGGCCGATGCCCGCGTTCTCGCCCATGCCCCGCGCCGTTATCTCGCATCCGGCATCGCCGACACGATCGTGAAATGGCATGAGCACGGCGTGAATGCTCCGGCTGGCAAGCAGCCCGGCCTGGATCTTCAACTGAGCCTTCACGCTGCCCGCCTTGCCCTCGATCTGCTGACCTCCCACTCGGCTCAGGTATATGAAGCAGCCGATGTCCTGTCTCCTCCGGTCGACGAAGCCTTCAGCCAAACGATAGATGCCGTCATCGTGCTGGCGGGACTGGCAGGAAGCATCCACAGCGGCCGGCGCAGGGCGGCTATCGCGCATGCCATTCATGACCGGCTGACATGGTTTCCCGAGACGCAAGGCACGCTGCATGGAGAAAAGGTCGGCTTCGGCCTGCTGTCGCAGCTCGTTCTCGAGGGCAAAGCCGACGAAGCGGTGTCGCTTGCCGCGCTGTTCCGCCGGATCGGGCTTCCCGTCACGCTGGAGGATCTCGGCTTCAAGCCTTCCCGGCTCAAGGCGCATCAAGACATCGCCTCCGGCATCCAGCTGCCGGAAGAAGCCAAGGCAGCGCTCGCTTTCGACGCCTCGCCCGCCCGTATCGCCCAGGCGATAGCCGGAGCGGACGCCATCGGCAGAACGGCCGCAGCCAATCTCATGACCGGCTCGTAACCGGCGCGGCACCCATTCCTTCTTCGCGAAAGGCGGATTGAATTCCTTATGGCCAACCGGTCCAACCTCACCATCAAGCTTCTCCCTATTCTCCTGCTCTCGGCAGCCTTGGCAGGCTGTTCGGGCAGCAGTTCCGGCTCCTCGGCTGCCGCCGGCAATACCTCCTCTCCAGGAACGGCCGCTCTTTCTTCAACCGGCTCGCAGGCCGATCTGGGCAAGGTCACCCTGCGGGTGGGACAGACGGGCTGGGCAAGCCTGGAGCAGGGCTTCAAGGCGGCAGGTGTCGACGACACTCCGTACAAGCTCGAGTTCAGCGTGTTCCAGGGAGGCAACCTGCAGCTGGAAGCGATCGCGGCCGATCATCTCGATGTCGCCCAGACGAGCGAGATCCCGCCGATCTTCGCTTCCCAATCAGCCGGGGGCGGCAACTTCAAGATCATCGCCCTCAGCAATTCCAATACGCTGAACCAGGAGGTCGTCGTCCCCAAAGGCTCCCCGCTCAAGCAGCCGGCCGATCTCAAAGGAAAGAAAGTCGCGTTCGTCAAAGCGACGACGGCTCATTATTTCCTGCTGAAGATTCTCCAGGAAGCCGGATTGTCGTGGAGCGACATCCAGCCGGTGGAGCTGTCCACCGCCGACGGGCTCAGCGCCCTGCTCAGCGGCAAAGTCGACGCGCTGGCAAGCTACGGGAACTCCATCATTACGGCTCATGAGAACGGAGCTTCGACTCTCGCCAGCGCGAAGGATATCCTCTCCGGCAATTTCCCGATCGAAGCGACTCCGGCCGCGATCGCGGATCCGGGCAAGCATGCCGCGATCGCCGACTTTTTGAACCGCTTGAACCGCTATCAGGAATGGACGCGCCAGAACAAGGAGAAATGGGCGGAAATTACGGCCGCCGCCACCCATCAGGATCCGGAGACGGCGCTGAAGACGCTGGAGGAAGGAGAGGCCCAGCGTCCGTCCAAGGTGCTTCCGGTCACGCCGGAAGCGATCGCGTCCAATCAGGATGTGGCGGATGCGCTGCAGACTGTCGGCCTTTTGAAAGCCAACGTGGATGTGAGCTCGTTCTTCAGCGATGCGTTCGCATCGGAAATCAAGTAAAGGAGCCCTGGCAGCCATGAACCGTACCGCCTCCCCGCGCCGGCGCGACGTCATCCTTCCCTGGACGCTTCCCGTCCTCATCCTTGCCCTCTGGCAGGTGTCCACGTCAGCGGGCTGGATTGCGGAGCGCACCCTCCCTCAGCCTCTGCGCGTGGCGGAAACGCTGGCGGATACGATCCGCAGCGGCGTGCTTCTGCACAATCTCGGCATCAGCGCGATGCGGGCCATGCTCGGCTTCCTCATCGGCGGCGGAATCGGCTTCGCCCTCGGACTGATGAACGGATTGTCCAAGACCGCGGAGAAGGCGACGGACTCCTCGATCCAGATGATCCGCAACATCCCGCTGTTCGCCCTCCTCCCCTTGTTCATCATCTGGTTCGGCATCGGCGAGGAGATCAAGCTTGCGCTCGTATCGCTCGGCGTCTTTTTCCCGGTCTATCTCAATACGTTCCACGGCATCCGCTCGGTCGATCCCGGGCTGATCGAGATGGGCAAAGTCTACCGAATGAGCAGGCGCTCCTTGTACGCCCACATCGTCTTGCCGGGCGCGCTGCCCTCCATTCTCGTCGGCGTGAGATACGCCCTGGGCATCACCTGGCTCGTCCTCATCGTTGCGGAGACGGTCGCTGCGGATGCCGGCATCGGATACATGGCCATGAACGCCAGGGAATTTTTCCAGCTGGACGTCATTGTGCTCAGCATCGTCATTTACGCCCTGCTCGGCAAGCTGTCCGACAGCCTCGCCAAGCGGCTTGAAAAGCGGTTCCTGAAATGGAACCCGACCTATGTTCCCCGTTAAGGAGGCGGCCGGATTGGCCCATGCAGAAAAGAAAGGAATCGGCTTCGAGCTCCGCCGGCTCGGAATGTCGTTCGACGGAAGGCCGGTCCTGTCGGAGCTGAACCTGTCGGTGAGATCCGGCGAGTTCGTAGCGGTCGTCGGACGGAGCGGCTGCGGCAAGAGCACGCTGCTCCGGCTTGTCGCGGGGCTTCAGCAGCCATCGCAGGGAGAGATCGCCTGGGAAGAGGCGCACGCCTCCGGCACGCCGGAATATACCCGCGTCCTGTTCCAGGAAGCAAGGCTGCTCCCCTGGAAGTCCGTGCTCGACAACGTCAGGCTCGCGGCAGGCACGGACCGGGATACGGCCGCGGACGCCCTTCGCCAAGTCGGGCTCGCTTCCCGCGAGAACGATTGGCCCTCCGTCCTCTCCGGCGGCCAGAGGCAGCGGGTCGCTCTGGCCCGCGCGCTGGCCAGCCGCCCCCGGCTGCTGCTGCTCGACGAGCCGCTCGGCGCGCTCGACGCGCTGACCCGGATCGAGATGCAGAGCCTGATCGAGTCGCTTTGGGCCGAATCGGGCTTCACGACGATTCTCGTCACGCATGACGTCAGCGAGGCTGTCGCACTCGCCGACCGGGTGCTGCTGATCGAGGAAGGCCGGATCGCTCTGGATATTTCCATCGAGCTCGCACGGCCCCGGGAAAGGGACAGCGGGTTCGCCTACTACGAAAATCTGATCTTGAACAAGGTGCTTGGCCGCAAGGAGGAGCCGCTTCCCCCTGCCGCGCAGCGCAAGCTCAGCTATTCCATCTGAGATCATCATCATTCATACCCTTGAAAGGCAGGAATCAATAATGTCAACATTGACAGCAGCTCCGGAAAGCATCTGCTCCCCCGAAGCGGAACAGCTCATCTCGGAGCTGAGCGCCGAGCTCGCCGCCCTATATCAAGTCGAGGACGGATCGGCAGGCTTCACGCCCGCCGATCTCGACCACCCGAGGGCGGCGCTTGTCGTCGCCCGCATCGGCGGCATCCCCGCCGGATGCGGAGCGCTGCGGCCCCTCGACGAGCATGCGGTCGAGGTCAAGCGGGTCTACACCCGCCCCGTATACCGCCGCCAAGGGGTGGCGCTCGCCATTATGGATGAGCTGGAGAGGCTCGCAGCCGAATTCGGCTACCGCAGCATCAGGCTGCAGACCGGCCCGCTGCAGCCTGAAGCGGTCGCCCTCTATGAACGCTCGGGTTATTACCGCATTCCCCGCTTCCATGGAGAATGGGACGAAGTGATTGCCTTCCAGAAGGATGTCAAGGTCAACCAGGCCGGTTAAACGAGGAGATGCCGCATGAAATTCGCATGGTTCAGCCTGGTCATGAATCTGCCCCACGCAATTACCGGGGAGCAGCTCACGCCCAAGCAGAAATTCGATCAAATCATCCGCCAGGCCGAGCTTGCCGAGACGCTCGGCTTCGAGGCTTACGGGGTCGGGGAAAGGCATGGCGCCCCGTTTCTCAGCTCTTCTCCGGCAGTGCTGCTCGCAGCTATCGCTGGCCGCACCCGCATCATCCGGCTGCTGACGACCGTATCCGTGCTCAGCGTGCTGGATCCCGTCCGCGTCGCCGAGGATTACGCCACAGTCGACCAGCTCAGCGGCGGCAGGCTGGAGCTGATCATCGGCAAGGGCAATGATCCCCGCCATTACCCGCTCTTCGGCGTTCCGCCGGAGGAACAGTGGGAGTCGCTCGCGGAGCGCTACGCGCTGCTGAAGAGGCTTTGGAGCGAGGAGGATGTCGTCTGGACGGGCAAGTATCGTCCGCCGCTGGACAGAGTGACGACACAGCCCCGGCCTTTCGGCGGCACGATTCCGATCTGGCACGGGAGCGCCTCGAGCCCGCTGTCCACGGAGCTGGCCGCCCAGGCCGGCGAGCCGATCTTTTCGTCGAACTCCTTTCATCATCTGCAGAAGTACAAGGATCTCATCGACCACTACCGGGAGCGCCTCGCGCATTACGGCCATCCCCCGGAGAAGGCTGTCGTCGGCGCCGGGGCGGGCAGCCTCTATCTCGCCGCCACGCAGGAAGAAGCCATCCGGCGCTACAAGCCTTATTACGAGCTGTTCAGCGGGACCGATTCCGCCAAGCACAACCAGTCTCCCTTCACCGGCCTCGAAGACAACATCCGGAATGGCCCGATTCTGGTCGGAAGCCCGGACAGCGTCATCGAGAAAATCCTCACCTATCAAAAAGCCTTCGGCAATCAGGTGCTCGGCCTCAGCGTCGACGGCTTGTCGGTGAGCGAGCAGCGCGAGCAGCTGCAATGGTTTGCCGCCGAAGTAGCCCCCATTCTCCGGAGGGAGGCTCCTTCCACGGTGTGGGACACCCGGCCGGCTTCGTCCGCTGCCGGCCCGCTGTCAATTTATTAAAATCCACCTTCGCCGGTTCGAGAAGCCCGCGACGAGGAGGTCCATTCGAGATGTGCGCTTACCCTTTGAGAAAACAATTGCAAGGCATTCCGGCCTTTCTGCCGGCGAAGCCGGCTTCCGAAGCCAATGGACAAGGAAGGCTTCCCGATGTTCGGCTCGCAGCCAACGAGAATACGCTCGGCTTCTCCCCGCTTGCTGCCGCAGCCATACAGGCTGCCGTTTCGCGACTTTACCTGTATCCGGACAGCCAGGCCTCCAGCCTGAGAAGCAAGCTGGCCGCCAAGCTGCGGGTGGATCCAGGCCAGCTCGTATTCGGAAACGGCTCCTTCGAGCTGTTGTCTCTCGCCGCCTATACGTTCCTTGCTCCTGGCGAAGAAGCCCTCCTGCCCTCTCCTTCCTTCGGCTGGTACCGGGTCGCGACATTGGCAGCCGGAGGCATTCCCGTCACGGTGCCGCTGCGGAATCATGCCGTTGATCTCGATGAAATCGCACGAAGGATTTCCCCGACCACCGGCCTCGTCTGGCTGTGCAATCCCAACAATCCTACCGGCTCTTACTTCACCGATTCGGAGCTCCGGCTCTTCCTCGACCGGGTTCCTCCCCATGTGTTCGTCGTGCTGGACGAAGCCTATCGGGAATTCGCGGAGCAGGAGGATTTTCCGGATACCGCAGCCCTTGTCGAGCGCTGCCCGAACGCGGCCGTTCTCCGGACATTCTCCAAAGCCTACGGACTTGCCGGCCTGCGCATCGGCTATGCGATAGCTGCGGCAGATACGGCGGCGGCGCTGAACCGGCTGAGGCTTCCTCCCAATCTGGGCATCCTGGCTGAAGCCGGGGCAGCGGCGAGTCTGGAGGACGAAGCCTTCCTGCAGTCGGTGCTGGACAACAACCGCATCGAAAAACAGCGTTATTACGAGACTTTCCAGCTTCTCGGGCTCTCTTACCTGCCAAGCGAAACGAACTTCGTCATGGTCGATCTCGGCCGCGACAGCGGTCCGGTATTTGAATGGCTGCTGCAGGAGGGCATTCTCGTACGGCCCGGACGCGACTTCGATATGCCGACCTGGCTGAGGATTACGATCGGGCGGCCGGAGGAGAACCGGGCGGTGCTGGCGAAGCTGGAGAAGGCGCTTCAGCCATCTGCGCCTTAAAGGCCGGCAGTCGCGAGCATGCGCAAAAAAGCTCCCGGAGACGCTGATCCAGCGGCTCTCGGGAGCTTTTTCCATGATTTATTCGATGCTTTTCAACGATTCGATCATATTGATTCGGGCTACCTTTCTCCGAAGCAGCAAGCTGGAGAGAGTAGTGAGCAAGAAGGCGAGGAAGGCGGATACCAGCATGACAACCCGATTGAGTTGGTCCGGGATTTGCTGATGGGTGCTCGACAGCGCCTCTATGATGATGGAATACATGTAGCCGCTGATCGGCAGCGCTATCATGACCGCAAAGGTGGTGAGTATCATGTTCTCGGAGAAGATAAGCCGGTTTATATTCCTCTTTTGATAACCCAATACCTTCAGAGTAGCCAGCTCGCGATTTCGTTCGTAAATGTTGATGGAGGATATCGTGTAGATGGCGCCAAACGAAAGAATGACGGCGCTGATGATAAACAGGATGAAAATAAAGCTGTTTTGCTTCAGAATAAATTGTGCCGATTCCTTCAAATCATCCTTGTCCGCGATTGTATCGACCTGACGGTCTTGTTCGAAGAACTGCCGGACGCCAGCCAAATCTGCGGCGCTGCCGGCTTTGACCAGCATGGAGGTTGGGTTGTAGTCGATGCCAAAGCTCTTGAGATACGCTATCGAGCAGAAGAACGACGGATTCGAATACTGATTGGATATTTGCGCAACCTTCATATCGACCGTTTTATTCGCAAGCGACGGATCGGTGAATTGAATCCGGATCGTATCCCCTATCGCGACCTTATAGTGATCCGCATACGATTTGGGTACGAGCACGCCGCTGTCCACAAGCCTCATCGGACGGTCGTTCTCGTCGTAAAATTGAATAAGAGCGTTGTCCTTCTCCGTAACGGTCAACGTGGCGTTCTCATGATCATCGCCTTTGACGAATTTCACGGGAAAGGCGGACAGATCATAGCTGCTTTCAATTCCGGTCGGCAGCTCCGCCTTCTTTAACTCTGCTCCCCTCTTGTATTCGACCTTCAGATCATAGGCATTCACCTCTTCGATCTGGTCCGCCACCCTTTGCAAAGACGTTTGAGTCCCGAAAGCAGTGATCAACAACACCGTGCTCACCACAACGCCGGCAGAGCTCGCAATCGCCTTCTGCTTATGGAGAAAGATGTTTCTCAAAATGAGCTTGTTGCTGTACGAAATGCGTCTCCAGATTCCCGGAAGCCGTTCAATGAGCAGCTTCTTCATCTTCTTCGGCGGTTTAGGCCTCATCGCCTGCGCTGCGTGTTCCCGCAGAATGCCTATGCCGCTCAAGTAACAAGCCAGCATGCCGAATGCGCTCGAGAAAAGGATAGGAAGAATGACCGAGAAGGAGGATAGGGAGAACTCAATGCTCGGCAGCGAGTAGGATCTGGCGTTCGACGCCTCGATCATGGGAATGAATAGGATCGCCGCAGCGGCGCAGCCGAGAATGGAGCCTATGATGCCGACGAGCACCGGGAACCCCATGTAATGAAGCATGATGCTGCTGTTCTTCACTCCCAACGCCTTCATAATGCCTACTTGGTTCCTTTGCGAATCAATGATTCGGGACATCGCGAGGAAGAGGATGATGGCTTCGATGATAAAGAAAACCAGGGGAATGACCTTGCTCATCAATTTGTTGTTGTGGACGGTTTGTTGGACCTGCGAATAATTGAATGTCCGTTCTTTGCTTATTTGGCTTACATAAGAAAGCTTTTGGGAATGAGCTTCAACGTTTTGGCCCAACCGGTCGATGCCGTACCCTTCTTCCGCATCGATCAAAACTTCATTATAGTAAAGGCTTCCGGCGATTCGGGGAACTCCAGCTTCGGCCACATAGGCGAATCCGGCCGTTTTATGGTCCTGGGTTTCGTTTTTTTTGGCATATTCCACATTTTCGCCCAGGCCGCTGATGGTGAATGCCATTTCCTCGTCATCGACGCTTACCTGTAGTTGATCCCCGACTCTGAATTGATGTTCCCTGGCATAATGGGAATCAAGCAGGATCTGATTCTTGCTGGACGGAATGCTGCCTTCGATCATCGTAGGCGTATTTATGCTGTTGCTGGCCGGAATCGAATGGATTTTCAAGGTCGCTTTCGTAGTGCCGAAAGTTTGCGCCGCATCGAAGCTGTAGCGTCCTTCGACCTTTTTTACCCCTTCGATTTCACCCAGCTCCGACATGTCCTGCTTGGAAATGTGGTCGTAGTAAACGTTCAAGTCGCTTAGATTATGCGCATGGAAGTATTCCTTCGTATAAGCGCTGAGATGATCGCTTAGCGCAACCAGCCCCGTGTAGAAAAAAGCGCCTATGGCAATAACCAGCACAAAGGCAAGAAATTGGCCGATCGATTGCTTGATATCCCTTAATAATTTTTTGAATAAGTTCATTACCACTCAATCCCTTCAACGCTTTGCTTGTGCTCGTTGACTGTTACGCTTTCGATTTTTCCGCTTTTTACCGTAATGACTTTATCCGCCATCGGCGCAATCGCGGAGTTGTGCGTGACCAGCACAATACATTTTTTCGTTTCCGTGTTCAAATCCTGAAGAAGCTTCAAAACGGACTTGCCGGTCACATAATCCAACGCGCCAGTGGGCTCATCGCAGAGCAACAGCAAAGGGTTCTTGGCAACGGCGCGCGCAATGGCCACTCGCTGCTGTTCTCCTCCGGAGAGCTGGGACGGGAAGTTTTTCATCCGGTTCTTCAACCCCACTTTCGTTAAGATCTCGTTGGCGTCCAGATGGTTTTTACATACTTCCGCGGCGAATTCAACGTTTTCCACAGCATTCAGATTGGGGATCAAGTTATAGAATTGAAAGACAAACCCTACCTTTTCGGCGCGATATCCCGTAAGCTCCTTCTCATTGAAGCCGGTAATATCCTTGCCGCCGACAGTCACCTTGCCCGAGGTAGCCGTATCCATGCCGCCAAGTATATTCAGAATCGTGCTTTTGCCGGCGCCGCTTGCACCCAGAACAACGACGAATTCGCCCTCGTTGATGGAAAAGTCGACGCCGTTCAGCGCCTTGATCGGCACTTCGCCTATTTTGTATTCTTTCGTTACGTTTTCAAATTCGATTAATGTTTTCACCGTTTCTATCTCCCCGTAATCGATTTGTCCTGCTTTTTGGTGCGCTCCCATTGGCAAATATGGGCTCAAGTGTGTTAGTATGTTACTCATGTAGCACACTATAATTCGAACGCTATCCATTGTCAATAACTGGACCTCATGTAAAAAAAATCGCCCTGCTCTCTGCAGGACGATGGGATATTGACAAATTTTCGCATCTACGTTATGGTTTCCTGCTAGATATGCAACAAACTACGATGCTGAGTGGTGAAGCAATGAACGTCACTTTCGACGAAAAGCAGCCCATTTTCCAACAAGTCGCGGATATCATCGAGGACGATATTCTCAACGGAACTTACCGGGAGGACGAGCAGATTCTTTCCGTTGCTCAGTTTTCCCAGCTGTTCCAAATCAATCCGGCGACCGTTGTGAAGGGGATCGGCCTGCTCGTGAATGAAGGTATTTTGTATAAAAAAAGAGGGCTTGGCATGTATGTCTCCTCTGATGCCAAGCTGAAGATTCAGAAGCAGCGAAGAAATCGTTTCTATAAGGAGCTGCTGTCCAGTCTCATCTCTGAAGCCGACAAGCTCGAGCTGGCAACCGAGGATATCATCGAGATGATCAAACAGCTGAGGAAGGAATGAAATCATTGTGAGCATCGTGCTGAGCTGCGAGAAATTAACCAAAACATATGGCCGAACCTACGCCTTGCGGGATCTGGATCTACAGCTGGAGGAAAACGTTATTTACGGTCTGCTCGGACGAAACGGCGCTGGCAAAACGACCTTGCTCAACCTCATAGCAGGCGGACTGTTCGCTACCGATGGCACCATTGAGGCAAGAGGAAAAAAGCTGGGCAAAGGAGCAATTCCGGAGGATTGCTGTTATGTGCGGGAGAATAGCAAGCTGTTTGGAGGAGCTCGATTGATGGAGATTTTGCAGTTTGCTGCAACTTTTCATCCTCATTGGGACTGGGCGTTCGCTCATAAGCTGCTTCAGACGTTTCGGCTCGATCCCGACAAAAAAATCAAGCAGCTGTCCAGAGGCGCGGAATCGCTCGTAGGAAACATCATCGGTCTGTCCAGCCGATCGGCGTTGACCCTATTCGACGAACCGGTGCTTGGACTTGATGTGCTGATGCGCGAAAGGTTTTACAAGGAGCTGCTCGAGGATTACGCCAATCATCCCCGTACGATTTTGCTTTCTACGCATTTGTTGGACGAAATCGCCCCGATCGCAGAGCGAGTTTACATCCTGGACGAGGGCTCTCTCCTGCTTCATGAAGAGATGAATCAGATAAGCATGGCAGCTTATTTGATTCGAGGCCATTCGGATGCCGTGGCTGCGTTTACGGAAGGGAAGCGGGTATTGCATACCGAATCCTACGGCCACGGGAAGCTGGCCGCCATTTTCGAAAAGCTGGATGATGGGGACAGGCTGCAGGCGCGTCAACTAGACATTGCCCTGGAACAATTGACGCTTCAAAAGTTTTTCTCGTACTTGATCGAAGGAGGTCGCTGAATTGGGTTCATTGGCTGTTCATCTAAAGGCGACTTATTTGCAAGCGAGGATATGCATCTGGATGGTCGTTGTTTTCATCCTCCTTGGCAGGCTGGCGGAATACATGGTCGGTCTCTTTACAGACAGCAGCCAAAACTCCGTACTCTCGGACGGCAACCTGCTGCTGCTTATTTTGCTCCTTTTCGCCATCGTACTTCCTCTTGGCTATTACAGTCGCATCGTACATATTGGCGCAAGCCGAAAACAATACTTCTGGGGGCTTCAATTCGTTTATGCCGTGTGGGCAGCGGCCCTCGCTTTATTCAATTGTATATGGCCTATGCTGGAGGCGAATGTGTTCCACAAAAACACCGTTGATCTTGTTGAAGCGTTTCATTGGAACGAGTTTGGCGTGGCGGGTTCTTTTCTCTACCAGACTGTTTTTTATTTGATGTCGATGGCGCTGCTGAGCATGCTGGTCTCCGGCTGCCGCCATTTTGCCGGCTGGCTGCTGTGGGCGCTGTTCATTGTGGCGATCCCGACCGGAACGGCGATTCCTGAGCTGCGCGCTCATGTGGTTTCTTTTTTTGAAGCCTTGCTTTTCAACCGCTCCCTGCTCGAGGGCGTCGGATTTAATCTGGTGCTTTACTTCGTTTTCGTCGCCGGCGGCTGGTTGTTCACCAGAAGAAGAACACACTGATATTCGTGTCGCCCGGACATGGCTTCGAGAGGCCGACCTGGCTGAGGATGGGGCAGGCCGGAGAAGAACCGGGCGGTGCTGGCGAAGCCGCTTCAGCCATCCGCGCCTTAAAGGCCGGCTGTCGCGAGCATGCGCAAAAAAGCTCCCGGAGACGCTGATTCAGCGGCTTTCGGGAGCTTTTTGCATTCCATTCTCCAGCACTAGGAGGAATACCTTACCGCTTCGGCTTATTGTATCCTTTGTCGCCGTAAGGCTGCAGCTTTTCGATCCACAGCTCCAGAAGCGCATCCACTTCGGCCTGATAGCCTTTCAGCTCCTCGGGATCTCCGGCGTACTCTTCTCTCGGCTTGATCTGGTCCAGCTCCTCGAAGACAAAGCTCTCCGCTCCGTAAGCCTTCCAATCGCTCTTCAATTCATGCAGCGTGTTCATCCCCGTGCTCTTGAAAAAATCCAGCCGGTTCTTCGCTCCGGGCAGATCCATGCTGCCGCATACAAGCACTTTCCCGTTCTCCTTGTTCCTTATCTGATACACACCCATCGGGCGGAACGATTGCTTGTAGGAGGAGACGAGCTCCTTTTTGCTTTGCTTGTCCAGCGCCATTCCTATCCCTCCTTTTCAGATTCCGATCAATAGCCCATTTCCGCCAGAATGCGCGAAAGCGTGCGCAGCCGCTCTCCGATCAGCTCTCCATCATCGCTCAGCGCCTGGCTGAACAGCTTGATGTCCTCGTCGAGCTTGTCATTATCCGTACATACGGCTACCGTCATGGCGTCTCCCTGGAGGCCGATCCGGTCGATCACAGGGTTTGCCGGATCGTACAGCTTGGGATGCTGGTAGGCATCGCGGAAGTGAGCCATGCCGCTCGCAACGAGAATCGCCAGATCCAGCACTCGGTGCAGAGGGAGCTCTTCCGATTGCCTGGACCATTTCTCTCCCGTGTAGCGCCATACTTTGGCGGAAATGTCCACCTTTCCGCGATCATTCCATTGGGCGAGGCCGAGCGACAGGCCTTTCGCATCGGAATGGCCGGCCTGGCGTCCATCGACGTCGGCGTAATTCTCGACCGTTAGGACCGGTTTATGCTTAAGCGTAGTTGGAATTTTCATTTGATATCCTCCAAAAAGAGAGATGGGATCGAAATGATTATTTACTAATTTACTAAATTACTAATTTACTGTTCAACTCATCATATCGTCACAAGCATCTCCCGTCAAGGGACGATCTGTCCCTATCCCTTCGAATGCCTTCGTTCCCGGAGCTTTTCTTTCCCGGTTGGCTGCAGCCGGCCAATACCGGTCTCGCAAGCGGACATAGGGAAAAGACCGCGAGAAGGGGAACCAAGTTCCCTTTCTTGCGGTCTCTTTCCCCCATCCGCCAATAATGATGGATGGCTGGCGGAAACGACGGAGGGATTGCATGTTCTTCTGTTTCCGCCTGATTCCGGTTATTTGACAGAACCCGTCATGCCCGCCACGAAATGCTTCTGCATCAGGAAGAAGACGAGCGCGGTCGGCAAGGTGCCGATGACGATGGCCGTCATGATGACTCCGTAATCCGGAGTATAACCCGAGCCGAGATTGGAGATGAGCAGAGGAATGGTCCGCGTATCTTCGGATTGAAGCACGATAAGCGGCCAGAGATAGTTGTTCCAGCTGGACATGAACGTGATGATCGCCGCGGCGGCGTAGGTGGTTCTCATCGTCGGGACGAAGATGCGGAAGAACAGCCCCAGCTCGTTCACTCCGTCGATCCTCCCCGCTTCCAGCAGATCGCGCGGGAACATCTTTGTGCTCTGGCGGAAAAAGAAGATCAGGAAAGCGGTCGTCATCGTCGGCAGCACGACAGCGGCGGCGGTATTGACGCCGATGAAGGGAACGGTACGGGAAACGGCGGCGAACATCCGGTACAGCGGCACCATCAGCGCGGCAAAAGGAATCATCATGGACAGCAGCAATATATTGAAGACGATATCCTTCGCTCTGCTGCGGTAGACCTCGAACCCGTATCCGGCAAGAGAGCCGATGACCAGCGCCAGGAAAGTGGTCGTCAGCGACACTTTGGCGGAGTTGGCGAGCGCGGTCACGACATCGTATTGATCGAACAGATTCCGCATGTTCGCGATGAGATGGCTGCCTGGCAGCAGCCTCCCTTGCGTCACGTCGACGGATTTATTCGTTGCGCTGACGATCATCCACAAGAACGGGAATACAGAGACGACGGTGGCCGCGATGAGGAAAGCATACGTGAAAGCCCTTCTCGGTTTAACCATTTCGATCACCTGCCGCTTTGAACTGGATGATGGAGAAAAGGACAATCAGAGCTACGACCGAATAAGACACCGTTGCCGCGTAGCCGAAGTCCGGCGTGTATTTGAAGGACAAGTTGTAGATGTACTGGGAAATGGTCGTGGTCGCGTTGCCCGGACCGCCCTTGGTAATATTCATGACCTCGTCGAAGAGCTGAAGCGTCCCGATCGTGGAGGTGATCGAAGTGAACAGGATGATCGGCTTCAGCAGCGGCACGGTGATGCCGAAGAACTGGCGGACCGGACCTGCTCCGTCGATGCGGGCCGCTTCATAGATCGAGCTGTCCACGTTCTGCAGCGCGGAGAGGTAGAAAATCATGTTGTACCCGGTCCATCGCCAAGTAATGGCGATGATGATCGTCGCTTTGGCCCAGAATGGGTCCGTCAGCCACCCGATCGGCTGGGAGACGAGATGGAGCTGGATCAGCGCCGTGTTGACCAGCCCGTCTTGGCCGAACAGGTATTTGAAGATGACGGAATAAGCGACCAGGGAAGTGACGCAGGGCAGGAAGATCGCCGTGCGGAAAAAACCTCTGAACTTGAGCCCGCTGTCGTTGAGCAGCACGGAAATGAACAAAGCAAGCACAATCATGATCGGAACCTGGATGATGAGGTAAGTGAATGTGTTCTTCACGGCCGCCAGAAAGGTCGTGTCTCCGAACAAGCGCCTGTAGTTCGCCAAGCCGGCAGCGTGCAGGTTCGTGCCTTTGCCCGATTTCAAAGACAAGAGGAACGCTTGAATCATGGGATAGAAATAGAAGGCGCAGATCAGCAGCACCGCAACCGAAACAAATATCCAGCCGATGGCTTGGGATTTCCGCTGCAATCTCGCTCCGGTTCTCGCATTCATGCGGGAGCAGCTCCTTTCTTTTGAGGACGCCAAAATAAGGGTAGAGCGTCCGGAAGCCGGCCGGGTGTATCCACACCGCCTGCCTTCGGACGCCCAAGATTTCGGAAAGACTATTGGGTTTGCGCTTCCGCTTGCTGCTGAGCGTCCTTCAGAACAGCGTCAATCGATTTCCCGCTCAAGAAGTTCTGCATTTCCACGATCAGGATATCTTCGATCGCATATGTGCTGGCGCCATAGTTGACGCGCGGGATCTGATTGGTCCAGTTGGCGAAATCGGCGATGACGGTCTGATTGTTATAGAAGGGATCGGCTTGGGAATAAGCTTCTCCGGAGGCGGCAGGCGCATAGGTTCCGATGGCGCCGATGTCGGTGATCAGCTTCTGGTACAGCTCCGTGCTGGAGCCGAACGTTTTGGCCATGAAGTCGGCAGCCGCCTCTTTGCCGGGCACGTTGAGGACATACCACGAGCTGCCTCCGAGGTTCGATGCATTGACGGCGCCCGATTGGCCGGACAGTCTTGGAATCGGCACGACCGCCCATTTGCCGGATTGATCTCCTTGCGACTTGATGGAAGCGCTGATCCAGTTGCCGGTCGGCACCGAAGCGACGTCGCCGCTGTTGAAGGCCGCCAGGTATTGGCTCCAATCGGACACCGGCTTGACCATGTTGTCCTCGATCATCGTTTTGTACAGCTGGAAGGCTTCCTTGAGAGCCGGATTGCCTTCCAGGTAAGGCTTCTTGCCGTCTTTGTCCATGTACCAGGAGCCTGCCGTCTGGATCATGGTCCGGACGATTCCCAGGTCGTTGGGATCCAGGGCGAGCATATTTTTGCCGGTCGCCTCTTTCACTTTTTTGCCGATCTCGATGTACTGGTCCCAGGTGATGTTTTGCAGGTCGGAGGTTTTGTAGCCGGCTTTCTCCAGATAATCCGTCCTGACAAACAGGCCGGTCACGCCGGAGTCGAACGGGAGCCCGTAATTTTTGCCGTCGACGCTCGTCGGCCCGATTTTGTACTGGGCGAAGTCGGAGCCTTTGATCGAAGAGGTGAGATCGAAGAACATGTCCGGGAACGCCTGGAGGAAGCTTTGCGCGCGGTAGTCCTCGATCAGGACGATATTCGGAAGGCCTTTGTTCGAACCCGAGCCGAAGCCGGTATTCAGCTTCTGGACGATATCGGCCTGGGCATTTTCAATGACGGTGATTTTGGTGTCCGGGTGGTCCTTCGCATACAGTTCCTTCGCGAGCTCCAAAGCTTTGATGTTGAAGTTCTTGTCCCAGGCCCAGATCGTGATTTCCTTGGATGAGCTTCCGCCGCTCGGCTCGGTTCCGCCTTTATTGGCGCTGGAGCTGTTGCCGGAGCCGCTGTCGGAGCTGCAAGCGCTTAGGATCAGGAGCAATGCCATGGCTAAAAGCAAGGTTGCTTTTTTCATTCTCGAACCCCCAAAATCATAGTTTGTAAGCGATTTCCGCCTTGAAGCCATCGTAGCATCCGCGAAAATGAGGGGGTTAGCATTATCTTTATCTCAACCGGTACTTTTATCGCTTTCCTGCAGATGACAGCCCTTTCATTCCGCACTTTATTTGGAAAGCAGCACGATTTTCAGCTTTTTTGAAAAGGAATCCGAATCCGTACCCGCGTCCCTTCTCCCTGCACGCTGTGGATGGAGATTCCGTAAGGCTCGCCATAGAGCAGGATCAAGCGGTCGTGGACATTGCTCACCCCTATTCCCGTGAACAGCTGCCGTCTGCTCTTGGAGCTCTTGGGCCTCGGCCCGCTCATGTCCATGCCGTCTCCGTTGTCGGCGACCTCGCAGGTCAGCGTCTCGCCTTCCCGGGTGATCGTAACGTACACATGACCTTCCGGCTTCGTATTGAAAGCGTGAAAAAAGGCATTTTCGATGAAAGGCTGGATGATGAGCTTCGGCAGAGACGCTTCGCAGCATTCCTCCGATACGAAATACTGCACCCGGATGCGATCGCCGTAACGCACCTGGTTGATGAATACGTAATGCTTGAGATTGTCCAGCTCCTGGCCGACCGTGACGGTCTCGCTGACGTTGCCTATGGCGTTCTGGAGCAGGGAGATCAGGGCGTTGATCGTTTCCGCCGCCTTCTCCCGGCTTCCCTGCTTCACCATGATTTTAATCGAGGCCAAAGTATTGTACAGGAAATGGGGATTGATCTGGCGCTGCAGCGCGGCCAGCTCCGCCTGCCTCTGCTTCTGCTGGGTCTGCACGAGCTGCTCCACATATTCATGCAGCTCGTCGAGCATGAAGTTGAAGGCTTGGGCCAGCTGCCGGGTTTCATAACTTCCCGACACCTTCACGTAATGATGGAACTCGTACTTCGAAATGGTAGAGATCTGTTTGACCAGCCGGGTCAGCGACTTCGTCATTTTGCGGGTGATGAAGAAGACCACGATAAGGGCTCCGGCCACGATGGCCACACAGATCAGAAGGATCGACCGGGTATCGATAAGCTGGCCTAGCGCCCACTGCTTGTCGATGAGATTGACGATGTACATGTCATAGAAAGAGAGATCCTGCGCGAGGATCAAGTCTTTTTTGCCCATGAATTCCGCTTCCTTGAAGGAAAGTCCCCGCTGCTGGATGTCCACGGCATGCCGGAGCAGATCGGGGGCTTCCTGGCCGATGAGAGCCGAATCGTTGCTGGAGATGATGACGCCGGATTTGCTCAGGATCACAACCGAGTTCCCTCTGCTCGTATAGCTGCTGTAGAAGCTTCTCAGCTGGCTCTCTGGAATCGCTACGTACAAAGACCCGTAGACCTTTCTTGTGGTCCGGTCCATCAGCGCCTTCGCAGCGACAATAAACGGCTTTTGCTCCCCTTTGTCCGGATCGTAATGGAACTCGTACTGAAGCCGGTCCGGCGCCGACTGGACGCTTTTTGCCAGCGGGCTTGCCTTGAGCTGATCGTCCGTGACGGACCAGATGCTGCGGCTGGTGGAGTATGTGCGGCCATTGTTCCCGAGCACGAGGAGATCGACATCGTACGCATCGAGGTTCGAGCTGCTCGGCTTGACCTGCTTGCTCATGCTGTAGTAGCTCTTGAACAAGGCCGCCGAATCGGCCGTCCCCTCCGTAAGGAACTGCCGTACCGTTCCGCTTTGCTGGATGTTGATGATCGAGGTGGAGACGGCGTCGTTGAACGATTCGAACCCCGACTTGATCTGGCTGATCACCTTGGCGTTCGTGATGCTGAACGTATCCATGAACAAGCGCTCGGAGATCCGGATCGTGCTCCACGAGGTCAGAAGGGATACGGATACGATGCTCAGCAGCAGAACGACGAACATTTTCATGAACAAGCCGTGGAACTTCAACCGTTCCAATTTCCGCTTCATTGCCTGCATGCCGGCCACCCTTTTCTATTTCGCATAATGGCGTCGATACTCGCTGGGCGAGAAGCCCGTCGCCTTTTTGAACACTCTGGAAAAATAGCTGGGATCCGAGTAGCCGACCCTCTCGCTGATTTCGGAAATCGTCGCCTCTCTCTGCCTCAGCTGCTCGGCCGCCTTGTCCGTACGGATCTTGTTCAGATACTCCGTGAAGCCCTCCTTGTTATGGGAGGCGAAGTAGCTGGACAGGTAGGAAGGATTGAAGTGGAAGTGCTTGGCCATTTCCTTCAGCGTGAGAGGCTCCGCATAATTTTTCTCGATATATTCGAGCAGCCTCTTCATATTGCCGCCGCCGGGCTGCTCCTGCTGCCCGATGCACAGCTTCGCCTCTTCAATGAAGGCATTCAGGCATTCCGCTGCATCCGGGGCGTACAAGGACTCGTTGATCTCGTTGAAGTAGGCGTATTTGACCCGTTCCAGCTCCTTGACATCATGCTTCCCATTGACCAGAAGCACCGTAATATTGAACATGATCGCAGTCAGGAACGATTTGAATTCGAACACATCCGTGCCGCAGCATGAGGCCCATGCATCCACATAATTTTTCAACTCCTCAAAAGCAGCTTCGTAACGGCCGTGCCGGATTTCGTCCGCGAATCGATTCAGCGGGAAAGGGCCCGGCGGGAGCCCGGCAGCCGGCAGCTCCTCCTCCACGATGACCCTCCGGTCCGGCAAATAAAACCGGCTGTTCAGCCGCTTGGCAAGCTCGCCGTCATATACATCCGCCGTGAGGGCGATATTGCCGTAGACGCGGCTTAAGGCGAATGCGGCATGCGGGAACTGCTCCTCCGTCAAGCGGGCAACGGCCCGCAGCCACTCGAGTACGCCGGAACTGCCGCAAGACTCCAAATTGAGCAGCGCCAGGACAGATCCGCTCTTCGGCTCCAGCACGCATGCGGCCGTGTCCGGCAGCAGGCAAGCCAGCATTTCCTCCATAATCTTCCGCATTTCTCCTGTCTCGAAACTCGAGGAGGGACGGGTCCTCAGCTCCGCACCCGCCAGGCAAAAATAACGATGAGGAAACATTCCCTCCATCGAGGCTTCGTCCAAGTCCGCTCCGCGGCTGCCAAGCAGCCTTTCCACTGCTGCCCGCATGGACAGCTTCTCCGGAGAGGCAAGCTCGGCCCTGGCGAGCGACGGAATCCGGGCAGCCGTTTTTTTCAAGATGCGCAGCAGCTCGTTCTCCTCCAGCTTCGGCTTCAGGATATAATCGGCGACGCCGCTTTGGAAGGTCGCTCTCACATAATCGAATTCTCCGAAGCTGCTCAAGATGATGACCTCGATATCCGGATACCGGCTTTTGATTTGCCGTGTAAGCTCCTCTCCGTCCATGACAGGCATGACGATATCCGTCAGCACGATATGGGGACGGAGCTTGTCGATGAGCGACAGGGCTTCCTTGCCGTTGGAAGCCTCGCCCGCGATGCGGAATCCCTCCTGCTCCCAGTTCAGATAATGCTTGATGCCTTGCCTAATCAGCACCTCGTCATCCACCAGCACAATATCGCACCATACTTTTTCTGTCATGGTCAGCCCCCCGAATGATAACGCTGTCATTTTGAAGCTGCCTGCAGCCTTGGCTGCCGCGCCGAGCTACCCTGCTTAAATGAAAAAAACCACCTCCCTCTTTGCGCAGATCGCAAAGGGGGGAGTTCGTGGTTTAACCGGCTCCTACCTGTTATGAACTTGATTTCATAGTAGCATTTCGAGGCGCAAATGAAAACGGGGTCCTTTTTCCCACTTCGATCCGCTTCCAGCTGGGATAGCGTCTGCAAGCCGGTGTGGAGGTCCACTCCTTCTTCCTGCGGCGCAATAGGGCTGAAAAGCCGACTCCCTATTCCGTTCGTCCGCATCCCTTACAAAGAAAAAAGGCTCGTGATCTGCTCTGGGAGCATCTCACGAACCTGTCGATGATAAAGTGGTGCGGTCAAGAGGACTTGAACCTCCACGTCATTGCTGACACTAGAACCTGAAACTTGCGCGCTAAAGGGAAGCAAGCGGAAGCTATGTTCCTTTAGAGGAACCAAAAAACCACGAAAAGCCTATAAAATCAAGGGGTTTCGGCGTTTCACGCCACCCTTCCCTAGTGCCACAAGGCGTCTCGTAAATTCATCAAAAAGTGACTGAAATTGCACGTTTGAGAGAACTCGGAGAGAACGATACTCGAATCAGCCCTGCTCCACTACCATCGACAAATTATAGCGGAGCAAGAAATTAAATACCTTTCTTGTGTAAGAAGCCTAATACAATCGCTTGATTAGGTTGTTTCCCTAGTTGACGATTCTTATATAAGAACTTTTCACTAAGTAACTACGATTCTTGTATTTTTACGCACATATGATAAAGCCGTGTATTTTTACCTGAACGATTATGCGTAGTTGTCATGAATCTTATATCAGAGTATGAATAATCTTTATCAGCATTTGTATCAGAAGAGACAAGCATTACTGGATATTCACGTGTTTTAACGTAGTTGCAATACCTATCCCAAAAAGACCCAAAATCTTTAACTTTAACATATGACAAACATACATTGAATGCATTTCCTGTTGTATCGTAAGAATATATCTTGTCAAGATGAACATCAAGATAATTAGTATTTAAGCTATCCAAATTAAGGGCTTCAATAATAGTAAAAGGCATTCTATCGTTTTCAACAAAAATATCAATTTCGCCAGATGATTTACCACTAGCAGAACTTCCGCGTCGAGTTTGGTCTTTTATGCGATATCCGTTTGTCTCCAGTAAATCTGTAATAAAGTCATTACGCTCATCTTCTGTAGTGCTAACGTAAAGCTTACGTGCTTGAAGTTTGATGCAAGCCAAGTAAAGATCACGAATAAATAAATCGGTTAGTGACTCTGTATTTTGTGGAGGCTTGAAGAAAATCTCGTTTGTAATATTTATCACTTTTATTGCATAAATATTTTTACCTTCAATACTAAGTGTACCAAATTCTATTATTGGTTGCTCAGCTAACAAACTGAGTGCCCGTTTAATAGGTTCATCTAATATGAACCCATTACTTATTCCATTAATAGAGTAATTATCTGTATTTTTGCTTACCCCGATTACAATGTAGCCATACCCCTCTGTCATGTTTGACAGAGCAGCAATAAACAAAGCCAAATTTTGCGGTCTGAATTCTACGTTTCTACAAATAAGATTTTTTGAATCAGGGGATTGTAGTAATTGCTTTACTTCATTAATGTCAATCATTTTTCTCTTATGCTCCTAAGTGGAATCTTGTTAACACCAGTCAGCTTTAATATTTTCCCAAATGTAATTTTTTGCGGCTCGCTCTTATCATCTTCAACCCATAATTCACAATCCTTTTCATAGTCAAGCATATCCAACTCAGTATCATAATATAATATTATTTGACCATAATCAGACGGTCGAGTAATTAAATATATTTCAGTACCGTGTTTTTTTATTACGAAGATAGTATTACTAATTCTGATTGGATCTGAAACGTCATATTCCGATTTTTTCTTATCTAAAAATTCAAGGATTTTATTCTTGGAGCGCTCAAGAATATCTTGGACATAGCTGAATAATTCTGAATTGCGTTTAGAATCATGAATAAATTCTGGGCCAAACACATTATTTGCCAGAGCACGATTTAAATCTTCTTCAGTTGAAATACCCCATTGTGCAAGAATTTCCATTGAAATCTCCACCGTTTTACTAGAACTACTTTCAACATTTGAGCGAGATAATATCTGCTCTAATTCTTGCACTCCAGAAACACCATATTTCTCTAATATGTCGTTGTATTCTTCAATTTTCGACATATTTTCAGCAATATCATTATCATTATAAAACCAATGTAAATTAGTTGATAATTCTTTGAAGCACTTTTTTACCTTTTCATTAGCCAAATTTTCTCTAAGCCAAAGATACGTTTTATTAAATACTTCTTTTACATCAATATCGTTGTGCCCAATGCTGTTTTTATTTTCTTTCACATACTGTGTGATTTTCTCGGAAATATTCTCTAGGTAGACAGTTCTATTTTCAGGCAGATCTAAAATAATGTCTTTTGATAACAATGTTTTACGTACATCATATCCAGCATATTTAGATGCATCTTTAAGGATTTCATCAATTTCACCTGAATCCAGTGATAATTCTGCTCTCATTTTGAAATTTCCATATTGATCAGGCAATATAGCAATCCGATCCAATAAACCATCTTGCTCATATTTCACCAAAATTCGAACGAAATTTGACACCCACATCATCGCCTCATGCTCACTGGCAAAATTAAAACTAGAGGCAAAGATTCTTATACTTTCATAGGAGCTTATGTCCTTGGTTATTTTTTCCCTCCAGAATTTCAATGCCAATTTTAATAGCTCTTGTGAATGTTTCGATACACTATTCCTTATCCAGGCATCTTTACCTTGTAATTCATAAACAAGATCTAAAAAGTCATTTTGTTCGCTATTCTGTTTAGCTTGAAGAGAAATAATGCTCTTATAAAAGTCTTCTGCTGAAGGATGTGATCTATGCAATTTTTTTAGAATCTCTGAGAAAACATCATCTAACGTGAGTTTTTTTAAATTAGCAAGGAACTCACTATTAATTTCTCTATCCAATAATTCAATTTTAAAATCGAAATTTAATACAGTAGATATGTCTTTATAAATTTCATCAATACCGCAATCAAGTGATACCTCATCTAAAGTACGAAATTCACCGTATTGATTTGGCAAAATACGTGGGCTTCTGCCAAGGTTGTTGGTATACAAATATTCATTAGAATAGAATAATGCTAATAATTCATTTAGCCAGTCAGTTACATTACCATTAAGATGTTTTGATAACTCACTAATATTTTCAAATGCTTCTACTCGGTTAATTAAATCTAATAAACCGTAATTTCGGCATTCTTCCCATAAAGAATTGTACCAACACTCTAATTCTTCACGCTTTGTAATCATATGGGGAATGAGTTTGCTTGATAGTGTCCATACTTTTGCCCTGAGAGTTTCATCTAAATCTTTTGGAATGAATACACCTGTACCGCCCCATTCATCTATAAGAGGCATTTTGCCAGCATTATGTGTAGAAATGAGAGGAATTTCTATGATATGAGACTTTAGTTTATTAATTATTTCTTGCTCAAACCACTCTTTAGATAGCCAATCCTTTGCAGGCTGTTCAGGGATTTTAGTAATGTTGTAGATTCCCTCATATTCTTTTTCTAAAAAGTAGTCCACTATCTTAACATAAAATAGTGAAGCTTCCATTAATATTTGCTTATTTTCAGCTATTTGTTTATGTACTTTATCCGTTAAATGTATTCCGTTTCGTGGTTCTGTTGGATTAAACTTAGGACTGTTTACTACAACAGGAAATGAAAAATCATTTGTTCCTAAGAGAGGAAAGTCGCAAAATATTTTGGGTAATTGAGTATCGTACTTTGTTGTAAAATTGTTACCTGCTTGCTGTTCGACTTCTACTGCAACAGATAAGTCATTCGTTCCCAAAACAAAAATATATCTATCTTTTGTCATCCCCTTTGTTGCAATTACAACATTTGTCACACTCGCATCTTCAAGCTCAGTTTCAATCATTCTGCCGCGGCTAATTTTTTGTATATATTGACCGCTTGTTACTGTGATTGAACCTATCTCTGGAACAAATGCAAATACGTAAGGTGCAGCAATAAGCAGATTCTTCAGACCTTTCTTTGCTGTTGACACTCCAGATTCGTCCAAAACATAGGTGAAGCAAGTATTGAAATCTTCGTCATTTATTGTTTTGTCAGTAGTTATGGTAGTATTCTTATCTAACTGCGAACAACTTTCTTGTATGGCACTAATTATTGATTGCTGATCCATACCAGATCGGTCTAAAATAACATTAAAAGAACATGGTGATTCACCAGCATCCTGCAGATATCCAGAAACCCTAACTTTTTCTGAAAGCAAGTGAGTAGTTAAAAAGCCTGTTCCAAATTTCCCAGTAGTCTTCTTATTTTTTTCATTAGTTATTGTGCGATCTTTTGTTGACACTTGTTCTATAAGAAAAACAATATTTTCTGTCGAGAACAGTTTACCATTATGTTTGAATTCAACAGTCTTATTGCCTTCGTCAAAGTTTATAATTATGTCAACCATCCCACTTGTGTTAACAACGTCTTTCGCATTTTGTATAAGTTCCCAGATCCATCTATAAGAGGTTGTCTCATCATTCTTCAATTTTAACTCAGTCAGCATATCAATTATTTTATTTGCAGCTTGTGTCTCTTGGGCTTTATTTCGTAAATTACGTATTTTCTGCGAAAACTCCATCATTTCACTATCACCTTCAACTATTCAATTGGATTATTGCTCACTGATTCAGAAATATTGTCAACCGGAATAAAACCATATCTCCCCACACCAATTACTTTGCTAAAGTGAATATAGTTCATGTTATCCTGTACTTCTTTAATAGGGTCTATATTTTCAAAAATGATTACCTGAACATCATTTCGAAGTTTAGATAAATTTTTGAAAAAGGCTTGCTTCATGTCTAACGATATATCTTCTTCACTACTGCTTAGTGTTGTTTGATTGAGTCTTTCTTTGTAAGTAGTTAACGGAGAATCTAAAATAATCAGCCCAGGATGCTTGAGTCCAATACTTCTTGTATATTTCATAATAGCAATAACAAAAGCAGCATTTAATATTGCCCGATAACCTTTTCCATGATTTTTTCTTTTCTTACCTGAAACAATTAACTCCTGATCATCATAATCTATGCTTACACTTGTTAAATCAGGGTAGTTCCATCCAGCAAGTAACTCTTTCACTTCTGTAGCAAAATCATCATAAATTTCTGTTGTTATTTCATTAACGAATTTCATCTTCTGATTCTTTTTAGACAACTCCCTCATAATATCTAACTGGCTAGTTTGATACTCAGCAATACGACGTTCATTAAGTTCAATTTCTTGAAAAATCTTTTTTATGTTCAACAAAGTATCCATTCTTTCTTTCGTTAATACTGCAACTGGCTTTAATTCACGCTGAATAATGACCTCAATTTCCTTAATTCGTTGACTTAAAAGTTTAACTTTTTCATTGTTTTCTTTATTCTCATTTTGTAGATTTGTTAATGTTTCTCTAAGATCAATTAGCTGAGCGTTAATTTTATTACTTTCCTCAGAACACGCAATTTGTAAATCCTCTAAGTAAAAATCATGATTATGCTCAGTAGTTTTTGAGTTGAAAGGATTATTGCAAACAGGGCAATTTGAATCAAATAATTGTGAGATATAGTGATCCCCTTCAATAAGAAATTGAAGTCGATCTAAATCAGAAAGATAGCTTTTTTCAAGCAATCTGAATCTTTCTAATAGTTCTTCAAGCATTAAAATTCTTGATTTTATTTCTTGTTCTTGAATCCATATTTCTTTCTTTTGTCCCATCCTAAGATTAATTTCTTTGCTATTATTTGATAATGTACTCATTAATTTCTCAATCTCTTTTGTTAGTTCATTGGCATCATAGTCCTGAATTTGTGCGCCTTTTTCTTTCAATTCCATTTTCAATTTCTGCAACAAAGAGCTTACAAACTCCAACTTTCCTTCGAGTCGGGTTCTGTATATCTTAGGGTCTTCTATCTCTTCTCCATGATTATCGTCTACGCCTGTTAGAATAGTCTTAAATGCAGACTGTTCAGTCGTTTTATTAGAGGGTATACCTGAAAAAATAGGCACTTCCTCTGATATAATTTTTTCCTCATTAAGCATCATTAGAGCAACAAGATTTCTAAAAGAAAAAGATACTTTGGTTCCTCTTGCATTTTTCCTTAAAAGCATATCTTTGATTCCCGTTAAGGATAAGAGAAATGTTGATATATTGTCCTTGTCATCCTTATCATGCTTAGCTTTCAGTTTCACACAATTCTGCAGAAATGAAATATCATCAATTTTTGACTCATAGACAAAAATTGATGAATCACCAATTTCACGCTTTAATGTATAGCTTTCTCCTTCGTATTTCTCAAGTTCAATAAAAATAGTTGAATACCCAATACTTTCATCTATTTCTTTTGGTTCATCTTTACCACCAAACATATAGTTTATTAATTGAAATATGTAAGTCTTCCCAGTATCAGAAGCACCTGAGATAACATTAAGCCCTTTTTTGAGTACGATACTAGCATTTCTCTTATTTTTTCCTGTAAGTCGGATTTCCGAAATAAAAAAACCCTCTGTATTCATTAGTTGTCCCCCCTTACGAAAGCTTCTTTTACAAATTCTCCACCCCAGCGATCAATATTTTTCATTATAAAATTTTTGAGTTCCACATCAGTATAATTAGAGAATTTGTCGATCAGTAATTTATTCACATCCAGAAGCCGTAGCATATAGTTAGACTCAAAATGTTGAAGAAACGCTTTAGAGTAAGGTGTTGCTCCATACAAAATTCCGCTTTTTCCATATTCGATGTTAATAAGCTTTTTGCTAATCATTAAGTGAAGCCCTTGGCTTACTAAATCTCGCTTTATCAGTATTTCACCAGATCGAGATGGTGTTGAAGGATGCAGACTCTCAAATTCTGGCTCAACATCACCATAATGTGTTAATAGATAATCCAAATAAATCAACCTTTGAATATCTATAGCTTTATTTTCTAATCCTGCTAAAATCACTAAGCATCGAAGTCCAGTTTCTAATGGAGTATTGAATAGGTAGGTTTCTCTACTTAATTTTACCTCGTTCATTTTCTCACCCAGTTCAGAATGTCATTGTTCGCCAGTTGATGGCAAATTCCACTTCTATCACTTCCATCAATGTAGCTAATTAGTACATTGCTTGTAATCTCCAATTTTCTAGCTTCTTTTATTGTTTCCTTAACACATACAAAGCCGTCAGCATGAGTATCCTCTGCAGTGTCTATTACTCCTCTATAAATTTCATCCTGCAACTTTTCAAAGGGCTCGTCATAAGGCAACTCATCTCTAGCAAATCTTCTAAGTGATTCTGCTTTATAATAGTCTTCCCGCTGTCTATTAAAATGTCGATGCAGCGAGCTGTAGCTTTTCAACTCCTCAACACCAGCAATCTTTTTTCCAAGGTGATCTGAATATGCTTCAAATAGTTGTGAAACATATCTTACTTCTTCCGGTTTTATTGAAGGCCCTGGGGCCTCCGACTGAGGTCTAGGATTATTTAACCCACCACCAAAACGATATTTATAAAAAGGTGTGCTGCTGTACTGTTCTATCAATTTCTGAGGAGGACAGTGATTTATTATTGAAAAGTCAAACTTTTGGATATATTCCAGCAACTCATTAGTTAAAGAAACTTCACTTACATTCGTAATCTTTCTCTTGCATTTATCTTCCCAAGCTGAGATTAATCCAGCATTCAGACGAGTCGGATACTCGATTAATTCTGATAAAGAAGTTCCCAAACCACAAGAAGAAATCAAATAGTACTTTCTTGGAATTGTATATTCTCTAATAAACGTGTAGTAGCATAGTTTCCCCAATTCTAACCATACATCACTTGGATAAAGCGGATGGTCATAATGCTTACATTGATAATTATCCCAGACATGATTCGGGGAATCATTATTTACAAATGCAACTATATCCCTTCCCTTATCACCTGCCGAGCCTGAGCGATACACAGATGTATACTCTTTTTTCAAATATCCATCGACCCATTCACAAATCATATCCTCAAATTGATCTGCTGAAAATGTTCGCAATCTATCTATAGGGGGGATAGGCAACCCAAAAAGAATATCGTAATTATCCGGCTTTTGCGGTAATTTGAATGGTTTTAATTCACTTAGAGTAGTTTCCATATAATCACCTTTCAACAAGAAATGCTACTTCATTAGGATATTCTACATTTTCCAAGCATTTCCTCCCTTTTCCGCAAAAATGCTGGTCATTAACTCAACTTCCGCAGGGCGAAAATCGACTTTGATCCTTTTTGTTGGTAGGTTATTGGCGGTTAGATAGTCCAATTGCAAAATAGAAAAACACCGCTTTGTATGGCAATGTGAGAGTATCGAGCTACCACTGCCTGACCGAAAGGTGTCTTCCATCTTGATAACCGAGCAACCTGAATGTTTTACCAGATGATTGTTTTCAGCGGAGGCTAGCTTGTTCGGGAAAGCCCTATTACTCCACTGGGATACAGGATACAATTGAACCAGAACGTTATTCCACCAAAAATAGGATTCCTTTTGCTCCACTGAAATACGAAAGTTCTACCCCTGAATATGAGGTCTGCCAAACAACACTTGCTTGTCCGAATCAAACAGATTGCGGTACACTACTTGTCCCCGGCTTGAGGAAGCATCTACAACTTTGCCATCCCCCGCATAAATTCCAACGTGGGTAATATCCATAAACCTACCATTTCGCTCATAGCTCCAAAATACAAGATCGCCAGGAACCAGGTCTGCCGCGCTTACTGTCAGGCCATTTTCTACGCAAAATCTTGCTTGTTCCGCTGCGGTTCGCGGCAGGTTAATGCGTAGCTGTCGATAAACCCACTGAACGAGATAGCTACAATCTGTAAAGTCATCCTGTCCGGCCTTCGGTTGACTGTACGGATCACCTAAACGAGTTAGCGCCAATTTGACGACTTCACTGCCTATTTCTCCCTCGGGCAAATGCTGCCCTATATCCGCAAGCTGTCCCGGCGTCAAGCCGACATCCGTTTCTTTACCGAGCATCTCAAACATGAGTGGCCGAAACTCCCCAGACATCATTTCTCTCATGATGTCCATCTGTTCATTAGTAAAGTGGTAGGAGTCAGCTTGTTGCTCCGCAGTTTTGCTCGAAACGGTAATATGCAAAATGTGTTCATAACTGGTAGTCGTCTCTTCGCTGGTACTCCCATCTTCATGCTCTACCGGAACGGTTTCCGTATGTTCGATCGTTTCAATACGGGATTCCAGTTGATTCATGTCCCAAAACACCGATTGGATGATCCCGATCCTTGTTGCATCAAGTGTTGCTACATCCATTCCGTTTTCTGAATCCATGACAGTCTTCACGGCAAAAACGGCTATAATATCCATCCAATTATCTATTCGCGTGTTATCCGCGCTGCCGGGATAATGAAACTCCACCCGGTCTACACGGCCAGAGGACTGCTGTATTTCTGCCAGTCGGTCGGCATACTCAATGTCCAGCTCTTGAACGATTCGGGAAAGCGGCTTTACATCGGCATCCGTATTTTCGCCGGATACAAAGATACTGAAAGGCGAGGAAATGACAGCAGCTATTGCCATAACAATGCACAATAATACAATAACGGAACTACTGATTCCCAAAAGCGCGGCTACTCCTTTGACAAGCAAAGCGGCTGCTTTTACTACCATTTTAATGATCCGAAGATTTAATCGCGCTGCAGCTTGTGCCCTTTGAATGGAGCGGCGGGCAGTCATCGCCATCTGTGCAGTCCGCTGCGCTGTCCTGGCGCTATTCATTTTTCCTTCCGCTTGATAATCAGAGTGGCTTTTAGCCTGTCCTAGCCGTTGTCCCGTTTTTATAAATGGCGATAATGTCTTAAATTTCCTTTCTTTACGTTTGATCGTATGGCTTGCTTGCTTTGATATAGCGAAGGGGATTCGGGATGACGGTGGCCTGAAATGCCGCTTCCTCATGCTTACGGACGTTAGCGCTTTTGGACGATTCACGCGTACATTTGCTGAATGAGATGCCGCGGCGGCTAATGCTCCTTTTTTCCCGGCCGGTTCTTGATCTCTACCTTCCCGATTTAGAATTCGGTTAGTAAAGCTATTTTTGCGAAGAGGATGCAAAAGCCGGGCATTGACCCGGCTCCGTATAAAGCGTTGTTTTCTTGATTGATGGTTAGCTGACAAGAGATATTTCCCATCTACCGGCTTGCGGAGATGCAACCTACGGGCAAGTCGCAATTGACGTGTACCTGAAGGCTTAGTAATTATAGCAGCGGGGTTCTGTATCGATACCGTATCCCCTTCTGACTTTGCCCGCCTTTTTTGAATGAGCCTTATCAATCTTTTGCTAGCAACCACGCCCATACCAATTTGAAAACGTACCGTTTTATCTATGGCCGATGCAGAATGGTGCTGCGCATATTCATTTGGAGATTGTGAAATCGTCTTGTCATTGTCTTTATGCTGTTTTGTGCGTGCGCTCGAATGTTTTACACGATCCATCAAGTTTGGCAGTTTGTCCAAACGTTTAATGTCTTTCACAACAGTCCTCGTTTTAATATCCTTCATCTATTCCACTCCCTTAACTAGTTGACATTCAGCGAACTTGTTCGTTCAGCCGCTTGAAATTCTTCTCCTGGCTTCGGCAATAATCCGGATAACGAAGTTGAATCGCTTCAAAAAAATAGGGAGCGTAGCTGCAATCGAATAATTCGTGGGGAGTAGAGTAGCGTTCCCCACCTTTTTCCGTCCAGCCATTCCACAGATTAAAAGCAAGCCTGCACACGCGGATAGAACTACCGGTTTGCCACGAGGCTGCGAGACCTCCGGGCTTAATGCCCCCATTAGAAAAATCAAACAAATCGCGGATATGACTCCGAGTATCGCGGGAAATACCTAATGTGTAGAAAAGTGCCCGATGATAGCCGTCGCTGCATTTCCTTTCATCAAGCATCCGATAGTAGAAACTTTCGTGTTCAGCATCTCGAAATCGAATCGGATTCATTGTTACCTGCCCCCCTCATGGAAAATGAGCGGCTGGTTATAACCAGCCGCCGCCTACATAAAGCTCTTTACCTATCTGTTCATTTTGGCAAGAAAATCGGACCCTTTGACCTACCGCAATCACATTTTTTTGAGAAACTGCGCCATTTGTTTTAAGCCGCGTTCAATAGATTTTCGTACTGCCCGTTCATCAACTTGCTCAGCTTGGGCAATCGCTACTTTGCTCATGTCTAAGAAGAAGTGAGCATAAATTCGTCTGAACGATTTTTCCGGCAATCGACACATAGCCGCATAAAGCTGCTCATTGGAAAGCTTACGCTCGTAATATTCCTCCGGGGAAATCGAAAGGAAAAGAACATCTTGTTCTATACCGTCGTTCCGATCAAGCGAGTAATAAGCGCGATGACGATAGGTGCGCAATTTATATGCACTTTCGTTTAAGTCGAAACGGCGGATTTCTTGTGCCACTTCATCATCTAAGTCGATCCATACATCCGTTTTGATAAAGGGATACATGTCCCGCAAATTAATCCTTTTCATATTCGTCCCTCCATTTTGGTTTGTGGGCAAACCAAAATGGAGGGGGAGAGCGACAGCCAACGCTCCCTTTAAAACGATTGTTGATTTTGTTACATAAATAAAAAAGACCTTGCCGCTCAGCAATCCAATGCTGATTTGCAGCCAAGTCTGATAGTAATATCCATCGTTGAGGCGTTATGAGCCATACGAATAGTAAAAACACATAAAAGGATCGTGGTTTGACATTGCATGCAACGTGGGGCACATAATATCAATTTCCCTCCTCACATGGCAACACCATTGCGAGAGGAATAGCCAGTCTGTTTTATGATGGTGTTGTCCTACGTTTTAGTTCAAACGCTCCTTTTTGACTGTCCCGTATCACATGCCTTCAGCACTCGTCACTGTAATAGCTACCTTCTTTTGGGTTTCAATCAGAAAATAAAAAAGAGCGCTTCGCTTCTTTTTGCTGATCATCACAGCAAAAAATGAAGCGGCGCTCAATGGCTGGAATGCAAAGTAATGCGCATAGCATAAATACAGATGTATCCAGTTCAGGATGCATTTCTACCTATTTCTAAAAAAACAGATTAATAGGAACCGCATCATCGCCCTCCTTTCATCGGTATGATTGTACGACTTAATGCGGAAACATGACGAAACCATGGAACAAGTTATGCCCGTTTCGTCAATCCTTGCTTCACAAACATAAAGGACAGCCGATGATCTTGTAGGCTGCCCTTAAGCTTGCTATACTATCATCGTATCAGGAAAATCGTGCATATCGGGTGCACAATTCGTGCAAAACAAGAGCAAATCTAGTGCAGCGTTCGGTGCATGTTCGGTGCAAGAAAGATTCACGGCATCTCATCTCTTGGTGAGGAGTTAATCGTACTCGGAGAGATTGAACTGACTGCTAAAAATGGGGGTAGACCCTAGAGCCTGTTTGAAAAGATGGGGGATTGAGGTGATATTCTTCAATTCACGAACCATAAAAATAGAAGATGCGTATGTGCATCTTCTGAAGTAATGATATGATCAGTCTTCTCCAAAGGAATCCAGTTCCAACAGGACCGCCCGATCTTTGATTTTTCGATATACTTTATGCAGAATTCGCTTCCGATGATAAAAGAACGCGCGGCGGGAAAGTGCAATGCGATCTATAATGACCGAAAGCGCCAGTTTATCCAAATATCGTAGACGAACGAACAAAATTTCCTCTGTGGTGAGAGCCGAGAAAGCGTAATCGATCAATCCGATTCTCGATAATAGCAACGGGATTTCATGTTCAGTGATCTCTATCCGATGAATGACCGTACGCAACAATGGTTCTTGTTTTCTTCCATTGCCATGATTCACCCACTCATGCAAAGCCCTCGTTAATCCCGGAATATGCTTAAGCTCTGCCTGCGCATATTCCAACCTTGCTTTCCAATCACTATAGGACATAAGCCATGCTTCAACTTTTTCATAGGGGATGGACTGTTGAGTAAGATTCATCAAACACCCTCCCCAATTCCAAGAAATACTACAACTCTCCTTCCGCAAAACTGCTGAATGAAGTGCAAATCAATCCATGTTAATAAACATAATTCACGCTCCGTTTCTAATTGATCCATGACGATCATCCCTTCATTGTTATATTGGGGACAGCCGCATAATTACGTAAGTTAAAGGCACCATCCTCTTCATTTTACGAGAGCCTGTCCCATTTTGATTTACTTCAGACTCCGATTCACGACAACAATCTCCAGCATTCATCTTTTTTCTCTCCACCTCCTTTGGTACGGGATAATATTCCTATTTTCCCTTAGATTACCCCTTCATTTTACCTATTATTAGTTCGAATGGGGAGGGTGATCTTTTTGTCACCCTCTGTCATGATAATTTTGTCGAAAATCCCCGAATTTTCCCAAAGCTTGTTTCAATTTCAGTCCCATTAACTCACGTAGCATAGTGCTGATCATACAGACCTCTTCGTTTCGCCTTCTCAGCAGCTTCTCGAATGGATCGGGTGTCGAATTTACGAGTGATATGCCGAACGTGCGATTTTAGGGTGTTCGAAGTAATGCCAAGTAATTCTCTGATAATTGTCTGTCGATAGCCCAAGCCTATGAGTTGCAAAATTTCTTTTTCCGTAGGTGTGAGCATGCAATGCAATTCTTTTCGCTTTATAAGCTCGATCTCACTACGGATTATCGTCGCGACATCCGCATGGAGAGAGGACTGACGTCGGTGAGCTTCTCTGATCGCAACCGGTATGTCCATATAGTTGGACTTTGTAATATAATTGACCGCTCCGGCAACAACTGCATCGACCATGACTTCCGGATCATGTATCGAAGAAAGGACAATAATCGGTAACTCTTTATTTCTGAGAATCTCCGCTGCGGCGTCCAGCCCGTCTCGTTTGGGCGAATTCAAAATCATTTCCAGGATCATTACGTCTACGTCTAATTGTACACTCGCTCGAATCGCTTCCTCTTTTGTCGAAACGATGTTAGATAAATAAATATCTGGCTCGGATTCAAGCAACATAGCGAGTCGCTGTTGCCAAGCTAGGTCACCATCCGCCAGTAATACTTTGATACTCCCGTTCCTACGGATCATATCTTTTATCTCTACAGAAAAGCTTGTTTGTTTGTTCATAATCGATCACCTCTTTTATTTTCAAATGACAAAAAGACACGCCCTCTCACTGGCGTGCCTGCTTGTCATCTTGGTGTGGTTTGAGAGGGTAACCCGGCGATCATTGCACTAGTGCAGAAGACCCGTGGCTTTGCGTCCCTGTCTTTCGATCAGGTTTGCCTTTTTTCCTAGTCTATTCGACATATTGAATTAATTTATTTTACCATATTTCAATAGATGCCAAAAAGTTTGCTTGGTGTCAACCTTAGTAACGTATGTTCGAACATAGCGCAACCCACTTCTTCTTTCGGGGGTCTCGCCAACATTTTAACGAAAATATACGCTAAGCAAAGGCGAAGGCGCTGCCAACTTACCGGCAGCGCCTTATTGTTTATGCCGAACATGTTCAACTCAACTCGAGCTGCAACAGTTCGGCCCTTCACGGCTCAAGCCTTGATGGCACGTATCGCGGCAGACACCAGGTATTGTTCGACATTTGCGCCGGGAATCCAATCCTTGATGAACGTCTGGGATTCGTCTTTAGGTTCGATCTCAATTTGGGTAAACCCGCTTTGCGCAAGCATGGCTTCCAACTCCCCGATAGAGGAAGCTCCTGAAATACACCCTGAATAGATACGGTCGATATCCTGCTTGATTTCTTCCGGAAAATCGGCTGTTGCCACGACATCCGATATGGCCAGTCTGCCGCCGTCACGCAGCACACGGAACGCCTCGTCAAACACCTGCTGCTTCGATGGGGACAGATTAATGACACAGTTTGAAATAATCACGTCAACCGAGTGGTCCTGAACCGGCAGATGCTCTATCTCGCCCAACCGAAATTCCGTATTGGTAAATCCGCTTTTACTGGAATTTTCGCGGGCGCGGCTGACCATTTCCGGTGTCATATCTACACCAATGACGCGGCCGGAAGCGCCCACCTGACGGGAGGCAAGAAAGCAATCAAACCCGCCGCCGCTGCCCAGGTCCAGCACGACTTCTCCCGGTTGCAAAGCAGCAATGGCTTGCGGATTGCCACAGCCGAGGCCCAGATTCGCCCCATCTGGAACGGCTGTTAATTCTTCTGACGAGTAGCCCATTTTAGCGGAAACATCCGCGGCCGAACCACAGCAATCATTGGCTGGCGCTGGCTTACAACAGGACCCCGCCCCTACGTCCTGTAAGGCGATTTCTTTATACCGATTCCGAACGTTTTGACGAATTTGATCATTACTTACTTGATTCATGAAAGTTCACTCCTTAGTTTTTTATACATCAACAGCAGCTCGTAACGCAGCAAGCCGTTGGTGTTGCACGAATGATTGGCCGTCGGTTAAAGAATCGGACCGATTGCTTTTGCATAGCGTCTGACCATTTCCACGCTTCTCTAGCAGATCGTTCGATTTCCCTTTGGCGTTGTTTCATAAGCATTTCCGCAGCAAACCAATTGAGGTTCAAGTCGGTCCCATCCTTTTATCAAAAAATGTAAGCATTCAGTGTTTAAGGTGATGCAAAAGCTTTTTAACAACAAACTGCGCGTCCGGCCCCCCCCCCCTTATGGTAGCAGAAGCAAAGGAACGCTGCCCTTCCAGCCCCACATAATAAAGTCCCGGAACGTCGCTTATGCCTGCTTGATGTAACGGCCTTCCTTCCGAATCCAGCGCGCCAATCGCTTGAAGGTAGGGAAGATACGGCCGGTAGCCTGTCGCAAAGATCACCGTATCTACCGGCTCTTTTGTCCCGTTCGGCCAAATCACGCCATCCTCATAAAAGGATGTGAACATCGGTTGTTGATCTGGTTTTCCTGCCGCTACTTTTTCTTTGTACCCGCCCGAATCGTTCACCGCACTTGAACTCGGCGCGGTTTTCCCGAACCGCCAAAAAGGAAAGGTGTCAAACCCAATCAGTTTGATCCAAAAATGCACATCCTGATCCAACAGCCTCGATTTCATGAATTGGATCGGCCGGAGTACCGCTAAAGACGTCTTGCTCACCTCGGCCAGCTCAACTCCGATCTGTACGGCAGAATTGCCACGCCCGACCACCACTACGCGTTGATTGCGAAATGGCTCCGGATTCCGGTATTCGGAGGAATGAAGTGTGCGGCCTTGAAACGCCTCCTGCCCCGGTAAAACTGGCGTATAGGGATTGTGAAATGAGCCGGCCGCATTAATGATGGTGCGTGCCCGAAACGTATCCCCTACCATCGTACGGACCGTAAACCCTTCTCCATCCCTTTCGACCGATGCTACGCGTTGATTGGTTCGGACCGGCAATTGAAATTTTGCCCGGTAATCCTGTAAATAACGAATGACTTCATCACGCTTGGGATAGCCATTCGGATCGCCGGGGAATGTCATGCCTGGCATCGACGAGAAACGTGCCGGAGAGAACAGTTTGAGACTATCGTAATAACGCGGCCACGAGCCCCCCGCCTCGTCGCCCGCGTCCAAAATCAGATATCGAAGTCCTTTCTTCTGTAGATGATAGCCGGAAGCCAGACCCGCCTGCCCCCCTCCAATGACAATCGTATCCAATACCTCATTCATACCCAACACCCTCCGATTTATTTGCAAAATGCAAGTATTAGAGAAAAGAAATCACCCGATGGGGGTGGAACAGCAAAGGCTGGATTTTGACATAGCTTCATTCAAAAGCTTAATGGAGCGAATGACCGTTTCTTTTTCAAAATCGTTCATGTGAGAGAAAATCTCTGCTAAATAAGCGTTACATTGCTGGTCAATCGTTGTGGCTACATATTTGCCTTCTGTCGTGAGAGAAAGCACAAATACCCTTCGGTCGTTGGGATCGGGCGATTTTTTCACTAAGTTCATTTTGATTAACGATTGGATTTGTCGGCTAAAGGTCGTTATATCGGTTCCTAACGCCTCGGCTACCTGCTGAATGGACGGTTGATGCTGACGATCGATCTCGTAAAGAATATGGCTTTGCACTAAGGAAATATCGCAGCCACCGGCGGAGCAGCAATTTTTATTGAGAAACCCAAAACGGCGTGTCATGATCTGAAATAGTTCGCGAACATTTTCCACTGTGATTCACCTCATGTTTTAGTTATACAATATTTATTTGCAAATTGCAAATGTTTTAATCGCAAAAAGAAAAACCACTCGGTTGGAGTGGTTTCTAGCGTGCTTATTTACCGGGATATATCTTGTTAAGGGATTCTCTCTGTGATGGTTTAATATCAATGATGTTGCGAATGCTCTTCGCCTTGGCCTCGGCTTCGTCAAGCGTATCGCTTAATCCCAAAGCAAGTAAGGTACCAGCGGCTACCGTACCGGTCCGCCCTTTTCCTCCGCCACAATGGAAAGCCACTTTCTTGTTTTGGTGGTAAGCTTCGGTGACGGCCTGGATTGCTTGCTCAAAGGCTTTTTCTTGCGGTCCGCCTGAGTTATCCGCTAACGGAATTTGAATCCATTTCGCATTGGCCGCTGGATAGGCGCATTCCGTTGCTTCGCCGCGCAGATCCACGATCACGTCGATACCTTCATTTTTCACCGTCGATTCCACATCAGTTGCCGCGCCCATGAAAATTTTATCCGGAATCAAAGCATGGTAGGTTTTTTCAGACGACATGGACTATACTCCTTTTTTAAACGATCCAAACTCAATCGGAACCGGGGCCGCTGGCGGTGCGCAGCACAGGGACAAATCCCTGGCTTCTCCAGCGGATTCGAATTCGGAATCTTCTTTTGTGTAGAAAATCTCCCAAGCGTTGCCGTCCGGATCATATACCCAAACTTTATCCTGTACCGCATAGCAGCATGTGGTATTCATCTCGTCTATCAGCAGCAGTCCGCTTTGACGGAGCCTCTCCCCCATGGCCAGCACTTCTTCCGTATTATTCACTTGGAATCCCAAGTGGTTCAGAACACCCTTTTGTTCGAAGGGACGTACATTGAGCGAAAAATGAAGCGCCGGTTCTTCTAACTCAAATTTGGCGTAGTTATCTTTAACCTTACTCGGTTCTGCCCCAAAAAAAGCGCGATAAAACTCCAAAGACTTGTTCAGCTCCGTACAGTTTAAAGCAACATGCATTCGTTTGATCATCGTCGCCACCTCATTTCCCTTCTTTGACGAATTGTTCAATCCGGCTCTTAATCGAATCGCGAACGGTGCGGAACTGGTTCATGATTTCTTCTTCGGTTCCGGTTGCTTTTGCCGGATCATCAAAACCCCAATGCCATTTCGTTACGTTCTTGTTGGAGATCACAGGGCAATGCTCGTCGGCGTGGCCGCATAAGGTAATGACATAATCGGCGCGATTCAAAATGTCCGGATCGATCACATCGGAGGTGTTTTTGCTAATATCTACGCCAGCTTCTTGCATGACTTGCACCGCACGCGGATTCAGTCCGTGTGCTTCAAGACCTGCGCTTTTGACTTCATATTTGTCGCTGCCTAGCGCGTTTAAAAACCCGTCCGCGATTTGGCTTCTGCAAGAATTTCCGGTGCACAAAAAATAAATTAACGGTTTTTTCTCCATGGTGAACAATCTCCTTTTGATTTCAATTCATTAATCGCCTTGATGAACTCTTTTCGCTTGTTTACTTCCCATAAAAGACTTCATGATCATTGAAACCACCACCAGGACGACCACAATCACCGCAATACATAGCCATACATTCACCTGTAGCGTCTGGAGAACATAAAGCCATACATAAAGACCGGTGAGCGTTATGAACAACGTGGGAATGGTTAACAAGATGCCGACTTTAAAATAATAGCCCCATCTGATTTTCACATTTTTCGTGGATAGGACATGCAGCCAAAGCAGCGTAGCCAAGGAGCCGATTGGCGTAATTTTCGGTCCTAAGTCCGAACCGATCACATTCGCATAGATCAGCGCCTCACGAATGAAGCCATCGGTTTGTGTGCCTTGGATGGCCAGCGCATCAATCATGACCGTGGGCATGTTGTTCATAATGGACGACAGGATGGCTGCAATAAAGCCCATTCCTACGGTAGCCACAAATAACCCTTTGTCTGCGACTGCTTGAATGACGCTGCCTAGTGCATCCGTAAGTCCGGCATTGCGCAAGCCATAAACGACCACATACATGCCGATAGAAAAGATCACGACAGCCCAGGGAGCGCCTTTTACCAGTTTCCAGGTATGAATTGCAGGGCTTTTTCTCGCCGCGAACAAAAAGGCAATCGCGGCAACCCCGGCAATAATGGATACAGGGATCGAGAAAAATTCGCTAATGAAATACGCAACAAGCAGCGCGGCTAAAATGACCCAGGATAACTTAAACAACCGCATATCCTTGATGGCTTCTTTCGGTCTTTTCAGTTGCGTGAGATTGTAACTGTTCGGGATGCATTTCCGGAAATACAGATACAGTACAATGAGGCTCGCAATGACGGAAAAGAAATTCGGAACAATCATGCGGCTCGCGTATTCCGCAAAACCGATATTGAAATAATCCGCAGATACGATGTTAACCAAGTTGCTGACGACAAGCGGCAAGGAAGCCGTATCCGCAATGAAACCACTGGCCATAATAAACGGCAAGATCATCTTTTCATCAAACTTAAGTGCCCGGACCATGGCGAGCACAATCGGTGTGATAATCAAGGCCCCGCCGTCGTTGGCAAACAGCGCGGCAACCGCCGATCCAAGCAGGATGATAAATACAAACATGAGCAGACCGTTTCCGCGTGCCAGCCGCGCCATATGCAACGCAGCCCACTCAAAAAATCCGATTTCATCCAGCACCAGTGAAATTAAAATAATGGCCACAAACGCCAAGGTGGCGTTCCAGACGATGCCGGTTACGGTGCCGACGTCTGCGAAACTGACCACGCCAAATAGTAAAGCAAGGATCGCTCCGGCACTTGCCGACCACCCGATATTTAGTCCTTTCGGTTGCCAGATGACAAACAGCAACGTTACCAAGAAAATGAAAATCGCCACATAAACCATATGCTTCCTCCTGAACTACGTACAGCAATCATTGGCTTCGCAAACGGCAGGCTCAATCAGGGCCGCTTGCGAAGGAATTTCCTTGAGAATATCCAAAATATAAGGCTTGTCTTCCAGACAGAGCGAATAATAAACCCATTGCCCCCTGCGCGACTCTTTAACCAGGCCCCCGTCTCGCAGCTTGCGTATATGCTGACTGATATTCGGCTGGCTCGTTTTCAAAATGTCCACGATCTCGCACACGCACAGTTCCTTCACCTGCAGCAAGGCTACGATGGTGAGCCTGTTCCGGTCCCCCAATAGCTTCAAGGCATCCGCTACTTCTTCTAGTTTGCTCAACTGCTTCACTCCTTTTAAGCGACGGGAATGTCCATCCCTTTTAGCAACCCGATCACTTTCTCCCGAATCTCGTCACGAGCTCTCTTCACGTCTTCCAAGGTGCCGCCGTCTACGACCAACGGGTCAGGGATGTTCCACTCAACGTTCATGATCTTGAACGGCACGATGGGACACCGCTCCACAACTTGTTCGCACAGCTTGACGATCGCATTCGACGATAGAAAAACCTTCATATCAATTTTTTTGCAAACATGCTGGGAAAGATCGATGCCTACCTCGCGCATGGCTTCAATGGTGTAAGGATGTACTTCATCGGATGGATTTAATCCGGCGCTCTCCACCACCACATGATCCCCGCCATAAAACTTGGCAAAAGCTTCGGCCATCTGACTCCGGCACCGATTTTGCCCGCAAAGGAAATAAATCCGTTTGACTTCCCGTTTCATTCTCCCACACTCCCCTGCCCGTTGTAAATAGCTATATAATTATCTGCTTATTTCTATTATGATCATAAACGCCAATTGTTAACGCAGTATCAACGTTGAAAAAAAAGCTGCTATCCGTGAAGGAGCTGCCGATTATTGGTTCTGGGCCAAAAAATTTTCGGTGAATATTTTAGATACGCTTTAGAGATAATCAAATATGCATTTGAATAATCGAAAAGTTTGTTGTATGATAACAATCAAATACTCGTTTGATTATAGAGGTGAGAATTATGAGCGGTATGAAAGAAAAGGACTCATGTGAAATTTATTGTTATGACGAGCCTAAAGTCCGAAAGGTACAACATGCACTTGAAGGACAAAATATTCAAGGCATGATAAAGATGTTTAAGGTTTTGGCTGATGAAACAAGAATGAAAATCGCTTTTGCCCTTTGCGAGGAAGATGAATTATGTGTTTGTGATGTGGCTAACATCATTGGTTCTTCGTTGGCAACAGCTTCACATCACCTTCGCACCTTAAAGCAGCTTGGTCTAGCCAAATACCGCAAGGATGGTAAATTAGTTTTTTATTCGCTAGAAGACGACCATGTTCGTCAATTGATACAGCTAGCTTCTACTCATTCGCGGGAGTTGATCACCAATGGAAAATAAAGTTGAAAACACCGAAGATAAAAACGTCTACAGAATTCAAGGCTTTACCTGTACGAATTGCGCAGGCATTTTCGAGAAAAATGTAAAAGGTTTGCCTGGCGTTAAAGATGCACAAGTCAATTTTGGAGCATCCAAGATTACCGTTTATGGAAGTACCACAGTGGAGGATTTAGAAAAGGCTGGAGCGTTTGAAAGCCTGAAAGTTACACCTGAAAAACAACGGACGATTGAAAAGAAAAAGCCATTTTGGCAAGAGAATTGGAACGTGTTGGTTTCTGCCGTATTGCTTGCGGTAGGTTATTTTCTAGGTGAGGGAAGTATCTTATCCGCAGTCATTTTTGCGGCTTCTATTCTCATTGGTGGTTACGATCTATTCAAAAAAGGGCTTAAAAATCTCTTCCGGCTTCAGTTCGATATGAACACCCTTATGACAGTGGCCATCATCGGTGCCGCGGCGATCGGCAAATGGGGCGAAGGCGCGACGGTTGTGATCTTGTTTGCAATTAGTGAAGTTTTGGAACGTTACTCTATGGAGAAAGCGCGTCAATCCATTCGTTCCCTGATGGATATTGCGCCGAAGGAAGCTCTGATTCGACGCGGTTCCGAAGAAATTACGGTAAGTGTCGATGATATACAGGTTGGCGACGTCATGATTGTAAAGCCAGGTCAAAAACTTGCAATGGATGGCGTGGTTATTAAAGGGACATCAACCATTAACCAAGCAGCGATAACCGGCGAATCGGTTCCCGTAACGAAAACAATTGATGAAGAAGTTTTCGCAGGTACATTAAACGAAGAAGGATTGCTTGAGGTCAAAGTAACGAAGCACATCGAGGATACAACCATTTCCAAAATTATTCACCTAGTTGAAGAAGCACAAGCCGAACGTGCACCTTCGCAAGCGTTCGTTGACCGATTTGCGAAATACTATACGCCTGCGATTATGATTATGGCATTAGGTATTGCCGTTGTGCCCCCTCTGTTCGTCGGCGCTGATTGGGGCGATTGGGTATATCGGGGATTAGCGTTACTCGTCGTCGGCTGTCCTTGCGCACTGGTCATATCGACACCTGTTTCGATTGTTACAGCTATCGGAAACGCGGCGAAAAATGGCGTTCTGATCAAAGGTGGCATTCATCTTGAAGAAGCTGGGCGCCTTGCCGCAATCGCATTCGATAAAACGGGTACGCTGACGAAGGGATTCCCGGAAGTAACAAATGTCGATACTTTCGGAACGAAAAACGAAAAAGAAATGCTTTCTATCGCGGCAGTTATCGAAAAAGGTTCGCAACACCCGCTTGCTTCCGCGATTGTTCGTAAAGCAGAAAACCTCGGAGCCGACTTATCCCTCGCCGTTGAGGATTTCCAATCCATAACCGGGAAAGGCGTTAAAGCAAAGGTAAAAGGGGAATTGTATTACGTCGGTAGTCCGAAACTCTTTGCAGAACTTCACTCCGATATGAATGTTGAAACGAATCAACGTATCGAAGCTCTACAAAAACAAGGGAAAACGGTTATGGTCTTGGGAACGGAACAACAAGTTCTTGCCTTAATAGCCGTGGCCGATGAAGTGCGCGATTCCAGTAAAGACGTTATTAAGCAATTGCACGAAATTGGCATCAAGAAAACGATTATGCTTACGGGTGATAATCAAGCAACCGCCGAAGCTATCGGGAGCCGGTTGAATGTTACAGACGTTAAAGCCGACCTCATGCCGCAAGATAAATTAGATTACATCAAGCAACTTCGTAAAGACTATGGCAATGTTGCAATGATTGGCGATGGCGTAAACGATGCGCCCGCGCTTGCGGCTTCAACGGTTGGTATCGCTATGGGCGGCGCAGGTACGGATACGGCGCTTGAAACGGCGGACATTGCACTTATGGCTGACGACTTAGGTAAACTCCCGTATACAATTCGGTTAAGCCGTAAAACCCTTGCGATAATAAAGCAAAACATTACGTTCTCGCTCGGGATTAAACTTGTCGCTTTGGCTTTGATTGTTCCTGGATGGTTGACGTTATGGATGGCTATTTTTGCAGATATGGGAGCTACCCTAATTGTTACTTTGAACAGCCTACGTTTGTTAAGAGTGAAAGGGAAATGATCGTCTATGAATAACCCTTGGAATAAAGTGATTTATCGGCTCTGGGCTCCCTTCTATGATTATGTCTTCAATTCCGGGCCTTTTTTAAAGGCCCGGAAAAAGATTTTTGAGAACCTCGACATTAAGCCTAAAAGCAAAGTTCTTTTTGTAGGCGTCGGGACAGGAGCAGACTTGCAGTTCATTAAGGACAAGGATGTTTCTGTAACTGCAATTGACTTGTCATCCGAAATGCTTGATCGAGCTAAGAATAAATATGACTCCCCCGATTATAAGTTCATAGAAAATAGAAATGGATGCGCAAGAATTGACCTTTTCACCGGAATCGTTCGATATGGTAATTGCGAATCTGATCTTATCCGTTGTCCCCGATCCGAATCGATGTTTTCAAGAAATGATTCGGGTTACGCGAACTGGGGGACGTATACTCATTTTCGATAAGTTTGCCCCTCCATCACGGGAGTTGCCTGTAATGAAGAAAATTCTTCGCCCCGTCGTAGCATTGATGGGTACAGACATCGGTCGTCATTTTGAGCAAATCATTATGCCGTACGAGAAACAAATTCGAGTGGAAGAAGATGCGTCAGCCCTATTTAACGGTATGTATCGAAAAATCATAGTTCGTAAACATCAAACTCAACAAGGTATCTCCTAGGCCAAGGTATTGAGGGGGAAATGTCCCCATGTACTTTACGGGTGGTGTCAGCTTTGTTTGCAGGTACTACCCCATCATTGGTCGCCGCGGAACTGACGACAGCTTAGAACGGCTCATTGATTTCCTCGTATTCCTTCACTTGCCGGTAAAATGTAGGCTATTTCATACCGATCCGACGCATAGCGTCCGTCGCGGTAATCTGGCCTGCTTTCCATTCCCGGTACGGCTCCACATTTTCCATCGATCTCCTGCTTGGGTCGGCCGAATACAACGCCCTCCCCTCGGGCAACCTCGATTCCTTCCGCCTGCCGCTGCCGGTTCTTCTTCCGCTCTTGCTCGGCCACATAGGTAATACGACCAAATTAAAATTATTTCGGAACTTTAAGGAAATAAATAAAGATGTCTTGACTATGTATCATGGTACAGGGTTTACACTTATGAGGGAGGTGAACCATGAGGTATCATTCAGGAGATATATCCAAATTATGTAATGTGAATAAAGAAACGCTTAGATATTATGAACGAAAAGGTCTAATTGCTGAACCTGTAAGGTCGGATGCAGGTTACCGGCTTTATCCGGAAGATACGGTAAAACGAATCATGTTCATTAAACGTATACAAGAGCTTGGTTTTACGTTATCTGAAATTGATAAATTGCTTGGTGTCGTTGATAAAGACGATGTGAGATGTGCGGATATGCACGATTTTGTTGTGGATAAACTTGAAGATGTTCGGCTGAAAATTAGAGACCTTGAGCGAATCGAATGTATGTTAAAAGATTTAAAAGACCGCTGTCCGGATGAAAAGGCAATCCATGAATGCCCTATCATCGAAGCGTTAATTGACAATGGGGAGGAAATCCTGTGAAAGAAAATACAAAGAAAGTGGGATGGGGCTTTTTAGCTCTGCTATCCTGCCCCTGCCATCTCATTTTAATTCTTCCTCTGCTTGCTGGCACAACGCTGGGTGCGTTTTTTGCAGCACATCAAGGCGCCGCAAGTGCTGTTTTGGCTATTCTATTTGTGATTTCCCTTATTATGGTGTTCAAAAGGACGAATATACAAGAAAAAAAGGGTGTGACACACGATTGCTGCTCAGTACCAGGGCAAAAACGAGGTGAAGGAATTTGAGAGAAAAACTAACGAGCTGGGGGGCGGTATTATCCGCCTTTCTTATGTCTGGCTGCTGCCTCGGACCCTTCATTCTCATTCCTCTCGGATTATCCGGTTTGGCAGGTACACTCGCGATTATTTCAATCAAGTACCAGCTGTTTTTAATGATCATAACGTTATTATTTCTTGGTGTATCATTTTATTTGGTTTATGGACGAAAACGCAAAAGCAAAAGTACGATTATCACTTTATGGACGACGACCATTTTAGTTTTAGGAGCGTTTCTTTTTTTAGGGTTGGCTGAAAGAGGACTGTTATAAGAAAGGGTGTTTTGTTTGTGAGCAACAATGGGAATTATGGTATTAATATCTCTTTATTTTGATACGGCATGTGGCAGCCGCCTTCTGTGATTCAAGATTTAATTTCAAAGGCAAATGGAGTCAGCAAAGTAGAAATTGAACCTAAGGGATACATTGGAAAAGTGACAGTTTCCTTTGATGATCAGAAAACCGATGTAAAGCTAATAAATCATCGGTTACAAAAAATGGGTTAGATGTGACTGGAGGATAAAAAATGAAAAAATACCGGATCAACGTTCAAGGCATGACATGCAGCGGCTGCGAAGAACACGTAGCAACCGCACTTAAAAACATTGGAGCCGCCAATATCGAGACGAGTTTTCATCGTAATGAAGCCACGTTTGAATTGCCCGATGACGTTGTGATCGAAACCGCCCAAAAAGCCATTAACGAGGCAAACTATCAATCCGGAGATGCGGAAGTGATAGAAACTCATGATGCTCCGGTTCTCGGTGATGAAGGCGACTATGATTTTCTGATCATCGGTTCCGGTGGAGCAGCTTTTTCCGCAGCGATTCAAGCGGTGGAATATGGCGCAAAAGTCGCGATCATTGAGCGGGGAATTGTTGGCGGAACCTGCGTAAATGTTGGCTGTGTTCCATCAAAAACGCTGCTTCGTGCTGGTGAAATCAATCATTTAGCCGAAAGTAACCCATTCATGGGACTAGCCACATCAACTGGAAAAGTAGATTTGGAAAAGTTGGTCAAACACAAAGATGAACTGGTAGCCAGTATGCGAGAACAGAAGTATGAACATTTGATTGGTGAGTACGGATTTGAACTCATTCGAGGAGAGGCAACATTCGTAGATGAAAAAACCATTGAGGTAAGTGGACGACAGGTTACAGCGAAACGATTTTTAATTGCCACAGGAGCTTCTCCGTCCATTCCGGATATTCAAGGATTACGGGACGTGGATTATTTAACAAGCACATCACTACTTGAGCTCAAACAATTGCCTAAAACGCTTGCCGTCATTGGCTCAGGCTATATTGCAATGGAATTGGGTCAACTCTTTCACAATCTAGGGTCAGATGTTACGCTGATGCAAAGAAGTCCTCGCATTTTGAAAGAGTATGACCCTGAAATTTCCGAAGCGGTGACAAAGGCTTTAACGGAGCAAGGGATTCACTTGATTACCGGTGTAACGTATGATCGCATTGAAGCAAGTGGCGATCTGAAACAAGTGCATATTTCCGTAGATGGCGAAAAGAAAGTCATCGAAGTCGAGCAGCTGCTTATTGCAACCGGTAGAAAACCAAATATTGAAGCACTAAACCTTAATGCTGCGAACGTAAATATAGGTTCCAAAAGCGAAATCGTCGTCGATGATTTTTTAAACACCTCGAATCCTAGAATTTATGCTGCAGGCGATGTGACGATGGGGCCGCAGTTTGTATATGTGGCTGCTTATGAAGGTCGCATCGCGGCCGATAATGCAATAGGCGGCTTAGAGAAAAAGGTAAATCTCGAAGTTGTTCCAGGTGTTACGTTCACTTCTCCTTCCGTTGCTACCGTAGGACTCACGGAAGAGCAAGCCAAGGCAAAAGGGTATGAGGTTAAAACGTCCATTCTTCCTTTGGATTCGGTGCCTAGAGCACTTGTTAATCGCGAAACAACCGGCGTTTTTAAATTAGTGGCTGATTCCAAGTCGTTAACGGTGCTTGGTATTCATATTGTCGCTGAAAATGCCGGAGATGTGATTTACGCTGCGACACTTGCAGTCAAGTTCGGTTTAACGGTCGAGGATCTACGCGATAGCCTAGCACCGTATTTAACGATGGCTGAAGGATTAAAACTAGCAGCTCTTACGATCAATAAAGATGTATCTAAATTATCCTGTTGTGCTGGATAAGATATTGTATTGGCCCAGCAACCTTGATCGTAAAGACAACTGTTCTCAACTGATCGTTTATCGATAATTAAAACCAGTCAAACACTAATTTTCGTGTTGACTGGTTTTTGCATTCAACCTACTGCAATCATATTAACTCTTCGTTTCAAGCGCTTTGGAGGACTCCAAAGCGACTTTCTTAGCTTCTTATGGAATCTCGGGTTCCGTTTTTCTAATTACGTGTCTTTCCATATCTCTGCAAACTTGGTCAAAAATCAATGTCAATGGCTGTTCTGATACAAAATATCTGGATAGGAAATCAAACCAAAGATCATCGAAGGAAACGGCAATTCCGCCGTAAAAATCACGAACCGTTACGTACTGGTCCCATAGCTTCACTCGGAATCTTTCCAATTCAGCACATCGCCCCATAGTAATTCCGTGTCAAGCAGCAGGGCCGTCGTTAGATTTTGTAGCAGCTTTCTCTCTTTCTTCAACCAAGCCTTGAAAATACTTGGCCCGTTCCAAATGAAACCCGCGCAACTGTTCTTGATAATGATGCATTTTCATATGCCATTCGTACATTTGTCTATAATAAGTGGCATTGTCTTGCGTGTACATCGGCATCGCATAGTGGACGAAATGATTCAAAGGAAATTCCCTCCCACTATAAAGTAATGTTTTCGCCTGTTTTCTCGCTCATTCGCAGGATTTCAACTTCGACTGTTTGAGTAGACAGTTGTACAATGGATGGGGCGCACCCCGAGCGTATGCGGGAACAGAGCTTGGGATCGATTACGTTCCAAAACTGTGAGATGGTGGCTATAATCGCACAGTGGATCTCCACATTGGCCCTTGGGACTTACCCTCCCATGTCACGCTGGGTCGTCGCCCTTACATTCCTTCGTTCTGTCTCTCAAGGGGTGGATGCCGATTCTTGCTCCTCTGCTGGGTCGTTGCCCTCATGGAAAATCGTTCTTCGGCTTCTCCGGTGCTTCCGTTGTCGTTGTCATTCCTTTGAACTTCGCATTCGCCAGACGCTTGCTTTGACTTAGGCGCTCACTTGCCCGATCTGAGTCAGTCGTACCGGTCCTAGCATTTCTAACGCGTTATACTCGCGTTCTTTGGTCCCTAGCGTATGCAACACGCGAATGAGCTTTCCGCATAAGGCAATGAGCGACTGCTTCTTCTTCAGCGGATTCTGGCTGCGCGTCGTGTAATACCTGTGCAGTGCCTTAAATGCTTCATTTTTTGCCACCAGCGGCATGACCGCCCGGAACAGCAGCGCCCTCAGTCGTGATCTTCCTCGCTTGGTGATGCCTGTCTTGCCCTTACGCTTGCCCGAGCTGTTCTCTTTGAGATTCAGTCCGGCCAATCGGATGATCTGCTGACCGTGATCATAGCCAGACAGATCACCGACCTCCGCGAGAAATCCCGCGAGGGTGACCAGCCCGACTCCCGGAACGGCCAGCATTCGCGCAGCCCCCGGAATGTCCGTTAGGATCGTCAGGACTTGCTCCATGATGCCGGTCAACTGCTCGCTGAACAGATCGTACTGCCCGAGGAGCGTGCTCAGTTCGATTCGCGCCGCTGTCGTTCCTTCGGTTAGCCCAATGGACGCCGCAGCGGCTGCGACCAGCGTTTCCGCCCGCTTGATACCCACCCCACGCTGCACTTCCGTCTTCCAGTGGGCCAGGACGTGTCTGGCTTCCTTCGCGGCGATGTCGGCAGGCAACGGGAATGCACGCATCGTCATGAGCGACGCTTTGCCGTCCCAGTCCTTGAACACGCCAGCGTACTCCGGAAAGAATCGGTCGAACCAGTTGCCGATCCGGCCTTTTACTTGCGTTAGGCTCGCCGACACTTTCTCCCGCAGGTTCATCAGGATTCGCAGATCCGCATAGGCCTTCGTAGGTAACTTCGGCTCGGAATACTTGCCGCTGCGAATCAGATCGGCGATGACCTTCGCGTCCTTGTAGTCGCTTTTCGTCGGCGAATTGTCTTCGAGCTCTTTCGTCTTGCTCACGTGATGTGGGTTGACGACCACAACCGTTATGCCTTGCTCTTGCAAGAATGCAGCGAGCGGAAACCAGTAGTGTCCGGTAGGCTCGATGCCAAACACAATCTCGGTCTTGCCATGTGCTTGACCGACCTCCTTCATCCACGACGATAGTTTCGTCAGCCCTTGTGCGTCGTTATGGAAAACGCAGTCTCTGCCCAACTCGATGCCGCGGTAATCGACCGCACGAGCCACATGAATCTTTTTGGCAATATCTGCTCCGACGACCAATGTTGCTCCGTTAATTCGTGTAATACGTTGATTCTGTTTCTGCTTCATCTTATACTTCATTTTGAGCGCCTCTTTCGTATGCGGGATCTGTTCTTTGCCGGAACGTTTCCCAGTATACCGAGTGGCGCTTTTTTGCTCAAAGCTCAAATTACTTCATTACAGGAATGGCTCCTC
>NZ_BIMD01000017.1 GCF_004000905.1 Paenibacillus humicus NBRC 102415
CTGCGGCCTGCTGCCGCCGTAACCGCCGCCTTGACCCGGAGGCCGTCCTTGGCCGCCGCCTTGTCCTTGCGGACGTCCTTGGCCGCCTTGGCCCGGAGGCCGTCCCTGGCCGCCGCCCTGTCCTTGCGGACGTCCTTGGCCGCCTTGGCCCGAAGGCCGCCCTTGGCCGCCGCCCTGTCCTTGCGGACGTCCTTGGCCGCCTTGACCTGGAGGCCGCCCTTGGCCGCCGCCCTGTCCTTGCGGACGTCCTTGGCCCGGTCCGCGTCCTTGGCCGCCGCCTTGTCCTTGAGATGCCGGACGCTGCTGAGTTCCAGCGGACGAACCGCTGCCTTGTGTATTCGAAGTCGTATTCATAGTCACCTGTCGTTCCTGCTGATTTTGGTTTGTAGACTGCTCTTGACGTTGAATAGTATGCACTCCTTGTTGCTCCGGCCGCTTGTCGGCGGGGCGCTTGGAAGGGGCCGAGGCGGATACCTGCGGGTTGCCCTGCGCGCGCTTCGCTGCGGCGTTCGCTTTGATGTCGCGGAAGAAACCTTCCACTTTGTTGACCATGTCGTTTTCCATCACGCTCATGTGGTTGTTGACCGGCGTGTCCAGACGCTTAAGAATCGTTATGATTTCCTTGCTGCTCATGTTGAGGGACTTCGCGTATTCATATACGCGCAGCTTCTCTTTGGTGTCTTTGCCATCCTGTGGTTTAGTCAATATACTCCACCTCCGTATTCTGGCTCAGTTGCCCCCGAATCATGTTCGCGAACCCGGAATCGGTTATGGCCACGATGACCCGCTCTTCCTTGCCGAGAGCCTGCCCGAGGCTGTCCCGGGTGAATGCTTCGGCCAACGGCACGCCGTAGGACGAGCATTTATCGCGATATTTCTTCTTCGTATTATCGGAAGCGTCGGCAGCGACTAGCACAAGCCGGGCTTTGCCTTGGCGTACGGCTTTGAGAACCGTCTCGTCGCCGGTTATGACTTTGCCGGCACGCATCGCCATGCCCAGATTGGAAAGAGCTTTATTCGTCATCCTCATCCGCCTCCTGCTCTTTGGCGGCAAGAAACTGTTCTTCGACGGAGATGAATTCCCGCTCGAGCTGATCGTAGATCTCCGGAGGAACCGCCTGCTTGAGCGCGCGGTCGAGCGCGCGGCTCTTCTTGGCGAGGCGGAAGCATTCCGCTGTCCCCCGCAAGTAGGCGCCTCTTCCGGATTTTTTGCCCGTCAGGTCGATGACGATATTTCCTTCCGGAGTCCGGACGACCCGGATGAGCTCCTTCTTGGGCAGCATTTCCTGGCTTGCCACGCATTTGCGCATCGGTATCTTTCTAGGTTTCAAGCGTAGTCCCCCCTTGCGGCAGACAGCCGTGCTTCAAGCGAATCCAGACGTCGATCGGCTGGAACTCAGTCGATCGTTATGGAGTCCTGGTGCATCGCGGCGCCCTGTGTCCGTTCACGGCCGTATTCCTGCTCCGCCTGCGTCTCGCTCTTGATATCGATCTTCCAGCCGGTCAGCTTGGCGGCAAGGCGGGCGTTCTGGCCCTTGATGCCGATCGCCAGCGACAGCTGGTAATCCGGCACGATGACCCGAGCCATTTTCTCCTGCTCGAAGACGATGACTTCCAGCACCTTGGAAGGGCTGAGAGCATTCGCTACGTATTCCTCGACGCTGTCGGACCAGCGGACAATATCGATCTTCTCGCCCTTCAGCTCCGTCACGATCGTCTGCACGCGCATGCCCTTCTGGCCTACGCAGGAGCCGACGGGATCCACTTCCGCGTTGCGGGAATGGACGGCGATCTTGGAGCGGAAACCCGCTTCCCTCGCTACCGAACGGATCTCGACGACGCCGTCGTAGATTTCCGGAACCTCAAGCTCGAACAGCCGCTTCAGCAGCCCGGGATGGGTGCGGGAGAGGATGATCTGCGGCCCTTTGGTCGTATTCTCCACCTTGGTGATAAACGACTTCACGCGGTCGCCATGCCTGAATTTGTCCGTCGGCATCAGCTCGGTCAGCGGCAGCACCGCTTCGACTTTGCCGAGATCGATGAACAAATGGCGGGTATCCTGGCGCTGGACGATGCCGTTGACGATATCCTCTTCCTTGTCGATGTACGCATTATAAATGAGGCCGCGCTCCGCTTCGCGGATCCGCTGCGTAACGACCTGCTTGGCCGTCTGGGCGGCGATCCGTCCAAAGTCGCGAGGCGTGACTTCGATTTCGGCGACATCGTCGAGCTGGTAATGAGGATTGATCTCCCGTGATGCCTCTACCGATATCTCGAGGCGCGGATCAAGCACTTCCTCCACCACGTTCTTGCGCGCGTACACCTTGATGACGCCGGTATGGCGGTTGATGTCCACACGCACGTTCTGAGCGGTGTTGAAGTTGCGCTTGTAGCTGGAGATGAGAGCGGCCTCGATCGCTTCAAGGAGAATATCCTTGGCGATCCCCTTCTCTCTCTCTATCTCGTTTAAGGCTTCAATAAAATCCATGCTCATTGGAACCACGGATCCCCCTTTCAATGATTAGAAAACGATAGCCAGCCTGGCGCTGGCCACCTTCGCATATGGAATGGCATGACTCTTGCGCCCGGTGCTGACGACGACGGTCTCCCCGTCGAACGAGACCAGCGGTCCTTCGAACTCCTTGAGTCCGTCGATCGGCTCGTACGTCGTGACGAATACCTGCTTGCCGACCGCCTTGCTTACATCTTCCGGCTTCTTCAGCGGGCGCTCGGCGCCCGGCGACGAAACTTCCAGAAAGTAAGCGTCCGACACCGGATCGTTCTGATCCAGCTGCTCGCTCAGAAACTCGCTGATGCGTCCGCATTCGTCGATGTCAATACCGCCTTCTTTATCAACAAATACGCGAAGGAACCAGTTGCTGCCTTCCTTCACGTATTCGATGTCCACAAGCTCGAATCCGTTGTCGCTGAGAAATGGGCCGACCATCTCTTCCACGACGGCTTTGATTCTGGATGTGCTCAAATCCAATTGACCTCCCGATCAGTCCGAAAAAGTAGTGGACAAAACGTGAAGAGTGGGTTTCCCCACTCTTCAGAAGTACCTCTATCCTCATGATTACCAAAAAAATTATATCATAACCCGTGTACACTGACAAGATTTGTTTTCCCTAGCAGACTTTCCATAGACGGCTGCAAACCCTTGCGGGGCTTAGAAAAGCGAGAGCTGGTTGGACTCCGGCAGACCGCGGAAGCAGCCCATTCCGGTCAACACTTCGATAATCGTCTTGGTCGCCTTCGACCGCTGCTGGAAATCCTCGATCGAGAGAAACTCGCTGCCGTCCCTCGATGCTCCGATGTTGCGCGCCGCGTTTTCGCCGATGCCGGCGATCGCCGCGAACGGGGGAATCAGGCTGTCCCCTTCGATCGTCCACTTCGTCGCATCCGAGCGGTACAGATCGATCGGCTTGAACGAGAAGCCTCGTGCAGTCATCTCCAGAGCCATTTCCAGCATGGAGACGGAAGCCTTCTCCTTCGGAGTCGCCGCGAAGCCCTTCTGCTCGATTTCCACCAGCCTTTTCAGAATCGGCTCGTAGCCTTGGCACAGCAGCTCCAGATCGAAGTCTTCCGCCCGGACCGTAAAGTAGGTGGCATAGAATTCGATCGGATGATAGAGCTTGAAAAAGGCCGTGCGCACAGCGGAAATGACATAGGCCGCGGCATGCGCTTTCGGGAACATGTACTCGATGCGGAGGCAGGAATCGATATACCACTGCGGCACCTTGCAGCGCTTCATTTCCTCGATCCATTCCGGCGTCAGCCCTCTGCCTTTCCGGACGCTCTCGGTGATCTTGAAGGCAAGGCCCGCATCCATGCCCGCCTTGTAGATCAGATAGAGCATGATCTCGTCGCGGCAGCCGATGACGGTCTTGATCGAGCAGGTTCCGTTCTTGATCAGCTCCTGGGCATTGCCCAGCCATACCCCCGTGCCGTGCGACAAGCCGGAAATCTGAAGCAGATCGGCAAATGAAGTCGGCTGCGTCTCTTCGAGCATCTGCCGGACGAACTTGGTTCCCATCTCCGGAACGCCATAGGTGGCGACGCTGGAGCGGATCTTCTCCGGAGCTACTCCAAGCGCCGTCGTGGAGTTGAACATGCTCATCACCTTGGGATCGTTCATCGGAATCGTCGTGGGATCGACGCCCGTCAAATCCTGAAGCATCCGCATCATCGTCGGATCGTCATGGCCGAGAATATCAAGCTTGAGCAGGTTCATTTCGAAGGCGTGATAATCGAAATGGGTCGTTTTCCATTCGGCTCCCGTATCGTCGGCAGGATACTGGACCGGCGTGATGTCCTCGACGTCGATGTAGTCCGGGACGACGACAATGCCGCCCGGATGCTGGCCGGTGCTCCGCTTGACGCCGGTGCAGCCCGACGCCAGCCGGCTGAGCTCCGCTCCGCGCCATTTCCGGCCTTTTTCCTCTTCATATTTCTTCGCGAAGCCGTATGCCGTCTTTTCGGCCACCGTTCCGATCGTCCCGGCGCGGAACACGCATTTCTCGCCGAAGATCTCCTTCGTAAAATTATGCGCGATCGGCTGGTACTCGCCGGAGAAGTTGAGATCGATATCGGGAACCTTGTCGCCCTTGAAGCCGAGGAACGTCTCGAACGGAATGTCCTGGCCTTCGCCTTTCATTTTGTTGCCGCAATGCGGGCAGTCCTTGTCCGCCAGGTTGAAGCCGGAGGATACGCTGCCGTCCAGAATCCATTCGCTGTGCCGGCAGTCTGCATTCAGGCACAGATAATGCGGAGGAAGCGGGTTGACCTCGGATATGCCGAGGAACGTCGCGACGACGGAAGAGCCTACCGAGCCCCGCGATCCGACCAGATAGCCGTCTGCATTGGACTTCTTCACGAGACGCTCGGAGATGAGATAGTTGGCCGAGAAGCCGAACTTGATGATCGGCACGAGCTCCTTCTCCAGACGGTCGATGACGACCTGCGGCAGCTCTTCTCCGTACATGCTGCGGGCAGTGGAGTAACAGGTATCCCTGATCTCCTCGTCCGCCCCTTCCATGATCGGCGTGAACAGCTTGTCCGGAAACATCTCGAACGGCTCGAACCTTCCTGCCAGCTCCACCGTGTTCGTAACGACGACCTGATAGGCGAGCTCTTCGCCGAGGAAGCGGAATTCCTGCAGCATCTCGTCGGTCGTCCGCAGATGGGCATCGGGCAGACGCTGGCTCTTCAGCGGGCTGAAGCCCGTAATGCCCATGATCGTGATGTCGCGGTACATTTTGTCGCGGGGGTTCAAATAATGAACGTTGCCCGTGGCAATGACGGGTTTGCCGAGCTTCTCGCCGATCCGGCAAACCTTGCGCATCGCGTCCTCGATCTCGGCACGGCTGCCGACAAGCCCTTTGTCCACCAGATGCATGTAGAAGTCGACGGGCTGAATTTCCAGCACATCGTAGAAGTCGGCGACGTCCTCCGCCTCCTCCACCGTCTTGTTCAGGACGGCTTCGAAAAACTCGCCCTTCTCGCAGCCGGAAATGATGAGCAGCCCGTCCCTCATGTCCTTGAGCTTGCTCTTCGGAATGCAGGCGACACGCTTGAAATGCTCGGTATGCGAAAGCGAAATGAGCTTGAACAGATTTTTTTTGCCCGCCGCATTGAGAGCGTAGATCATGCAGTGGAACGGACGGCTGTTGGACAGGTCCATGCCTACATAATCGTTGAGCTGATGGAGTCCGGTCACGCTGCGCTGGGCGGCGTCCCCGATCAGGCCGTACAGCACGCCGGCCAGCGCAACGGAGTCGTCCACCGCGCGGTGATGGCTCTCGAGTCCGACCTTGTATTTGTCGGCCAGCGTGTTGAGCCGATGGTTCTTCATGGCCGGATGCAGGAAGCGGGCCAGCTCCAGCGTGTCGAGAACCGGGTTTTTCAGCTCCGGAATGCCGATCATCTTGCATGACGCTTGAATGAAGCCCATATCGAAACGCGCGTTATGGGCGACAAGCACGCAGTCCCCGACGAAATCAACGAATTCGCGAAGCTTGGGCTCCAGCTCGGGCGCTCCCCGCACCATATCGTCCGTAATGTTGGTCAGCTGCTCGATATGGTATGGAATGCGCTCATGTGGATTGATGAAGGTGGCGAAGCGGCCGATCTCCTGCCCATTTTTGTATTTGACCCCGGCAAGCTCGATGATCTTGCAGTTGGTGATGGAGAGGCCGGTGGTCTCGATGTCGAAAACGACATATTCAGCATCCTTCAGCGATTCCTGACGCGGATTCAATACCATCGGAACGGCGTCGTTCACGACGTTGGCCTCTACGCCGAACAGCACCTTGATGCCGTTTTTCTTTCCGTGCTTGAACGCTTCGGGATAACATTGCACGTTGCCGTGATCGGTGACCGCAATCGCTTCATGTCCCCATTTCGCCGCCGTCTTGATGTACGTATCCACCGAGGTGACGGCGTCCATCGTACTCATCGTCGTGTGGAGATGGAACTCGACCCGCTTCACTTCGGCGGTATCGGTGCGGTCCTTGGGCGCAACGACCTCATGCAGATCGTTAGGCATCATGACGAGCTCGGGCTCCTGCATGAAGCGGTCATACTCCACGCGGCCCCTGGCCTTGATCCATTTGCCGTTCGACAGCTTGGAGAGCACCTTCACGTCTTCCTTGGTCTTCGCGAACATCTTCATCGCGATGGAATCGGTAAAGTCCGTCACGTTGAACGTGAACAGGGTGCTGCCGTTGCGAAGCTCCTTGACCTCAAGGCCAAATACCGTGCCCTGTACGGCAATTTTCTTCTCTTCCTCCACGATGTTCATCATCGGCACGGCTTCCTCGCGGATATCGTAGCCGACAGCCAGACGGACTTCGCCTTCCTCCGGCTCCGGCACCTCGCTCGCCACGCTTGTCATGATCTGCATGACCGCGTCGTTGTTCTCCTGCACGACGCGCTGGGCGAATTCTTCATACAGCTCGCGGGCCGCTTCTCCTGCCGTCAGCTTCACGCGCAGCGTGCGAGAGAAGCGCTCTTCATAGAAGCGGACGATCGCCTCGTCCAGCTTCTTGCGCTTTGCCAGCTCCAGCCCTGCCTTGTCCATGAGCTGCAGCAGCAGCACGCCGTTCTCGGCCGAAGCAAGTCCTTTGGCGAGCCAGCCGTTGACCGAAGCCATTTCCTGCTGCGCCCATTCCACGAACAGAGGCCAATACTCCAAGCCTAGGCTGTCGCTTGGAATATGGTCCTCATACGTGAAGCAGAACGATACTTCGGCGATATGCCGGAACTTCTCCCGGACCGTCTTGCAAAAAATACTATAGTAATCGCGCTGGACGAGCGAGCTCACGCGGATGCAGAACGTCCACTCGCGGTTGCTTTCGCTTACCAGCACCTTCTCGATGATCGCGTCCTGGAAATGGGTTCCGATCAGCTCCGGCGGAAGCTCGGCCTGCTTCGTCAGCAGCTCGAAGCGTTGTCTTTTGTCGGCGCTCATGTAGTCCCTCCTGGAAATGCAGCTTTGAACCGTCAATGGAATCTATTATACCGTCGAATAAAGGGGAAGAACATAGAAACATGGCGATTGCCCAGAAGAACGTGAGAACCGCCTCCCGGCGGATAGCCCTTCCGATCGCTGTTGATGCCGGATTTCTTGAATGAATATGTACTCTAGTAGAAATCCGGCATCAAAGGCGAACACTTCGTTTCTGCAGGGCTATTCCGCTCGCTAGGCTCCAACGTTCTTTAAGCAGCCTAGTTTCTCAGAGATGAGAAAAATAGAAAGACAAGAAAGAGAGAAAAAAACAAAGCCCCATGCCGGGGCTTTGTTGAATGCTGCGGAAAACGAGGCCTCAAAAAGATTAGTAGGCTCTGGCGAAGACGACCGTATGCTCGGCCTTCTCGCCGCAGACGAGGCAAGTCGCCTTGCGCTCGGCCGGCTCGAACGGAATGTTCCGGCTCGTCGCGCTGGTCTCTTCCTTGACCTGCTTCTCGCAGGCGGCCGAACCGCACCAGCCTGCCGTGACGAAGCCGCGCTTCTGGTCGAGCAGCGCCTTCATTTCATCCAGCGTGTCGACCGCATGCGTGTTCTCTTCGCGGAAGCTTTTCGCCTTCTCGAACATGTCGCGGTGGATTTCCTCCAGCATGGACTGGATTTCGTCCGTCAGATCGCTCTGGTTCACGACGCGCTTCTCGCCGCTCACGCGGGAGACGAGCACGCAGACGCCGTTCTCCATGTCGCGAGGTCCAAGCTCGAGACGAATCGGCACGCCGCGCATTTCGTACTCGTTGAATTTCCAGCCCGGGCTCATGTCGGAGCGGTCGTCCACTCTTACGCGGACACCGGCTTTCTTGAGCTCGCCGTACAGCTCGTCCACTCTCGCAATGACGGCATCGCGCGTTTTGGGAGGACCGATGGGGATCATGATGACCTGGGTCGGGGCTACCTTCGGCGGCAGCACGAGCCCGCGGTCGTCGCCATGCACCATGATCAGCGATCCGATCAGGCGGGTGCTGACGCCCCACGAAGTCGTATGCGCGAACTGCAGCTGGTTGTCGCGGTCCAGAAACTTGATGTCAAAGGCGACGGCAAACTTGTTGCCGAGGTAGTGGGAAGTGCCTGCCTGCACGGCACGGCCGTCCTTCATCATCGCTTCGATGGAATACGTGTCGACCGCGCCGGCGAATCGCTCGCTTGGCGTCTTCTCGCCGCTGATGACCGGAATCGCGAGGTAGTCCTCGACGAACGAACGGTACGTTTCCAGCATGCGCATCGTCTCCTCGCGCGCTTCACCCTCGTTCTCATGCGCCGTATGCCCTTCCTGCCAGAGGAATTCACTCGTGCGGAGGAACGGCAGCGTGCGCTTCTCCCAGCGGACAACGTTCGCCCACTGGTTGATGAGCACCGGCAGATCGCGGTAGGAATGGATCCACTTGCTGTACATATGTCCGATCATCGTCTCCGAGGTCGGGCGGATCGCCAGCCTCTCCTCGAGAATCTCGCCTCCGGCTTCGGTAACCCAAGGAAGCTCCGGATTGAAGCCCTCGACATGCTCCTTTTCCTTCTGGAAGAAGCTCTCGGGAATGAACAGCGGGAAGTAGGCGTTGCGGTGTCCGGTCTCCTTGAAGCGGCGATCCAGCTCATCCTTGATATGCTCCCAGATCTCATAACCGTCGGGGCGGAATACGATGCATCCGCGCACAGGCGAGTAGTCCATCAGCTCCGCTTTTTTGATGACGTCTATATACCAACGGGAAAAGTCTTCCCCCTGAGGTGTGATTTCCGATACGAATTGCTTATCCTTCGACATAAAGGCTCCCCTCTACCCTCGTACTAAACGTAAAATATCGTTGTAAGTCACGGCAAGCATGAGCAGCATGAGCATCATGAAGCCGATGACATGGACCATGCTCTCCCTCGCGGGATCGACCGGACGTCCCCGCAGTCCCTCCAGCCCGATGAAGACGAGCCGGCTGCCGTCCAGCGCCGGAATCGGAAGCAGGTTGAAGATGCCGAGATAGAGACTGAGCACGGCCGCCCAATTCGTCAGCGACGGAAGGCCTTGCCGGGCGATCTGTCCGGTAACCTCAGCCGTCCGTACAGGACCTCCAAGATCGTCGAGCTTGAAGTTGCCCGTGATGAGCTGGCCGAAGCTTTTGAAAATCTGCACCGTCACTTCCTTCATCGTGACGGCCGATTGCGTGACCGTCTCTCCAAGCGTCGCGGAACGCATCGGATATCCGGCCGTGATTCCGACCTTGCCGGCCTTGCTCTCCTTGTCGGGCACCGGGGTCAGCGTGAGCGAGAGAGGCTCTCCGCTGCGGATGATGTTCAACTCAAGAGGCTTGTTGGCCGACTTGCCGATGATCTCGATCATCTTGGCATAATCGGTTCCGACGTCGATGCCTCCCACCGTATCGATGACATCGCCCTTCTGCAAGCCCGCCTTCTCGGCCGGCATGCCTGTCACGACGCTGTTGATCAGCAGATGCTTGGGATTGTCTTGCACGACGCCTGCCATCTGGATGTAGACAGCGAACAGGACAAACGCCAGGATGAAGTTCATGAAAGGACCGGCTGCGATGGCCAGAGCCCTCTGTCCGACCGTCTTGCTGCCGAACTGCCGGTCGATGGGGGCAATCTGGGTTTCCCTGCTCTTCGCGATCATAAGCGCCTGCGGATGGACGTCGTAACGTTCCGCTTCGCCTTCCACATGCAGCTGAATGAACAATTTGCGCTCAAGGTCGATCTGTTCCACTTCGCCTCGGATGACTCCGCTGCGCTCATCCAGCCGATCGAGATATATCCGCGTCACGCGTCCATCCTTCACACGGACCGCGACGGTCTGCCCGGGCTGGACTTCCGAGATTTCGGGATCTTCGCCTGCCATGCGGACGAATCCGCCGGCGGGGACTAGACGGAGCGTATAACGGGTTTCCCCGCGCTTGATGGAAAACAGCTTGGGTCCGAATCCGATCGCGAACTCACGGACCAGAATGCCTGCGCGCTTGGCAAAAAAATAATGTCCCCATTCGTGGATGGTGACAATGACGAAAAACACGAGAACGGTCATGAAAATGACCTGAATTGTACCCATAGTTGTCAGTGCCTCCAGTCGGTTAACGGCCTGTACCTAGATTATCATTATTCTCCCGGCAGACACAAGAGAACCGCCCTCGCCGCCAAACCACCGCCCTCCCGATTCGGACCTACTCAGCCGACCGAAAAAACAGCTCCCGGAGACCTCGTCAGCGACGAAAAAACAGCTCCGGCGGAAAATGCCGGGCTGAAGCTTCTGCAAGAAGACCCCGAACCGGACAGATGAGGCCTGTCTCCCCAGCGGTACAGTTCTGATGCGGCCGCGGGAGAAAAAATGAATATGGGAGCAATGGAGGGATTCTAAACCGCTGAAGACGCTTCGCGCCGAGCCCAGGCATCGGCCTCGGCGATCTCTTCCAACCCAGGGAAAGCAATGACGCCATGCCTTGCAAGGACGTTCTCGAGAATGCTCTCGATATGGAGGAATTCGATCTCGCCTTTCAGGAAACGGTCGACCGCCACCTCGTTGGCCGCATTGAACACCGTCGTTGCCGTGCCGCCCGCTCGTCCGCAGTCAAACGCCATGCGCAGGCAGCGGAAGCGGTCGTAGTCCATCTCCCGAAAGGTGAGGCTGCCGGCCTGCACCAGATCCAGCCTCTTCGACGGGCTCGGCAGACGCGCCGGATAGGAGAGGGCATACTGGATCGGCACCCTCATGTCCGGCATGCCAAGCTGCGCGATCATGCTATGATCCTTGAACTCGACATACGAGTGGATGATGCTCTCCGGATGGATCAGCACGGAAATGTCGTCGTAGGACAGGTCGAACAGCCAGCGGGCTTCGATGACTTCAAGGCCTTTGTTGACCATCGTAGCGGAATCGATCGTAATCTTGGCGCCCATCGACCAGTTGGGATGGTTCAGAGCTTCCGCCACCGTCACTCCGCCGAGCTGCTCCCGCGTACGGTCCCGGAACGAGCCGCCGGATGCGGTCAGCGTGATGCCGAGAACATCCTCCCGCCGCTCTCCGTTCAAGCATTGGAACAAGGCCGAATGCTCGCTGTCGACGGGAAGGATGCTCACTCCGCGCCGCTTTGCGGCATCCATGACCAAATGCCCGGCCGTAACGAGCGTTTCCTTGTTGGCCAGCGCGATCGTACGTCCCGCTTCAATGGCCGCAAGCGTCGCCGGGAGGCCGCGGCTTCCCATAATGGCCGTCACGACGATATCGGAGCTGCCTCCGCCCGCCATTTCAACCAAGCCCTCTTCGCCAAACAGCACCTCTACGCTTGGAGGCAGAGCTTCCCTGGCGTAGCGCACTCCTTCCTCCGTGGCGAGACAGACCCGCTTGGGCTTGAATTTAAATGCCTGCTCGACGAGCAGCCGGGCATTGGAACCGGCCGCAAGGCCCTCCAGCTCGTATTCATCCGGATGGGTTTCAATCACATCGAGCGTCTGGGTGCCGATCGAGCCGGTCGATCCGAGAAGCGTCACTTTTTTCACCGAACCATCTCTTTCTACTTATGTAATGGCGCCGCTGTCAGACGGGAACGAGGCCCGTAAGCACAAGAAGCGGGAACACGATAATCCAGCTGTCGCAGCGGTCGAGCACCCCGCCGTGGCCCGGCAGCAGGCGCCCGCTGTCCTTCACGCCGCGAAGACGCTTGTATGCCGACTGGATCAGGTCTCCGAACTGCCCGGCCACTGCCGCCACCAGGCCGATCGAGACCGCATGGCCGAGTCCGATCCATTCCGGAGCGGCGAAGTGGAACACCGCTGCGACGGCGATGGAGGCCAGTACGCCGCCAAGCGACCCTTCGATCGTTTTGTTGGGGCTGATTGCCGGCCACAGCTTCGTCCTTCCGATCGCTTTGCCGATGAAGTAGGCTCCGATATCGGAAGCCCATATGCAGCCGAAACAGAGGAAGGACAAGAAAAGGCCGTGTTCATGGAACGCCCGGACTTGAAGCATGGAACCGAAACCATAACCGACATAGAGAGCTCCGAGCAGCAGCAAGGCGGCTCCGTCAAGCGTCGTCTCGTTCTTGCTCACGACGGTCACCGCGAGCAGCAGGAACATCAGAATCCATACGGCATACCCGTCCATCGGCATGTCGAGTCCCATCTTCTCCCAAGGAAGCAGAAAAAAAAGCATCCCGGCATAGCCGACCAGCCCGGCCGGGTGCAGGGGACGAAATCCGTTCAAGCGAACATATTCGTAAAAGCCGATGAGGGCAAGAAGCAGCAGCAGCACGTTATAACTTTGGCCCCCAACGACCAGCAGAAGCAGGAACAAGGCTCCCGCCAAAGCTCCGGTAACGATGCGTTGTTTCATGGGTAAGGTCCTCTTTCAAAAGCGGATCGTTAAATGCCGCCGAATCGCCTTGCTCGCCGCTGATATTCCGCAATGGCTTCCTGGAACAATTCTTCCGTGAACGCCGGCCAATAAACATCGGTGAACCACAGTTCGCTGTAAGCCATCTGCCAGAGCATGAAGTTGCTTAGACGAAGCTCTCCGCTCGTTCGGATGAGCAGGTCAGGATCCGGCAAGCCGCTGCTGAGAAGGCGCTTCGCCATCATCTCTTCCGTGATGTCTCCCGGCTCCAGACCGCCGTTTCTCACATCCTCCGCCAACGATTTGACCGCATCCAGCATTTCGGAGCGGCTTCCGTAATTCAAGGCAAAGTTGAGAACCAATCCGGTATTGGCTTTTGTTTTTTCAATCGCTTCGTCGAGCGCCGCCAAAGTGAAGTCCGGCAAATTGCCCCGGTAGCCCATCATTCGGACCTGAACATTGTTCTCGATGAGCTCTTCAAGCTCAAGCGCAAGAAACTCCTGCGGAAGCCGCATCAAAAAATCGACCTCTGTCTTGGGCCTCTTCCAGTTCTCGGTCGAAAAAGCATACAAGGTCAAATATTTGACTCCGGCCCGGTCGGCGGCCATCGTCACCTTCTTGACCGCTTTCATGCCCGAGTGATGGCCGGCAATCCGCGGCAATCCCCGGTTTTGGGCCCATCTTCCGTTGCCGTCCATTATGATGGCCACATGTTCCGGAATATTGTCCAGGCTCGTGGGGTCCGCCACCTGCGGAGATGCCTTGCCGCGCTTCGACCATAACCGCTCAATCATCCTGATTCCTCCCCGCCGGCAATGACTTTAGGCTGGCAGGCTCCTCGTAGGAGCCATGATGCAGGCAAACCCCACCTGTCGGAGGGGCTTGGATCTGATCTGTGCCGGCATTCCCGGCCTAAACTTCCATGATGTCTTTTTCTTTAACCGCAAGCACCTTGTCGACTTCAGCGACGAACTTGTCCGTCGTTTTCTGAATATCTTCCTGATGGCGCTTGGACTCGTCTTCGGAAATTTCCGTTTTTTCCAGCTTCTTGATCGCATCGTTGGCATCGCGGCGGATGTTGCGGATGGCGATTTTCGCTTCCTCGCCGAATTTTTTCGTCATTTTGACGAGCTCCGAGCGACGCTCTTCGGTCAGCATCGGCACGACGATCCGAATCGAAGACCCGTCGTTGGACGGAGTCATGCCGATATCCGATTTCATGATCGCTCTCTCGATATCGCTGAGCGACGATTTGTCCCAAGGCTGAATGAACAGCGTGCGGGAATCCGGCGTATTGATGTTCGCCAATTGGTTGAGGGGAGTCAATGCCCCGTAATACTCGACTTGAATGCGGTCCAGCAGAGCCGGGTTCGCACGGCCGGCACGAAGCGTGCCGAGATCGCGTTTCAAGGCTCCGATGGCCTTTTCCATTCTTTCGGATGCGTCTGCTTTGATTCCTTGCGGCATCTTATTGTGCACTTCCTTTCACGATCGTTCCGATTTTCTCTCCCAGGATGACCCGCTTAATATTGCCTGGAATCGTTATGGCGAATACGACGAGCGGAATATTGTTGTCCATGCAGAGCGAAGTGGATGTAGAATCCATGACGCCAAGATTGCGGTTGAGCACATCGAGGTAAGACAGCTGATCGAACTTCTCTGCGGTTTCGTCCTTGAACGGATCGGCGGAATAAACCCCGTCCACTTTGTTCTTGGCCATCAGAATGACCTCGGCTTCGATTTCAGCCGCGCGGAGCGCAGCCGTCGTATCCGTAGAGAAGAATGGATTGCCGGTTCCGGCCGCGAAGATGACGACGCGCCCCTTCTCGAGATGGCGAATCGCGCGGCGGCGGATATACGGCTCCGCGATTTGCTGCATGGCGATCGAGGTCTGGACACGGGTCGGCACATCGATGGATTCGAGCGCATCCTGCAGAGCCAGCGAATTCATCACTGTAGCCAGCATGCCCATGTAATCCGCTGTCGCGCGGTCGATTCCTTTGGCGGTGCCTGCGATACCGCGCCAGATATTCCCTCCTCCGACTACGATAGCCACTTCGACGCCAAGCTCCACGACTTCCTTGATTTGCTGCGCGATGGACGAAATGATCTCTGCCTCGATGCCATAGCCAGCCTGCCCCGACAGCGATTCACCGCTGACCTTCAGGACGATCCGTTTGTAGACGGGATTCTCCAACGTCAATACCCCCATGTAATACCCAGATTTGCTTTCCTTCAGCCTTGTCCGCGGACAAAGCAAGAGGCGGGGCGGACGCCCCGCCCCGCCTGCTGCGTTCGGTTGATCAAAGCGTTCCGTGCGGACACGGAACGCCTGGAGACGACTTACAGTTTGGCTTGCGCCATGACTTCTTCAACGAAGTTGTCGACTTTTTTCTCCAGACCTTCGCCGAGCTCGAAACGAGCGAAGCGGCGGATGGAGATGTTCTCGCCGATCGTGCTGATTTTTTCGTTCAGCAGCGTTGTGATCGTCTTGTCCGGATCTTTGATGAAAGCTTGCTCCATGAGGCAGAACTCCTCATAATATTTGCTCAGGCGGCCTTCAACCATTTTCTCGACGATATGGGCAGGCTTGCCTTCGTTGAGGGCTTGGGCTTTAAGGATTTCGCGCTCTTTTTCCAGTTCAGCCGGATCGACTTCTTCACGGCGAACATATTTGGCGCCTACAGCTGCGATTTGCATCGCGATGTCCCTGCAGAATTCGCGGAATTGATCCGTTTTGGCAACAAAGTCCGTCTCGCAGTTGATTTCAACGAGAACGCCGATACGGCCGCCGGCGTGGATGTAGGATTCAACGACGCCTTCCGTAGCTACGCGGCCGGCTTTGTTGGCAGCGGCTGCGAGGCCTTTTTCACGAAGCAGCTCGGCTGCTTTCGTCAGATCGCCGTTTGCTTCTTCCAATGCTTTTTTGCAATCGAGCATTCCTGCACCCGTTTTTTCACGGAGTTCTTTGACTGCGCTTGCGTTGACCGCCATGATTTATTCCTCCTGATTGCCTTTGTCAGGCGTTATGTTCGTGTATACTCTCAAAAAAAGGGCGGCGAGGAGGCTTTCACCTTCTAACCACCCTTTGTTGTCTTCATCCTGATAACCTGCTCAGAACAGCTTAAGCCGTTCCTTACGCGGTTGTTTGCTCGCCTTGGTTGGCTTCTACGATCGCATCAGCCATTTTGCCCGTAAGCAGCTTGACAGCGCGGATAGCGTCGTCGTTGCCCGGAATGACATAGTCGATCTCGTCCGGATCGCAGTTGGTGTCTACGATGCCGACGATTGGAATGCCCAGCTTGCGGGCTTCAGCCACGGCGATGCGTTCTTTGCGCGGATCGATGATGAACAGCGCGCTAGGCAGCTTGCGCATGCCTTTGATGCCGCCGAGGAACTTTTGAAGACGGTCTTTTTCTTTGCGAAGAATGATGACTTCTTTTTTAGGCAGGACTTCGAACGTGCCGTCCTCTTCCCATTTCTCCAGTTGACGGAGACGGTCGATCCGTTTTTGGATCGTGGAGAAGTTGGTCAGCGTGCCGCCGAGCCAGCGTTGGTTGATGTAGTAGTTGCCGCAACGCTCTGCTTCTTCCTTCACAGAGTCCTGGGCTTGTTTCTTGGTACCTACGAACAGAATCGTACCGCCGTCTTCAGCCACGGAGCGGACGAAGTTATAAGCCTCTTCCACTTTCTTGACTGTTTTTTGCAGGTCGATAATGTAGATTCCGTTACGTTCCGTGAAGATATAGCGATCCATTTTAGGGTTCCAGCGGCGAGTTTGGTGACCGAAGTGCACACCAGCCTCGAGCAGCTGTTTCATGGAGATCACTGCCATCCTCAACACCTCCTGATTGGTTTTTATTTGTGTCCTCCGCCGATGTCATCTTCCGGCAAGACTCCCCATTGGGAAGCACCCTTGTCAAAATTAACCGGCGTGTGTTTTTAACACCGTCAATTACTATAGCATACTGCCTGCCCTCTTGCAACCTTCCATGCTTGCTTTTGCAGGCGGGCCGTCATGGCCTGCTAGCCGCCGGAGCCGATTCTCTTTTTCGCCTCGTCAGGGTCCATAGGCTGGCCCGTCACGATTTTTTTCACGGCGGCGAGATCCTGCGATCCCTTGAACGAAAAATAGCCGGCCCGGACCGTGCCCGGTGAGCCGCCCTTCTGCATGTAGGCTACGAAATCTTCGCCTTGTTCGACGACTCCGCTGCTTTCCAGCAGCTTTCCGACCGAGGTCAAATCCGAATTCGGCGGAATTCTCACGATGACCGCTTTCCCGTTCGCGCCGCTTTTCGCTGCCTTCGTTGACGAGGAGTCCTGCTTGGCGGGAGAAGGCTTAGCCGCCGGACTCGGAGACGGGCCTGGGCTCGAAGAAGCGCCGGCAGTACCCGATGCAGGCTTGGACGGGGACGCGGCCGGCTGATTGCCGCTTTCCGGAGAAGCGCCTTCGGGGCCGCCCTCTGTTTCCCGTTCCCGCAGAGCTTTCTCGACGGCGGCTTTTACGAGCAGATCGGCTTCCTCTTGCGTATAAACCGCGCGCTCCTCGCCGCTGCCCGAATCCGATGCGCCGGATTCGACGCCCGCCCAAGTCGCCGACTGCGCTTGGCCGGCATTCATCAATTGAAGCAAAAGAGCCCCGGCCATCATGCCGACGCCCAGTCCGATCCAAAACGACCTCTTACCTCGCATTTACCGATTCCTCCTGCCTTGCAAGCTGCTGGATAAGCAGCACCTCTCCTTTATGGATGCCGAGCTCCTTGGCGATCTGGTCCACGGATCTCCCCTGCTGCTCCAAGTCGAACAGCTGCTTGAAGCGAGCCCGGATGGATTCCGGCGCTTGCAGAGGCCGGCCTGCTTCCTCCCCTTGCATAGGCGCAGCTCCGGCAGCCTCCTCCTGTCGTGCCGCCTGAGCGGAGCCGGCGCCGGCTGAGATCGCTTCCTGAAGCAGCCTGCACTGCTTCTCCAGCTCCTCGATGCGCTGCTCCCTCAGCCTCGCCTCGGCCTGTTCCTGCTCTCTGGAGGACTTGACCAGCTCGCCGAGGCTCCGATTGCTTTCTTCCATATTTTCCATGAACTGCTCCAGCGCGTTCTCCATCTGCTCAAGCCCGCTGTCGCGGGATACGCTCTCCGCTGAAGGCTTCTTTCCTCGGCGGGGCGCCGCAAACGCCCATACGAGGACGACCGCCCCCAGCAAAACGATATACTGCCATGGCTGCATCTACGATCTGTCCTCCTTGCTGCCGGGCTTCAGCTACAAGCTGAAGTCCACATGCTTTCCCTTGAACGGATGGACCCCTTCCGCCTGCGCTCCATCCTCTTTGCCGCCAGCCGGATTCCTTGCCGCCTTGTCACGGCCGGCTCTGTTCCCGGAGCTGTCCTTGCCCGTGCGCAGATTTCCCTTCGTTTCCACTTCTGTCGGACTGCTGCGGTTCTTTTCGCTCCGCTTGGCCGTGTCCTGCTCCTGAGAGCGGGCCTCTGCGGCAAGACGGCTCTGGTAATAGCCTTGCTGGGTTCCTGCCTCATGAACTTTCGGAACGGAAACCTGCAGGTCGACCGGTCGATACGTCATCAGCGCCGCCTACACGATGGAGCCCATCGTGATTTCCCCGTCGATGTAGCGGAAGCTGACACGAGAGGCGGGATCCTTGATGAAACGGGTATACCTTCCGATTACGATCCGCGTCCCTCCATATACGGTTCCGGACACCTCGACCCGTGCCGTGCTGGAATCCTCCAGCGAACGCTCGATCTCCAGCACCCGGTCGCGGACTTCGTCCAGCTCGGCCGATGTCTGCTTTTTGGTCGCTCCGAGCTTGATTCGCAGCGCGAGCTTATCCGGAGAAATCTGGCCGGTAGCAGCCAGCTGGTCGAGAAGAGCGAGTGCCTTCTCCGTTTTATCGAGCGCTTCTCCGTGCGTTTTCATTAGTTTGCGGAGATGGAGCAGTTCCTGCCGCAGTTCCGGCCTGACGCCGACTTCTATGGAAGTCGCCGTCGACATCCCGTTGCCGATCGTCCGGGCCTTGACCGCTTCGCCGGCTTGAACGGATCCGCCGACGATCAGCCCCTTCGCTCCAAGGCAAATGACATTCTCGCCCGCTTTCACCTGGGAGTGCATGATGCTCTGGCTGACCTGGACATCCTCGCCCGCCGATACGGTTCCATCCTGAACAAATGAGCAGCGGAGCGACTTGCCGCACTTGATGCTTCCTTTGTTGCCGGCCATGATGCCGCCCGTAATCTCGATCGATCCGTCCGACTCAAGCTCAGCGCCTTCCACGCCCCCGACGACCCGGATATCGCCGGCAGCCCTTACTTTGAAGCCGTTCAGCACGTTGCCGCGAATGACGACGGTGCCGACGAAGTCGATATTGCCCGTTCGATAATCCACGTCTCCATTGACCTCGTAGACCGGGAACACGTTGATGGTTTCGCTGCCGGTCAGCGTGAACACCCCGTCGAGCGCGGCATACACCATCGTGCGCTCCGGATTGCACACCACATTTTTGCCGACCTTAAGGCGCATATCGCGGCCCCGCTTGCCCGCAACCGGCTCGCCGGCAACATTTATGCCGGCTTCTCCGTCGCCCGGCTCTATTTTGCGCGCGACCAGCTGCCCGCGCTGCACGTTGCGGATGCGGTTGACTTCCTTGAAATCCACCTTGCCGCTATCGTTCTCCTCCGGCTTGAAGCCGTCGCTCAAGTCGATTGCAAACATGACGCGGGCATCTGTGCCCTGCCTGGCAGGCAGCCCCTTGGCCACGACCGTTTCCTTGACGCTGCATGCCGCGGGATCGCCGGCGATCGCTTGCAGGGCTTCCGGCAGGATGCCATAGGAGATTCCGGCCTGCCGGACAAGCCGCTCCAGTTCTTGAGCCGTAACGGAAAAGTCGTCGTCGCAGCGTTGAAAATGAATGTAACCGGTCATTCGGTCAGGCGACAGGCTTACTTTGAGATAAGATTCCAAATCAAGCTGCTGGTTCATCGCTTTTCCTCCTTCAGGAGTTCTGCATCAGTTGATCTTTCTGCTTGGAAAGCGCTCCTCTCAGGCGAAGGATCGCCTTGGAATGAAGCTGAGAGATGCGAGAGGGGGACAGGGACATGACTTCGGCGATCTCGCTCAAGGAAAGCTCTTCATAATAGAAGAGAGAGACGACGATCCGTTCTTTTTCCGTCAATCGCTCGATTCCTTTCACGAGGGATTCCTTGAGAAAAAATTCATGCACTTTATGGTCCGGATTTTTCGCTTTCTCGTCCACCAGCAAGGACATTCTTGTCTCGCTCTCCTCCTCGCGGATCGGATCCTCAAGGGAACAGACCGTCGTGACGGCGATTTCCTGCAGCATCGTCGTGAACTCCCTTTCCGATACTTGAAGATAAGTGCTGATTTCAGCATCGGACACGGACCGCAAATACTGCTGCTCCAGATGCTGATAGGCTTCCTCTATTCGCTTGGCCTTTTCGCGGACCGAACGGGGGACCCAGTCGCCTTGCCGGAGGCCGTCGATGATGGCCCCCCTGATGCGCCAGGAAGCGTAGGTTTCGAATTGAAGGCCTCGTTTGTAATCGAATTTATCGATCGCGTCAATCAGCCCCATCGCGCCGTTGCTCGCAAGATCGTCTTTGGATACATTTTTGGGCAGGCCGATCGCCATTCGGTTCGTCACGTAATCGACCAGCGGCAAATACTGCTCAATCAGAGCCTTCTTCGCGTCTATATCCTGCTCTTCCTTCCATTTCTCCCACATCGCCATGTTGGACAAATGAGGCGCTTTCGGCTCTGTCATGGCTTCCAAGCCTCCTTCAGGATTCACCTCGCGGTTATTCCAGCCGTTAGGATGCATGCCTGCAGCCTAATGCTACTGCTCTTCTTCTCTGCTAATATGACGGACAGCCTGTGCAAGCTCGTCCGGCTCCATGCCGGAAGGAACCGATTTCAGCCGGGCCGGCTGCAGCGGCTGGAAGCCGCTGTTCTGCTGCTCCGGAGCCAAGGAGGCGTCCACGCCTCCGGAGCCGTCCGGCTGCCTCGATCCTCCGGCAGGCGGCCGCAGGCCTTGAAGGAGCAGCTCGTTCAAATCCTCCCCATTCGCGGAAAGGTCCAGATGCTGCCCGGCTGCCGCTTCCTCCCCGACTTCCCGGTCGGGCTGAGGGACGGTCTGCTTCAGCAGAACCCGCAATGCGTAACCGATCGCCCAGAAGGCCGCGGCAGCCGCCAGAGCCCGGGTCGCCGCGGCGTCGATCGGATTGCGTCCCAGGTTGATCGCCGCCGTCAGGACCGCTCCGAGCGCCGCCGACCATGCATTGATGCGCCATGTACCTATCACGCCTACAACTCCTTTGTGCCCTGCTGGACGGAGCGAACATGCAGGATGCCCGTGCCCGAATCCAGCTCGATCGTTCTGCCGTAGCTGCCGCCCGTATCCTCGGCGAGGATGGGAATGCCGTAGCTGGCAAGGACGGCCGTGCAGCTTTCCACATTGCGGGGGCCGATCCGCAGCGAATCATTGGCCGACAAGGCCGCGAACATTTGGGCGCCGCCGGCCATCTTGGCCGACAGACGGCCAAGGCGGGCACCCGCCTTCTGCATTTCTTCAATCAACAAGGGAAGAGCGGTGTCGGCGTATTTGGCCCGGTTGAAATCCGCTTCCCTGGCGATCGAGGAATTCGGGAGCATGACATGGGCCATTCCGCCGATCCTCTTCTCTGCATCGTACAACGTCAGCCCGACGCAGGAGCCGAGTCCCGTCGTACGGATGGCGCTGCCGTCGAGAGCGATATTGAGATCGGCCATTCCGACTTTCACGACTTGCTGCTGGATCATTCGAGCGGCACTCCTAGCGAGCGGAAGATAGTGGAGAACGATTCCGGGTCCGGAATCAGGAAGAACTGGCCATCCAGAACTTCCCCTCCGTCAAGAAATTTGGTCTCGATCAGCAGCGCTGTGTCGCCCATTTCTCCGTATTGCATAAGCCCGTACACGAGAACGGCTCCCGCCATGTCCATCGCTACGGCAGGTACGCTGGGCGCCAGGCTCAGCTTGGTGAGATCGGCCAGCGAAGATAAATAGGAGCCTGCGAGAATATTGCCGATCTCTCCGATGGCGGACAATTCCATATCCGAGTATTCGAGATCCTCTTCGACCTCCATCGCCGCAAGCCTGCGGAGCATCTTCTTGGCCGCGACCGGATTCATCAGAAAGAACAGATTGCCGGGAGCCTCCCCTTCCACGCGGAGAAACACCGCCATGACCAGCTCCTCGGCGCCTCCGGCCCGTTCCGCGACTTCCTCGAACGGCACCAGGCTCACCTTCGGCACGGCCATGTCGACCGGCTTGTTCAGCAAAGTGGACAGAGCCGTTGCCGCGTTGCCGGAGCCGATGTTGCCGACTTCCTTCAGGACATCCAGTTCGAAGTCGGCCAGCTTGTCGAGTGTGCTCAAATCGGTCAAGCCTCCATTTGCTCCAGCTGCACGATTTCGTTCTTGTTCAGCACTTCCGACAGGTTGAGCATGACGAGAAGCCTGCCCTGAGGCGTCTTGGCGATTCCGCGCAAATACTTGGCCTGGATGCCGCCGACGACTTCAGGCGGAAGGTCGATGTTGTCGGTGTTGATGTCCGTCACGTCGTTGGCGCGATCGACGACGAATCCGACCTCCAGCTCTCCGGAGCGCACGATGATGATGCGGGTCTGGTCCGTCGATTCCGTCTCCTCCAGCCCGAAGCGGCCCCGAAGATCGATGACCGGAACGACGACGCCGCGCAGGTTGACGACTCCCTTCACGAAGGCAGGCGTCTTGGGCACGCGAGTGACCGGCATGAGCCTTTCCACCGTCTTCACTTTATCGACCTCGATGCCGTATTCTTCTTCTCCCAGCGCAAACACGATTACTTTCAGTTCTTCTCCCATATCCGTTTGCCTCCTCCGATAGATTATTTGAACAGGGCGTTCGGATCGATGATGAGGGCGACCTGGCCATCGCCGAGAATGGTCGCTCCGGATACGGCCGGAATCTGGCCGAGATAACCGCCCATCGACTTCAGCACGATCTCGCTCTGGCCGATGAAGTCGTCCACGATGACTGCCGCCCATTTGTCGCCTTTGCGGATGACAAGATACTCGCTCTCCAGCTCTTCTTCTTCGTTGAAGTCGGCTGTTTCGAGCACACTGCCGAGAGATACGAGCGGAATGACCGCATTGCGGTATGTAATCATCCGGCTGCCATGCACGTTCAGGATGCTGTCCCGGCTGAGAATGCCGGTCTCCACGATGGAAGAAAGCGGAATGGCGTATTTCTCCGAGCCGAGCTTGATCAGCATCGCGGTGATGATCGACAACGTGAGCGGAAGCTGGATGCTGAATTTGGAGCCGATGCCGGCCTTGGATTCGACCGATACGTTGCCGCCCAAGGAAAGGATTTTCGAGCGGACGACGTCGAGTCCGACCCCGCGTCCCGAAATGTCCGAAATCGTATCCGCCGTGCTGAAGCCGGGCGCGAAGATCAGGTTGTTGATTTCGTCCTGTGTCATCCGCGCCGCTTCCTGCGCGCTGAGCACCCCGTTCTCGACAGCCTTGGCCTTGACCTTCTCGGAGTTGATGCCCCTTCCGTCTTCCTCCACCTCGATAAAGACGTGGTTGCCGCTATGATAAGCCCGCAGGAATATCGTGCCGGTCTCCGGCTTGCCTGCTTCCAGGCGGCCATCCGTCGTTTCCAGGCCATGGTCGAGGGAGTTGCGGAGCAGATGGACGAGAGGATCGCCGATCTCGTCGATGACCGTCCGGTCCAGCTCGGTGTCGGCGCCGACGATGACGAGATCAACCTTTTTATTCAGGTTTTTGGCCAGATCCCGCACCATGCGGGGGAACCGGTTGAAGACGGAATCGATCGGAACCATGCGGAGCTTGAGCACGATGTTCTGCAGATCGCCGCTGATGCGGGATAGATGCTCGACCGTTTCGCTCAGCTCCGTGCGCCCGATCTCGGAAGCGAGCTGCTCCAGCCGGACCCGGTCGATCAGCAGCTCGCTGAACAGGTTCATCAGCGAATCCAGCCGGTCGATGTCCACCCGAATCGTCCGCGATGCGGCCGGAGCAGCCGGAGCCGATGCAGCCGCCGTCTGCCGCTTGGCTTCCGCGGCTGCGGAAGACGCGGCTTGAACGTCCGCCGTCCTTGCTTCCGCCGCTTTTACGGCTTCAGGAATTTCAGGATGGGCCAGCGCTTCCAGAGCGGCTTCGTCCAGAAGGCTGGCGGCGGCTGCGGCAATTTCGGAAATGTTGCCGGCTCCTTCCGCAATGGCCTGCTCGTCGGAGGCTGTTACGAGAATGACGGTGAAGGACTTGTCGAACTTTTCCTGCTCGAGATCCGTCACCGAAGGAATCGATTTGATGACTTCGCCGTGCTGTTCCAAGAAATTGAAGACCATATAGGATCGCGCTGCCTTGAGCACGCAGGAATCCTCCAGCTCGATATCGAGCCGCACGGCTTTAAGCCCGCTTTCGACCGACTGCTTGAGCACCGACAGCTGGAATTCGTCCAGATCGGCGGAGGCTCCGTTCTCATTCTTGGCAGCGGCTTGAGTTCCCGCCGCCGCGTCCTTGGCCAGATAACTGCCGTCGACGATGGATTTCAGGGAGGACAGCAGCTCCGCGACATCGGCTTTGCCGGCCCCTCCAGCCGTAATGTCGGCAACCATCGTCTCCAGAGCGTCCAACCCTTTGAAGAGCACATCGAAGATGAAAGCGTCCATCGTCAGCTTGCCGTTGCGGACAAGATCGAGGACATTCTCCATCTCGTGGGTGAGGGAAGCGAGATCCTCGAATCCCATCGTCGCCGACATTCCTTTCAGCGTATGGGCCGAGCGGAAGATGATCTGGACAATGCCGATGTCGGCCGGATCGCTTTCGAGCTTCAGGAGATTTTCATTGAGTGCTTGAAGATGATCATTGGATTCATCGATAAACATAGACAGATAAGCGTTCATATCCATTACAGGTCCACCTCCTGAACTAAGTTTGCTGTCCTGCCCTACCGGCAGCGCCGGGCAAGCTCTCCTGCAATTTGGAAAAGCGGCAGCACCGTCTGCGAGCCTCCGAGCTCAACCGCGCTGCGAGGCATTCCGTACACCACGCAGGTTTCCTCCGACTCTGTGATCGTGCTGGCCGCACCGCTCTCCCGGAGCTCCAGCATGCCTTTGGCTCCGTCGCTGCCCATTCCGGTAAGAAGAACGCAATGGCGCTCCAGCTCCGCATAGGGAACGATGGAGCGGAACAGCACGTCCACCGAAGGACGGTGCCCGCTGACTGCCGGCGATTGGGTCAGCCGGATCCGGTAGCCGGATCCGTCCTTCTCGAGCTCCATATGGCTTCCGCCGGGGGCGATGTAGACACGGCCGGCAAGGACGCGCTCGCCCTGCTCCGCTTCCGTCACCTCGATCATGCTGCCTGCTTCAAGCCGTTTGGCCAGCGATGCCGTGAAGCGGGGAGGCATATGCTGGACGACCAGCACCGGAGCCGGCAAGCTTGCCGGCAGCGAGCCGATCACTTCGCTGAGCGCTCGCGGGCCGCCGGTCGATGTGCCGATGGCGACAATCTGCGTCCACTTTTCTCTGGAAGCCAGAGATTTGTGGGCCGATTCCTCGGCTGATACAGGCGGAATGGAAGCCGGCCCCGTCTTCGCAGGCCGCGAGGCGCCTGAAGCCGGCCGTGCGGCCCGCTCCTTGGAGAGAGGAGCTTCGCTGGGACTTGCTGATCTGCGCTTGGCATCCGCAACGGGAGGAATCCGCGTCTTGCGCGTCTCGCCCGGCATCTCGCGGGCTGCGCTGCGCGGGCCTGGAGCGGATGCAGGCTTCGCCTGGCCGGCGGCTTCGCCTGCCTGCTTGCGTGCAGGCAGCTCCTTCTTCCCTGCCGCCTCCCGCGCCGGAAGGCGAGGATGGATGAGCCGGCCTCGGAATTGAAGGGCGGTATGCAGCTTCTCCCTCAGCAGGCGTCCGATCGTCTCAATCTCCCCTGGCGGCGAAGCCGGAGAAGGCTTGCGGATGAAATCGAATGCTCCCTGCTGCAGCGCGGCGATCGTGAGCGAAGTATGCTCCTCGCTGATGCCGGAGAACATGATCACCGGAAGCGGACGGCTCTCCATGACCGCCACGAGAGCTTCGAGTCCGTTCATCTCGGGCATCTCCAGATCCATTGTCATGGCATCGGGCGCGAGAAGCCTTGCGGCCTCCAGCGCTTCCTTGCCTGTCGCCGCCGTCCCGGCCACCTCAAAAGCCGGGTCCTTCAGGATCAAATCCCGAATTATGGCGCGCATGAAGGCGGAATCGTCCACGATCAAAATACGGAACTTCTCCATCTCCTCATCTCTCCCATCTAAGCCAAAGGTTAACGTTTCCGACTGAACCACTGCTGTAGAATACCTTTGACGCTGCGATGAGGAAGACTGTCTGCCGGCAAATCGAGGTATTGCCTGGCGATCTGCATGATGCTTCTTGCCGCGTCCGAATCCGGATAAGCAATGAGAAACGGCTTCTGCGTACGGACCGCTTTGCCCACCTTGCCGTCGTCCGCGACGTAGCCGCCGTAAGGAAGGCGGATGCCGAGAAAGCGGTCTGCCGCCATGTCCATCTTGGCCGCCGTATGGCGCCCTTCCTGCTCATCGAAGGCACGATTGACGACTACCCGGAACCGCGTATCCGGCATGCTTCCCGAAACCATCTTGACGAGCGCGTAAGCATCCGTGATGGATGTCGGCTCGGGAGTCGTCACGACGAAGGTTTCGTGGGCCGCCTGGATGAAACGTTCCGACTCCCGTGTCAATCCCGCTCCGGTATCGAACAGGATGAAGTCATATTCTCCCTGGAGCATGCCGAGCTGCTCGTCCGCTTCCTGAAGCTGCCGATCCGTAAGATGAAGCAGCTCCCGGAATCCGGACCCGCCGGCTACGAAATGCAGCCCGGACGGTCCCAGCTGGATGATGTCGCGGATGCTTTTGGCGCCGGTGAACAGATGATAGAGAGAGTATGGCGCCGGAATGCCCATCAGCACGTCCAGATTGGCCATGCCGATATCCGCGTCGATGACGAGCACTTTTCGGCCCAGAGACTGCAGCGCGAGTCCGAAATTCAGACTGAAGTTGGACTTACCGACTCCGCCCTTCCCGCTCGTCACCGTCAGCAGCCGCGCGTTCTTTTCCATCTGCCCGCCCGTCCGCTCCTTGATCAGGTTGCGAAGCGCCTGGGCCTGGTCACTCATTCGGCTGGTTCCCCAGAAGCAGCTTCACATAACGGTCTGACCGGAACGGCTCGAGATCGTCCGGAACCGTCTGGCCGAAGGCCAGATAAGCCGGCTTCAGCCCATGGTCCATGATCAGATTGAAGGCCGCGCCGTACACCGTCGTTTCATCCAGCTTGGTGAAAATGACCTTGTCCACCCCGTGCCGGATGAAAGGCTGCGCTACCGCTTCCATATCCGGCGTGCGGGCGGTCAGGCTGAGCACCAGCAGCGTATCCGCATCCTCGCTGCTTCTCAGCAGGCTGTTGACCTCGTGGATCTGCAGCTCGCTGCGGTAATTCCTGCCGGCCGTATCCATGAGCACGGCATCCTTCTGCTCCAGCTGCTGGAATGCCCTTGCCGCCTCCGCGGGGGAGAAGACGACTTCCAGCGGAATTCCCAATATATCCGCATAGGTCCGAAGCTGGTCGACAGCGGCGATGCGGTACGTATCCGCGGTGATCAGGCCGACAGCTTTGCGATGGCGCAAAGTAAGATCCGCCGCCAGCTTCGCGATGGTCGTCGTCTTGCCGACGCCTGTCGGTCCGACGAAATGCAGCACCCGGCTATGCTCAGCCGGTTTCTCTCCCATATATGGCTCCAGCCACATTTGCAAATGCTCTGCGGCTGCCGCCCAAAGAGCTTGGGGATCTTCGCTTAGAAGACTGTAATCCGGCTTGGCCTGCAAGTCGGCCAGAAGCCTTTCCCGCCAAGCGGCCTTGACCTCCTGCGCTTCCAGCCTTTCCATCAGGCTGGACACATGGACCGGCGCCGTTTCGGCGGCCTGGGCGCCGGACAGCTGGCGGATCCAGGTTTTGAGGTCGCGAACTTCCCGGAGCAGATCCGGCTCCATTCCTTGAGAGGCAGGCTCGCGGAAGCCGCTTGCCGGGGCGGCGGCAGCGGAGCCGTTGGAAGCGGCCGCTTCCCCGGCGGATACAGCAGGCTCAGGTGCAGCTTCGCCTGCAAATGCTGGCGGGCTGGCAGCAGGCTTAGCGACCGACTTGTACTTGGCCGCCGCCAGCGAAGCCGGAGCAGACGGGGCTGCCGTAGAAGACAGCGCAGCCGGCTGCCTGGGCGCTGCCTCTGGCTCCGGCGAAGCCGACTGCCTCGAGGCCGCTGCTGCCAACGATTGGAGGGTGTCGGCAAATGCAGGAGATGGCGCCGGCGGGCTGACGGTTTCCGCCGCCGCAACGACCTCGATGCCTTTTTTGCCGAACATGCCGAGGAACCCTCCGGTCTTGATTTCCTTCGTACTCAAGATGACGGCATCCTTGCCCAAATCTCCTCGGATAAGCGCCATAGCCTCCGGCATGGACGACACGACGTAGCGCTTCACTCTCACAAGCTCACCGTCCCTATGCTCTGAACTTCAATGGAAGGCTCCAGCTCGCTGTAGGACAGCACCGGAATGTCACCCATCACCCGTTCGATCATCTGCCGCAAATACATGCGGATCGTCGGCGAAGCAAGCACGACCGGCTGGTGCCCGGACTGGATCTGCCGATTGACTTGCTCGCTCACCTTATTGCAGATCTGCTGGGTGGCGATCGGATCCATGGCCAGATAGCTGCCATGCTCGGACTGCTGGACGGCTTCGGCGATTTTCTTCTCCAGCGCCGGGCTGACCGTAATGACCCGCATCGAGTTGCCGCCTGCACTGTACTGCTGCGTAATCTGGCGGGAGAGCGCCTGGCGGGCGTACTCCGTCAATATGTCGGTATCCTTCGAGTACAGCCCGTGGTCGGCCAAAGTCTCGAAGATGCTGACAAGGTCCCGGATCGAGATTTTCTCTTTGAGCAGCTTGGCAAGCACCTTCTGCACATCCCCGATCGTCATGACGGAAGGAATGAGTTCCTCCACGAGCGCCGGGTAGGCTTCCCGCATGTTTTCGATAAGCGCCTTGGTCTCCTGCCTGCCGAGCAGCTCATGCGCATGGCGCTTGATGATCTCGGTCAGATGGGTGGCGACGACCGATGGCGGATCGACGACGGTGTAGCCCGACATCTCGGCCCTTTCCTTGGTCGCCTCGTCGATCCATAACGCCGGCAGTCCGAAGGCCGGCTCCATCGTCTCGATGCCGATGATGGATTCGTCCTCGAAGCCCGGGCTCATCGCCAGATAATGATTCAGGAGCAGGTCGCCGCGAGCGACCGTATTGCCTTTGATCTTGATGATGTATTCGTTCGGCCGAAGCTGGATGTTGTCTCGGATGCGAATCACGGGAACGACAAGCCCGAGCTCGAGCGCGCACTGGCGGCGAATCATGATGATCCGGTCCAGAAGATCGCCGCCCTGCTGCGTATCCGCGAGCGGGATGAGGCCGTAGCCGAATTCGAATTCGATCGGATCCACATGCAGCAGGTTCACGACGCTTTCCGGACTCCGCACTTCCTCGATCTCCTTCTCCTCCACCATCTGCTCCTGCTCTGCGATCGCTCGGCTTTGCTCGCCTTGCATCTTCCACCCCAAGTAGACAAGCAGTCCCGCGATCGGGAACGTGCGGATGATTCCGATAGGGGTGAACAGACCCAGCAGGGCGATGGTGCCGGCCACGACGAACAGCAGCTGCGGATACCGCAGAATCTGGCTGGTCAGGTCATGGGCCAGATTGCCTTCCGAAGCCGCTCTCGTCACAATCAGGCCGGCAGCGGTAGAGATGAGCAGCGCCGGAACCTGACTGACGAGACCGTCGCCGATCGTCAGGATGGAATACGTGTTGAGAGCTTCGGTGAAGCCCATCCCATGCACCGCCATCCCGATGATGAAGCCGCCGAGAAGGTTGATGATGAGGATGATGATCGATGCGATCGCATCTCCCTTGACGAATTTGCTCGCGCCGTCCATCGACCCGTAGAAGTCGGCTTCCCGCTCGATCTTGGAGCGGCGGGCCCGAGCCTGCTGCTCGTTGATCAGGCCTGCGTTGAGATCCGCATCGATGCTCATCTGCTTGCCCGGCATGGCATCGAGCGTGAACCTTGCCGCAACCTCCGCGACCCTCTCGGAGCCTTTGGTGATGACGATGAACTGCACGACAACCAAGATCAGGAACACGACAAAGCCGATGGCGACCTGGCCTCCGGCAACCCAGTTTCCGAATGTCTGGACCACCTCGCCCGCGTGGGCATGGACAAGGATGTTGCGGGTTGTCGATACGTTGAGGGCGAGCCTGAACAAGGTCGTAATCAACAGGAGCGCCGGGAAGATGGAGAAATCCAGCGCTTCTTTTGTATTCATCGCTATTAAGAGAATGATAAGAGCGACCGATATGTTGATTACGAGCAGGAAGTCCATCAGAAAAGTAGGGATGGGGATGACCATCATTAGGACAATGCCGATAATCCCTACCAAGATTGCCAGGTCCCTCGGTTTCATGACGAATGCCTCCGCTTACTGAATTAAGATGATTTGCTGCGGCCTTTCAGCTTGTATACATAGGCCAGCACTTCCGCGACCGCTTGGAACAGATCCGGCGGTATGCTGTCCCCGATTTCCGTCCTGTCGTACAAGGCTCTCGCCAGCGGACGGTTCTCCATCGTGACGACTCCGTTCTCCTTCGCGACTTCCTTGATCCTCAAGGCGACGTAATCCATTCCCTTCGCCAAAATGACGGGAGCCTGCATGCGCGTGCCGTCGTAACGGATGGCGATGGCGAAGTGGGTCGGGTTCGTAATGACGACATCGGCCTTGGGCACTTCCTGCATCATGCGCTGAAGCGCCATCTTCCGCTGCCGCTCCTTGATCTTCCCTTTGATGAGCGGATTGCCCTCGCTCTTGATGTATTCATCCTTGATGTCCTGCTTGGACATTCGCAGATTTTTCTCATACTCGTATTTCTGATAGAAATAGTCCGCCGCCGCGATGACGATCATCAGCGAGGCGAATTCGAGGCCGAGCTTCAAGGTCAGGCCGGCTGTGAACGTGAAGATGTCTTCGATGGGAGAATGTCCCAGCATGAGAATGCGTCCCCATTCTCCCCAGATCGTGTAGAACACGACCACTCCGACTACGAGCAGCTTGATGATGCTCTTGAAGAATTCAGCGACCGACCGCATCGAGAAGATGTTCTTGAATCCGCTGATCGGGCTCAGTTTCTTGAAGTCGGGCTTGAGCGGCGTCCCCGTAAGCAGAAAGCCTACCTGCACGTAGTTGAATGCCGCAGCCGCCACGAAAGCGAGCAGCAGAATCGGAGCCAGCAGCATGAGCAGCTCCATCATGACGTGATAGAACAGCGACATGACGTTGCCCGAGGTCAGATCCAGAGTGAGCCAGTCGTTGAACAGGCTGCCGAAAATACGGTAGATCCGTTCCTTGTAATACCCGCCGAGAACGAGGAAGCTTCCAATGACGAACAGGATGATGAAAGCGCCGGGAAGCTCGTGGGTTTTGGCGATCTGGCCCTTGTCGCGGGCTTCGCTGCGCTTCTTCGGCGTCGCTTTTTCGGTCTTCTCGCCGTTGAACAGCTGCAGGTCGACTTTGAACCGGAGCCTCATGGCCGTGTCCCTCCTCAAGAGCCTGTCCCGCCTTTGCTGCCGACAGCGTTGAACAGCTCGCCGAGCTTCTCGAACATCAGGCTGAACAAATGCCCGAACAGAACGCCGAGAGACGGCATCAGCAGCATCAGCAGCAGGATGCCGAGCATGATTTTGAGCGGGGCGCCGATGACGAATACGTTGTATTGAGGCGCCGTCCGCGCCAGGAAGCCAAGACCGACATCCGTCAGGAACATGGCTACGACAATCGGCGCCGCGATCTGCAGGGCGAGCAGGAAAGACTGGGAGAACGCCCTGACGAGAAAGTCCGAGATCAAGCCGCTGGAGACATGCTCCATCAGCCCCAGCTTGAGAGGCATCCAGTTGTAGCTGTTCATCAGCGCCTGCAGCATATACAGATGGCCGTTCATCGTCAGAAACAGCAGCGTCAGCACCATATACTTGAGATTGCCGGTAATCGGCGCCGAGGTTCCGCTCAGCGGATCGATGATGTTCGACATGGCGAGACCCATCTGCAGATCGATGAACGCGCCGGCCGTCTGGACGACCGTGAAAAACAGGTAGACGATGAATCCAAGCAGGAGCCCGATCAGGATTTCCTGGATGATGAGCAGGATAAAGCCCGCATCGGCAGCGGCCGTCTGTTTGATTCCGTACGAGAAGTACACAAGAAGCGAAACGGCGAAACCGAGGCCAATCTTGAGCCTCGCCGGCACGGTTCGGGTGGAAAAGACAGGCGCGACTACAAAAAAAGAGGTCATTCGACAAAAAATCAGCAAAAAAATAGGGAAACCGTTAAGAAATTGTTCCATCAGCCTCTGCCTACCCGATATAGTTGTGCAGGTTGTTCAGCAGGTTGTAGGTGAAATCCACCAGCGTGTTCAATATCCACGGACCGAACAGCAGAACCGCGGCCAATACGGCGACGATCTTGGGGACGAACGCCAGCGTCTGTTCCTGGATCTGGGTCGTCGCTTGAAAAATGCTGACGGCCAGGCCGACGACAAGCCCGAGAATAAGCATGGGCGCGCTCGCTTTCAGCATGACGAACATCGCTTGGCCCGCCAGGCCGATGATGAAATTGGAACTCATCGCATTCCCCTCCTTCTTCTGCGGTCATGACGGATTAAAGCTGAGCAGCAGCGACTTGATGACCAAATACCACCCGTCTACGAGGACAAACAGCAGAATTTTGAAAGGAAGCGAGATCATGACCGGCGGCAGCATCATCATCCCCATCGCCATCAGCGTACTGGAAACAACCATGTCGATAATCAAAAAGGGAATGAAGATCATGAATCCCATCTGGAACGCTGTCTTTAGTTCGCTGATCGCGTATGCCGGCACCAGCACCGTAATCGGAATATCCTGATAGGTTTTGGGCTTTTCCGCTTTGGTGTAGTTCAGAAACAGCAGCAGGTCCTTTTCCCTCGTATGCTGGAACATGAACTTCTTCATCGGCACAGCCGCTTTTTCAAGCGCCTCCGTCTGAGTCAGCTCGCCCTTCATATAAGGCTGCAGAGCCGTATCATTCACTTGCGACAGCGTTGGAGACATGACGAACAGCGTCAGGAACAACGCCAGACCGATCAGAACCTGATTCGGAGGCATCTGCTGGGTTCCGAGCGAAGTACGCACGAAACCAAGCACGATGACGATCCGGGTAAAGCTGGTCATAAGAATAAGGAAGGAAGGAGCAACCGTCAGAACGGTCACCATCAATACGATGGATAAAGCGCTCGTTCCTCCGGCGCTATCCCCGCCAATGTTGATATCGATGCCCGGCAGAGGCTCGGCGTAAGCGGCGCTCTGCCAGGCGAGCGACATGGCCAGGACAGTCATCAGCGAAAGCATACGTTTTCTAGTCATTCGTCCCTCAACCGATCCCTGTCTCTAGATTCCTGGAACAGCTGTTCAAGCTCTTCCTGCTGCCTGGATTGCTGCTCGAGCTTTTGATGCAGCAGCTTCTGGAACCGCTTGGCCTCTTCCTTGTCTCCGTCGGCCGAAGCTTGAACAGACCGGTTCCCTTCTCCTGTCTTGCCTTGGATTCTCCGCATCCACTCCCCCAGCGGAACGCCGGTTGCGGCATTGCGCTTCTCCAGCAGCTGGCTGCGGAGGCTGTCCGCTTCTTCCCCTGCCGGGAACCGGTCCAGAAGCGTCACATTCTCGCCGACGCCGACAACATAGATGGTGCCGGCTGTTTCAATGACCTGGATCGACTTGTTCGGTCCGAGCGTCAATCCTCCAAGCTGTTCAAGAGCTCTTGCGCCCCCCATCAGCTGGCTTCGCTTGGACAGCCAGCGAATAAGGAGGGTGATCAATCCGATGACAAGAGCAAGCGAAACCAGCACCCAGACTACGCTGCCCGTCATGCCCCCGCTCGCGAAGTGCGGCACCTCGCTCCCGCCGGAAGGAAGGGCATAATCAATCGTTCCATCAGGCTTGGGCGAAGCGGAAGGAGCGGCCGCCTGAGCCGCCAATCCGGCTAACAATGGCATTTCCGTTACCCAAGCGTCTTCTTGATGGCCTCGATGACCCGGTCAGCCTGGAACGGCTTCACGATGAAATCCTTCGCGCCGGCCTGAATGGCGTCGATGACCATCGCTTGCTGGCCCATGGCCGAGCACATGATGACTTTAACGTTCGGGTCGATTTTCCTGATTTCCTTCAAGGCGGCAATGCCGTCCATCTCCGGCATCGTGATGTCCATCGTGATCAGATCCGGCTTGACTTCCTTGTATCTTTCAATCGCCTGCGATCCGTCCTGAGCCTCGCCCACGACCTCGTACCCGTTTTTAGTCAGAATATCGCGAATCATCATTCGCATGAATGCAGCGTCATCAACGATCAGAATACGGTTTGCCATTTGTCATTTCCTCCCTGGATGCACTTATTGAATTTTGGTCATGCGGTCCCACTGGCTCACGATATCCGTGACCCGGACCCCGAAATTCTCATCGATGACGACAACTTCGCCTTTTGCAATCAGCTTGTTGTTCACCAGAATGTCTACGGGCTCGCCTGCCAGCTTGTCGAGCTCGATGATGGAGCCTTGCGACAGCTCAAGAATATCCTTGATCTGTTTTTGCGTGCGTCCAAGCTCTACGGTTACTTTCAGCGGGATATCGAGGAGCAGGCCGAGATTGCTCTCGTCTCCTTGAGGATATCCCGGCTGGAAACCGGAAAATTGAACCGGCTGGACATTGACGTTGCGGCCTGCCGGAGCGCCGAAAGTCTGCGGACCTTGATTGTGGACAGCAGGCGCGGCGTGCATGTCGGCCATCGGCTGCTGATACGCCGGCTGTTCGTAAACAGGCTGCTGCTGCACAGGCTGTTGATGAACGGGCTGTTCGTGGACAGGCTGCTGCTGGACGGGCTGCTGAGCCGGCGGTTCCGAATGCGGGGCTGCTGAAGCCGCTTCAATCGATGGAGCGGCAGATGCTGCGGCGGCCTCATCCCCGCTTCCGCCCATCAGCGTGTCGACCATCTGCTTGGCGAAGTTGACCGGCAGCAGCTGCATGATTGTCGAATCGATCAAGTCTCCGATCATCAGCCGGAAGCTGACTTTGATGAAGACGTCATCCGGCGGCAGCTGGGCGAGTCCTCCGCCTTGCTCCACATCGAGGATATCGATGCCGGGAGGCGAGATGTTGACCATCCGGTTGAAGATGGTCGACATCGATGTCGCCGATGAACCCATCATTTGGTTCATCGCTTCCTGCACGGCGCTGATATGGATGTCATTGAGCTCCGTCTGGCCGACGTCGCCTTCGCCGCCAAGCATCAGATCGGCGATTACGCCCGCATCCTTTGTCCTGATGACGAGCGAATTGATGCCTTGAAAGCCTTCAACATAGCTGACCGACACCGCGACATGAGGCCGGGGGAATTCGTCGGCGAGGTCTTCCCGCTTGATGAGGGCGACCTGCGGAGTCGTGATATCCACTTTTCTTCCCAGCAGGGTGGACAGCGCGGTAGCCGCGCTTCCGAACGTGATGTTGCCGATCTCGCCCAGAGCATCCTGCTCGATGGAGCTCAGGTATTGGGAGATCTGCGCCTCGCCTGCCGTATCGGAAGGAGCGGCGGAATAACCGTCCGAGCTCTGCCGGAGCAGGGCATCGATCTCCTCCTGGGACAAATAATCCTTACTCGTCATAATCTTCGTCTGCTCCTTCGCTTACGATCTCGTCCACCTGGACGGCAAGGCGGTCGCGGACCGACCCCGGGCTGCCGATGAACTTCAGCTTTTCTCCAACCTTGATATGCAAGCCTTCGCCGACCGGCTTCTTCAAGGAAATGACATCTCCTGCGGCAAGGCTCATGAACTCTCTAACCGTAATGGAGGATTCTCCGAGCTCGGCTATGATCGGCAGCTTCGCTTTATGTACGCGCTGCTCCAGGATCTCCACTTCTTCAGGGGCACGCGACTTCTTCTGGGATACGAACCAGTGATGCACGGACAATCTCGGCATGATCGGCTCGATGACCACATGCGGAATGCACAAGTTGATCATGCCGGTCGTATCCCCGATTTTCGTGCTCAATGAAATCAAAGCGATCGTTTCGTTGGGAGAAACGATCTGCATGAACTGCGGGTTCGTTTCCAGCGAATCCAGCCTCGGCGAAATGTCGTACACCGTTTTCCAGGCTTCCTGCAGGCTTTCGAAGGCACGGCTGAAGATTTTCTCCATGATCATGGTTTCAATCTCCGTGAGCGCCCCGATCTTGGCGGGAGCGGTTCCTGTGCCTCCAAGCAGCCTGTCGACCATGGAATAGGCCACGTTGGGATGGACTTCAAGCACCATCCTTCCTTCCAGCGGCTCCGCCTCAAAGATGTTCAGAATGGTCATTTTGGGAATCGAGCGGATGAATTCGTCGTACGGCAGCTGTTCCACCTGCACGACGCTGATCTGCACAAACGTTCTCAGCTGCGCCGAGAAATAAGTCGTCAAGTATCGGGCGAAGTTTTCATGTATCCGGGTCAAGCTTCGAATATGGTCCTTGGAAAAACGGACTGCCCGTTTGAAATCGTACGCGCGGATCTTCTTCTGGCTTTCTTCCTTCTTCAGCTCCTCCGCATCCATCTCTCCTGACGACAAGGCGGCAAGCAGGGCGTCGATCTCATTCTGGGAAAGCACATCCACCATCACTCTCACCTCCTTCGCTTATCTCACTTGGCCGTCCTAGATTTCCGTCAACGTATAGTCCGTGATGGAAACCTTGATCAGCTTGCCTTTGGGAAGAACTTCATTGATTTGGTTCAGCAGCTTGGCCTCGAGCGCATCCTGCCCGGCCGAGCCTTGCAGCGCCTGGGCTTCCGTATCTGCAAGCGTACGGTTGATGATCGGCTTCACGACGATATCCTTGATCTTGTCGAAGTCTTCCTTCGTCGCCTTTTTGTCCAGCTGGAAAGCGAAGCTCACGAGCAGGAATTTGTTGCCGTCCTTCAGGTTGCGCTTGATATCCTTGAGCTCTGACGTGACCTCGACCCGTTCGTCAGCCGTAAGCGGCTTGACCTTGGCGGCTGCCGCCGTCGTCTTGGCCGCATCCCCTCCCGAAGCCGTTGCGGGCTCCTTCAGGAGCGAGTTGTACAGGATGACCGCCACAACAGCGATCAGCGAGATGGCCAGCAGCGTCGTGATCAGCCAGGGAAGCATTTTTTTCATAGCGCCTATTCCTCCGTATATCCACTCTTATGAGATGAAGCCGCGAGGCCGATGGAGCGGTAGAAATCGGTCATCCGCCCGGCCAGAACGGCAGCCGACTCCACAACGACCATTTTTTTGCCGGTGGTCATCGTCACGAGCGTATCCGGCGTTTCTTCCAGGAGCTCGATCAGCAGGGCATTGATCATCAGCTTGCTGCCGTTGAGCCTTGTTACTTCAATCATGTGAACCCTCCCGCGGCTGCCCGTTGGCGGAACCGATGCGGCCGAGCGGAGCTCGGCCGGCGGATCCAGACTCTACAGGGCTAGATCAATTATCTCTTCAGATTGACGAGCTCTTGAAGAATTTCATCCGATGTCGTAATGATTCGGGAGTTGGCCTGGAAACCGCGCTGCGCAACGATCATTTCCGTGAACTCGCTCGTAAGGTCGACGTTGGACATCTCCAGTTGGCCGGCCACGATGTTCCCTGTTCCGGTCTCCGGATCTCCGGGAGCTCCGATAGCCAGCTCCTCGGCATTGGAATTCACCGTAGAGCGGTAAAGGTTGCCGCCGATTTTTTCCAGTCCGTTCGGATTGGTCACTTTCACGACGCCTATGGTGGCAATGACATCTCCTGTCGTTCCGTCTGCATTGACACCTGTCACCGAACCGTCTTTGCCGATCGTGAAGGCGCTGACTCCAGCCAGCGAAATCGGTTCGCCGTCGGAGCTCAGCACGAGAGCGCCGTCAGCGTTGACCAGCTGTCCCGCGGCATCGACCGAGAAATTGCCGGCACGCGTCAGGTAGAAGCCGTCCTCCATTCCCGCAGGACGGACGGCGAAAAATCCGTCTCCGTCGATGCGCAGATCCGTCGGCACGTTGGTCGTCATGGCGCTGCCCGCCGTGTGCACCGTGTCGATGGAGGCCACCGTCACGCCAAGACCGATCTGCTGCGCGTTTTTGCCGCCTCGCGCTCCGTCTTCCGGCTGCGTCGCTCCTGCGACAGTCTGGCTCAGAATATCCTGGAACATGACCCGTCCCGCTTTGAAGCCGACGGTGTTCACGTTCGCAATATTGTTGCCGATGACATCAAGCTTGGTTTGGAAGCCCCGCATGCCGGAAACGCCCGAATACATAGATCTCAACATAATCTATCAACCTCCTAAATGGATGGATACTGCTCGTTCAGGCTCCTGCCGGCTGTTCTCCGGAAGACTCTTCCGGCAACTGTTCCGGAGTCTCTTCCGCCGCATCGGATCGAATGGACTTCAGCGCGTCGATCGGAACATAGTTGCCGCTGGAGACGATATACTGGATGCCGTCCTTGAGCACGACCGAATCGACGAGGCCGCTTTCGGTCGTCAGCTTGCCGGCAGCATCAAAGATGTCCCATTCCGCCTGCTTCCCGATGAGATCGGATGTAAGTCCAAGATTCTGTCCCTGGACGTTGAGCTGTCCGGAAATGTTCGACAACTGCTCGACAGAGGAGAATTGAGCGAGCTGGGCGATGTAAGTCGTGTTGTCGGACGGATTCATCGGGTCCTGATATTTCAGCTGTGCGACCAGAAGCTGCAGGAAAGCATCCTTGCCGAGCGTGGAGTTGTCCATGCTTGTCGACGCCGCCTTGGAATTCTTTTGGCTCACGAACGGATAAATGGAATTGGCGTTCACGGATGCTGCCATCGTTGATCCCCCTTGAAGCCGGCTTATGCCGTCTCGTTAATTGCCCTGCCGTATCCAAGCTCGCGAATGGCGGTTTGGATGACTTCAGCCTCCTGCACGCCCTGATCTTCAAGGCGGTCGGAGCCGTTTCGCGCAAACTGGCCGCCCTGCCCGCCTCCGCCCCGGCTCTGCTGGCCGAATGAAAGCGAGGTCTGAAGCTGGCTCGAGGCCGATACATCAAGCCGGTCAACCTGGAAGCCTTGGTTCTGCAAGGACATTCGGAGCTGGCCCAGCTGGTTCTCGATCGCTTCCCTCGCCGCCGGCGAATCCGCTGCGAACAGCGCCGTCAATTGGCCATTGTGGATTTGGAGCTTGACGTCCACCTGTCCCAAGTTTTCCGGAGTCAGCGTCAGTCTTGCTTCGGTCATGCCGGATGAAGACGAGACATCAAGCTTTTTCAAGACAAGCCCGGCCACCTCCTGGGCAAACCGATGAACGGGCACCTTCACGACCGTTTCCGCACTGTCCGGAACCGCAGCTCCCGGCTGGACATTTCCTGTTGAGACCGCAGCGGCTGACGACGGCTGTTCATTGCTTTCCGCCATGAGCATGGCCGGCTGCACGGCATCGTCCGCCTGAGCGCTTCCGGCAGAGGCGCTTACCGCCGCTCGGATGTGGGCTGAAGAAGCTTCAAGCTTCGCCAGCAGCGTTGTGCCGGAAGCCGGAATTCCTGTCAAAGGAGTCCCTTCAGGCCGGCCGGCCGGGATCGTTCCGCCTGGAGCGGATTTGGCTGATTGCGGCGCTTCGAGCAGGCTTTGCAGCTTGGTCAGCTGCGCCTGGGTCAGCGACTGGGAATCGACCTTTCCGGATGGCTTGGCGAGAATGTCGGGCAATTGCTGCCTCAGCGCCAGCAGCAGCTCTCCTACTTCCCCTTTGGCGGCTGTCGCTGCGGAAGCGGCTGCGGGCTCATCCCGCTCCTGCTGGCCGCCGCCTGCAAGCTTCCCTGCAGGAGGCGGCTGAATGCCGAGCAGCGCAAGCAGCGCTCCCAGCTCGGAGGCCGCTTGCTGCCAATCCTCGAGCGGAATGGAGCCATCCTCTTCCTTGCCTTCGTATAGCTGATCCAGCAGCTCCTCCAATTTGGCAAGCAGCGGCTCGGCTGCCTGCTCCTCGGAGGAAGCAGCGGCAGGATCGGCTTCTGCTGGCTGCAGAGCTTCCGGGAGCGCTCCGTCTGCCAGAGCAGGGACGCTCGGCTCCGCGCCGTCAAGCTGGGCGGCGGCTGCGCTCAGCGCCATAGCGGCTGCCAATGCCGCAGCAGCCGCTACGGCGTCCTGCGGAGCCGCCGTTCCCGCGTTCGGGGACGCTTGACCCTGAACGCCCGTCTGCAAGGCTCCAGCCATGGCTTGGCTGAACGGAGCCGCCCCGGCCGCCTTGCCTCCGGCCGCTTGGACAGATGTCCCCGAGCCGGTCGCAGCAGCCGGTTGAGTCGTCGTGATCTCCATGGTTCACCTCCTATTCTATTTTCCCGCCATGAGCTTGCTCACGAGCTGAGACGTCAGCTTTTTGTCCAGTCCCGACATCTCCTGAACGATGGACGAGCGTTTGGAATCGCTGACCGAGCCAAGAATCCGAAGCACTTTGCTCGGGCTCACATCCGACATCGACAGCAGCAGCTGCGCCGCCTTCGCCGGATCCATCGATTCAAACGTTTTGCTGAGCTGATCTTCGCTGAGCAGTGCGGAGCCGGATGCAGGAGCTGCGCTTGAAGCCTGCTGGATTCTCGATTGCAGGGCAGCAATCTGCTGATCCTGGACCGGAACGGAATCCTTCAGTCTCGCTGCCGTTTCGGCTGCCCGCTTTGGATCCATCTTGGCCAAGATCGCTCCTTGGGCTCGGCTGTCCATCGAGTTCAGCACGAGAACGGCTTCATCCAAGGTCATATTCTGAATGATCGGAGCCGCTTTGCTTGGCGTCATCGAGGCGAACATTCCCCCAAGCTCCGCAATTTTGGCTTGATATTCGCTGCTGCTCAGCTTTTTCTGCTCGTCGCTTTTGATCAGCTGGTCGAGCTTGTCCTGCAGGTCGTTGATTTCCTTCTCAAGGGATGCCTTCTCCGCCTCGGCGGCCTGAAGCTTCCCTTTGGCTGCCTGCAGGTCTCCCTGCAGGCCGGCGATCTGCTTGCGCTGAGCAGCCCCGTTGTCCGGAGCAGGGGCGCCGGATGCGCTCCGGCTCTCCGGAATGAGCGACCCGACTACCGGTATGCTGCGGCCGGTATCCATCAGCCGCGAGCGCAGCGACGGATTGAACACCACTAGAAGCACAAGCACAAGCACCAGCGTGAACAGCAGCGGCGTAACAAAAAACAGGAAGCGTTCCATTCCGCTGTAGCTTTGTTTCTCACGTTCTTCTGCCAACATTTCATCCCTCCCGGGGGCATGAGTCGTCCCCGACTGCTTCATCTTGCCTTCTGCTAAAGCGCTGCGCGCGAATGGCGTTGGACCGCGATTTCATCGAGTTCCGCCTGCTCTCCGGCAAGCTGTGCAGCCTTGAATCGGTTCAAGGCTTTTTCTTTGGATTTCAGCCAGATCTTCTCCTGGATCTTGCGTTCGGCCAGACGATGCCTGGAGGATTCGACTTCGTTCTCTGCCGCCTGTACGACTTGCTGCTTGCTTCCGATGCAGGCATCCAGATGGGAGAGGAACCGCTGGATCGCTTGCAGCTCCATGAGCGGACTGCCTAGCATGCCGAGCTCTTCAAGCTTCCCTTCCCAGCGCAGACGCTCCGCGTTCAGCTCGGACAGGGACATCTCCTCCGCATGCAGCAGATCAAGCGCGGCCGTGAGTCCCCATTTGGCTTGCGTCGTCTCGCTTTGCTTCAAGTTGACAATGCTTTGATAGGCATAGCGGAATGAAGTCACGTCTCTGTTCAGCTCCCGTTGAATTGCCGGATCAGATGGTCCAGCGTCTCGTCAAAATGGGCTTTTTCATTCGTTCGTTGCTGCGTGAAATCCAGAATTCCGTCCATTTGGCTCATCGCCTGGTCGATTTCCTTGTTCGATCCGGGCTGATACGCCCCGATATTGATCAAGTCCTCCGAATCTTTATAGACAGCGAGCATCTTTTTGAGAGCGGAAGCCGCCTCCTGATGCTCGGGCTCTATGATCTCCTTCATGACCCGGCTCACCGAGGCGAGCACGTCGATCGCCGGAAAATGGCCTTTCTGAGCCAAGTCCCGGCTTAAGACGATATGTCCGTCGAGGATGCCTCTCACGGCATCCGCCACCGGCTCATTCATGTCGTCCCCATCCACGAGAACGGTATAAAAAGCCGTTATGGACCCCGTCGGCCCCGTTCCCGCTCTTTCAAGCAGCTTGGGAAGGCCGGCGAACACCGACGGCGTATACCCTCTCGTCGCCGGAGGCTCTCCGACCGCCAGCCCGACTTCCCGCTGCGCCATCGCATACCGGGTGACGGAATCCATCATCAGCATGACGTTCATCCCCCGGTCCCGGAAGTACTCCGCTATCGTCGTTGCGATTACCGCGCCCTTGATGCGGATCAAAGCCGGCTGATCGGATGTTGCCACGATTACGACGGAACGGGCCAGTCCTTCCGGTCCCAGATCCTTCTCGATGAACTCGAGCACCTCGCGTCCCCGTTCGCCGATGAGAGCAATGACGTTGACGTCGGCTGCCGTATTGCGGGCGATCATGCCCAGCAGCGTGCTCTTTCCGACCCCCGATCCGGCAAAAATGCCGACGCGCTGGCCCTGTCCTACGGTAAGCAGACTGTCGATCGCGCGAACCCCGATGCCCAGCGGCTGCTGGACGCGCGGTCTGAAGAGCGGATTGCTCGGAGGAGCGGTCGTCGGATAGCGGATCATACGGCTGGGAATGAAGCTGCCGTCAAGAGGCCGCCCCAGGCCGTCCAGCACTTTACCGAGCAGCTCCGCCCCGACCTGGACCGTAAGCGGCTTGCCTGTGCCAACAACGTCGCATCCGGGCGCGATCGCATTGAGATCTCCGAGCGGCATGAGAATCAGTCTGTTGTCCCGGAAACCGACGACTTCGGCAAGGAGCGGGGGCGCCCCTTTTCCGGGATAGATCTGGCAGACATCCCCGATGCCGGCATCGGGTCCTTCGCTTTCGACGGTAAGTCCGATGACCTGGGTTACTTTGCCGTTGATGCGCACGGGATCGATGCCGGCGAGCTGCTCCGTATATCTCGAAGCCTTGGGAACCCGTGAGCTCATGAAGCAGGCGCCTCCTGACCTTCGCGCTGGGAAGCGATTCCCATCAGCTCACGCTTGATTTCGGACAGCTGCGTGTCGATGCGGGCGTCGATGCTGCCGAATGCCGTCCGGATCACGCAGCCGTGATCCTTGACCGATGCGTCGGGCAGGATCTGCAGCTCGGCCTGAGAATCGATCGACAGCTCCAGCTCGTCCCTGGCGGCGAGAACCGATGAGAGCTGCGCGGGACTGACGCACAGAACGATGCTTCCATTCTCTCTTCGCCGGGAAAGCATGCTGCGGATAAGCTCGATGGCGATTTCGGGCTCAAGATCCAGCTGCTTGCCGACCAGCTTCTCTGCAATGGCGCAGCTCAGCTCCACGAGGAACGGCTCCGCCTCCTGGATGATCTGCTCCTTCATTCGGAAGGAGGATTCAAGAATGGAGGAGGATTCCTCGATTCTTTGCTCCCATTCCTTCCGCAGCGCGGCTTCGGCATCCCGGCTGCCTTGGCTGAAGCCCTCGCCATATCCGGCCTGGCGGGCTTCTTCTGCGATTCGTTCATCGTCCGCCCGTCTGGCATGCCACCAATCCTCGGCTTCCTGACGGGCCTGTTCCAGCAGCTCCTGGGCCTGCCTGGCCGCATCCGCCAACGTATCCTCGGCGACGCTCTGGGCGTCGCCGAGAATCTGGCTGCGCAGAGCTTCCGTAGCGGCATCCGGGCGGATCTCGCCGCGGTAGGCCAGCTCGCCGAAGCCGTCCGAAGCGGTGTCGGCACCGCTGGCTGCGGCAGGTTTCCGGTAAAATCTTTCCAGCCGCTGAAGCTGTTCCTGAGGGACTACCTGCGAGGATTTGAACAGATTAGACAATGATGTCATCTCCTCCGCCGCGGGCGATGATGATGTCGCCGGATTCCTCCAGCCTGCGGATCGTTCCTACGATGCGAGTCTGGGCTTCCTCGACGTCACGCAGCCGCACGGGACCCATGAATTCCATTTCTTCCTTGAACGTCTCGGCCATCCGCTTGGACATGTTCCGGAAGATCGCCTCGCGCACTTCCTCGCTTGCCACCTTGAGCGCAAGCTGAAGGTCGGCGCTCTCGATATCGCGGATGATGCGCTGGATGGAACGGTTGTCGATGCTGACGATGTCTTCGAAGACGAACATCCGCTTCTTGATCTCTTCCGCCAGCTCCGGGTCCTGAATTTCCAGGGAATCCAGAATCGTCCGCTCGGTGCCGCGATCGACGCCGTTCAGAATCTGAACGATGGAGTCGATGCCTCCCGCGTTCGTGTAGTCCTGGGTCACCGTAGCGCTCAGCTTCTGTTCCAGCACCCTCTCCACCTGGGAGATGACCTCAGGAGAGGTGCTGTCCATAAGCGCGACCCTGCGGGCGACTTCCGCCTGCTTCTCTTGAGGAAGCGAGGACAGAATATGAGAAGCCTGCTCCGGCTGGAGGTAAGAGAGCACGAGAGCAATCGTCTGGGTATTTTCGTTCTGGATGAAGTTCAGGATCTGGGTCGGCTCCGCCTTGCGGGCAAAATCGAAAGGCCTCACCTGCAGCGTCGCCGTAAGCCTGCTGATGACTTCCAATGCCTTTTGCGAGCCGAGCGCCTTCTCGAGGATATCCTTCGCGTACGCGATGCCGCCCTGGGAGATATACTCTTGGGCAAGGCAGATCTGATAGAATTCGCTCATGATTGTGTCCCGCTCCGAGCTGTCGACCTTCCTCACGTTGGCGATTTCCAGAGTCAGCTGCTCGATTTCCTCTTCCCTCAGATGCTTGAAGATCTGGGCCGATACATCCGGGCCGAGCGTAATCAGCAGAATGGCAGCCTTTTGGCGCCCGCTCAAGCTTTGCAGCGCTTTAACCATGAGTTGCCACCTCTATTCCTCTACTAGCCAGGTGCGAAGAAGGTTGACGAAATCATCCGGCTTCCGCTTGGCGAGTGTTTCCAAATTCTTGCGCACTTGATTCTCATTCGTGACGCTCTCCAGGTTGATCGAAGGATATTCGACTCTCGGCGCCATTTCCTCAATGATTTCCTCTTCCTTGGCGCGGCGGCGGCGAACGGCGAGCACGATTCCGCCGATAAGCGCGGCAGCTGCGACAGCGATGGCGGCGATCCATCCGGCGGTAAGGCCTTTGCCGGAAGCGGATGCTCCTGCTGCGGCAAAATTTTGACCGATGACAGAAACCTTTTTGGCTATGAGCGCGTCATTACTAACATCCTGTCCGGATTCCACCAGCTGGGAACGGACGAAAGAAGTTAGATATTGGGTGATTTGATCCTTTGTTTCCTGGTTTAATAATGAAGTAGGAATGCCGACGCTGATGCTGAGGTCTTTGACGGAGTAAGGGCCGCCAATGATCGTATTTTTGTAGCGGTTCGGCTCATAGTTGGTCGTGCTGGAGGTTTTTTCCGCCGTGCTGCTGCCCCCGCTCGATGTCGAGGAATACCCGGGTACATCGGTTTCTCCAGTGCCGGCAACGCCGCCGGCGTTCCCTTCCGTTCCTTCCGAGCTTTCGCTCGATTGCTGCTGGCTGATCACGAGACCGTTGTTGTTGTTGTTGTCGAGAGGCTTGACCAGGCTTTCCTCGCGGCTGACCTGATCGAAGTTCAGGCTGCTCAGCACGCTGACGGCAAGATTATCGCCGCCTACCATCGTTCCAAGGAACTGCTCGATATTTCTCTTCAAATCGCTCTCGTATTTCTTTTGGATCTGGAATTGAGAGTTCGCGCTGCCCGAGTTGTTCAGCGTCCCGCCGATTTTGGAGGAGGCTGTCAGCTCGCCTTGAGGGCTCGTAATCGTGATATCCGCGATTTTAAGATTCGGCACCGAAGTTTTGACGAGATTGAAGTAACCGTCGATCTCATCCTGGCTGGGCCGGAATCCCGGCTTGAATTTCATGACGATGGAAGCCGACGCGCCGCTGGCTTCTTCCGTTTGGGCAAATACGCTTTCCTTCGGAAGATTGACGACGACTTTGCTGGAAGCGACTCCCTGCATCCCGTTGAGCAGCTGCTGGATCTCTCCGTTCAGGGCGCTGCGGTATTTGACGTTGAATTCGTTGTCGGTCATGCCGAACTGTGAAGAACCCGTATTGAACGCGGCGAAGCCGATCGATCCATTCTGGACCAGACCTTGCGATCCCGCTGCGACCCGCACGCGATCTGCTTCGCTGCTCGGAACGGAAATTGAATTGCCGCCGTCTCCAAGCCGGTAAGAAATGCTGCTGCTGTCCAGATAATTCATGATTGCCTGGGCATCGGTGCTGTCGAGATCCTTGAACACCGTTTCGTATTGCGTTTTGGTCAGGATCGAAGTAAGCAGAATGATCGTCAGCAGCAATACCCCGATCGTCGCTCCCAGCCAAATCTTTTGCTTCTTGCCCATCGCTCCCCAGTAATTTTTGGCGGAATCGCGCAGGCGGGCCATCTTTTCGTTCACATCTTCACCCCGCAGAATGCTATTGCAATGCAGTCAGCTTTAAATTTGCATGCGCATGATGTCCTGATAGGCCTCTACCGCCTTGTTCCGGACCTGCGTCACCAGCTGAAGGCTGAGCTCAGCCTGCTGCGAGACAATCATGACTTGTGAAATATCCGCTTGGCCAACCAAGTACTGGTTGTTGACCTGATGCACGGTTTTTTCTTGCGCGCTGACACTGTCCAGGGCGTTTTTGAGCATAGTCCCGAAGCTTTCGGTCACTTCGCTCGGCGATGCGGCTTGCGTCTTGGCCGTAATAGCCGGTGTGTTCAGAGGAGAGACCTGTGCAAGCGTTATAGGCTGGATCATTGTGGACTATCCTTTCGGCTTTTATTTTCCGATTTCAAGAGCTTTGACGAACATCGTCTTCGTTGCATTCAATGCGGTCACGTTCGCCTCGTAGGAACGGGACGCCGAGATCATATCCACCATTTCCTTCGTAACGTCCACGTTCGGCATCTTCACATACCCGTTCTTGTCCGCATCGGGATGAGACGGATTGTAGACCAGCTTGTCCGGAGTGCGATCCTCCTGGATCCGGCTTACTTTAACCCCTTTGGACGCCTCTCCCATCTCATTTTGAAGCATCGATGCGAAGCTGCCTTCCTTCATGGGCTCCAACACGACCATTTTGCGCTTATAGGGCTGGAACTCGCCATTTACATAGGAGGCTCGAGTCGTCTCGGCATTCGCGATATTGGATGAGATCACATCCATTCGGAGCCGCTGGGCGGTCAATGCGGAAGCACTGATGTCAAATCCGTTGGTCAGCTTCATTTCTTACCCTCTCCCGTCGATGGCAGTCCGCATCATCTTGATCTCGTGATTGATCTGTTGAATGTAGGAATTGTAGCGGAGCTGATTTTTGGCAAGCAATGCCATTTCGCGATCAGGATCCACGTTGTTTCCATTATTATTCATGACAGATTTTTCATCCGTGACAAGCTGCATGGTTGGAATCTGGTCATTTCGACCTATGTCCATATGCATTTTTTGGGTCTTTATACCTGCTAAATCGTGGTTTTTCTGGCCGTTCAGCTGGTCATTCAGCAGCTCCTCGAATACCAGTTCCGAACGTTTGAAGTGCGGCGTGTCAGCATTGGAAATATTATCCGAGATTACCTGCTGCCTTGCTTCAGCGGCTCTCATTGCCCCTACAAGTCTGCTGAAATCCGCGCCGTTCAAGACATTCAATGCTGTTTCACCACTTTCTTCCTTAATGGTTTATCACTTATTCAACAAATCTTCAGGCATTCCTGCATCTTCGACATAAAATAATTAAAAAAATGAGAGATCGATGTCGAGATTTGCCGAGTACGATAATCTTCCTAAATTTTCATATTTATTACAATGAGAAAAAAGCCCTATCTTTATATAAAGATAGGGCTTTCCTGGGTATAAAGAACCTCTTTTACTTCTTCATCTTGCCTAATTCTTCCAAAAGTTGATGGTTCAGGATGCGGATGTAAGTGCCTTTCATTCCTAAAGATCGCGTTTCGATAACTCCAGCGCTCTCGAGTTTGCGGAGCGCGTTCACAATCACGGATCTGGTTATACCGACCCGGTCGGCGATCTTCGACGCAACGAGCAACCCTTCCTTGCCTTCCAGCTCCTCGAAAATATGCTCGACAGCTTCCAGCTCGCTGAAGGACAGCGAGCCGATCGCGACTGCGACGACAGCTCTGCTGCGCGCCTCAAGCGCGATCTCTTCCGCTCTCTCCCGCAGGATTTCCATGCCTACGATTGTGGACCCGTATTCGGCGAGGATGAGATCCTCATCGTCGAATACTCCGCTCAGACGCGTGAGGACGACGGTACCGAGCCGGTCTCCGCCGCCGGTGATCGGAACGACGCACATCATCTCCTGGGCGTTCATGAAGCGGAATACATCCGCGATGCCGGGATCGGGAACGACATTGGTCTCCGGCTCCCTCATCTGCAGGAATCGGGCGTTTGTCTCCTGAGGAAAGCGGAGCTCGGCTTCAGCTGCCAAGCTCCGGAACTGATCATGGTCGAAACGGTCGACTGCGGCGCAGCCCAAAATCTTGCCTCTGCGGCTGACAACGAAAATGTTGGCTTGAATGACGGAGCTGAGAACTTCCGCCATCTCCCTGAAGCTGAGTGCCTTGCCCGCCGCTTTTTGCAGCAGCCGGTTCAGCGATCTTGTTTTGGTCAATAATGTCATCTTTCTGCTTGCCCCCCGAACTACCCTACAATATATATTGGCTCAAATCCCGGTCTTGCGCAATGGAGGATAGCTTTTCCTTCACATACTCCGGCGTGATGAGCAGACTTTCCAGCGTTAGGTCCGGCGCCTCGAAAGACAAGTCCTCGAGCAGCTTCTCCAGAATCGTATGGAGCCTGCGCGCGCCTATGTTTTCTGTATTGCGGTTGACGTCAGCCGCGATGGACGCAAGCTCCGCAATCGCCTCATCCGAAAATTCGATTGCGATTCCTTCCGTCGCCAACAGCGCGGTGTATTGTTTGGTCAGAGCGTTTTTGGGCTCCTTGAGAATCTGCACGAAGTCCTCCAGCGTCAGCGATGTCAATTCCACCCGAATCGGGAATCTTCCCTGAAGCTCAGGGATGAGATCGGACGGTTTGGAAACGTGGAACGCTCCTGCGGCGATGAACAGGATGTAGTCGGTTTTGACCGCTCCATATTTCGTCATGATGGTAGAGCCTTCGACGATCGGCAGAATGTCGCGCTGTACGCCTTCACGAGACACGTCAGGACCCGACCCCTTGGAAGGACTCGCGATCTTGTCGATCTCGTCCAGGAAGACGATTCCGGACTGCTCCGCCCTTCTCACCGATTCGCCGATGACCTCGTCCATATCAATCAGCTTGGCCGCCTCTTCCTGCGTCAATACCTTGCGGGCTTCCTTGACCGTAAGCTTGCGGCGCTTGGTCCGCTTCGGCATGAACTGTCCCAGCATCTCCTGCATGTTCATGCCCATCATTTCATTGCCCTGCCCCGACATCATATCCATCATCGTCGGCGAAGTATCCTCGACATCAAGCTCCAGCAGATCGTTTTCCAGCTCTCCGGCTTTAAGCTTTGCGCGGACAGCCTGCCTTTTGCCCAGAATATCGGGATCGTTCACCTTCTCTTCCTCATCGTCCTTGGACCCTTGATTGCCGAAGAGCATTTCAAGAGGATTTTTGCCGCCCTTGGACTTGACCGGAGACGGAACAAGAAGCTCGACGAGCCGTTCGTTGGCCTGCTCTTCCGCCCTGTCCTTCACCCGTTCGGTCCGTTCGGCCTTGACCATGCGGATCGACACTTCCACGAGATCGCGGATCATCGATTCCACGTCCCGGCCGACATAACCGACCTCGGTGAATTTCGTCGCCTCGATCTTGACGAACGGCGCTCCCACAAGCTTGGCCAGACGCCTGGCAATTTCCGTTTTGCCGACGCCGGTCGGACCGATCATCAGCATGTTTTTCGGAACGATTTCGTCCCTCAAGGCTTCGTCGAGCTTGCTGCGGCGGTAACGGTTGCGCAAGGCGACCGCGACCGAGCGCTTGGCCTGCTTCTGGCCTACGATATATTTGTCCAGTTCAGCAACGATTTGCCTTGGCGTCAAATCTTCCTTCACAGGCTCACTCCCTCTGCATACTAATAATCGCTATCGCGTTAAGGGCAGGAATCTTCAGACTTCTTCCACGATGATGCTGTGATTGGTGAATACGCAAATCTCCGCTGCCGTCTCAAGTGCTGCCTGAGCCATTTCCCTGGCGCTGAGATTAGGCGCGTGCCGCTTCAATGCCCTCGCGGCAGCAAGGGCGAAGCTGCCACCGGAGCCGATGGCCAAAATGCCGTCATCCGGCTCAATGACTTCCCCGTTGCCCGAAATCAGCAGCAGTCCGGTGGTGTCCATGACGAGAAGCATCGCCTCGAGCCGGCGAAGCACCCGGTCCGATCTCCACTCCTTGGCGAGTTCGACGGCGGCGCGCTGCAAGTTCCCGTGATGCTCCTCGAGCTTGCTTTCGAACTTCTCGAACAAGGTGATTGCATCCGCAACCGAGCCGGCAAAGCCCGCGGCTACTTGGCCGCGGTACAGACGCCGGACTTTTTTGGCGGAGCCTTTCATGATCATGCTGTTGCCGAAGGTCACTTGACCGTCGCCCGCTATGGCGCCTTTTCCATTATGGCGGACGGCGCATATCGTCGTCGCGTGGAACTGCATTTCCATGAACATGTCTCCCTTCGTGTCTGGCTCCTAAACGGACGGAACCGCTCCTAGAACATCGCGCTTGAAGGATTCAACCGCTTCGATCGCTCTTGCCGCGATCATCTCGTTCTTTTCCTTCTTGTTGCGGATCCGCTTCTCCAGCGGAGGGAATAGGCCGAAATTGGCGTTCATCGGCTGGAAGTGGCGGAAGTCGGCCGTCGTTATATATCCCGCCATGCTGCCGAGAGCCGTCTCTGCAGGCAGGACGAGCGGCTCCAGCCCTTTGGCCAGCCGTCCGGCGTTGAGGCCCGCCAGCAGGCCGGAGGCGGCCGATTCCACATAGCCCTCGACCCCGGTCATCTGGCCGGCGAAGAAGAGGTTCTCGCGGCCCTTGAACTGGTACGTCGACTCCAGCAGCTTCGGCGAGTTGATGAACGTATTGCGGTGCATGACTCCGTAACGGACGAATTCCGCATTTTCAAGCCCCGGGATGAGAGAGAATACCCGCTTCTGCTCTCCCCACTTCAGATGCGTCTGGAAGCCGACCAGATTGTAGAGCGTGCCGGCGGCGTTGTCCTGGCGCAGCTGGATGACCGCATGCGGCAGCTTGCCCGTACGGGGATCGATGAGCCCGACCGGCTTCATCGGACCGAACAGCACCGTCTGCTTGCCGCGCTGGGCCATGACCTCGATCGGCATGCAGCCTTCGAAATAGACTTCCTTCTCGAATTCCTTTAAGGCGGCCGTCTCTGCGGTAATCAAGGCTTCATGGAAGATGTTGAATTCCTCTTCCGTCATCGGGCAGTTCAGGTAGGCCGCTTCGCCTTTGTCATAACGCGAAGCCAGATAAACCTTCTCCATGTCGATGGAGTCCTTCTCCACAATCGGAGCGGCGGCGTCGTAGAAGTAGAAATACTCCTCTCCCATCAGGTCCTTGATCGCTCCGGAGAGCGCTGGCGCCGTCAGAGGGCCGGTAGCGATGACCGTAATTCCGTCCTCCGGAATCGAGGTGATCTCTTCGTTGCTTACCGTAATCAAAGGATGATTGCGCAGCGTTTGCGTAATATCTCCCGAGAATCCGTCGCGGTCAACGGCTAGCGCGCCGCCGGCAGGCACCGCATTGCGATCGGCCGATTCGAGAACGAGAGAGCCGAGCCTTCTCATTTCTTCCTTCAAGACGCCGACGGCATTGGTGAGGCCGTTGGCGCGCAAGCTGTTGCTGCATACAAGCTCGGCGAATTTGTCGGTATGATGCGCAGGCGTGCGGGTAACCGGACGCATTTCGTACAGATGGACCGGAACTCCCTGGGAAGCGATCTGCCAGGCGGCTTCGCTGCCGGCCAGACCGGCTCCAATGACGGTAACGTGCTGTGGTGTGGACACTTGCTATTCCTCGCTTTCTTTCATTCAAAGGACTTCATAACCGCAGGGAAGCGGAAAGCATGTCGAGACGGCTTTCCGCTTCCACGTGGGTATAGGTTACAGCTGATCGAGATCCTGGTCTTCGGGAAGCTCTTCCGTATAATCGCAGGAAGGGCATTGGAGACGGGCTCCGGTCTTGTTCCGCTTCACGACGAGCATGCTGTCGCACTGGGGACATGGCTTGCCGGACGGCCGGTCCCAGGAGACATAGTCACATTCAGGATATTGATCGCAGCCGAAAAAGATTCTTCCTTTTTTGCTGCGGCGTTCAATGATGTGGCCTTTCTCGCATTTCGGGCACACGACTCCGATGCTTTTGACGATCGGCTTCGTATTCCGGCAGTCCGGGAATCCCGAGCAGGCCAGGAATTTGCCGAAGCGGCCCATTTTGTAGACCATCGGCATGCCGCATTTCTCGCAGGTTTCATCCGAAACCTCGTCTTGGAGCTCGACTTCCTTCATCTCTTCCTCGGCTACTTCCAGACGCTTCTCGAAGGAATCGTAGAACTGGGCGAGCACCTTGACCCAGTCCTCCTTGCCTTCCTCGACATGGTCAAGGTCGCCTTCCATATGGGCGGTGAACTCCGCATCCAGAATTTCGGGGAAGAACTCTTCCATGAGCTGGATGACGAGGTCGCCAAGCTCGGTCGGCATGAATTTCTTCTCTTCGATCGCGACGTAACCGCGCTTCTGGATCGTCTCCAGCGTCGGAGCGTAGGTGGACGGACGGCCGATGCCGAGCTCTTCCAGCGTTTTTACGAGACGCGCTTCCGTGTAGCGGGGAGGCGGCTGCGTGAAATGCTGCTTGGGAACCATGGAATCCGTCTTCACCGCGTCTCCGACCGACAGTGCGGGGAGGAATTTGTCCTCTTCCGTCGTGCCATCGTCGTTGCCTTCGACGTACACCTTCATGAATCCCGGGAATTTCACCTTGGAGCCCGCCGCCCGGAAGACGACTTCTCCTGCAGCGAGATCCACCGTCATCGTATCCAGCACGGCCGAGCTCATCTGGCTGGCAACGAAGCGCTCCCAGACAAGCTTGTACAGGCGATACTGATCCCGGCTCAAAAACTCTTTGACCGCATCCGGCTCCCAGGCCATCGAAGTCGGGCGGATCGCTTCATGCGCATCCTGCGCATTGCTGTTCTTTTTGAGATAAACCCTGGGCTGCTCGGGATAATACTCCGCGCCGTATTTCGATGTGATATATTCCTTGGCTTCCTCTTGGGCTATCGGGGAAATCCGGGTCGAATCGGTTCTCATATACGTGATAAGACCCGCTGTGCCTTCCTTGCCGAGATCGACGCCCTCGTACAGCTGCTGGGCGACGCTCATCGTCTTGGAGGCGCGGAAGTTCAGCTTGCGCGCGGCTTCCTGCTGGAGCGAGCTTGTAATGAACGGCGGAGCCGGATTGCGCTGGCGCTCCTTCTCTTTCACTTCGGCTACCGTGAAGGACTTGCTGCCGATGGCATCCAGAACGCGCTGCATTTCTGCTTCGCTCCGCAGCTCTCCTTTTTCGCCGGCAAGGCTGTGGAACTTCGCTTCGAATTCGGATTTGCCCTTGGCGAGGCCCGCTGTAATCGACCAGTACTCTTCGGGAATGAAGGCATCGATCTCATGCTCCCGGTCGATGATCAGCTTCACCGCTACCGATTGGACGCGGCCTGCGGAAAGTCCTTTTTTGACTTTCTTCCATAATAGGGGGCTGATCTTGTAGCCGACGAGACGGTCGAGAATACGGCGCGCCTGCTGCGCGTTGACCAGATCCATATCGATTTTGCGCGGAGTCTTGAAGGCGTCCTTGACGGCCTGCTTCGTAATCTCGTTGAAAACGACGCGGCAGGTGTCCGTCTCGCTGATGTCCAGATAATGCGCCAAATGCCAGGCGATCGCTTCCCCTTCGCGATCGGGGTCAGCCGCCAGATAAACTTTTTTGACTTTTTTGCTCGCGTCCTTGAGTTCCTTGAGGACGGAGCCTTTGCCGCGAATCGTAATATATTTGGGGTTGAAATCGTTCTCGACTTCGACGCCGATCTGGCTTTTCGGCAAATCGCGGATGTGGCCCATGGAGGCTTTCACAATGAATTTGCTTCCCAAATATTTGCCAATCGTCTTTGCTTTTGCCGGTGATTCGACAATGACAAGTGAATCGGCCATTCTGGCGTCCTCCTTTCACAGCTGTAATTACAATGCCATATATATGGAACCGCTTTGCTGTTCAATCTTATGTTTTAAAGATAAATTTATCAGAACTGCCTGCAAAAGTCCAAAAGGCATGTTCAAGGCTTCCAGCAACCCGTCTGCAGATCGCGGTCCATCCTGCAGGAGGCGGAGAACCGCCTCCTCTTCAGCCGTCAACGCGGCGCCGTCCCGCTCCGGTTCGGGCATGCGTCTGCAGCTGTCCGGATATTCCTCGCCGATCTGGCGCGCATCGCTGAGCAGACGGGCATAACCGCAGCGGATGAGCTCGTTGCAGCCCTCGCTGCGTGTCGAGCCGAGCGGGCCCGGAACCGCGAATACATCCCGGTTCATCTCGAGCGCCTGCTCCGCCGTAATCAGGGAACCGCTCCGCGAAGCGGCCTCCACAACGACGGTTCCGAGACTCAGTCCGGCAATGATGCGGTTGCGCTGCGGGAACATGCCGGGATGAACCGGAGTTCCGATCGGGTATTCCGAGAGCAGCAGGCCGTCGCGGGCGATCCGTCTGTACAGCGGCCGGTTCTCCGGCGGATATGCCGTATCGACCGGCGTCCCCAGGACGGCGATCGTGCCGCAGCCGGCATCAAGGGCGGCCTGATGGACGATGCCGTCAATGCCCTTGGCCATGCCGCTGACGACGGTAAAGCCCTGCCGCGCGATTCCTCCGGCAAGCGCTGAAGCGGCCTGCCTGCCGTAGACGCTCGGGTTGCGGGTGCCGACAACCGATAGGCAAGGAGTGCTCAGCAGACGTCGATCTCCGATTCCGTACAACACCCATGGCGGCTGCGGGGTCTGTCTCAGCAGCTCCGGATATTCCGAATCGAGCGGCGTCAGCCTCCAGCCTCCTTGGCCGGCCAGGGCGTCTTCCCAAGCCGGCTTGATATTTCCGGTCCAGCGCCGGCAAAATTCCTCGGCCGGCTGCGCCCTGATGCCAAGCCGGATCAGCTTGTCGGCCGTTATCGTCTCCTTCAAGCTCATGCCGGACATCAGAACCTTGTTGACCGACGCCCAGCCGATGCCTGGAGTCTCGCTCAGCGTTACGATGAATATTCGGATAACCTGTTCGTTGTCATGATTAGGGAGCCAAGTCACCATCTGGCGGATTCGTCCTCTCGCGATAAGGATCGGCCGGCTCCGCGCTCCTTCCTATTGTGGGGCACAAGAATGGAGATTGCAAGCGCAGCCGGGCCGGCAAAACAAAAGGCAGCCTTCCCCAACCCCTGACGGGTCGAAGAAGGCTGCCTGCCTTCAGCTAACTAGTTTGATTGGATTCAGTGGGTTTTGCATTTCTCCAGAAGGCCTTGCTCTTCCAGAACGCCGACGAGAGTCGAACCCATGTCGGACGGAGTCGGAGCAACCTTGATGCCGCAAGCTTCCAGCGTCGCGATTTTTTCCGCAGCCGTTCCTTTGCCGCCGGAAATGATGGCGCCTGCATGGCCCATGCGTTTTCCCGGAGGAGCCGTAGCGCCGCCGATGAAGCCGACTACCGGCTTCTTCATGTTGGCTTTGACCCACTCGGCCGCTTCTTCCTCAGCCGTGCCGCCGATCTCGCCGATCATGATGACCGCATAGGTGTCCGGATCTTCATTGAACAGGTTCAGGATGTCGATGAACTCGGATCCTTTGACCGGGTCGCCGCCGATGCCTACAGCCGTCGATTGGCCGATGCCGCGGGTCGTCAGCTGATGAACCGCTTCGTAAGTCAGCGTCCCCGAACGGGAAACGACGCCTACATGGCCTTTTCTGTGGATATATCCAGGCATGATGCCGATTTTGATCTCGTCCGGCGTAATGACGCCTGGGCAGTTAGGTCCGATCAGGCGGGTTTTCTTGCCTTCCATGTAACGCTTCACGCGCACCATGTCCAGAACCGGAATGCCTTCCGTGATGCAGATGACGAGATCCAGCTCCGCTTCTACCGCCTCCAGGATGGAGTCGGCCGCGAATGCCGGCGGCACGTAGATGACGGATACCGTCGCGCCCGTGTCGGCAACCGCTTCGCGAACCGAATTGTAGACCGGCAGCGATTTCGTCTCGCCGTTTTCAAGCGTGATGTCGACGGTCGTGCCGCCTTTGCCAGGAGTTACCCCGCCAACCATCTGGGTGCCGTATTCAAGAGCGCCCTTCGTATGGAACAGACCGGTTTGGCCGGTAATGCCCTGGGTGATCACTTTGGTGTCTTTGTTGATCAAAATGCTCATCGCAAATTCACATCCCCTAACAGAATTCGTATCTGCAGCCCCAAGGGCATTATTTTACGAGCGCAACGATTTTTTGAGCGCCGTCGGACATGCTGTCCGCCGCGACCAGATTCAGGCCCGATTCGTTCAGAATCTTCTTGCCGAGCTCTACGTTCGTACCTTCCAGGCGTACGACAAGCGGACGCTCCAGACCGAGCTCGCGCGCAGCCGCGACAACGCCTTCGGCGATGACGTCGCAGCGCATGATGCCGCCAAAGATATTGACGAAGATGCCTTTGACGTTGGCGTCGGAAAGCAGGATTTTGAAGGCTTCCGTTACTTTCTCCTTCGTCGCGCCGCCGCCTACGTCCAGGAAGTTCGCAGGGTCGCCGCCGTAGTGCTTGATGATGTCCATCGTCGCCATGGCAAGGCCTGCGCCGTTGACCATGCAGCCGATGTTGCCGTCCAGAGCGATGTAGCTCAGGTCGTATTTGGAAGCTTCGATTTCTTTCGCGTCTTCCTCTTCGAGGTCGCGCAGCGCCAGGATGTCCATGTGGCGGAACAGGGCGTTGGAATCGAAGTTCAGCTTGGCGTCGAGGGCCATGACGTTGCCGTCACCCGTAACGACGAGCGGGTTGATCTCGGCGATGGAGCAGTCCTTGTCCACGAAAGCGGTATAAAGCGCTGTCATGAACTGAACCGCCTTCCGGACCAGTTCCTTCGGGATATTGATTGCATAAGCGAGGCGTTGCGCCTGGAAAGGCAGCAGGCCTACAGCCGGATCGATGACTTCCTTGATGATTTTCTCCGGGGAGTGCTCGGCGACTTCTTCAATCTCCGTGCCGCCCTCTTCGGATGCCATCATGACGACGCGGCCCGTAGCGCGGTCGACAACGACGCCGACATAATATTCTTTCTTGATGTCGCAGCCTTGCTCGATCAAGAGGCGCTTGACTTCCTTGCCTTCCGGACCGGTCTGGTGGGTAACGAGCGTCTTGCCGAGAATCTCGGACGCGTATGCGCGGACCTCGTCCAGGTTTTTCGCAACCTTGACGCCGCCTGCCTTGCCGCGGCCGCCCGCATGGATCTGTGCCTTGACAACTACGACGGAAGTGCCAAGTTCCTTGGCGGCTTCGACAGCCTCGTCTACCGTGAAGGCCACTTTGCCTTCAGGTACGGCTACCCCGTATTGTTTCAAGACTTCTTTGCCTTGATACTCATGAATATTCATTCACGACATCCTCCAATCCTCTGACTCAGGTGGAACAGCTGGGAAACTATCAAACAAACATCTGTCATTATAACACAATCGAAGCAAGCCTTCCTGCAAAATAATCTTTATCATGTAAAATATTTTTTGATTTTGCCGCTCTTTGCGGCAATGAATCCAAATGTTGACAAATTCCGCCGGCATGCCTATCCTGTAGCTAACAAGTTTGTTTACAGATGGAATGTGAGGAAGCACCTTCGCCGTCTTATTTCGGGAGGTGTTTCTTTGTCATGCCCTACAGCAAATGCATAAGCGCGAGCGTGCTCGGCGTCGACGGCAAAAGCATTACCGTGGAGGTCGATCTGTCCAGCGGACTGCCTCAAGTGAATCTGGTCGGCCTTCCCGATCCATCCGTCCGCGAATCGGTGGAACGCGTCCGCGCCGCCATGCGGAATTCCGGCTTCAAATTCCCGCTGGAACGAGTGACGGTGAACCTCGCGCCCGCCGATCTGCGCAAGGAAGGAACCGCCTTCGATCTGGCTATCGCGGCTGCCATCCTGACGGCCAGCGGGCAGATGGATGCCGATGCCTTCGACGGCATGCTCGTCATCGGCGAGCTCGCCCTCAACGGCGGGCTGCGCCCCGTGCCCGGCGTGCTTCCCATGGTCGAGGAAGCGCGGACACGCGGCTTGCGGCGCGTGCTGCTGCCTCCGGACAACGCCCTCGAAGCCGCGCTTGTAGGCGGCATGGACATCTTTGCGGCGGCCGACCTGTCTTCTTTGGCGCTCTGCGGAGGGAGCGGCGATGGCTGGGAGCGGCTTGCTTGGCATCCTTCAGCCGGAAACCCGACGGCTTGCGAACCTGGCTCCAGCGGCGAAGGAGCAGCAGCTCCGGACTATGCCGACGTATTCGGTCAGCATCATGCCAAGCGAGCGCTGATGATCGCCGCCGCCGGCAGGCACAACCTGCTGCTGAGCGGACCGCCCGGAACGGGCAAGACGATGCTCATCCGCCGGCTGCCCGGCATTCTCCCTCCCATGAGCGAGGAGGAAGCGCTTGAAGTGACCAAAATCTTCAGCGTCTCCGGCAAGCTTGCGGCCTCAGGCTCCCTCGTCTCGGAGCGTCCATTCCGCACTCCGCATCATACGATTTCCACCGGCGGCCTTATCGGCGGCGGCTCCATCCCCCGTCCCGGAGAGGCGACGCTCGCCCATCGAGGCGTTCTCTTTCTCGACGAGCTGCCGGAGTTCCCCCGCTCCGTGCTCGAGGTGCTGCGCCAGCCGCTCGAGGATCGGGAAGTGACCATAGCCAGAGCGAGAGCGGTGTTCCGCTTCCCGGCTCATTTTCAGCTGGCTGCCTCGATGAATCCCTGTCCGTGCGGACAGCATGGCTCCGACGTTCCGGGGCAGCGCGGCTGCATCTGTTCTCCGGTGCAGATTGCCCGCTACCGCTCGCGGATTTCGGGACCGCTGCTCGACCGGATCGACCTGCTCGTGGAGGTGCCTCGGCCGCAGCATGCCGATGCCATGCAGCCCGGCATGAGCACCGCCGACATGAAGAGTTTGATAACTGGCGCCGTCAAGCGCCAGAAAGACAGAGAGCAGGAGACGGGCGTAGCGTGGAACGGCGATCTAGCAGGCAAAGCGCTGAAGCATGCGGCTCCGCTGCAAGCCGAAGGGGCACGGCTGCTTCAGCAAGCCTACGACCGGCTTGGAATCAGCTTGCGCGCCCATGAGCGGATCCTGAAGCTAGCCCGCACGATCGCCGACGTGGAAGGCTCCTTGCAAATCCAAACCGCTCATGTCGCCGAAGCGATTCAATACCGCAGGCTGGAGCTATGAGGACTCTCCATCCATTGGCACGCTTCCATAGGAACAGGTATAATCAATTCATATTGGAGGGGATGGGTATCATCATCAATATGGAAACGATTCATACCAGCAGCCGCCGCTTCCGCTCCGCCCTGGATTCTGTCCGGAGGCATGAGTTCAAAAGCCCGCGGCTGGGAAGCAACGACTATCCCAAAGGCGCATCGAGCGACGCGTCGCTGCTGCTCGGCATCTACTTGTTGAACGAACACGGGATCGATTGCGACTATGTGGCCGCATCCGACGGCAGCGGCTCCAGCCATGCCTGGCTGGAGCATGAGGGCCTCTTCATCGACATTACGGCCGACCAGCTGCCGGGCATGCAAGGCAAAGTCGTTGTCGGAGAGGACCATTCTGTACATAGCCTTTTCATCGAAGCGGGCCGAAGCCGCATAAGCGAGAATGACCTCAGCGACCTGGCCGATGACTATGATATCGTGATGGCGGGAATGATCTAAACGCATTTTAAGGTCCCGGAATAGCAGGGCAATGGTCTTGAAAGAGCAAGCCAAGTTGATTAACCTTGAAACCGCAAGGCAAGTCCGAGGAGCCTTGAAACCGCAAGGCAAGTCCGAGGAGCCTTGAAACCGCAAGGCCGATCCTGATGCCAGGATCGGCCTTTTTTTCGTTCAGAATGAAAGCAAGATCAACTCAGAAGGCATTTCGTACATAAGCGACCTCAATCGGCCTTATGCCGGCAGAATCAAGCGTAACGGCAGCCGCATCGAAGCGGACCGTCTTCTCCTGCCACCCCTTTTGACTCAAATACTGGCGGGCGATTTTGCGCACCTTATGCTGCTTGCGGGCGTCGATCGACTCCAGCGCGGTTCCGAACCGGCTGCCCTGCCGCAGCGAACGGACTTCCGTCACGACGAGGGAGCCGCCTTCAACGGCGATAATATCCAGCTCTCCCTCGCGGCAGCGCCAATTGCGCTCCAACAGCCTGAAGCCGCCGGCTTCCATCCATTGGGCGGCTGCATCCTCGCCGATCCTTCCAGAGAGGCTCCTGGCAGCTCCGATGCGCGTGCCCGCCTTTCGAGACTTGTCCGGATCGGCGTTTCCGGGCTTGTTCTTCATGCGCTGTCCCCCGCCTCGCGGTCAGCCCGATATAAAAAGCTGAGAATCTCGGCGACCAGGCCGTACAGCTCCGGAGGAATCTGCTGGTCCAGATCCAGCTTGGACAGAACCTCTACGAGCGAGCGGTCTTCCTGCACCGGCACTCCGCTCTCTCGAGCCCGCTGCAGAATCTCGTCGGCCAAATGTCCGGTTCCCTTCGCTACGACGACCGGGGCTCCGTCTTTCAGCGGATCGTACTTGAGCGCGACAGCCTTTTTCTTCGCTTGAACGGGCTCGTCCGCATCCGCGCTTCCATATTTGCGCTCATCCTCGCTCATACCCTCAGATCAACTCCCTTGTACGGCTCTGCCGCTGCAAGCGCCGCATCGGGGACATTCATCTTCTTCTCTGCAGCCTTGCGCTCTTCCGGATGAACGACTTTCATGCCGAGAAGACGATAGCCCGAAGCTTGAAGCAGCTCGGCCAATGCCGTCTTGCCGGCATCGGCCAGCAGCGGAACGGCAGGATGGCCGTTGAACACCGTCAGGCTGACGACTTTGTCCGCGACAGCCACGTCAACGACCGTGTCCCCGATGACATCCATTCTCAGGTCGAAAAGGAGACGGCAGTTGGATGCGTCCAATCCGCCCTTTGCATTCCGTCTCGACTGTACATGCACGGAAGCAGTCTGTCCGCCGGTAGCCGTTTGAATAGGAATCTGCACCGTGAGCTGCGAGAAAAACGTTCCGCTGCGCTCCGGCGACAGCATGAGCTGCTGTCCTGTAATATGCTGCAGCAGCTGCTGGGCCGAGTCCTTTGCCGCCGGTGGCAAGTCCCCCGACTGCAGCAGCGTGAGCAGCGCGGACTTGATTGTCGCCGTTTCCGGCACCGCCGCCTCCTTGACGCCGGGCGCCAAGGCCGGCAGGCCGGTTTCTCCATGAGCGGGTCCGGCAAGCGGTCTCGCCGCTCCTTCGGCTGCAGGCTTGCCATTCGCCAGGGAAACATCTCTTAAGGCAGCAGTCCGTTCGCTTTCCTTCGCGCCTTGCGCGCTCGGTTTCGGCTCGTTCGCTTTGGCTCCGGCTGGCTCCGCGGCTGTGCTGGCGTTCATCGATGGAGCTGCCTTCGGACCGCCTGGTTTCTCCGGGCTATCCATGTCATCCAGCGCACCAGGCGCAGACGGCGCCTGCTTGGCCTCTGGAGACGAAGTCGGGATTTCCTTTCCTCCGCCTGCTGCCCCCTTGTTCACGATATCCGCTGGGATCGACGGCTCTGCTCCTGAAGCGGTCGATGTCATGGCAGCTGAGCTATGGGAAGCAAGGGCACCGCCGCGCTCCATGAGTTCTGCCTGTACATCCATGCTTCCGTCCTGCGGCATACGGACCGCGCTTCCGGCAGCACGCTCCGCCGACAGCTGGTTCCGCACCTGATTCTCATGGCCGGCTCCAAGCCAATCCAGCATTTTGCGCGCCCAGTTCCCGGCTGGTTCGGCCGGCTCGGTTTCATTCTCCATCAAAGCCGAATCGGCAGCAGCGGTTCCCTTAAGCTGTACCGCATGTGGACCTGCTCCGTCTGCTTGGAGCAGCTTCCCTTCAACATTCGCCGTCTTTGCGGCTTGAATGAGCTCTTTGCCCTGTGCATGCACACCTTGTTGATCTCCCGCGGCAAGCTTTACCGGCCTTGTATCTGCGTTGTCCGCCGTTTGTTCCTGAGCCGTTTTCACGTCCGGGGACAAAGCGACTTTCAAATCAGCAGGAAGGTTGGATTTCATGCTGCCTCTATCCGCCGGCTGCTTGGCTAGTTCATTGGCACCCGGCCAGCTCCCGCCGCCGTCAAGCAGCTCCAGCAAGCGGGCGGCGTTGAGCTTGGCCGCCCTATCGTCTCCGGATGCATGTTCGGTCATTGCCTTTAATGCCGATGACAATTGTTCCAAAAGCTCGTGCACAGGCGGGCCGGATTGAATTTGCCGCAGCGACGACACCGTCGCCTCCGTCATCGGCAATCCCCGCTGAATGGCGACCGCGGCTGCTTTCAGCCATTGCTGCGGATTCTCGCCTTCCGGCATGAATTCGGCCGCTTCAGCCAGCGCGCCGGCAGTCGCGCCGTCTATCGCGACGCCCATCGCCTTCAATTCGCGCACAAGAGCTTGACCGGCCTGTTCTTTGCCGCCTGCACCGAACTTAAGTCCGAGCGACTTCCACACTTCATCGGTCGGTTCAGAGGCCGTTTTGCCCGGCTCCTGCCGTTTCAAAACCAGCTTGCCTTCAGCCGTTTCCGACTGCACCTGCAGGACAGCCGTCTGTCCTTGCTTCAATGGCGTCTCCAACTTGGCGACGAGCTGCGTGCCGCCGATCTGCAAAAGCGCTTCATTGTCCCCCATCAGCTCCACGACCTGAGCCCGGACCGTCTGGCCGGGGCGCAGCTCCAGCGTGCGGCTGGCCGCAGGCTGCACGTCCCCGATCAGTTTGATGAGACTTCCGATATTCATCGTCGTTACGGCCTCCGCTCGCTTATGTCCTATTTTCTCTGTAGTCCTTTATCGACATTTACGCGGTAAAACATAATGGTTTTCGATCGGGAACATTTGTTCTGTTCCTGTTTCAAGCCAAGCATGCCATCGGCCCGTTCATTTCCAATCTGCGTCGGCATCAGGACGCAGAGCTGCCATTCTCGACTGTTAGGCTGCCATTTAATAAAAGGAGTCCACCTCCTTGAATCAGGCATGCGAGCTGCTGATGCAGGACCGTCCGAGCTTCGGGAACCCGACGTCATTCAAAGCAGCGCAAAAAAGTTGATATCCCAGAACATTTCCCCTTTGTCCGTGTTTGCCCGGACGAACGAATCCGGTCTGAAAGAGGCGAATTCCTGCTCCTTCGCGAGATAAATCCTTATCTGGCGTTACCGGCAAATAGGAAGTCGATCCGACAGCTCGAAAAATCAAAAAACCCTTGCGTTCCCGCAAGGGTCGAATCGGTCTAAAAAAGCGCAAGCTGATCCTCCGGCAAAATCTTGCCGAGGAAGGAACGCCGGTGGAGAGGGCTTGGCCCGTGCTGAAGCAGCATGGAGCGGTGATGCTTGGTCGCATAACCTTTATGTACGGCAATCCCGTAAGCCGGATAATGCAGATCCCATATCTCCTTGCAAAGACGGTCGCGTGTCACCTTGGCCAGTATGGATGCCGCCCCGATGCTCTGGCTCACCGCATCGCCGTGAATAATGGCTGTCTGCGGAAAGTCCATATCGACGGTCTCCGCATCGACCAGCAGATGGGAAGGCCGTACGCCGAGCGACTCCACCGCCTGCTTCATAGCCAGACGCGAAGCCTGGCGGATGTTGATGCGGTCGATCGTCTCGGAGTCGATTCTCGCGACAGCCCAGGCAACTGCCGAATCGAGGATGACATCGTAGAGCATCTCGCGCTTCTTCTCCGAGAGCTTCTTGGAATCGTCGACTCCGTCGAGCACAAGCCCTCGCGGCAGGATGACCGCCGCAGCGACGACATCGCCGAACAGGCAGCCCCGCCCGACCTCGTCCACGCCGCAAACATGCTCGGCTCCCGATTCCCAGAGCGGCCGCTCATAAGAGAGCAGATCCTTCGGCTCGCTCATGCCGGCAGCAGCGGATTCACCGGTCTCCGATCCTTCTTCCCATAAGGAAGGGGAAGCTTCCGGATTCGGCTGATGCGCTTGACGGCGCGGCTTCATGGCTTTGCCGGAGGCGCTGCTTCCAGCGTGAGGCGGCCGAGCTTGCCGGCACGGAGCTCCCGCAGGATAATTCCGGATACCTTTTCCAGATCGATGCGGCCGCCGCTGAGCAGGCAGCCGCGGTTGCGGCCGATCTGCTCCATGACCGCGACGATCTGCATGTTGTCATCGAAATTCTCAGGCTGTTCTTCCAGACCGAATCGATCCTGCATCTCGGGCCAGTATCTCTCTGCGAGCACGCGGACGGCAAAGTACGCCACGTCTTCGATATTGAGCACCTGCTCCTTGATCGCGCCGGTCATGGCAAGCTTGTAGCCGACCAGCTGATCCTCGAACTTCGGCCACAGGATGCCCGGTGTATCAAGCAGCTCCATCTCCGAGCCGACCTTGATCCATTGCTGTCCCTTGGTCACGCCGGGACGGTCTCCGGTGGCGGCGATGTGCCTGCCGGCCAGACGGTTGGTCAAGGTGGACTTGCCGACGTTGGGAATGCCGACAATCAGCGCCCGCATGGCGCGCGGGTTCATGCCCCGGTCCAGCATGCGCTGGATTTTTTCGTGAAGGATTTCCCTCACCTTGACGGGAATCTCATTCACCCTGGAACCCGTCGAGGAATCGACGGCCAGGCTCACATACCCTTTGGAAGCAAAGTATTGCATCCACCGCTCCGTTTCGCGGGAGTCGGCCAGGTCTGCCTTGTTCAGCAGGATGAGACGTGGTTTGCCCCTCAGGATGTCGTCGACCATAGGGTTGCGGCTGGACATGGGAACGCGGGCGTCGAGCAGTTCGATCGCGATGTCAATCAGCTTGAGCTTGTCTTCGATCTGTCTTCTTGCCCGCGTCATATGTCCGGGGAACCACTGAATCGTCATGCCAGCACCTCATTTGCTCTATCGTCGGAACCTTGGAAGCTGAGCTTCCTTTAGGTTAACCGTGTTTGATGATCTTCATGTCGGAAGGCGGCCAGAAAATGACGTCCGCGCGTCCGATCAGCTGCTTGTAAGGAATGTAGCCGATTCTGCGGCTGTCCTCGCTGTTGCTGCGGTTGTCGCCCATCGCCAGGAAGGAGTCCGCAGGAACCGTTCCTTCGGTTACGTTCTCGTTGGGGAAGTTCGGTCCGGTCTGGTTCCACAGCTCGCCTTTTTTGTTCGCTTCTTCAATGGCTTGCTTCAGGTAAGGCTCGTCCTGCTTGACATCGTTGACGAAGACGTCGTCGCCCTCGACCTTGACCTTGTCGCCCGGGAGCGCGATGACGCGCTTGATGAAATCCCTTCCCTCCTGGGGAACATGGAATACGACCACTTCACCGCGATGCGGCTGCCTGATGTCGAAGATGATCTTGTTGACGATCAGCCGTTCACCCGTATGGAAGTTAGGCTGCATGGAAGGTCCGTCGACAGCGAACGGAGCGAAGAGGAACCAGCGGATCAGCCATACGAGAATGGCCGCGATCGCCAGCGCCTTGACCCATTCAAACACTTCCTTGCGGGCTTTGCCGCCGCGAGTTGCCGCATTCTGCTCTTCTGGAAACTGCTCTTCAGCCATCTGCAGTTCAGCCTTCTTTCGTCACACGAATAGGGTATTGGTTTTATAAGAGGAATTACCGAGGCGCAGAGGCCTTCAGAAATAATGCCTTAAAATAACGAAAAGGGGCTTGTTTGCGGCAAGCCCCTCTTGACGTTCCATTCTTAGCGGCGGATTTCCTTGATACGGGCCGCTTTGCCGCGCAGTTCGCGCAGGTAGTACAGTTTCGCGCGACGAACTTTGCCGCGACGGGTAACTTCGATGCGGTCAATCTTAGGCGAGTTGATCGGGAACGTACGCTCCACGCCAACGCCGTAAGAAATTTTGCGGACGGTGAACGTCTCGCTGATTCCGCCGCCGCGACGTTTGATGACAACGCCCTCGAACAGCTGAACCCGCTCACGGGAACCCTCGATAACCTTTACGTACACCTTAAGCGTGTCGCCTGGACGGAAGCTAGGGATGTCCGTACGAAGCTGCTCTTGAGCAATCGTTTGTAAAAGATTCATGAGTTTAGTCACTCCTTCCACCATAGACGTTCATATAAGCTAACCGGCTCGCCTTGTGAGCCGGATCATGGCCGATAGAGGACCGTCCGAGTCATTAAAACAACATTTCAAATCATACCATATCCAAGCCCGGAAAACAACCTCATCTTCATGAATCGAGCTGTCTTTCAGGAAAAAGATTCCGGATCCGCAGCCTGGGACTTTCGCTCGCGCAGCCATTTCCGCTCTTTTTCGGTCAGCTCCGCCGTCTCCAGCAGATCAGGCCTGCGTTGGAGCGTCCTCTGCAGCGATTGCTCGCGCCTCCAGGCGTCGATGTTGCGGTGATGTCCCGAGATCAGCACCTCGGGAACATCCCAGCCGCGGAAGCTCGCCGGACGTGTATAGTGGGGGTATTCAAGCAGTCCGGTGCTGTAGGAGTCCGTAACGGCGGACGATTCGTTGCCGAGCACGCCTGGCAGCAGCCGGACGACGCTGTCGATCATGACCATCGCCGGCAGCTCGCCTCCGGTCAGCACATAGTCGCCGATCGACAGCTCGTCGGTCACGAGATGCTCGCGGATGCGCTCGTCGTAGCCCTCGTAATGGCCGCAAATGAAAATCAAGCGTTCCTCGCGCGCGAGCTCTTCCGCCTTGCGCTGGCTGAACGGCTCCCCTTGCGGACACATCAGAATAATGCGCGGAGGTTTGCTCTCCGCCGCCTGAGACTCGACAGCGCCGCCGCTGGAGCCCCCGAGCAGATCCTCGACCGCCGAGAACACCGGCTCGGCCTTCAGCACCATGCCGCCGCCTCCGCCGTAAGGATAGTCATCGACGGTATTGTGCTTGTTGTTGGCATAATTCCGAAAGTTGACTGCCTGCAGCGAAACGATGCCTTTGTCCCTGGCCTTGCCGAGTATGCTCGCTCCGAACACGCCGTCGAACATTTCCGGAAACAGCGTCAAAACGTCGATGCGCATCTCCTTACATCAATCCTTCCATGAGCCGTACCGTTACTCGCTTCGCACGCACATTCACGTCAAGCACGACGTCGTCGATGTAAGGAAGCAGCAGCTCCTTGCCGTCCTTCAGCTCCACCGCCCAGACATCATTGGCGCCGGGACGGAGAATCTCGGTCACAAGTCCGAGGCTTTCTCCCTCTTCCGTGACGACTTCGGAGCCGATGATGTCCGTGTAGTAGAATTCGCCCTTTGCAAGCGGCTCGCGCTGGGAATCGGACACCTTCATCAGATATCCCTTGAACTTTTCGACCTCGTTGATGTTTTCGTAGCCTTTCAGCTTGACGATGTACACGTTCTTATGCGATCTGGAGCTTTGAACCTCAACCTGAACGCCGCCGGGAGTGCCTTCCTTCTGCAGGGAAAGCCTGCTTCCAGGGGCAAAGCGCTGATCGGCAAAGTCCGTATGCGGCACGACCTTAAGCTCGCCGCGGATGCCTTGCGTATTCACGATCTCGCCGACTGTAAACCACTGCTCCGCCATGCTCAGTTCCTCCTTGGTTAATGACGCCTGTGCGAATGATCACGGCGTTCGCTCCTGGCGCCGTCAAGAATTAATTTCGGAAGCAAAAGGGCTAGGATATTCATCCTAACCCTTTTCCGAGCTTATATTCGGGAAATCCCTTTTCGGGGAAAATCCTTACTTTTGAAGTTTCTGCTCGTGGAATTTCTTGAGCACGCCTGCTTTGGAAAGCAGGTTGCGGACGGTGTCGGATGCTTGAGCTCCGGTTTGCAGCCATTTGAGGGCTTTTTCTTCGTCGATGTTCACTTGAGCCGGTTGTGCAACCGGGTTATAAGTGCCGATTTCTTCGATGAAACGGCCGTCACGCGGCGAACGGGAATCAGAAACTACCAGACGGTAGAACGGGGCTTTGTGGGCACCAATGCGTTTGAGACGGATACGTACTGCCATTATACTTCACCTCCTTGAAAGAATAAGACGTCTTCGGCGTTCCCTGAAAAGGAATCGCTTCCCGGACGTTATCGCAGGCTGAAGATCAGCCGAACGGGAACTTCATGTTTTTGCCGAGCAAGCCTTTGAGGCCTTTCATGCCGCCTTTGGGGCCTTTCGGACCCATCATGGAGGAGAATTGCTTCATCATCTTGCGCATGTCGTCGAACTGCTTGATCAGCCGGTTGACTTCCGCCACCGAGGTGCCGCTGCCTGCGGCGATCCGCTTGCGGCGGCTGTGGTTGAGAAGCTCGGGCTTGCGCTTCTCTTCTGTCGTCATCGACTTCACGATCGCTTCGACACGGCCGACCTGCTTGTCGTCCACTTTGAGATCCTTCATGCCCTTCATCTTGTTCATGCCGGGCAGCATATCCATGATCTGATCCAGCGGGCCCATGCTGCGGACCTGCTCCATCTGCTCCAGGAAATCCTCGAAGGTGAACTCGGCGTTGCGCATCTTGCGCTCCATCTCGGCAGCCTTGTCGGCGTCGATGCTGGACTGCGCCTTCTCAATGAGGGAGAGCATGTCGCCCATGCCGAGAATCCGGGAAGCCATCCGTTCCGGATGGAACGGCTCCAGCGGCTCGATCTTCTCGCCGGTCGCGGCGAACTTGATCGGGCAGCCCGTGACGGCCTTGACCGAGAGGGCCGCTCCGCCGCGGGTATCGCCGTCGAGCTTCGTCAGCACGACGCCGGTGAGCGCCAGCTGGTCATGGAAGCTCTGGGCGACGTTGACCGCTTCCTGGCCGGTCATCGCATCCACGACGAGCAGCACTTCATCGGGCTTGGTCACTTCATGGATCTGCTTCAGCTCTTCCATGAGCGCCTCGTCGATGTGAAGGCGGCCGGCCGTATCGATGATGACATAGTCCAGGCCGTTCTCCTTGGCGTGCTCGACGCCCTGGCGGGCGATCTCGACCGGAGAGGTCTGGTCGCCCATGGTGAACACCGGCACGCCGATGCCTCCGCCCACGACCTGCAGCTGCTTGATCGCCGCCGGGCGGTAGATGTCGCCCGCCACGAGCAGCGGCTTGTGGTTGGATTTCTTCAGCATGAGGGCAAGCTTGCCGGAAGTGGTCGTTTTGCCGGCGCCCTGCAGGCCCGCCATCATGATGACCGTCGGAGGACGGTTCGCCTTGGCCAGCTTGCTCTGCGTGCCGCCCATCAGCTCCGTCAATTCCTTGTTGACGATGTCGATGATGACCATGCCCGGCGTGAAGCTTTTCTGCAGCTCCTGGCCGAGGGCGCGCTCCTTCACCTTGGCGATGAATTCCTTGACGACCTTGAAGTTGACGTCGGCTTCCAGCAGTGCGAGCCTGACCTCGCGCATGGCTTCGTTCACATCGTCTTCCGTTACCTTGCCTTTGCCCCGCAGCTTGCCGAATACGTTCTGCAGCCGGCTAGACAACCCTTCAAAAGCCATTCCCGCCACCTCCTGTCCGCTTCCATGCGTATGTTGTCGTTATATCAGCCGCCATAAGGCGGTCATTCTCTCAATTCTCCTGCTCTCCAGGCATGAGCGACTCCCGGAGAGCCTCCGCCAGCTCCGCGAGCCTGGCTCCGGCAGGGGTGAGAGCGATCTCTCCCAGCTCCGCCTGCAGCTCGTCCAGCAGTCTGGAGGCCGCCACCGAGCGGGACAGCATTCCGAGCTTCGACTCGTAATCCTCCAGCAGCGCCGCGCCGCGCTTGACATGCTCATATACCGCTTGGCGGCTGATGCCGAGCTCGGCGGCGATCTCTCCGAGCGAGAAATCGTCCAGGAAATAATACGTCAGGATGGAGACCTGCTTCTCCGTAAGCAGCTGACCGTACAGATCGAACAGCATGTTGATCCGTGTCGTCTTCTCCAGCGCGTCGCGCTGATCGGCAGCCATCGGCAGCAGCTCCTTCCAGATCTTGCAGGCCGGCCGCAGCCGGTCATCCTGCGTTAGCGAAACTTATCATACCCTACGCCGGGGCAGGTGTCAAGCTTTTGACCTTGTCAGCAATCAGGCTATTGTTCCGGCCCGGAATCCTGATCCCGGATAAGGCCCGCGAACAACGCATGCACGAACTGCTCGGAGTCGAATTGCTGGAGGTCCTCCATCTTCTCGCCGAGGCCGACGAACTTGACGGGAAGGTCCAGCTCATGGCGGATCGCGATGACGATCCCGCCCTTGGCCGTGCTGTCGAGCTTCGTCAGCACGAGGCCGGTCACGCCGCTCTTCTCGCCGAACATCTTGGCCTGGCTGAGCGCGTTCTGCCCCGTATTGGCGTCGAGAACGAGCAGCACCTCATGCGGAGCGCCCGGAATCTCGCGCTGGATGACGCGGAAGATCTTGTTCAGCTCTTCCATCAGGTTGCTCTTGTTCTGCAGCCTGCCCGCCGTGTCGCACAGAAGGACGTCCGCCTTGCGCTGCTTGGCCGCCTGGACGGCGTCATACATGACCGCCGCCGGATCGGAGCCCGCCTGCTGGCGGATGACGTCGACGCCGACGCGCTGGCCCCACACTTCAAGCTGCTCGATCGCGCCGGCCCGGAAGGTGTCGCCGGCCGCCATCAGCACCGATTTCCCCTCGCTCTTGAACTTATGGGCGAGCTTGCCGATCGTCGTCGTTTTGCCGACGCCGTTGACCCCGACGAACAGAATGACCGTGATGCCTTCGTCCGCCATGCGCAGCTCGCTGCCGTTGTCGCTGCCGAGCAGGCCGATCAGCTTCTCCGACAGCACCGGCTGCAGCTGCGCGGCATCCTCGATCTTGCGCTTCTTCACCTCGGATCGCAGGTCGTCGATCAATTCCATGACGGTGTTGACGCCGACATCCGCGCTGATGAGGATTTCCTCCAGCTCCTCGTAGAAATCCTCGTCGATCTTCTTCCTGCGGGTGATGAGCTCCTCCACCCGTTCCACGAGAGCCGTGCGGGTTTTGGCCAGCCCGTCCTTGAATATCGTCGTGACCGACTCCGTCTTGGAGGCGATGCTTTCTCTAAGCTTCTTGAAAAATCCCATGCCGTTTCCTCCGGTCCTTCATTATTCTATAGTCGAGGCAGGCAGCGATGGCGCCGCCGCCCTCTGTTGCGCCAATCAGGCCGATACGGCCGCCTCCTCGTCCTCAAGCCGCACCGATACGAGCTTGGAGACGCCGCCCTCCTCCATCGTGACGCCGTACAGCACGTCCGCTTCCTCCATCGTGCCTTTGCGGTGGGTGACGACGATGAACTGGGTCAGCTCCGAGAACTCCCGCAAATACTGGGCGAAGCGCGCGACATTGGCCTCGTCGAGCGCCGCCTCCACCTCGTCGAGCACGCAGAAGGGAACGGGCTTGACCTGGAGGATGGCGAACAGCAAGGCGATCGCGGTCAGCGCCCTCTCGCCGCCGGAGAGCAGCTGCAGGTTCTGCAGCTTCTTGCCCGGAGGCTGGGCGACGATGTCGATGCCGGTCTCGAGCACCCGTTCGGGATCGACGAGCACCAGATCGGCGCGCCCTCCTCCGAACAGCTTGGAGAATACGACGACGAAGTGGCGGCGGATCTCCTCGAAGGTGATCCGGAAGCGCTTCGACATCTCCTCGTCCATCTCCCGGATGACTTCATAGAGCGTCGCCTTGGCCTCGACGAGATCCAGCCTCTGCGCATCCAGGAATTCATAGCGTTCCCGAACCCGCTGGTATTCTTCGATGGCGCCAAGATTGACTTCGCCGAGCGAGGCGATGCGCCGCTTCAAGTCGCGCACCGCCGTCTGCACCTCGGCGGCTTCTCCCGCCATGGAATAGCGGGTTTTGGCCAGCTCATAGCTGAGGCCGTATTCCTCGCTCAGCTTGCGGAGAAGGTTGTCCAGCTCCACATCCAGCCGGTTGACGGCGATTTCCGTCTGCCGGAGCTGCTCCTCGACGCGCTTCAGTCCGCTGCGCTGCTCGCGGGTTTCGCTTTCGCCCAGCTCAAGCTCCTTGCTCTTGTCCGCGCGCGCCGACCGCTTGAGATCCGTCTGCGCGGAGCATTCCTCCTTGCGCAGCCGCAGCCGGTTGAGCTCCTCGATCTGCTTCACCGACTCGGCTTCGAGCGATTCCTGCTCTTGAAGGCGCTCGCGCAGCGCGGCCTCCAGGGAAGCCGCCTCCGACCGCGCCCTGCCGCTGTCGCCCTTGATCCGGTTCAGCACGTCCTGTACGGCAAGCCGCTCCTGATCCGCCTTCGCGACCTGGATCTTGAGATCGGTCAGCTGCCCCTGCAGCTCCTCCTTCGCCGATTCGCTCGCCTTGCGCCGCTGCTCCGCCATCGCGATCGCTTCCTGCAGGCCCGCTTCGCGTATGCCCAGCTCATCGAGCCGGCTGGCGGCTTCCGCTGCCGCCTGGTCCAGCTGGCGCAGCTCCTCTTCGTTGCCGCTGCGGTCGGAACTGAAGACCGCGCCCTGTTCGGCAAGCGCGGCGGCCTCGCTCGTGACATGCTGCAGCTCCGTGCGCCTCTGCTGCTCCTGCACGTTCAGCCGCTCAGCCGTCTCCCGATGCTCGTCCCGATTTTGGGCGGCGATAGACAATTCCTTGCGCAAGTCCGACTGTTCCCCCCGAAGCCGATCGATCTGCTTCTGCATGTCGGAGGCTTCCATGTCGAGCTGTTCGATCTGCCGCTGGCGGCCGAGCAGGCTTGCGCCTTTCTTCTGGAGACTGCCCCCGGTCATGGAGCCGCCGGCATTGACGACGTCGCCTTCCAGCGTCACGACGCGGAAGCGGTAGCCGCAGCGGGCTGCGATCCGGTTGGCGCATTCCAGATTCTCGGCCAGAAGCACGTTGCCGAGCAGATTGTTCACGATATTCTCGTACCGCGGCTCGCAGCCGACCAGCTCGGCGGCAACGCCGATGTAGCCTTCCATCGATGCGGCCTGGCGCTTGTCCTGCTCCGGAACCGATCTCCCCTTGATGACATCCAGGGGAAGGAACGTCGCCCGTCCCAGCTGACGCTGCTTCAGGAAAGCGATCGCCGCGCGCGCCGTCCGTTCGTCCTGCATGACGACATGCTGCAGCGCTCCGCCCAGTGCCGTCTCGACGGCGGTCTCGATCCGCTGCGGCACCCGGACGAGCTCGGCGACGGCGCCGTGCACGCCCTCGAGTCCTCCGGAAGAGCGCCGCGCAGCCTTGAGCACCTCGCGGACGCCGTGCATGAAGCCGTCGAGCGCATCCTGCATTTCCTTCATCGTATCCCGGCGCGAGGTGAGCGCCTCCAGCCGCTGCTCCCATTTGCGCAAGGCGGCGCCGGCTTCCTCCTGCAGACGCTGAATCTCCTGCAGCCGCTGGGATTGCTGTATGTATTGGTTCCGAACGGACTCCAGCTCCTGCACCGTCCGCTTGAGCGACAGCTCAAGCTCGGCCCTGCGGCTCTCCAGCCGTTCCGAATTCTCCTGCCATTTGCCCTCTTCGCCGCCAAGGCGGTCCATTCGGCGCTGGAGCGATTCCTTCTGCTGCTCGGAATAGCGGATTTCGTTGCGCAGCTGGGCCATCGTGCTCAGCACTTCCAGCAATTCGCCCTTGAGCGATTCGCCCGCTTCGGTCGAAATGCCTCCGGCGACTCCCGCCAGGCGGCCTTCTTCTCCCTGCATTCGGCTGCGGAGATCGATGAGGACAGCCTCCAAGGCGCTTGCCTTGGCCCGGATCTCCTCTTCCTCCGCGGCCATCTGCTCCTGGCGGCCGCGCAGCGATTCCAGCGACTGCTCCAGCTGGACGCGGTTGCCGTCGAGGTTGCGGCGGCGCTCCTTGAGCACCTCGCCGTATCCTTCGCATTTCTCGTAGTCCTCGCTGTACTGCAGCATAACCGCATGCAGCTCCTCCAGCTGCGACTCCAGCTCGCGCAGCTGCATGCGGTCCTTCTCCAGCAGCGCATCATGCTTGCTGACGACCGAGGACAGCTCCAGCTCCTCCTTGCGGAGAACTTCGAGCTTGGCGTTGTTCTCGTTCCAGCCTTGATGCACCTGATCGATCTGATGGACGTACAGGCCGATCTCGCTGCTCTTGAGCTCTTCCTTGAGCGCCTTGAACTGGATCGCCCGCTCCGACTGCTCCCGCAGCGGCTCGACCTGATCCTCCAGCTCCGAGACGAGGTCGTAGATGCGCAGCAGGTTGCTCTCGGTGTCGTCCAGCTTGCGCTGGGCTTCCCGCTTGCGGGATTTGTACTTCACGATGCCGGAGGCTTCCTCGAAAATGCCGCGCCGGTCCTCCGAACGCGTGCTGAGGATTTCCTCGATGCGGCCCTGCCCGATGATGGAATAGGCTTCCTTGCCGATGCCCGTATCCATGAACAGCTCCGTAATATCCTTGAGCCGGCAGGACTGGCGGTTGATCATATATTCGCTGTCGCCGCTCCGGTGCACGCGCCTGGTCACCGTCACCTCCTGATGCTCGAGCGACAGCGTGCCGTCGGAGTTGTCCAGCGTCAGCGAGACCTCGCCGTAATTGACCGCCTTGCGGGCGTCGCTTCCGGCGAAGATGATGTCTTCCATCTTGCCGCCGCGGAGGCTCTTGGCGCTCTGCTCGCCGAGCACCCACCGGATGCCGTCGGAAATATTGCTCTTGCCGCTGCCGTTAGGCCCGACGACGGCGGTAATGCCGCGAACAAACTCCATTTCGGTTTTGTCCGCAAAGGATTTGAAGCCCGATAATTCAATCCGTTTCAACAACATGGGTAGCGGTTCACCTCTTGTGGCTATTGTACCATACGGCAGGGCGGCTGGTCAGCGTGCTTGGCGCGTCGAATCCTTCCATGGGAAATAAAAAAAGCCCGGGCACCTGAAATGACGGTGCCGGGCTCTGGATGGCTGGCGGTGCTAATCGGCCTGCGGCTCCGAAACTGCCTGCCAAGCTTCCTCGGCGGCCTTCTGCTCCGCTTCCTTCTTGGTGCGTCCAATGCCGCGCCCGCGAATCTCCTCGCCGACGTGGACATGAACGACGAACTCCCGGTCATGGGCCGGACCGCGCTCCTCGGCAACGCGGTATTCAACGCCGCCAAGGGAAAGATTCTGCACGCGCTCCTGCAGCTTGGACTTGTAATCCTTGCCGGAGAGGCCCTCGTTGCCTTCCAGCCGGGCGAACATCACCCGGCGGAGAAAGTCCCTGACCGTGTCGACCCCGGCGTCCAAATAAAGCGATCCGACAAACGCTTCGAACAGATCGGCCAGCAGCGCAGGGCGCTGCCTGCCGCCAAGCTGCTCTTCGCCTTTGCCCAGACGGACGAACGAGCCGAAATCAAGCCGCTCGGCGAATCTGGCCAGCGAAGGCTCGCAGACGATCGCCGCCCGCATCCGGGTGAGATCTCCTTCCGGGCGCTCGGGATAAGTCTGGAACAGATGCTCGGACACGAGCAGCTGAAGCACGGCGTCGCCCAGGAATTCGAGCCGTTCATTGTCTTCGGTTACGGCATCGCGGTGTTCGTTCACGTAGGAAGTATGCGTGAAAGCCTGTCTCAGCAGCTGGGGCTTGGCGAAGGTGAAGCCTAGCTGGCGCTGCAGGTCCTGAAATCGCTCACGCTTCATATTTCTTCATGATGATCGTCGCGTTGTGGCCTCCGAATCCGAAGGAGTTGGACAACGCCGTGCGGACATCCGCCTGGCGCGGAACGTTGGGCACGTAGTCCAGATCGCATTCCGGATCCTGATTGTTGAGGTTGATCGTCGGAGCGATGACGCCGTTCTGCAGCGTCAGCGCCAGGATGACCGCCTCAACGCCGCCTGCGGCGCCGAGCAGATGTCCCGTCATCGACTTGGTGGAGCTGACGGCGACTTTGTAGGCATGCTCTCCGAACGTATTCTTGATCGCCGTCGTCTCGGACTTGTCGCCGACCGGCGTCGACGTGCCGTGCGCATTGATGTAATCGATGCTCTCCGGCTCCAGCTTCGCGTCGCGGAGCGCCATCTTCATGCAGCGTGCCGCTCCGTCCGGATCCGGCTCCGTCATATGATGGGCGTCTCCGCTCATGCCGTATCCGATCACTTCGGCGTAGATATGGGCGCCCCGCGCCTCGGCATGCTCCAGCGATTCCAGGATAAGGACGCCTGCGCCTTCGCCCATGACGAATCCGTCGCGGTCGACATCGAACGGACGGCTCGCCTTCTGCGGCTCGTCATTGCGCACCGACATGGCGCGCATGGAGCAGAAGCCGGCCATCGCCATCGGGCGGATCGTGGATTCCGCGCCGCCGCAGATCATGACGTCGGCGTCGCCGCGCTGAATCATCTTGAACGAATCCCCAATCGTATGGGTTCCTGTCGCGCATGCCGTTACGACGGTCGTATTGGGACCTTTGGCGCCGGTCGCCATCGATACTTGGCCGGAAGCCATGTTCGCGATCATCATCGGAATGAAGAACGGGCTGACCCGCTTAGGCCCTTTCTCCAGCAGCACGCTGTGCTGGTCCTCCCAGGTGCCGAGGCCCCCGATGCCGGAGCCGACCATGACGCCCGTGCGCTCGGCATCGCTGTTCTCGCCGATGCGCAAGCCGGCATCCTCGACAGCCTTGAGGCTCGCCACGACAGCCAGCTGGACGAAGCGGTCCATGCGGCGCGCTTCTTTCCGGTCGAGACCGTAGCTCTCCGGGTCGAAGCCTTTGATTTCGGCCGCGATCTTGGTCGGATATTCGGAGATATCGAATGATTCGATCTCCGATACGCCGGATTTGCCTTCCATCAGGCTGCCCCAGAACTGCTCTTTGTTGTCGCCAAGGGCGGTCAATACGCCCAAGCCTGTTACTACCACTCGTTTATTCATTCAATTCACCTCGGAGAACGGCAATGTGGACGGCACGTCTTGCGCCGTCTTGCAAACATATCTATCCATCAGCATACGGGCCGTGCGCCGCTTGGTAGCGGGCCTGTCCATCGCAGCTGCAGCATGCAGGTTAGTGAGTTCGGATATGGCGCCTCGGTCCCGATCCGGGACGAGCGCATGTGCGGATGACGTTTGGAGAATCAGGGAGAGAATGGCCGCCGATCAAACGGGTTGAAGGGGCCGCGGGATAATCTTGCGGTGATGAAGAGAGAAGTCCCGTCGTGAAACGGGACTCTCGTGGACAATTACGTATGAGATTGTATGTAATTGACTACTTCTCCCACCGTCGTGATTTTCTCCGCATCTTCATCAGAGATTTCCAGGTCGAATTCATCTTCAAGCTCCATGACGAGTTCAACGACGTCTAACGAGTCAGCGCCGAGGTCATCCTTGAAAGAAGCTTCGAGGGTAACTTCCGCCTCGTCTACGCCAAGACGATCCACTACGATGCGTTTGACGCGATCCACTACTTCGGACATCCGGTTCACCTCCTCCATGGTATTATACGAGAATCCAATTTAAAATGCCAGACCGCAAACGTTTCCTTGCCGCCGGCGGCCGCTTTCCGCCCGGAAGGCCAGGACAGCCCCGGTCCATCGGCTTGTCCCGTCCCGCCAGGCGCGTGGAATGCCCGCCGATCGCCGGCAGCGACTTATCATTTCCCGAGTGCCGTCATTACATGTACATGCCGCCGTCGACATGCACCGTCTGGCCGGTCATATAGGAAGCCTCGGACGACGCCAGGAAACGGACGGCGGCCGCGATGTCCTCCGGCTTGCCGAGACGGGCGAGCGGAATGCCGCCCATCATGGATCCTTTGACATCCTCGGGAAGCTTGTCCGTCATTTCCGTCTCGATGAAGCCCGGAGCGATGCAGTTCACCGTAATTCCGCGCGAGCTCAGCTCGCGGGCGGCGGACTTGGTGAGGCCGATGACTCCGGCCTTGGCGGCGACGTAGTTGGCCTGGCCCGGATTTCCCATCGCACCGACAACGGAAGAGATGTTGATGATCCGGCCGGAACGCTGCTTCATCATCGGACGGGTAACGGCCTTGATGCCGTTGAAGACGCCCTTCAGATTCGTTTCGATGACCTGGTCGAACTCTTCTTCCTTCATCCGCATGATCAGGTTGTCGCGCGTGATGCCGGCGTTGTTGACGAGGATGTCGAGCTTTCCGAAGGCGTCCAGGACGGACTTGACCATTTCGTCGAACTCGGCGGCCTTGCCTACGTTGGCTTTGAGGATCACCGCTTTGCGGCCGAGGGCTTCGATAGCGGCTGCCGTATCCGCCGCCGCCGCCTCGCTGCCGGAATAATTGACCGCGACGTCGGCGCCGGCTTCTGCCAGGGCGATCGCAATCGCGCGGCCGATGCCGCGGGAAGCGCCTGTCACGAGGGCCGTGCGGCCCGACAAGTCTGCAAACATGGCGTGTTCCTCCTATCTGAATGACTGCTGATGCTGCCGGCGCAGGCATGAGCCTGGCGCAAGCTGTATTCTAGGCAAGCTCCTGGATCGCGGCCGCAAGCGAATCGGCGCTGTTCACGCCGATGACGCGAGCTCCGCGGTCCGTCTTCTTGATGAGCGCGGCCAGAACGGTTCCCGATCCGATCTCGACGAATGTGTCCACTCCCTCGGCGATCAGCATCCGGACCGTATCTTCCCACAGTACGGGAGAATAGACCTGCTCCACGAGCAGCCTGCGGATGTCGCCGGCCGCCTGTACGGCTGCCGCGTTCACATTGGCGACGACAGGGTACTGAGCGTCCTTGATCTCGACCTGCTCCAAAACCTCGGCCAGCCTCGCAGCTGCAGGCTTCATCAGGGAAGAATGGAAGGGGCCGCTCACTTCGAGCGGAATCGCCCGCTTGGCTCCGGCCTCCTTGACCCTCTCTACAGCTGCCGCAACGCCCTCTGCGCTGCCCGACACGACGATTTGTCCCGGGCAGTTGACGTTGGCCAGCTCCACCGGTCTGCCTTCGGCCGAGATTGAAGCGCACAGATCCGCGAGCGGTCCGCGCTCGGCGCCGAGAACGGCCGCCATGGCGCCCTGTCCGCCAGGAACGGCCTGCTCCATGAACTCGCCTCTCGCGCGGACGGTGCGGACCGCATCGGCGAAGCCGAGCGAGCCTGCGGCCACCAGCGCGCTGTATTCGCCCAGGCTGTGGCCCGCGGCGTAAGCCGGCAAAATGCCGGCTTCCTTGAATGCTTCCAGGAAGGCAACGCTCGTCGTCAGCAGCGCGGGCTGCGTGTTGGCCGTCTGCTTGAGAGCCTCGTCAGGACCGTTGAAGATAATATCGGACAGCGGGAAGCCCAGTGCCGCGTCGGCTTCGTCGAAGACGGCTTTGGCGCGGGCGTTGGATTCGTACAGATCCCGTCCCATGCCGACGGCCTGTGCTCCCTGCCCCGGAAATACGAATGCGATTTTGCTCAAAGATGCTCCTCCGATCAAATGGTTTCCTTCACGGAAATTCGCCTGAAGGGCCTGCTTACCAGACCAGGACCGCCGCTCCCCAGGTAAGGCCGCCGCCGAAGCCCACCATAAGCAGCGTGTCTCCCTCGGATACCCGGCCTTGCTCGACGGCGTCGCAAAGGGCAAGCGGAATCGATGCGGCGGACACATTGCCGTAGCGGTCGAGGTTGATGACGGCCTTCTCCTCCGGCAGGTCGAGCCGGTTCAGCGCCGCCTGGATGATGCGGATGTTGGCCTGGTGCGGAATGAGCAGGTCGATGTCCTGCTTGGTCAGGCCGGCTTTGCGCAGAGCGTCGTCGGCCGCGGCGCCCATGACCCGGACAGCGAACTTGAAGACGTCGTTTCCGGCCATCTTGAGGAAATGATGCTTCTGCTCCACCGACTCCGCCGTAGACGGAATGCGCGAGCCGCCTCCGGGAATCTTGAGCAGATGGCCGCCGGAGCCGTCCGAGCCGAGATCGAAGGACTTGAAGCCGCGGCCGGCCGGCACTTCGCCGAGCACGACAGCGCCCGCTCCGTCGCCGAACAGGATGCATGTATTGCGGTCCGTGTAATCCGTAATCCGCGAGAGGCATTCGGCCCCGACGACGAGCACGTTCTTGTACATGCCGGTTGCAACCATGTTGGCTGCCGTCGCCAGGCCGTAGATGAAGCCCGAGCATGCGGCGGACAGGTCGAACGCGGCTGCGCGCTTGGCGCCGAGCCGATCCTGGAGCAGGCTGGCCGTGGACGGGAAGAACATGTCCGGGGTAATGGTCGCAACCACGATCAAGTCCAGGTCCTCCGCCGTAATGCCCGCGCTGTCAAGCGCCTTGACGGAAGCCTCGTAGGCGAGATCGGAGGTCGCCTGCTCCGGCGCCGCGATGCGGCGTTCCCGCATGCCGGTGCGGGTGACGATCCACTCGTCGTTCGTCTCCACCATCTGCTCGAGCTCTTTATTGGTCAACACTCGTTCCGGAACGTATTTGCCCGTACCGATAATACCGACTGGGATTAGATTCATGATAAGTCCTCTTTTCCGCTGATTTCCGCGGCTACCGTCTCGATAAGGCCGGCTTGCAGCGCAGTCCGGGCTTGCCGGACCGCGTTCTTGACGGCGGCCGCATTGGAGGAGCCGTGGCATTTGACGACTAGGCCGTTCAAGCCGAGAAGCGGTGCTCCTCCGTGATGGGAGTAGTCCATCTTGTCGCGAAGGCCCTTGAGCCCCGGCATCATGATGGCTGCGGCAAGCTTCGTCATCAGGGACTTCGTGAAAGCTCCCTTGATCTCCTTCATGACGGCGCCTGCCGTGCCCTCCATCGTCTTGAGCAATATATTGCCGGCGAATCCGTCGCAGACCATGACGTCGCAGTTGCGCTGCATGACGTCCCTGGATTCCACGTTGCCGATGAAATGAACGGGCGCCGCCTCGATCAAGCCGTAGGCCGCCTTCGTCAGCTCGTTGCCCTTGGAAGCTTCGGTGCCGACGTTGAGCAGCCCGACACGCGGCCGCTCGATGCCTTCGACCTTGGAGCGGTAAATGCTCCCCATCACGGCATACTGCATCAGATGCTCGGGCTTGGCATCCATATTGGCGCCGAGATCCAGAGCGAGCACGCCTACATTGTCCATCGTCGGCAGCACGGTCGTCAGCGCAGGCCGCTCGATTCCGGGCATGCGGCCGACGACAAGCAGGCCTGTTGTCATCAGAGCGCCCGTATTGCCGGCCGACAGCATGGCATCGACGGATTTTTCCTTCAGCATCCGTCCGGCCACCACCATCGAGGCGTCCTTTTTGCGGCGGACCGCTTTTACCGGCTCTTCGTCGCTGTCTATTTTCTCGGATGCATGCAGGACCGTCAGGTTGGCCGCCGACTGCCCGTCAAGGGCAGCCTCGATCGCAGCCTCATCCCCCACAAGCAGGATTTCCGTATCCGGCCACTGACGGGCCGCTTCCAGCGCGCCCAGCACGATCTGGGCAGGCGCATGGTCGCCTCCCATCGCATCGATGGCAATTCTCACGCTATTCTCCTCCTTCTGGCGCGGCCGCCTCTCCCCCCGAACGATGGATGACGAAATGGCCTTCGAACACCATCTCGTCTCCGACATAGGAGAATACCTCCACCTTCGCCTTGCTCCGCTGCCCTGTATTGGAGCGGACGTAAGCTTTGGCGATGCATTTCTCCCCCAGCCGGACGGACCGGAGAAAACGGATGTCGGCGGTAGCCGTCAAAGCGATCTCGTCGTTGATCACGGCGACGGCAAGAGAGTTGGCCTGGGCGAAAATATGATGGCCCCTCGCAATGCCGGTCCGCGAGAACGAATGCTCCTCGCCGATTTCGAACAGGGAAATTCCGCTTTTGTCGAGCTGCAGATCGACGATCTCGCCGATGACCTCGTCCAGCGGAAGCGAACGAACGGCATCGTAGGAGCGCTCGGCCATCAGCTTCATCCGCTCGCGCAGCTCCGGAATGCCGAGCTCCATCCGGTCCAGCCGGATCGTCTGTATGCTTACTCTAAGCAGCCTGGTCAGCTCCCGATCCGTGACGAACGGATTGTCGTCCAACAGGCCCAGCAGCTGCTGGTGCCGCTGCTTCTTCGGCAGGCGCTCGATACCGCCACCACCTTCGACCGTCTCATTTTTAACACCTGGTACCAATTCAGTATATAGAAAATCGCCGATGGTCGCAATGGACTCCCCGCACCCTGCCGCCTGACGGTCTTCAAGCCGGGCGTCGCCTATTCCGGGCAATAAAAAACGCTCCGCCACGGAGGCGGAGCGCTTCGAAAATGTTCCCGTGACGGGAACGGCAAGAGACTACTGGGAAATAACCTCTTTGGTTTTGTAGTATCCGCATACTTTGCAAACATGGTGAGCCAGCTTGAGCTCTCCGCACTGCTCGCATTTCACCATGCCCGGCACTGCAAGCTTGAAGTGCGTGCGGCGTTTGTCGCGGCGGGTTTTGGACGTTCTACGTTGTGGTACTGCCATTGTCTAACACCTCCTTAAAAGAATGGGCGGCTTCCGCCGACAATCATGCCAAGTCCTACTCCAGAAGCTTCTTAAGCGCCTCGAACCTCGGATCGATCACATCCTGGGAACAGCCGCATGATTGCTCGTTGAGATTGATCCCGCAATCCGGACAAAGCCCCTTGCAGTCGTCGCTGCATAGTGGAGACATCGGAAGATAGAGAAGCATGGTTCCCTCGACATAAGGCCTCAGGTCGACCTTGTCCTCTTCCACGATGATGAGATCTTCGTCCTCGTTGATGTCCTTCGCCGCGGATACATGGGCAAACCGTTCTTCGATCGGAATGACGATATGCTCCTCGGCCGGCTCCAGGCATCGGGAACAAGCCATTTTGAGATCGGCGCTAAGCTCTCCGCTTACCTGCGCGGTCCCGTCGAAAGGACGGACGGCAAGGCTGGCGCGAAGCGGACTAGCGGACAGGACGTCCTTGCGGTCGCCCAAAAGCTCCTGCATGTCCAGCTCTTCGTTGAAGCTGTGCTCGACCCCTTTGGAAACAACTTCCATAACACGAAATTCCATAAGATCACTCCAAACAAACAAAATTTATTATATCGAGCGCGGGAACCATTTGTCAACCAAAAGCCCTCCGATTACCGCTCGGGACATTTCATGCTATAGTAAAGCGGAAATCTGCCGATTTGTCGAGGTGTAATATGCGCACAGCTGGTCTTATCGTCGAGTATAACCCTTTTCACAACGGCCATGCCTATCATTTGCAAAAATCCGTAGAAGCGGCGGGCGCCGATGCCGTCGTCGCCGTCATGAGCGGCCATTTCCTGCAGCGCGGCGAACCCGCGCTCATGGACAAGTGGGCGCGGGCGCGCACCGCTCTGCTGGGAGGCTGCGACCTCGTGCTGGAGCTGCCGCTCGCCTATTCCGTGCAGCCTGCCGAATGGTTCGCGCACGGGGCCGTCGCGGTGCTGGAGTCGACCGGCGTCGTCGACGCGTTCTGCTTCGGCAGCGAGAGCGGCAGGCTTGAGCCGCTGAGCCGCGCAGCCGGCCTGCTGGCGGACGAGCCGGACGAATTCCGCGCCCTGCTGCGGCATCGTCTCGGAGAAGGCGCGCCTTATCCTTCCGCGTATTCCTCCGCCCTGATGGAGTATATGGCCCGGTCCGGTGACGCCGCCGATCTGGGACTGTCTCCGGAGGAGCTTGCGCTTCCGAACCAGACGCTCGGCCTTCATTACCTGATCGCCCTGCGGCGGCTCAAGGGACGGATGGAGCCGCTTACGATCCGCCGCGAAGGAGCCGGCTACCACGATCCGGTAGCGGAATCCGGCTCCATCGCAAGCGCGACCGCCCTGCGCAAGAAGCTGTCGGAAGGGAGCAGCCTTTCCTCGCTTGCGCCGTTCGTGCCTCCCGGTACGATCGAGGTGCTGGAGCAACAATGGCAGGAAGGAAACGCTCCGCGCTCCTGGGACGATTATTTTCCCCAGCTGCTGCACCGGATCCTGACGGGTGCGCCCGCTTCGCTCGCCGGCATCCTCGGCATGGGCGAAGGACTGGAGCATCGCCTGCTGTCAAGCCTCCGGGAGCTGCCTGCCGCCGGCATGGAGGCGCTGCTGCAGGCGATGAAAACGAAGCGCTACACGAGAACCCGGCTCCAGCGCGCCCTCCTCGGCGTGCTGCTGGACCTGCGCAAGGATGAGCTGTCTCCCGAGCGGCTGAACGGAGGGCCTGGCTACATCCGCGTGCTCGGCTTCACCCCCAAGGGCCGGGAGCTGCTGGCCCGGATGAGGCGCTCCGCTTCGGCTCCCGTTCTGCTCAGCGCGGCCAGAGCTCCGCAAGGGCTCTCCATGCTGGAGCTGGACGTGCGGGCGACAGCGGTGTACGCTTCCGCCGGCCGCGGCGGAATGGCCCCGCCAGGGCCGAAAGAGCTGTTCCGCGACTATTACGAGCCTCCCGTCCGTCTGGAGTGAGCTGCCTTCGTTCCGCTCATTCAGCACGGAGCGGAACGAAAGGGTCGCCGAACCATCCTTCTTGGAAAACTGCCGGTCACGGGAAAAAGGACTGCTCCCGCAGCGCCGCCTGCGCGGCGACAGCTTCCGCCGCAGCCTCCAGCGTCGCGGCCGCGGCGATCTTCATCCGCGTTTGCAGCCGCAGCGCCGACGCTTCGGCCTCTCGCCTCTCCTGCGGAGGGACGAGGAACAGATCGGCTCCGGCAGCCGCTGCGGCTGCGACCTTCTGGGCGACGCCGCCGACAGCTCCGACCGAGCCGTCCGGCGACATCGTTCCGGTTCCGGCAACCTTCAGGCCGCCGGTGCCGTCTCCCGCCGTCAGGCGATCGTACACGGCCAGCGCCATCATCAATCCTGCGGACGGCCCGCCGGCGGAGGCTTCCTTCCATTCCAGCGGGAGTCCGGTTTCCCCGTCTTCGATGACTCGCAGTTCTCCCCATGTCGGAGCGCCCGCTGCATTTGCAGCGGGCGCTTTTTCGGCTTCCGTTCCAGCTTCCGTTCCGGCTTGCGGCTCCTTGCCGGCAGCCAATCGCTTCAGTCCTTCGGCATACGCGCCCAGTTCGTCGCGGTTCATATCCACATGAACGGCAATTGTCCGCGAACCGCGCGCAAGCTCCATGACGACGCCTCCGCCAGCGGCATCCAGGCAGGCAGCCAGACCGGACAAGGATTTCACGGGACTTCCGGCGCAGCTCGCGACGAGATCGCCCGCCGCGAGCTCCGCCCCTCTACCCAAGCGGCCCCCCTCCAGAACGACGGCCTTCTCCGGGATGCGGAGATAAGAAACGCCGGACAGCCGGTATGCAGCCTCGGCGGCGTCGGCTTGGGACGCTTCCATGACCAGCTTCATGCCGGCCATGTAATCGGCCTCGGACTCGCCCCTCAGCAAAGCCCTCTTCTCCATCACCCGACTGCCCTTGAAAAGCCAAGCGGCCGCCGCTTCGGCGGCGCTGGCATCATCGACCCGGATGGCGGTATACAGCCAGCTCCCCTTGCCGCTCCCTGACTGGCCCGGCGGGAGCAGCTCGGCCGCATCCAGCGCAAAGCCCGGCTTCACGATGTAATAGGGACGCGGCACGGCGCAAAGCAGCAGGACCGCGCCTAAAGCGGCAAGCGTCAGCAGCCTGCGGGCGGCTCCCGATGATTGCCCCCGGGATCCGGCGTCCGGCAATGGGCCGTCCGGCATTGGGGCTGATTTGGAGCGCATGGAGCAAAGCCTCCTTCTTGTTGATCGCAGCTGCGGGCAGCGAGGCGCCCCCGAGGAGACCGGCCCTTCCAGGCATGGGCGCGGACGTTCTAACCTGTCCGCGCGAGGCGTATAGTTAGGTACCGTTTGTACGCGGACAACCATCGGCAGACCATTCCATTCCGCTAGGAGGCTCCCTCATGCTGCGTACCCTGCTAACCGCCTGCGCCGCCGTCCTGCTCGTCGCAGCCATCGTCGGAGGAACGTCCGAAGCGTTTCAAGCCTCGCTCTCCGGCCTGTCCCTCTGGTGGAACTTCGTCTTCCCCTCGCTGCTGCCTTTCCTCGTGCTGGCCGAGCTGATGCTCGCCTTTGGCCTCGTCGACGCCATCGGAGCCATGCTGGCTCCGCTGACGACAAGGCTGCTTCGGCTTCCCGGAGCGGCAGGCTGGGGCCTCGTCCAAGGCTGGACCGGAGGCTTCCCTGCCGGAGCCCAGGCAGCGGCTTCGCTTGTGTCCAGCGGACGCCTGACGCGCTCGGAAGGACAGCGGCTGCTCGCCGCCGCCCATCTCCCCAATCCGCTCTTCGTCATCGTTGTCGTCGGCGCCGGCTTCCTCCATCAGCCTCGGTTCGGGCTCATGCTCATACCCGTGCTGTGGCTGTCCAGCCTCATCGCCGGCATGATCGTCAGCATCGGAATCCGGAAACCTGCGGCAGTCCCCCTGTTGGAGCAGCAAGCCCAGGCGGAGGGCGGCAAAGGAGCGGCCTGGCGCATTGTGCTCGCCATGGAAGAAGGCAGGAAGCGGGACGGCCGGTCCTTCGGCAAAGCTTTGGGCGACGGCGTCGCCGGCGCCGTGCAGCAGCTCATGAACGCCGGCGGACTCATCATTCTGGCCGCCGTCGTCATCCGGCTGCTGCAGCCTTTTCTTCCCGAAGCCGTTCAAGGGCCGCTCCTGATCTCGCTCGCGGAAGTCCATCTCGGCACGAACGCCCTCGCCAGCTGGCACGCTCCCGAGCCGTCCTCCCTGCTGCAGACGGCAGCCATCGCCGCAGCGCTCTCGTGGGGCGGGCTCTGCTCCTTGCTCCAAGCGGCCGGAACGTCGTCGGGCACCGGACTGCGGCTGCTCCCGCTGGCTGGAGCCCGGCTGCTCGCCTCCGCCATCGCCGCCGGCTTGACGCTCGTGTTATGGATACCGCTGAGCGCGCTGGCCTCCTATGCCGAGACGGCCGTTTCATCCGCGCGTCCAGCCTTCCTCATTCCCGGCATATCCGGCTGGGAGCAAGCTCTTCCGGCTTCTCTCTGGCCGTCCCTGCCTTATTCCGCCGCAGCCTGGGCCGTCGTTCTGGCAGCCCTGCTCCTTCTCTCGGCCGCCGTCCGCGGACTGCGCCGCCGAGCCTAGCGGCAACAGACCGGCCGCTCAAGGCTGCCGGTCTGCGTATTTGCGTTCAAGCTCCCTCTCGACTTCCGGCGGAACGAGATCCTTGACGCTTCCATGGAAGCGGGCGATCTCCTTGACGATGCTGGAGCTGAGATACGAGTATTTGGGATTCGTCATCATGAAGATCGTCTCGATGTCGCCGTCGAGCTGATGGTTCATCGACGCCAGCTGCAGCTCGTATTCGAAGTCCGTCACCGACCGGATGCCCCTCACGATCGTGCGCGCTCCACGCGAGCGCATGAAGCGGACGGTCAGGTCGCGGAAGCTGTCGATCTCCACGTTGGGGATGTCACGGGTGATCTCCGCCAGCAGCTCGAGACGCTCCTCGACGGAGAACAGCGGGTTTTTGCTCGTGTTGTTCAGAACGGCCACGATAACCGTATCGAATTGCCTGGCCGCCCGCTGGATGATGTCGAGATGCCCGCATGTGACGGGGTCGAAGCTTCCCGGGTAGACAGCCACCCTGCCGCTAAGGATCAATCCGTCCTCTTCCTTCAAGCCGTCCTGCGTACCGCCCGAATTAGTTCCCATCTGCATCCGCAACCTCCGTCTGTTCGGGCCGATACCGGTATACGGTCACGGCCGTCTCGCCATATTGCACTCTTCTCGTCTGTTGGCAGCCGCCGATGACTTCGGGGTATGCATGCCCTGCGTCGTGCTCCACCACAATCACCGCATCGTCAGCGAGCAGCCGACGCTCCTGCAGCTCCATCATCTGCGCATCCATATGGGTCAGCCGGTAAGGCGGATCCAGGAATACGGCCGCAAAAGCTATTCCCCGCTTCGCGAGCGCCTTGACCGCCCTTCCGGCGTCGTTCGTATATATTTCGGCGCGCCCGGACATGCCTGCCGCCTCCACATTGGCCTTGACGACCGCAATGCTCGTCCGGTCCTGGTCGACGAAGACCGCCTTGTCCATGCCGCGGCTCAGCGCCTCGATGCCGAGGCCTCCCGTGCCGGCGAACAGGTCCAGCGCCCATCCCCCTTCAAAATAAGGGCCGATCATGCTGAACACGGCTTCCTTCACCTTGTCGGTCGTCGGACGCGTATTCATGCCCGGCACCGCCTTCAGCGGCCTGCCCTTGGCCTCGCCCGCGATTACTCTCATTCGTGCCTGCCCCTCCTGCTTCTAACGGCTTCCGCCGCCCATTTGCCCTGCTATCGTACCACAACCGCCGATGCGTTTGGAAGCGCACCCGACAGCCCGCGCCGGGCCTGTCCCAGGAATGCTTGGACGCCTCTCCATGCATTCCAAGAGGAAATTAGCCCCTGCACGATCGTAACTTCTCCCTTCTGCCGGCAGCCAGCGCCCCTGATAATAGAATCAGCGTCAAGGACTCTGCACCGAAGACGCATCGTCTCCCCTTGTTCCAATCCCTGCGAAAGGAGGCTTGGTCCGGCTGCCGAAACAGGCAGCCCGCGAGCAGGTTCAGCCGCTTGACCGAAGCGGCGCTAAGCCCGTTTTCCGACATCCCAAATCCTTTAGAGGAGGTTTCATCATGTACGCTTATCCATCTTCCACGACGCGAAGACCGCTGCTGGCCGCCTGGCTCTGCCTAGCCGTCCTGGCGGCGTCGATCCTGAGCATGGCCGCTTTTCCGTCCCGCGCCTCGGCCGCTCCTGCAGGAGGCTACAAAGTCGTCGGCTACTGGCACAACTTCGACAACGGCTCCGGCTTCATCCGCCTGCGCGACGTCTCGCCGGACTTCGACGTCGTCAACGTTTCCTTCGCGGAGCCGGTCGGAGGCAGCGCGACGGGCATCATCGGCTTCACGCCTTACAACTATAACGATGCCGACTTCAAGACGGATGTCGCTTACTTGAAAAGCAAAGGAAAAAAAGTGCTCATCTCCATCGGAGGCGCCAACGGGCAGGTTCAGCTCGCGACCGCGGCGGAAAGAGACGCCTTTGTGTCCTCTGTAACCGGAATCATCGATAAATACGGCTTTGACGGCCTCGACGTCGACTTCGAGGGACATTCCCTCTATCTGAACGCCGGCGATTCAGACTTCCGCAATCCGACGACGCCTGTCATCGTCAACCTGATCAGCGCCCTGAAGTCGATCAACGGCAAGTACGGAACCGATAAGTTCGTTCTGACGATGGCCCCGGAAACGTTCTTCGTTCAGCTCGGCTATTCGTTCTACGGCGGCAGCTGCATCAGCTGCGACTCCCGTGCCGGCGCTTATTTGCCCGTCATCGACGCCACCCGGGACATCCTCGACTGGCTGCAGGTGCAAAATTACAATTCCGGCCCGATCACCGGCCTTGACGACCAATACCATACGATGGGCAACGCCGACTTCCATGTCGCAATGGCCGATATGCTGCTGACCGGCTTCCCCGTCGCCAAAAACGCCAGCCAGGTATTCCCTGCGCTCAAGCAGGAGCAGGTCGTTCTCGGCTTGCCGGCCAACGGCAATGCCGGCGGCGGATTCACCTCGGTAGCGGACGTGCAGACGGCTCTCGACGCCCTCATCAAGGGCAAGCAGCTGTCCTCGTACAAGACGAGAGGCAGCTCGACCGGCTATCCGAACTTCGGCGGCCTGATGACCTGGTCGATTAATTGGGATAAATTCAACGGCTTCGAGTTCTCGTCCAAGCACCGGGCCTATCTGAACGCAATCGCGCCGCAGGCTCCGGATACGCAGGCGCCTTCCGCTCCGGCCAATCTGGCGTCGACAGGCATCTCCTCCACCAGCGTGTCGCTGTCCTGGAGCGCTTCGACCGACAATGCAGGCGTCACCGGATACGTCGTGAGCTACGGCTCGGCCCAGCTAAATGTGTCCGGGACTTCCGCCGTCGTCACCGGTCTGGCTCCGGATACAAGCTATTCGTTTACCGTCAAGGCGAAGGATGCCGCCGGCAATCTATCCGCCGCCAGCGCGGCGCTGAATGTGCGCACGAGCGCGGCTTCGGGCGACACGTCGCCTCCGACCGCACCTAGCGGACTATCCGTCACCGGCAAAACGTCCGCCTCCATTTCTCTGTCCTGGACCGCGTCGACCGACAATGTCGGCGTGACGGGATACACCGTCGCCTACGGCACCCAGCAGCTGGCGGTAACCGGCACGAGCATTACCGTATCGGGCTTGACCGCCGGCACCTCCTACACGTTCACGGTCAAGGCCAAGGATGCCGCCGGCAACGTCTCCCCCGCCGCCACCGTGACGGCGTCCACCGATGCCGCCGGCGCGCAGGCTTGGGCTGCGGGCGTCGCCTACAAAACCGGCGACCTCGCCACCTACGGCGGCAAGACGTATTCATGCCGCCAGCCGCATACGTCGCTCCAGGGCTGGGAGCCTCCGAATGTCCCCGCTCTTTGGCTGCTCCAAGCCTAAAATCCGAGCCATCCATCATGGCTTGAAAAATGTGAAAAAGTCCGGACACAAGCGGTTTTCCCGCTGACGGTCCGGACTTTTTGGGCTGCGGCAGCCGCCTCTATCATTCTCGGTTCCTACAGCTTCTCCGATATCGCCTTCGCCTGCGTGAACTGCAGCAGATAATCGCTGCCGCCTGCCTTGGAATCCGTGCCGGACAGATTGAAGCCTCCGAACGGATGCACGCCGACGAGAGCGCCGGTGCATTTGCGGTTCAAGTACAGATTGCCGACATGGAAGGAGCGCCGGGCCTCTTCCAGATGCGCGCGCTTGCCGGAAAATACCGAGCCGGTAAGACCGTAGGCCGTATCGTTGGCGATGTCGAGCGCATCGGCATAATCATCCGCCTGGATGAACGCCAGCACGGGGCCGAAAATTTCCTCCTGGGCGACTCTCGCCTTGCGGTCCACCCCCTCGATGATCGTCGGCTGGGCAAAGTAGCCGAAGCTGTCGTCGGTGCCTCCTCCCCAGACGATCTTGCCTTCGCCGCTGCCGATCTCCACATAGTCCGCGATCTTGCCCAGAGCCGCCTTGTCGATGACCGGCCCCATGTCGGTGCCGTACTCGGCCGGATCTCCGACCCGCAGCCCCGAAGCGCGGCGCACCACGTCCTCCAGCACCCGGTCATAGACGTCGGCATGGATGATCGCGCGGGAGCAGGCGCTGCATTTCTGCCCCGAAAAGCCGAACGCCGAAGCTGCGATCGCCTCCGCGGCCGCCTCGAGATCGGCGCTTTTGTCCACGATGATCGCATCCTTGCCGCCTAGCTCCGCGACGACCCGCTTCATCCAGCGCTGTCCTTTGGCCAGCCGCGATGCTCTCTCGTGGATGCGCAGTCCCGTCTCCAGCGATCCCGTAAAGCTGATGAACCGGGTGAGGGGATGATCCACCAGCGCGTCGCCGATGGCCGATCCCGGTCCCGGCACGAACTGAATGACCTCCTCCGGCAGTCCCGCTTCCAGCAGCAGCGCGACGAACCTCGCTGCGATGACGGCTGTGGGACTCGCCGGCTTGAGCACGACCGGATTGCCGCAGACGAGCGCGGCCGCCGTCATGCCGGCCATGATCGCGAGCGGGAAGTTCCACGGCGGAATGACGACCCCTGTGCCGAGCGGAATGTAGAGAAGCTCGTTGTCTTCTCCCTGCAGGCGGATCAGCGGCTGCGGCGCGCCGATGCGCTCCGCCTCGCGGCCGTAATAGTCCAGAAAGTCGATCGCCTCCGCCGTATCGGCGTCGGCTTCCCCCCAAGGCTTGCCCGCCTCCAGCACCATGAGCGCGGAAAATTCGTGCTTGCGCCTTCTGAGCAGCGCCGCCGCGCGGTACAGAATCCGCGCCCTTGCGGCGAACGGCTCCCGCGCCCAGCCGGCTGCGGCGGCGTGGGCCGATTCCACCGCTTCCGCCGCCTGCCGCAGGTCCGCCTGGACGATCCGTCCGATCACCTCTCCATAACGCGCCGGGTTGAGAGAGTCTGCGGCATCTCCTTCCAGCCTCTCCTTGCCTCCGATCAGAAGCGGATAGGTTTGGCCCTGGCGTCCGCGCTCTTCATCGAGCGCCGCATGAAACAGCGAGCGGCTGCGGTCGTCGCGGAAATCGGTGAGCGGCTCGTTGCGGAACGGTTCCAGCATCTCTTTCGCCTCCGTATGTCCTTTTGGCTTGCAGTCATGGGTGTCGGGCACTCTGCCTATATATAATCATGACCGGCCTTGAACATGACTTGGAGCCGCTCGCGCCACAAGCGACGGCGGAGGGAGGGTGAGGGCTAGATGGGATTGGGCAACAAAATCTATCGTTCGGTGCTGCTTGGACTCGCCGGCAACGGCGCCGTGGAGGCTGCCGCCCATAAAGTCGGCATGAAGCTTGGAGCTTCCCGCTTCGTCGCCGGAACGACGCTGGACGAAGCGGTTGCAGCCGCGTGCCGATTGCGGGATAAAGGCATTCAGGTGTCGATGGATCATCTCGGGGAAGGAATCAAGACACTGGAAGAAGCGGATGCCTACCGGGACGCCTATATTGTGCTGCTGCAGCGGCTGCATCAGGAGGGCCTGTCCGGCAACGTCTCGCTGAAGCCGACGCAGATGGGGCTTGCGCTGGACGAAGCCTCCTGCCGGGAGCGGATCACGGCGATCGCCAGGGAAGCCAAGGCCAGAGGGGCGTTCGTGAGGCTGGACATGGAGAACAGTCCCTATACGGGACGCACGATCGAGATCGTGCGCCAGCTGCATAAAGAAGGACTGACCAATACCGGAACGGTCATTCAGGCCTATTTGTACCGGAGCGCCGAGGATGTGCGCAAGCTCAGCAACGCCCGCATCAATCTGAGGCTCGTGAAGGGGGCGTACAAGGAAAGCCGGGCGATCGCGTTCGCCAAGCCGGATACGGTCGCGGCCAGCTTCAAGCGGCTGATTCGGATGCGGCTGGACAGCGGCGTATACACCGCCGTGGCCACGCATGACGACGAGATCATCCGCTGGACCAAGGCTTATGCGGCCCGGCGCGGAGTCTCGAGGGGAGCGTTCGAGTTCCAGATGCTGTACGGCATGAGGATGTCCATGCAGGAGCAGCTTGCCGCGGAGGGCTATACCGTCCGCTGTTATGTGCCCTACGGAGAGCGGTGGTATCCGTATTTCGTCAGGAGGCTCGCGGAGCGCCCCGAAAATGCCGGCTTTGTCCTGAGGAACCTGTTCAAGCGGAACTGAAGGCAGGCTGCCTGACCCGACGAGAGGAGAATGCCGATGATGAATCCAACTGTGCCCGTCCGCATCCTGCCCGTGGCGTTCGATTACGGCGCCGGGCGCGGAGGCGCCGCAGCCGGTCCCGAAGCGCTGCTCCAGGCCGGCCTTGCCGAACGGCTTGCCGCCCTGGGCCGGCAAGCCGTTCGG
>NZ_BIMD01000018.1 GCF_004000905.1 Paenibacillus humicus NBRC 102415
CTGCGGAACGCCCGCGCGAAGCGGCCCCCGAAGCTCGCAGCGAACGGCGCGAGCATCAGTCGGGGGGCAAGCGGCGCTCCGGCAGGAGCGGCGGTTATCCCCGCCGCGACGGCGACTCGGCGAGCGCAGGCCAGGGAGCGGAGCAGAAGTCCGGCGGAAGCAAGAAGCGTCCGTCTCCGCCTCCGACACCGCCTCCGACCAGCTGAGCGTCAAAAAAAGGATGTTCCCTGCAAGCCGGCTATGCCGTGCTTCGGGAACATCCTTTTTTATCGTTGCCTGCTCGTCCGATTTCAGTTGTCGCTGAAGTCGATGAATGCATCGCGCACGCGGTTCCAGAAAGGGAACGGACGGTAGCGGGCGAAGCTGATCTTGGCAGGAGCGACGCTGCAGCGGATGGAGCGGATATCGGCCCTCTCGATGCTCAGATGATCGATCGTGAGCAGCAGCCTCTGATCCTTTTTGGACACGATGTCGCAGTGGTGATGCTCGGGCAGGATGACCGAGGTGCCCAGCGTCCGGTAGACGCGGTTGTTGATCGATGCGATCTCCGCAAGCTGCAGGGAAGGAATGGACGGGTGGATGACTGCTCCGTTGAGGCTCTTGTTGTAAGCGGTGCTGCCCGACGGCGTCGAGATGACCATGCCGTCGCCGCGGAAGGTTTCGAAGGGCTCGTCGTTGATGTTGACCTGCACGACGAGAGTGCCGTCGACGCCCTTGAGCGTGAATTCGTTCAAGGCCAAATATCCGGTTGCTCCCTCCGGAGTATCCAGCTCGATCTGGGCAATGGGGTAACGGACGATGCGCGGCTTCTGCTCGGCCATCATCTCCACGAGCTGCTCGATCTCATCGGCCTTCCAGTCGGCATAAAAGCCGAGATGGCCGGTATGGACGCCGACGAAGGCAATGTCGTCGACTCGGTCCAAATAAGTATGGAAAGCATGGAGCAGGGTTCCATCCCCGCCAATGGAAACGACGGTATCCGGCTTCTTGTCGTTGCGGACGAAGCCTCGTGACGCAGCCAGCAGGTGGAAACGCTCCGTCAATTCATTGGAATACCGGTCGCCTCTGCTGAGTACCACATAATTGATCAAGAATGGCGCTCCTTCCGAAACAAACAGGATAACCTGATGATAGCGGAAAACCGGCGTGAAAACAATGTCGAACGCACTTCAGCCCGGTCCGAGCCACCCCCACAGCAGATAGACAAGCGCCGTCGCGATAAGGCTGTGCGCGAGCCTTGCGAGCAGGAAGGGACGGTAGCGCAAGCCGGTATGGCTGAGCAGGCTGGCGATCTGGGCGTGGACGGACAGACCGGCCCAGCTAAGCACCCATGCGGCGGCCGCTGCCTGATGGATGAGCGGAACTCCGGCTTCGGCGGAAGCCTTGGCGCCGAGAGTGACCTCGAACAGGCCGCTTACGAAAGGAGCGGCCATATCGCCGGACAAGCCGAATCGAACAAACAAGGCCGCGAAGAAATGCTCCAGCGCCCCAAGCACCGAGGCTTGGCGCAGAAGTTCCATCAACACGGAGAACACGACGACGAGACCTCCGACAACGACCATGAGCCTGAGGCCGGAAGCGATGGAATCCTTGAGCAGCACGCTGAAGGAGCGTCCGTCGAGCAGCCTTGCTTCGTGCATCGCCTTCAAGGCCGCGCTTAGGCCGCGCTGCGGCTTTCCGGTACCGGACTTTCCGGCTCGGGAGGCTGTCTCAGGTTCCGTGGCACCGTGGAAACGCATGAGCACGCCGATGATGAGGCTGCCGCCATAATGAGCGGCTGCAAGAATGGGGGCGAGAGCCGACTGGTGGAAGAAGCCGACCGACACGGCTCCGATCAGAAAAATGGGATCCGAGGTCGTCGTGATGGCGACGAGCCGTTCTCCTTCCACTCGGGTCAGGAGCTGCTGATCCCGCAGCTGGGAGGTGAGCCTGGCGCCGACCGGATACCCTGACAGATAGCCCATCGCAAGCACGAAGCCGCCGCTGCCGGGAATCCGAAAAAGCGGGCGCATGAACGGATCCATCAGCTTGCCCATGAAGTGGACGATTCCTATGCCGAGCATCAGCTCCGAGATGACGAAAAAAGGAAAGAGCGCAGGAAAAAGGACTTCCCACCAGATGGCTAGTCCTCTTAGGGAAGAGTGGAGGACCGGTTCGGGAAAAACGGCCATCAGCGCTGCGAGCAGCGCCGCGCAGAAGGCGGTCACGGTACTGGGGTGTAGCAGCATTCTTGCCATGTAACGATCCGTTCCTCCTTATGAAGCCTGGTTTGCTTTAAGATATGACCAGCGATGGACAAACAGAAGCCGAATCGCAGGCAGCCTGAAGGCAAAGGTGGAGAAGTCGGAAAAATCCAAATGATGAAAAAAATCATTAGAAAACGCTTGCAAAAAGGGGTGGCATTTACGGGGCGATATGGTACAATAGCATTACCTTTACCATGCTTGGAGTGATGGACATGAGTATTGTCGCCGGCATTCTGGTCTGTGCTTTTGTGTATGTGATTCGCGAGTCCCTTATGGCTCCTGGTGAAGAAGAATACGATAGCTGAAGAATCCTACTATAACCACATTCCAAATGCCCGCGGAAGCGGGCGTTTTTTTGTATGTAAAGGCTTTCGTGAAGAAGATGAAAACAAGACTAAAGAACTAATGAGGGAGGCAATTATTGCCGATGAATAGATATAACAGCCTATACGAATTGATGGGCGGTCATGAGACCGTAGCAAGAATGGTGGAGGCCTTTTATCCTAGAGTCCAAAAGAACGAGCTGCTGTCTCCGCTGTTTCAGCGGGATATCGGGCCGGTTATGGAAAAGCAAATCCAATTCCTTACCCAGTTTTTCGGCGGACCTTCTCTGTTTTCCGACCAGCACGGCCATCCGATGATGCGCGCCCGCCATCTTCCTTTCGCGATTACGAAGGAACATGCCGATGCTTGGCTCGCCTGCATGAGCGGAGCTTTGGAGGAGATCGGCATGCCGGAGGATTTGAAGTCCCATGTGCTCGAGCGGCTGTCGGGACCTGCCCATCATTTCGTCAATACCGCTTCGGACGGAGGCAACGAAAGTTAAGGAGATGATCTCCACATGGAGCCGCTATATCAGACCGCAGCACTGTGCCCCTGCTGCGGCAACGGATTCGAGACACCCCGTGTCCGCCCGAGCTTCAAGCGGGCCGTAGCGGTCGACACCGATTTCTGTTCTCATTTCAAGGGAATTCATGCCGACTATTATGTTGTCCGGGTTTGCCCGCAATGCGGCTTTTCAACGACGGAGAACAGCTTGAGCAGCCTTACCGATGCGCAGAAGGAGAACTATTATTCCCTGTATGGACGGATGTGGCAGCCCCGCAGCTATAGCGGTGCGCGCACGAGCAGCCAGGCTTTGGACTGCTACAAGCTGGCCCTGCTCAGTGCCGTAGCCGCGCAGGACAAGGATCGTTTGATCGCCGGACTTCTCCATCATATCGCCTGGCTGTACCGGGATGAGGGCGACAGCGGCCAGGAGATGCGGTTTCTCCGGCATGCGCTGGAATCTTATCGGCGGGTGTACGAAACCGAGAAAGTGGACAATGACGCCAAGCTCATGTACCTGATCGGAGAGCTGCACAGGCGTCTCGGCGAACGGAAGGAGGCGGTGTGGTGGTTCTCCAGAGTGGTGAACGACAAGCGGATTGTGGACGCCGCGATGATCAAGGCAAGCCGCAGCCAGTGGCAGCTGGTGCGCGAAGGAAACGAGGATGCGCCTGAATGGATGATGGGGGGCATTCCGCAAACAAGCGGAGGTTATGAAGCGCAGGCTATCGGCTGAGGTTCATTCCTTGTATAAATGCAAGCAGGGCGTTCGCCCGTCATGGTGACGGGCGCGCCTTTTTTTCATTGCTTGGGCGCAAAATGACTCCAGCCTCTTTTGCTTGAAGGCAGGAGCGGCGGACTTGAACAGCAAAAAGAAGTCCCTGAGCAGCAGCAAGGCTGATAGGGACTTCCAAAATTAGTGAAGGCGGCGAAGATCGGTGTCGGTGAGCAGGTAGTCCTTGTCGGCATCGACAAGCGTGACCCTGCTGTGGCAGCATGGAAATACGAGCAGCCTTTTGGCTCCGGAAGATACGCTTTTCAGATCGGCGGGCTTCAAGGGAAGCAGGACATGGTCGGTTCCGCAGAAGGGACAGGTTACATAGACGTCCTTCATCATCACGTCGTAAGGCAACGCCTTTTCAAACGGGATCATGGGTATCGCCTTGCTGCGGATCGGGTGCGGATTCCGCCTCGTTCGCGGTATCCGGCGTATTTTTGGCAAGCTCGGCCATCTTCTGAAGCAGAATGTGGCGGGGCATATGCATGAGATGCTCCAGCGGAATGTTAAGCTCTTTGGCCAGCCGAACCGCGGTTTCGGCTGACAGCTGCAGGGGTCTGGACATGGCGGTGCCTCCTCAGGCCGGTTCCGTCTCCGCAGAACAGGGTAGCGCGTCGGAGCGGATTGGCGATATAATTCAGTTATACAACGGGAACGCCGGCGGTGCAAACCGAATGCTTCTGCCGGATAGCCCATGGCGGGCAGCTGCCTGCCGAAAGGAGACCGTCCATGGAAACCAATACATACCCGCTGACATGGGATTTGGATGTCTTTTTCAAAGGGGGAGCCGCATCCCCGGAGCTGGAGGAAGTTCTCAAGGGCGTGAAGGCCGACATTGCCCGCATCAGCCAAACGATGCTGGCTTCTTCCGGTTCGGAAGGCGTTCCGGGAGCCAGGCCGGAACAGCTGGAGGAGTGGACGGATACCCTCCAATCCATCCAGGTGCGCCTGCACGAGGCCGCTTCCTTCGTCGGCTGCCTGATGGCGGAAAATGTGGACAATACAGCGGCTACCGCTCTTAATGGCCGCATCCAGTCCCTGGAAGCCGACTATCTCATCGCGCTGACCCGCTTCGACGACCTCATCAGCCGCACTCCGGATTCCATCTGGGACGGCTGGGTACAGAGCTCTCCGGTCCGCTTCTACCTCAACGAGCGGCGCCAGAACGCCAAGGACAAGCTGAGTCCGGAGCTGGAAGCGCTGGCGGCCGACCTGGCCGTCGACGGCTACCATGGCTGGGGCAATCTGTACAGCCGCATCGTCTCCCGCGCGAAGTTCCGCGCCAAGGACAAGGACGGTCAGGAGAAGGAGCTTTCCGCAGGCCAGATGTTCAACCGTTTGTTCGAGGCGGACCGTGCCGTGCGGGCCGAGTCCTTCGCCGAGTGGGAGCGCGAATGGGCGGAGCATGCCCAGCTTTGCGCCGATGCGCTGAACCATATTTCCGGCTTCAGGCTCAAGCTGTATGACCGCCGCGGCTGGAGCGACGTCCTCAAGGAGCCGCTCAAGGTCAACCGGATGACACAGTCGACGCTGGATGCCATGTGGGGAGCGATCAACGAAGGCAAGCAGGATCTGGTGCGCTACTTCGAGCGCAAGGCCAAGCTGCTCGGGCTTGAAAAGCTGGCTTGGCATGACATCACGGCGCCGATCGGCGGTGCTTCGAAGCATATTCCATACGAGGAAGGCTGCGACCTGATCCGCGAGCAATTCGCCAAGTTCGACCCGGCGCTGGCCGAGTTCGCCGACAAGGCTTTCCGCGAAGGCTGGATCGAGGCGGAAGACCGCCCCGGCAAACGTCCTGGCGGCTTCTGCACCTCGTTCCCCGCGACGGGACAGACCCGTATCTTCATGACCTACTCCGGGACGGAGGACAATGTGTCTACGCTTGCCCATGAGCTCGGACATGCCTACCATCAATACGTCATGGACGGGCTGCCGGCGTTCTCTCAGAACTATGCGATGAACGTGGCCGAGACGGCTTCGACCTTCGCCGAGATGATTGTGGCGGAATCCCAGCTCGAGCAGGCGAAGACCAAAGAAGAAAAACTGTCGCTGCTGGAGCTGAAAATCCAGAACGGCGTTTCGTTCTACATGAACATCCATGCCCGGCTCCTGTTCGAGGTCCGCTTCTACGAAGAGCGCCGCAACGGCGAAGTATCCGTCGAGCGCCTGAACGAACTGATGGTCGAAGCCCAGCGCGAAGCGTTCAGCGGCGTGCTTGACGAGGCGCATCCTCATTTTTGGGCTGCGAAGCTTCATTTCTACATTACGGATGTTCCTTTCTACAACTTCCCGTACACCTTCGGCTACCTGTTCAGCGCAGGCCTGTACGCCAAAGCCAAGGAGGAAGGCCCTTCCTTCGCGTCCCGCTACGTCGACCTTCTCCGTGATACGGGCAGCATGACCGTAGAGGAGCTGGCGCTCAAGCATCTGGGAGTGAATCTGCAGCAGGCCGGATTCTGGCAAAGCGCGGTCGCGCTGACCAGCGAAGACATCCGCCAGTTCATGGAGCTGACGGAAGAATAATTCGAACCCCTTTTCTCCATTCCCGCCGGGATGGAGGAAAGGGGTTTTCCTTTCATCGCTGCAGCTGCTCTCAGCGGTATGCCCGCTCATAAGCAAGCCATTCCGCTCTCCATGAAGATTCCATAAAGGCTCTTGAATCGCCGCTGGCGTCGGGAGTATGCTTGACCCGGGCGAAAGTTTTTCGAGCTTCAAGCGGACGGAGGAAAAAGCTCTGAAAAAGTTGAACCCGGCGGCGGAAAAGGTGGAATAAGCTGCCGGTGTAGACGAGCATGTTAAAGGTCGGGGCTTTGGACATTCCGGCTGCGCTTGACGGCGGCACAGCCGGCGGATTCATGGTTTGTCTTTTTGGCCGAAAGGGTAAAAAAACGGATGGACATATGAACAGGAGGCAGGAGAAGCATGAAATTCTTTTTGGATACCGCCAATGTCGAGGAAATCAAACGGATCGCCAAGCTGGGTCTTGTAGACGGAGTGACCACGAATCCGACGCTGGTTGCCAAGGAAGGCCGCATATTCAAGGAAGTCGTGCAGGAAATCTGCAGCATCGTATCCGGTCCGGTCAGCGCCGAGGTCACGGGCTCCACGAGCGATGAAATGCTCAAGGAAGCGCTGGAAATAGCGGAATGGGCGCCGAACGTCGTCATCAAGGTCCCCCTGACGGAAGACGGCCTGTTCACGACCCATGCACTCTCCCAAAAAGGAATCAAAACCAATGTGACGCTCGTATTCTCCGCCGCTCAAGGGCTCATGGCGGCCAAGGCGGGAGCGACGTTCATCAGTCCGTTCGTCGGCAGGCTGGACGACATCGGCATGACGGGCATGGATCTTGTGCGTGATTTGACGACGATTATCAACAATTACAAGTTCCAGACCGAGATCATCGTAGCCAGCGTGCGCAATCTGGAGCATGTGAAGCAGGCTGCGGTCGCCGGAGCGCATATCGCTACGATCCCGGGCTCCTTGCTGCCGTCGCTGTGGAAGCATCCATTGACGGATATCGGCATCGAGAGATTTACGGCTGACTGGAACAAGATGCAGGCCAGCCTCTCCGCCAAAGGCTGACGAGAAAGAAGATTGACGGGATTTTAATCTCCGTGATATAGTGAATTCAACTAAATTTTGGTCATGCGGAAGCACCGCGAACGATCAGGGTACCCCCTGTTGCGTTTGCGGTGCTTTTTTGCGTCTCCATGAAGGAGGACTCCATGGGAAAGCTTGATCTTATTCTGGCTGCCGACGGCGAGTACGCCAGGCGCTTAAGCGAATATATGCGGGATATGCCCGGCGGCAGATGGCGGGTAACGGCTTGCACGACGCCGGATAGTCTTCGCGGTTATTTGAAGGGAGGGTATCCGGTAGATCTGGTTCTGGTCGAGCCCGCATTCATCCATGAAGCCGAGAAAGCCTGTCCGGTTTCCAGGCTGGCTGTTCTTGTCAGAAGGCGGGGGGAGGGAGGCGGACATCCGGAGCTGCTTCAGTTCAGACCGCTTCCGGAGCTGATCGCATCTATGGAAGCGGTGCATGCGGGGACAGATGCGCTCAGGACATCGGCAGACGGGAGAGCGTTTGTAGCAGCCGTCTACGATCCGGCAGGAGGGCAGGGCAAGACGGTGCTTTCCATAGAGCTTGCCCGACAAGCGGCGGCGCAGGGCCAGCGGGTGCTGTACCTCAACTTCGAGGTATGGGAGGCTTCGGAGGTTTTTCTGGGCTCAGGATCCAGCACCCCCGAAATGGAAGGAGGAGTCGGCAGGCTGCTTTACTGCCTCAAGGCGGGCAAGCAGGATGCGGCCCGGCAGCTTGGGCAAATCCGTACGTTCAGCAGCGCGGTGAAATGCGACTATTTCCCGCCGTCTCCGGGACCGGAGGAACGGCTGGCCATGACCGGCGAGGATGCTGTCCTGCTGCTCGATTTTCTTGCCGGCGGCGGGTTTTACGATTTCATCGTAGCGGATATGGACAGCCGGCTGGACGAGGCCGCTGCATCGATCTGGCAGCGGAGCGGCCGCATCGTCTGGCTTGTCCCCTCATCGGAATCCTCAATCGCGAAAACTCGCTCGGCGCTGGACTACGCGGCGAGAGCATACCCGGACGGGCTCAGGATGGAAGAGCGGAAGGTATTGTTCGTGCAAGCCATGGCAAGGCCAGATTCGCAGAAAGCGGCGGAGCTGACGGGCGGCCGGGGGCCGGCCGCCAGGGATCCGCAGCTAGACTATGCGGCTGCCCTTCCCGTCATGGCCCAATACCGCGAGGGCGGGACCGTAAGTCCCGCTTATGCCAACACGGTGCGGCAGCTTCTGCGGCGAATGCTTCCGGAGCTTGCCGGATGAACCGCTCCGAGGCTGGCGCACGATACGGGACAGGCAGCCCTGGTTATGTCCGGGAACAAGACTTGCGGCTGGAAATCGCCTCGCTTCGCTCCAGGGTCCGCTCCCTGGTCGACATGAGCGGAGAGATCAGCGACTCGGGATTGACGGCGGCGATAGAGGCGACTGTGGCCGAATGGCCGGGAGGCGCCAGACTGACTTCTACCGACAGGCTGGCGCTGGTCAAGCGGCTCTATCATTCCTTCCGGGGATTGGATGTGCTTCAGCCGCTGCTGAATGACGACTCGGTTACGGAGATTATGATCAACGGGCACGAGACGATTTTTGCGGAGCGGTCCGGCAAGCTGGAATGCCTGCCTCTTTCCTTCGAGAGCCGCGAGCGGCTGGAGGATCTCATCCAATCGATCGTAGCCGCTGTTAACCGGGTCGTCAACGAATCCTCCCCGATTGTAGATGCGCGCCTGCCCGATGGATCGAGAGTTCATATCGTGCTGCCGCCGATAGCCTTGCAGGGCCCGGTTCTGACGATACGGAAATTTCCCAAGCAGCCTCTGCTCATGGACGATTTGATCGCGGCCGGCTGTCTGGACGAGGAAGCGGCAGCATTTCTGGCGCAGCTGGTCCGAGCGGGATTCAACCTTTTCATCAGCGGCGGCACCGGTACGGGCAAAACGACCTTTCTGAACGCCTTGTCCAGGTTCATCCCGCCGGATGAGCGGCTCATCACGATCGAGGACTCGGCTGAGCTTCAATTGAAGGCGCCGAACCTGGTGTCTCTGGAGACGCGGAATGCCAATACCGAGGGGAAGGGGGAGATTCCGATGAGACAGCTGATCCGAGCTTCCCTGCGCATGCGTCCGGATCGGATCATCGTCGGGGAAGTGAGAGGAGCCGAAGCGCTCGACATGCTGGCTGCCATGAATACCGGGCACTCGGGAAGCATGGGTACCGGCCATAGCAACAGCGCCAAGGACATGCTGAGCCGGCTTGAGACGATGGTATTGAGCGGTGCGGCTGAGCTTCCGCTCGCGGCTATCCGGCAGCAGCTCGCTTCCGCGCTGGATATCATCGTTCATTTGTCCCGGATGCGCGATCATTCCCGCAAAGTGCAGGAAGTCGTGCAGGTGACCGGAATGAAGGACGGGGACATCCAGCTGGAGACCTTGTTCCGGTATGAGGATGGAGCGGGGAGAGGCCGGCTCCGACGGCTGCCCATTCCGCTGGCCCGCATGGACAAATGGGTTCGCTGCGGTTTCGATCCGATAGAAGCGGGGGTGTCAGCAGTTGAACAGCCGCCTGAAAAGAATTGATCCCGTCAAGGCGGGGCTGCTGGCAGCCCGGCTCGGCTGGGAGCCCGCAAGATCACAATCTGCCTGCCGCATCCGGCTGCCGGATTATTCCGTCTTCTCCTTGACACGCAAGCAATTCGCCGTTTCCGCGGGAGCGGGGTTCACGGCAGTATTCGCCGCCGTTTATTTGTTCTATTTGTCCGTACCGGCCGCCGCCGCCTGCTCGATTGCGGGGCTTCTGGTCCCGAGGAAATACAGGGACTATTTGCGGCGCAGACGCCAAGCCAAGCTTAGGCTGCAATTCAAGGAAATGCTGTTTTCGCTGTCATCCTCTCTAGCGGCCGGGAGGTCGGTAGAGAACGCTTTTTTCGCCTCGCTTGACGACCTGCGTCTCATGTACCCGGAGTCTCGCTCCGATCTCATGCTCGAGCTGGAAGCGATCCGGCATCGATGCGGCAACGGCGACCCGCTGGAGGCCGGGCTTGCCGACTTCGCCTCGCGGTCCGGGGTGGAGGAGATCCGGCAGTTCGCCGACGTTTTCATTACATGCAAGAGGACAGGCGGCAACCTGATCGAGATCATACGGCGCACCTCCCAAACGATCGGGGAGAAAATCGAAATCAACCAGGAGATTGATGTCATGATTTCCCGCAAGCGTTTCGAAGCCAGAATCATGACAGGCGTTCCCTTCGCTTTCATGGCTTTTCTGCACGGTTCGGCGCCGGACTATATGGCCCCCCTTTACGCAGCGCCTGAAGGGTATATCGTGATTACAGCCGCCTTGTTGATGCTGGCGGCATGCGGGTGGCTGATGATGAGGATCATGGCTATCCGATTGTGAAAAGGAGGAATAAATCCATGTGGACATTATGGATGGCTGGATTGATGGCTTCCGCATGGCTGACCGCCGCGTGGAGGCATGCGGCGGCCGGCGGCAGGCCGCTGCCTGCTGTCCTGCTCCGCTGGGACAAGCCGGCTCTTGCCGCTTGCTTCGGAGCCCCAGCGTTGCTCCAGGCGGTGGAAGAGGCCGGACTGATGCCGCGCATCGAGGAGCATGTAGCGGGCTTGCACGCCTCCATGATCATCCTGAATGGAGAAGCATGGACTCCGGACCGTACCCGGCACTTTCTGGCGCTGGCTTGCTTACAAGGATGCGGGGCCGCTCTGGCCGGCTTGCTGCTCGCCGCTGCCGCCGGAGAGCAGGCTGTCGCCTGGCTGGGGCTTGCATGCGGAGCGCTGATTCCGGCCTCCAGGATCCGGGGCATCCGGGAATCCCTCAACAAGCGAAAACAAGCCTTGCTGCTTGCCTTGCCTGACTTGCTGGTCAAGCTGATGCTGCTCGTCGGAGCCGGAGAAACGATGCAGAAAGCATTGGCGAGATGCGCAGCCTGCGAGGCAGGGGGAGGTCTGGAGAGGCTGCTGCATGCAGAGCTGGGACGCGCCGTCCATGCCATGGGCAACGGGTTGTCGTTCGCCGCCGCCATGGAAGCGTTCAGCCGCCGCTGCGCCGTTCAGGAAGTGTCGGTCTTTACGACGGTGCTTTTGCTCAATTATCGTCGCGGCGGCGAACAGCTCGCTCTATCCTTGCGCGAGATCTCCCATCCATTGTGGGAGAAACGCAAAAGCCTGGCCCGCATTCGCGGAGAGGAAGCTTCTTCCAAGCTGGTGTTTCCGCTGACAGGGATTTTCTTTCTGCTCATGGTCCTTGTCGGAGCTCCCGCGATGCTGCTGATGAACTGACTTTAGGCTACGAATCTTTTATGGTCAACATTACATTAATTGGAGGCGGTCTGGATGAGCACAGCAGTATGGTACAGCTGCAAAAAGGCGGCAAAAAAATTCGGGAGGTCGGAGGACGGTCTCGGTACGCTGGAGGTCATTCTGATTATCGCTGTCGTCATTATTATCGCGCTATTGTTCAAGGACTGGATCATCGAGCTGATCAATAATCTGATGGGAAAAGCGGATGATCAGGCCAATACGATCTTTGAATGACCGTATCCGTAAGCTCTGCAGCTCCACCGGAGGAAGCTTTACGCTGGAGGCGAGCACCGTCTTCCCGCTGCTATTCGGCGCCTTGTTTCTGTATTTCATCGTTGCTTTGTACCTTTTTCAGCAAGGAGTCTTCTACTCCGGAGCGGTCATGGCATCCGAAGCGGCGGCTTTCCGCTGGGACAACAGCAGGCGCGATGCGGCTTCGGGCCTGCCGCCGGCAGGCGAAGACGACGGGTTGTATTGGAGGCTGACGGAGGATGGACTTCTACGAGGCATGATGAATATGGGCCAGCCGGCGGAGTCTATATCGGCCTACCCATTGGACCGCCGAGGCGCCGTACCTTATGATCTGCCTGCCGTCAAGCTCGCCAAGGCAGGCGATAGGCTGAACGAATCATGGACGGGAGAGATGCGTTACTTGCGCGGCGTGCACGGCATGATCGAGACAAGACTTTATCCTTCTGTTCCGATTGATCTACCGGGCGGCAGGAAGATCGGCGCGGCCGCCAAGGCTCAGCCTTCCGACCCGGTCGAATTTATCCGTTCGATCGATCTTGTCCGATACTACACGGCGAAATTCCGAACTTCGGAGGATATCTCCCCGGACAAGGCCGGAAAGGTGCTGCAGAATTATGGAGGAGCCCAATAAGAATGAAGAAGCCTTCCGAAAAAAAAGGCTGCAGGAAGACGGCACTCAAGGCGCTGTTACGATCTGGGCATGCGCAGCTTCGGCAGCTCTGCTTTTGTTGATGGCGGTATTGATTGACTATTCGAGAATCTCTTCCTTCCGCCACAAGCTTGAAGGCTTGGCGCAGACCGGCGTCCGCTCCGTCTTATCCGCTTACGATGAGGCGCTCTACGAGCGATACGGATTGTTCGGCCGCGGAGGCACCGACGGCGGAGCGCTGCTGGCCGAAGCGGTGCAGCTTGGTCTCGCAACCGGCTCGGGGCGTAATGCTCCCGGCGATTCCATCCGGTTGCAATGGCTTGATATGGAGGTTTCCGAAAGCTCGTTGCAGCCTGCGGCTTTTCTGGGAGACCGCCGCATCTTCGGCCGTCAGATCATGCAGGAGATGAAATACAAAGCCCCTATCGATCTGACGCTGGAGCTGATCGATAAGTTCCGTCCGCTCTCCGAAGCGATGGGTCAAACGGCTGCCGCCGTGGATAAGCTGGGAAGTCTCGAGCAGGCATTCGACAGGAGGCAGCAAGCGCTTGAGAACATGCTGCTGAAGCAGCAGCAAACGGCAGCGAATCATGCAAGCCGAAGCGGCTATGGCGTTTTGATCGGAACGGGAGGCTCGAATGGAGCGGAAGCATCTGAGCTCCATTCGATATCTGCCGAATATCCTCTTTATTTGGAATGGATTTCTCTGGATGAAGCGGCAGCCCGAGCATGGCAGGAGGCGGCTGCTGGCCTTCCGTCGCCCAGTCCGGGCGCAACGCCGATTCCTTTGCCGCCGCCATATTCCCATTCGTCCGAAATTGCGAGCTACGAAAGCAGAGCCGCGGCAGTGTCCGCGAAGCTTCAGCTGGCTGCGGATGCAGCTGGAAGCCATGATTCCGTTCTGGATGAAGCTTTAGGACAGCTTGGAGCAGCCAGGAGGGCGGAGCTTGAGATGAAAGCCGTGCTGGATGGGCGCAATGGGGCCGGGAATTCATCCTACCGGCTGCCAGCCGGCAGCTCTGCTGCCGCCGGCTCCGTTCCTGGAACGGTGTCCGTGCTGGATGGCGCATCGGATATGCTGCTTGGAGAGAACTGGTTTTCCCAAGCGGAAAAAAACGTTCTGGAGCAGCGCGACAATTTCCGCAGCCTTTCTTCATCTGCTCAAGCTGCGGCAATCGGACTTCGTCGGGCATTGGAGGAGCGTTCGGTGTCATGGGCAAGCCGTTTGTCCATTCATGAGCAAGAGCTGTACCGCCAATGGAGATCTTATGAGGAGAAATGGATCGCGCCAGGCGTTATGCTGGCCGAACAGGCCAGGAGCATCGGCAATGCGGACAGCCGAAAAGAAGAGCGGAAAGCTGAAAAGAAGAAAGCCGCTTCACTCTGGAGGGAAGCAGAGCAGCTGCTGAATGCAGTGGAAGGATTGAAGGGAACCGAGGAGGACTTGGAAGCTTTCCGCCATGCAGACAGCTTGTTCAAGGCCAGCATGGACTTCAATCGGCTGCAGGAAGAGGGAGACGGCACTGACGAGGCCGGCAACGGAAAGGCCGGCGGGGACAAATCATCGTTTGAAGGAGTCTTTGGCAGCGGCGGAGCCGATGAAGCCGTAATAGGCTCGCAAAAGCTGGCTGGAGGCGTATTCTCCGGCATGGGGGCTTTGCTGTCCCAAGGCGGGGAGCGGCTGTTCACGGCGCAGTATGCAGCCCAGCGGTTCAGCTTTGCGGACCCGCGCATGCTCGACAGCCTGATTTCGGGCTTGAGCGGACCCGCCGGAGAACCCCGGCGGCAAGACGGGGAAGGAGTTCGGCAAGATCCGGCTTTGACGGCTATGACATCGCTGGAAAACCAGGAAATGGAATACATCCTATATGGCTTCAGCCACCCATCTGGAAATCTTGGAGCCGCATACGGCGAGCTGTTTGCTTTCCGCCTGGCAGTCCGGACCATGGAGGGATTGATCGAGAGTCGCGCAGCCGGACATCCGCTGCTGGTGCTGGCGATGGCTGCGGTTTATGGATTGAGAGAAGCAATCGGGGATGTGAGAGCGATTCTTGCAACCGGCCAGGCTCCTATATCCAAATATGTTCCGGCAGAGCTGTCCTATTTGGATTACTTGAGGCTGTTTTTTTTGCTGCATGGTTCCGAAGATTCCCGTCTCAGCCGGATGATAGCGATCATCGAGCTCAACACGGGGACGAATCTGGCTTCCGTGCCGACAGGCGCGACGGTGGAGGTGCAGGCTTCCATGCGGCTGTGGTTCCTGACGGGAGCAGCGAGGCTGCTTGGCAGAGGCGGCCCTGAACATGGAGATGGAGGACGGTATGAATGGTCTACTCGAGCAGGCTGGTCCTACTGAAACCCTTCAGGAGATTTCGTTGTTCGGCTCCTTGGCGGCAGCCCGCTTCTCCTCGCATTCCCTTGGAAAGGGGGAGCAAGTCTCCACGAATGAATGGAGCCGCACGAGCCGAAGAAGGCTCCATCCTTTTGGAAGCCGCGCTTGTCATGCCCGTCCTGCTGCTGTTCCTGGTGTTGCTGGCCGCATTCGTTCAATTTTCGGCAGCAGAGACTGCGCTTCAGGCAGCCGCGGATCGGGCGGCTCGACAGACGGCGGCGCATATCCGACCGGCGATGCTGCTGCTTCAGCAGGAAGGAAGCAAGCTCCCGGAATCGGCTCCGAAAGACTCTATAGATGCGGGCTATGAGTCTACGTCCGAGTCGGTCCGGAAAGTGGATTCCCCGTCGCGGCCGCAGCTTCCCGACTGGAGGCAGGCGGCTGCCGAGGCAGCGGCATATTTGCCGGATCCGGCAGGAGAGCTTGCCTCAGCCGTGCTCCAGGGAGACTGGAAGGCGCTCGCCGATATGGCCGCTGAGCCTGTCGGCCTTGCAGTGTTCGAGCCTTTTTTGCGCAAGGCTGCGGAGGATACGCCGCTGGAGCCTTCGAGAATCTCGCTGGCAAGCCTCTCTCTTCCGGATCTCGAAGGGGGAGAGAGCGGCTTTCTGAAGCTGGAGGCCGAGTATGAGTTTCCGATCAGAGTTCCTTTTTTGGGCAAAAAAATCATCCTGCATCGAACGGCGGCCGAGAGGGTATGGATACCGGACCCGCTTCCATCCCAAGGCGGAGCCGGTGTTCCCGATTCCTCCTCGACAGTCCAAATAACAGAGCTTTATCCGATTCCGGCTAGGCCCGGACGCAAAGCCACTCTTGAAGCGGTCGCCTCTCCCGGAGCTCAGGTCACGCTGGAAGTCCGCTACAAAAGCGGCAACAGCGTATCCAAACACGTGGGCACGCAGATGGCGGATGCCTCGGGACATGTGGAATGGACCTGGCTCGTATCCGGCAATACGACTCCCGGACAATGGGAAGTCGTGGTCACGACTTCGGACGGCGCCTCGGCATCCATGCCCTTCATAGTCCAGAAAAAGGGATGAATAAGACATGAAAAGGCCTGAAAAAGGCAAAAAAAAGGCGTGAAAAAGGCTTTGGCTGATTCGGCCTTCGCAGATTTGAGGAGGGGAAATTCAAATGGAAGCATGGAATCTATGGGGATGTTTCCTGCTGGTAGGCATCGCTTTCCGCACGGATATCCGGAGCATGAGAATTCCGAACTGGCTGCCGTTGACATTCGCTCCGGCCGGCTTTCTTCTGCATGCGCTCGATTCCGGGATGGAAGGTTTGCTGCATGCGGCTGTGGGAATGGCTGCGGGATTTCTACCCCTCTTAGCCCTATACGCATGTGGAGGAATCGGTGCCGGCGACGTCAAGCTTTTCGGCGCGGCAGGCGCATGGCTGGGCTGGCTGGCGGTTACGGAGCTGATGCTGTATTCCTTTTTGTACGGAGGCCTCGGAGGGGCAGCGTTCCTGATAGCGAGGAGAATCTCCAGAATTCGAAAAGCAGCGGCCGGTACGCAGGCTTTGTCCGGCGAAGCCGCCGTCCTAGCGTGGACGGCAGGCCAATCTCCCCATTCTCGTTCAAGCCAAACACCGGAGGATAACAATGGCAAAGACGGGCTGCCGAGTCCCGTACTTGCCCCAGCTGAACCAGCCGACGGAGGAGAGGCAACGTCGCCGGTCCGCTTTCCCTTCATGCTGGCCGTCCTCCCCGGCTTGATGACATTATGGCTATCTTGATTCGAAGGAGGGTTTGAGCATGGGACCGCTTCAGGCGGATTTTGAATGGAACCGGGAGCATGAAATGCTTCTTGCCACGGAAGGAGGCATTCTTCGGGAAGAGTTGGATGAAGTTGAGCTGGCTATGCTGGAGAGCAGCATCCCGCCGGGCCTGCTTCCTGTCGAATGGCAAATGTGGAATGGACAAGTCCGCTTCCGCTACAAGCTTGGCGGCAAAAAAATGCTGAAGCACAAGCTGACTGAAGGAGCTGGAGATGCCGCCCAATTCTACAGCCTGATGCTGGCGGTCGCTTCCATTTGCGAGGAGTGCCGCCCTTATATGCTCAAGCCGGAAAACCTGGTGCTGGATGAGAGCTGTATTTTCGTGGGCGACAGCTGGGACGATATCGGACTGGTCTATCTGCCGCTCGTTTCTCTCCCCCAATCGGCTCCTCCCCTGCGCATCCGCTTTCTGGCGCTGGCAGCCCGCGCCTCGGCAGCCGTTCAGCCCGATGGACGGCTCGCTGCGCTGATGCAGGCGATAGGAGATGACAATGTGCCGATGACTGATCTCAGATCCCTGCTGCTGGATGCAGCCTCCTTTGATGAAGAAGCTTGCGCATCCGTGCCAACCAGCGGCGAGGCTTCCTTGCGCACCGGGGCGGATGGGGAAGAGCGCTTTCCAATTAGTCACGACCGAATAGGACGGCAAGGTTTTGCCGGATGGAGCGGCACAGCGGTAAGAGAGCCGCTGAGGTGGGGGGATGAGAAGGTCTCGGATCTGAGACAAAGATCAGACCGAAATGATTTGTTTTCCGGGCAGCGTGACGGAGGTGAGGCAGCTTTTGTTCACAGTCCCGATGCGCGGCCAGGCAAGCGGAAAGGCTCTGCAGAGGCTGATGAAGCCTCCAGCTTGTCAAAAGCGGATTCGTCGCGGTTCAAAGGACAAAGCAAACCGAATAAAGGAATCGTCACTCTCGCTGTTGTCGCAGCTGCAGCTTTGCCCTGGAAGGTTATTTACATGCCGGATCCCGGCAATCGTTCTCTCTTCCTTTGCTGCGGAGCGGCTGCTGTCGCTGCTGGCGTTCTTATCTGGCTCTGGGGTAGGGGCGGAGGCATAGGTGTGGAACGGATGGAGGAAGCGGAAGCGGAAGCCGGTCTGCTTTTCGTGCCGGATTCAGGGAAGCTGGGATCTGGCCGGCGCTGGATGCCATCATTATCCGAGATTCATTCCCATAATTCACTCAAAGAGCCATCCGACACCCCATTCAACAGGCCGTCCAACAACCCATCCAACAGGCCGTCCAATAACCCATCCGACAAGCCATCCGACAAACCATCCGACAAGCCATCCGACAAGCCATCCGGCGAGCCATTAGACATTACAATCAAGCCATTCGAAATTTCATCCAAGCCAAAATTTCGCGAGCAGGCTGTCGGCAGCAGGCTGGAATCGCTTTCCCCTGCACATGACATCCAAGCGAGGTTTTCTTCCGATGGGGTTCATGGCGGCGATGGGACAAGCCATCCCCTTGATGAAGTTTCGCCCGATGCGCCGCCTGCGGACAAAACCGTATGGCTGGGCGCCAGCGGCGGAACGGTTGCGAAGAAGGGCAATTCATCTCCTCATATGCTGCTCCGGTCCAAGGATGGAAGCTCCGAAATGCTTGAGCTCAGCGAGTCGCGGAATCAGATCGGGCGTGCGGAAGGAAGAGTAGCCGTAGTGGATCGCTCTCACGGGGTCTCAAGAATTCATTTGGAGCTGGAGGCAGGTCCATCCGGATGCTTGGCCAAGGATCTCGGCTCCCGCAACGGATCACTTCTTAACGGAAGGCCGATGGTCCCCTATAAAAGCTACAAGCTGGAGAACGGGGATGTTCTCCAGCTTGCGGGGGTCAATGGTTATTCCTATGAATATGCAGCTCCTCGTTAAAGGAGTTCTTCCATAGCGGCTTCTAGCGTCGGATATCGGAACGAGAAGCCGGCTTCGAGAGCTTTGACGGGAATGACGCGCTGTCCTTCGAGAAGCAGCGCCGACTGCTCCCCGAGAGCCAGCTTGATCAGAGGAGCCGGCACAGGAAACCAGTAAGGCCGTTTCATGGCGGCAGCGGCGATTTTAAAGAAGGCTTCGTTGCGAACCGGCTCCGGGGCCGATGCGTTGACGGGGCCTTCAATCGTTGCCGTCTCCAGAATGAACACGATCATTCGGACGATGTCTTCGAGATGGATCCACGAAATCCATTGCTTGCCGCTGCCGAGAGGGCCTCCTGCGAATAATCGGACGGGCAGGAGCATTTTGGGCAGGATGCCTCCGTCTCGGTCCAGAACGATGCCTGTTCGGAGATACACGGTTCGCTCCGCAGGAATGGAAGCTGCCGCGTGCTCCCATTTCTGCACGACGGAAGAAAGGAAATCCATGGAGCGTACCCGGCTCTGCTCGGTAAACGTCTCCTCGCTGGAGTTGCCGTAAGCATTGACTCCGGATGAGTTGATGAGTACGGCAGGTTTGGCGGGAAGGCTGCCGAGTATCCTTGCCAGCCTGCTGGCCGTTTCCAGCCTGGAGTTCAAGATCCGTTGTTTTCCCGAGGCTGTCCATCGCTGGCTGATGGAGGAGCCGGCTAGATTCACGACGGCATCGACGCCCTCCAGCAGGGAGGGATTGTTCTCCGCTTCATCCCAAGCCACAGAAGAAAAGCTTCCTGCCGGAATGGTTCCGGTGGAAGCCTTCCCCTTGGGGGATCGGGTCAATATCCATCCTGAATGGCCTCGTTCAGTCAGCGCCTTCGTCAACGCCTGTCCGATAAATCCGCTTCCTCCCGCAATAGCAATCTTCATCGCGCGCACCAGGCCGCCTCTCCGTCAAGAAGATTTTTGAATGGATGTGATCCAGCGCTGCTGGACTTTGCCGCTGCTGTCCGTATCGAGTTCTTTTACAATATAAGTGAAGTCCACTTTCTCGCCGGTCTCGATATCCTGGAGCGTCTTGATCTGATCCGTGGCGGCTTGGAAGACGACCGTGTCCGTATCTGTCGTGATCTCGACGGAATGACCGTCGGCAAGACCGTTATAGGTACCGGAACCTTTTTGCTCCTGGGACTGGGTCGTTGGATCGTCCTTGGGCATGCTGCCGTCCTTGTCCGGAGATGGAGTTGCCTCGGCAACGGGATCGCCGACGGAATCAGGCGACACACCTTGCGAGGAGTCCACGACTCCGCCATTGTTGGCTGCGCTTGCATTTGCCGGAGCATCGCTTTTCGCGCCGCAGCCCGATGCGAGCATGAGCATCGACATCAAGGCAAGGCTTGCCGGAGCGAGGCTCAGCGAGCGGGCTCCCTTTTGGCGTTTTTGAATCGGGTTCATGTTGAAGCACCTCCGTTGGGTTCGTTCAAGTAGTTCCCATTACCCCGGAGCAGTCGGAACCAAACGGTCAACGATTGAGCAGATGCGTGTAGGCCGAATAGTCGATGCCCTGCTTGTTCAAGAACGTGACCAGGCTCCTGTAATCCCGCTTCGGAGTGGCGCGGATATAGCCTTCAATGCAGTGGCTGCGGGTTACTTCGCTGGCTCCGCTCTCTACCGCGACCTGGCCGATCTGGGCGGCGATGGAATGTTTCGCTATATCGCGGAAAGGTCCCGGCACCGGAGCGACGAGCTCGTCCAGCAGCGCCTTGGAATCGTCCGTCCACAGGCTGCGGCTGCGGTCGACCCAGTAATTCTGCCAGTCCAGCTTCGACTTGCCGTCTTTTTTGGGAAGAACCTTAAGGAACTTGCGGAACATGAAGAAGCCGCCGATCGACATGGCTCCAATCATGACGAATGCCCAAAACACAATCATGTACATAAACCAATCCGGAGCATTTTTCATCGTAGTGATGTCACCTCATCCAAATTATAGCCTATTCCTAGATTTATTTCGACGCACCCTGTAAAATAAGACTGATTATACGAGCTGAACGGTTCCAGCTGCAATTAAGGGCAAGCGATCGTTCGGCGATGACAAGAATGACTTCATTCCTGCAGGAATGATTTCACGCAAGACAAATGCTTATAAAGGGGAGCTCAAGCATGTTGAAAATCGGATCCCATGTGTCGTTCAGCGACAAGGGGCTCGTCACGGCTGCACAGGAAGCCATCTCTTACGGCTCCAGCTCGTTCATGATTTATACCGGCGCGCCTCAGAACACCCGGCGCAAGCCGATCGATTCGCTATATATCGAAGAGGGCAGGGCTCTCATGGAGAGCGCCGGCATCGGCGAGATCGTCGTTCACGCTCCATACATCATCAATCTCGGCTCCTACAAGCCGGATACGTTCGAGCTGGCGGTCCGCTTCCTCCAGGAGGAAATCCGCCGCACGCATGCCATCGGCGTACGCAACATCGTTCTGCACCCCGGCGCCTACACGGACAAGGATGCCGAGTTCGGCATCAACCGTATCGCGGAAGGTCTGAACGAAGTTCTTTCCGGAGTCGAGGAGACCGACGTGAACATCGCACTGGAAACAATGGCGGGCAAAGGGACGGAAATCGGCCGCTCCTTCGAGGAAATTGCCCAGATCATGGACAAGGTATCGGCCAACAATCGCCTTACCGTGTGCATGGATACCTGCCATATGAATGACGCCGGCTACGATCTTGCCGGCGATCTGGACGGCGTTCTCGAGCAGTTCGATCGGATCGTAGGCCTAGACAAGGTCGCTGTCGTCCATGTCAACGATACGAAAAATCCGGTCGGTTCCGGCAAGGACCGCCATACCCCGATCGGCTCGGGCTGGCTCGGCTACGACGCGATCCAAGCGATCGTCCATCACGAGGCGCTCGCGGGAAGGCCTTTCATTCTCGAAACGCCGTGGATCGGCAAGGATGCCAAGAAGCAGCGTCCGATGTACGACGCCGAGATCGCCCTGCTTCGCGGAGACGGCATGGAGCGCTTTGGAGAGCGGTTCTTCGACCAGCTGGAGCGCCTGCATCATTTCCTCGGCAAGCAGGAGATCGACCGCCGCACGTACGTGCTCTCGGTGTGGGAGACGCTCAAGGGCGACGCCAAGGCACGCAAGGCGGATCCTCGCGAGCCGCTGGAGCGCCTCTACGATCTGGCCCGCGAAGGCGGCGAATTTGCCGATCTGACCGAAGAAGAGCTGAACAAGCTGATAACGTTCTGGTTCGCCGGCAAACAGGTTCTCGTCAACGCTTGATCGACGGACATCATCGCCAGCATCCCGTTTCCAAAATTCCAAAAAAGAATGATGAAAGCGGGCTGGCTGCGAAGCATCAAAATCACAAAGAGCCATCAGGCAGGAGAGAAGCCTTTCCTGCCTGATTTTGCAGCCGGCTGCTTTAGTGCTGGAGTGCATCGCATCAGCGAATATCCGGCCGAAGCACGCTGTGAATCGTCAGCATTATACACACGGAAGGAAGAATTCTCTCATGCCATTGCCAACCAACTCTTCTGTCGACGCCCCGTCCAAATCCGGACGCGCGCGCATGCTTATTTCCTGTCCGGACCGGCCGGGCATCGTCTCCGCGGTATCCCAGTTTCTGTACGAGCACGGAGCGAATATCGTCCAATCCGACCAATATACGATGAATCCGGAGGGAGGCATGTTCTTCATCCGCTTTGAATTCGACCTGAGCGACATGGACGCCCAGCTTCCGGTTCTGCAGGAGGATTTCGCCCGGGTTGCAGACCGCTTCGAAATGAAGTGGCATACCTTCAGGGCAAGCCGCAAGAAAAGGCTGGCGGTATTTGTCTCGAAGGAAGACCATTGCCTGCTTGAGCTTCTCTGGCAGTGGCAGGCGGGCGACCTCGATGTCGATATCGCCATGGTCATCAGCAATCATCCCGACATGCAGCCGCTCGTTGAATCGTTCGGCATTCCGTACCATCACGTTCCGGTCACGGCGGAGACGAAAGCCGAGGCGGAGCGCAAGCAGCTGGAAATCATCGGCCGCAATGCGGATCTCATCGTGCTCGCCCGTTATATGCAGATCGTATCGCCTAAAGTGATCGAGCAGTTCCCGAACCGAATCATCAACATCCACCATTCGTTCCTGCCCGCTTTCGTCGGAGGCAAGCCCTATGCGCAAGCCTACGACCGCGGCGTCAAAATCATCGGGGCGACGGCCCACTATGTGACCGAAGAGCTGGACGGAGGACCGATCATCGAACAGGACGTGCAGCGCGTCAGCCATCGGGACGACGTGCCGAGCCTGAAGCGGATCGGCCGCACGATCGAGCGGGTCGTGCTGGCGCGGGCCGTGAAGTGGCATGCCGAGGACAGGATTCTCGTCCATCAGAACAAAACCGTCGTCTTTCACGGTTGATTCTCTCCGCCGTTTCATGAAACCTTCATCCGGCTAAAAGCATGGAGCAGATGGAAATGATACAAGCTGAGTGGTACAATATTTCACATCCGCGGGGCTTGAGCTCCGATAAGATGTTCAACAGGCAAGACCAGGAGAAACGCACCGTCCGATATTAGGAGGAGAAAAAATATGGCTACAACCCAACAAACCATCGACCATCTATCCGTTACGACGATTCGCACGCTCTCGATCGATGCGGTCGAGAAAGCCAACTCCGGCCATCCCGGCATGCCGATGGGCGCCGCACCGATGGGCTACCAGCTGTTCGCCAAAGCGATGAACCACAACCCGGCGAATCCGACCTGGATCAACCGGGACCGCTTTGTCCTGTCCGCAGGCCACGGCTCGATGCTGCTGTACAGCCTTCTTCACCTGTCGGGATACGACCTGTCGATCGACGACCTGAAGAACTTCCGCCAGTGGGGCTCCAAAACGCCGGGCCATCCGGAATACGGCCATACGGCAGGCGTCGACGCCACGACCGGACCTCTCGGCCAGGGCATCGGCATGGCTGTCGGCATGGCAATGGCGGAAGCGCAGCTCGGCGCCACATACAACAAGGACGGCCTCGACATCGTGAACCACTTCACGTACGCGATCTGCGGCGACGGCGACCTTTCCGAGGGCATTTCCAACGAAGCGGCGTCCATGGCGGGCCATCTGCAGCTCGGCAAGCTGATCATGCTGTATGATTCCAACAACATCTCGCTGGACGGAGAGCTGAGCCTTTCCTTCTCCGAAAACGTCCAGCAGCGCTTCGAGGGCTACGGCTGGCAGGTGCTGCGCGTCGAAGACGGCAACGATCTGGATGCGCTGGCCGAGGCCATCGCGAAGGGACAAGCCGAGCTGCGCAAGCCGACCCTGATCGAGGTCAAGACGATGATCGGCTACGGCAGCCCGAACAAGGGCGGCAAAGGCGGCCACGGCGGCACCCACGGCTCCCCGCTCGGAGCGGAAGAAACCGTTCTGACCAAGAAATTCTACGAGTGGGCATCCGAAGAGCCGTTCTTCGTACCGGATGAAGTCCGCGCCCATTTCGCCGAAGTGAAGCAAAAAGGCGAGCAGGCCAACGCGGCCTGGAACGAGCTGTTCGCCAAGTACAAAACGGCTCATCCGGATCTCGCCGCTCAATTCGAGCGCGCCATCGCAGGCGAGCTGCCTGAAGGATGGGACAAGGATCTTCCGGCCTACTCCACCTCGGACAAAGCCGTATCGACTCGCGTCGCTTCCGGCAACGCGCTGAACGGCCTGGCCAAAAACGTTCCGAACCTGCTGGGCGGCTCTGCCGACCTGGAAAGCTCCACGATGACGCATTTGAAGGATCTGCCGGTCTTCCATGCCGACAACTACGCAGGCCGCAACATCTATTACGGCATCCGCGAGTTCGGCATGGCTGCGGCGATGAACGGAATGGCGCTGCATCACGGCCTCAAAGTATTCGGCGGCACGTTCTTCGTCTTCACCGATTACTTGCGCCCGGCTGTCCGCCTCGCCGCCATCATGAGCCTGCCGGTCACGTATGTGCTTACTCATGACAGCATCGCGGTCGGCGAAGACGGCCCTACCCATGAGCCGATCGAGCAGCTGGCGTCCATCCGCGTCATTCCTAATCTGACGGTGCTCCGTCCGGCGGACGGCAACGAGACTTCCGCAGCTTGGGCCTACACGGTCGAGAATACGAAGAACCCTGTCGCTCTCGTCCTGACCCGTCAGAACCTGCCGATTCTGGAAGGCTCTGCGGAAAAAGCCCGCGAAGGCATCAAAAAAGGCGCGTACGTCATCTCCGACGCGGCCGACGGCAAGCCTCAGGTACAGCTTATCGCCACCGGCTCCGAGGTTCAGCTTGCAGTAGCCGCCCAGAAGGCGCTTGCCGAAGAGGGCATCCAGGCTCGCGTCGTCAGCATGCCGAGCTGGGATCTGTTCGACAAGCAGGACAAGGCTTACCGCGATTCCGTCATTTTGCCGGAAGTCAAAGCCCGCCTGGCCATCGAGATGGCGCATCCGTTCGGCTGGGAGCGTTATGTCGGCGACGGCGGCGCCGTGCTCGGCATCAACACCTTCGGCGCATCCGCTCCTGGCGACCGCGTCATCAAGGAATACGGCTTCACGGTCGAGAACGTCGTGAGCAAGGTCAAAGAGCTTCTGTAAACCGATCTACGATTCTTGCCGGCGAGCCGTCAAGAAATCGGTCAGCCGCGGCAGGCATTTTGCCTTCCGCGGCTTTTTGTTTCTCATTTGATGTGATATGCTAAAGCGGTGAAGGGGGAACGGATTGATCCTCGCCGCTCTCCGAACGGAGCTGTTATCCATCCTGATCATTTCCATTACCTAATGAAGGAGCTCATACCGTCATGTCCCAATTCGAAAACGTTACCGCTGTCAAAAGAGCGAATGTCTACTTTGAAGGAAAAGTCACCAGCCGCACCGTGCTGCTTCCGGACGGTTCGAAAGTGACGCTCGGCATCATGCTGCCGGGAGAATACGAGTTCGGCACCGACAGCAAGGAAATCATGGAGATTCTCGCCGGCAATCTGAAGGTGCAGCTTCCGGGCTCCGATGAATGGATTCATATCCAGGGCGAGGGCGAGTTCACGGTGCCGGCGCACAGCCGCTTCAAGCTCGAGGTGCTCGGCGTGACGGATTACTGCTGCAGCTATATTAGCGAATAAGCGCGGGCAGCTTCCTGCTGCGCCTTGCCAAGTACAGGCAGGGCCTCCCGGGCTGCACGTGCGGACCCTTCCTCCGATCGCGGTTGAAGCCGGATTCCCTGATTGAATAGGCAGGCGAAGGAATCCGTCTTCAAAGGCGAACGCTGACGCTTCTACGGAAGGGTTCCGCCTGCTTCGCAGGTCGGCTTAGCCTGGCTAAGCGCAGGGCCGGCTGCGTCTCGCTAAGCGCGATCCTGGCAGCTCAAAGCCTCACGGCCGCGCTTGTCCTGGCGCGGCTGCGCCTAGCGCAGGCCATCAGGCCTCCTGCGTTTTGAAATTGAAAACCAAACAGGCTCCAGGGCGGCATAGCCGCTCTGGAGCCTGTTTGGGTCCGTTTATTCGCCGCCGTCGAGCCCGCGGCCGATCCATTGCTCGTACACACGCGATACCGCGATCAGGTCCTCGTCGCCGTATCCGGCCGCGTTCGCGGCTTGGAACAGGCTTTTGGCCGCTTCCAGCATCGGGGTGGGCACGCTGAGCCCGTCCGACAAAGCGGAAGCAAGCTTGAGGTCTTTGAGCATGAGTGCCAGCGAGAACTGCACGCTGTAGTCGCGCTCCAGCAGCTTCGGCGATTTGAGCTCCGCCGCCTTGCTGCCCGCAGCTCCGGCCTTGACGATATCCAGGAACTTGGCGGGATCGAGGCCTCCGCTGACGGCGATGGAGAGGCCTTCGGAGAGGGCCAGATTGTTGATGCCGACAATCGCATTATGGCCGAGCTTGGCGACCGAGCCGCTGCCGGAAGGACCGAGATGGACGATTTTCTGGCCCATCGCCTCCAGAACGGGACGGACGCGCTCCAGCAGCTCGGCTTCGCCGCCGACCATGAACACGAGCGTGCCGCTTACGGCAGCGGGCTTGCTGCCCGTAACCGGGCAGTCGAGGAAGCCGCATCCGGCTTCTACCGCCGCATCCGCCAGCTCCCGGGCAAGGGCGGGGGAGATGGTGCTGTTGTCCACCAGCGCCGTGCCTGGACGGACAGAGGCGAGAATGCCGCCTTCTCCGCGGTACAGCTCCCGCACGACGTCGTCGTTGCTCAGCATCGTGATGACGACATCCGCTTCGGCGACAGCGTCGGCGGGCGATTGCGCGGCGCGCGCGCCTTCGGCGGCAAGCTCCTCCGATTTGGAGGGCGTCCGGTTCCATACGGAGACCGGAAATCCTTTTTTCAGCAGGTTGGATGCCATCGGGGCACCCATCGTTCCGAGGCCGATAAAGGCGATCGAAGGTTTTGTCATGGCGATTCACCGACTTTCTTCGTACTGATCCGCGCCTGCGCTGCGGCAGAGACGGAAACCACATTCATCATACCATAAGCCTGCCTCCAGCGGACTACTACGGGCTTCGTGAATCTTGCATGAAGGAGTCTCCGGTTGCTTGTCTTCGATACCGTAATCCAGTATCCTTAGGACATGCCTGAGGGCGTATGGGTCCGGCGCGGCACGCCGCTGCCGGAAGACGACATAAAGACCCGAACGAGATGAGGAGGCTGTACCAGTCATGAGCAAAACCATTCAATTCGACTACAGCAAAGCGCTTGGATTCCTTGGCCAGAACGAGATCGACAATCTCGAGGGCCCGATCCGCCTCGCGCACGAGCAGCTGCACAACGGAACCGGAGCAGGTTCCGACTACCTGGGCTGGATCGACCTGCCGAACGCTTACGATAAAGAAGAATTCGCCCGCATCAAGGCGGCCGCCGAAAAGATCAAATCCGACTCCGAGGCGCTCGTCGTCATCGGCATCGGAGGCTCGTATCTGGGCGCTCGCGCTGCGATCGAGATGCTGTCGCATTCCTTCTACAACATTCTGCCGGACGGACAGCGCAAGGGCCCGCAGATTTTCTTCGCCGGCAACAACATCAGCTCCACTTATGTGACTCACCTGCTTCAAGCGCTTGAGGGCAAAAACTGGTCGATCAACGTCATCTCCAAATCCGGCACGACGACCGAGCCTGCTCTCGCCTTCCGCGTCTTCCGCGGCGAGCTGGAGAAGAAATACGGCAAGGAGGAAGCGCGGAGGCGGATCTACGCCACGACGGATGCCGCTCGCGGCGCGCTCAAAAAGCTCGCGACCGAGGAAGGCTACGAATCCTTCATTATTCCGGATGACGTCGGCGGCCGCTATTCCGTGCTGACGGCTGTCGGCCTGCTGCCGATCGCCGCTGCCGGCATCGACATCGACGCCATCATGCAAGGCGCAGCCGATGCTTCCAAGGAATACAGCAATCCAAACGTGCATGAGAACGAGGCCTACCAGTATGCCGCGGCCCGCAATTCCCTGTACCGCAAAGGCAAAGCGACCGAAATTCTCGTCAACTACGAGCCTTCCCTTCACTTCGTGTCGGAATGGTGGAAGCAGCTGTACGGCGAAAGCGAAGGCAAGGACCATAAGGGCATCTTCCCTGCTGCCGTCGACTTCTCCACCGACCTGCATTCCATGGGCCAGTTCATCCAGGAGGGCAACCGCAACCTGTTCGAGACCGTCATCCAAGTCGGCGAACCGACCGAGAAGATCAAGATCGAAGCCGATACGGACGATCTGGACGGCCTGAACTTCCTTGCGGGCAAGACGATGGACTTCGTCAACAAAAAAGCATTCGAGGGTACGCTGCTGGCACATACGGACGGCCAGGTGCCGAACCTTGTCGTGGGCATCAAGGATATGTCGCCGTACACCTTCGGCTACCTGGTGTACTTCTTCGAGAAAGCCTGCGGCATCAGCGGCTACCTGCTCGGCGTGAATCCGTTCGACCAGCCGGGCGTCGAAGCGTACAAGAAGAACATGTTCGCGCTGCTCGGCAAACCGGGCTACGAGAAGGAAAAAGCGGAGCTCGAAGCGCGCCTGTAAGGGCCGCCTGGACCGCTTCCTATTCCATGCTTGAACGCTACAAGACGCTGAGGGAGCCCGGCGTCAAGGAAATCGTCATCAGGAAATCCCGCTTCATCGGCCATGGCCGGCCCGTCGCGAGCGAAGCCGAAGCGGTCGCTTTCATCGAGGAGATCAAGAAGCAGCACTGGAATGCCACGCACAACTGCTCCGCCTACATCGTCGGCGAGAGGGACGAATTCCAGAAGCAGTCGGATGACGGGGAGCCGAGCGGCACCGCCGGCAAGCCGATCCTCGAGGTGATCAAGAACCAGGGGCTGAAAAACGTCGCGATCGTGGTGACCCGCTATTTCGGAGGCATCATGCTTGGCGCGGGCGGCCTTATCCGGGCTTATACGGATGGAGCCGTCGCTGCGATCGAGGCAGCCGGCCCGATTACGAATGTCCTTCACCGCGAGGTTTTCGTCGACGTGGACTACACCTGGTACGGCAAGCTCGAGAACGAGCTGCATGCCAGAGGCATCCTCGTGGACGGCGTCGAGTTCACCGACCGCGTGCGGGTCCGCTGCCTGCCGGCCTCCCGAGAGGCGGAGCGCTTCACAGCGTGGATGACGGATCTGACCCAGGGCCAGAGCGTCATCCTGGGCGGCGAAGAGCTTTACGTGACCGAGAAGACGGAATGAAGCCGCATAGAAATCGTTTTAACCGGAAACGCCTGTCCATATGGACAGGCGTTTTTGGCGCTGCCGAAATGGCGCTGCCGAAATGGCGCTGCCGAAATGGCGCTGCCGAAATGGCGCTGCCATATGCAACGCAGCATTTGCAGCTCTGCATGTTTGGAACCATCCTCGCCCAGCCTGGCCTATTTTGCCGTTCGATCTGACATATCCATTGACGGGAAAGGAAGGCTTCTGCTACATTAGCATTAATACCAAGTAACCTAATAGGAATATTCTATCGATAAGCAGCTCGAACGGAAGCCGGCTAGCGAAGGGAAGTGCATGATCATGCATATTGAGGTAAAGGGTTTGACCAAGTCCTTTGGAGACTTTCAGGCGGTGCAGGATGTCAGCTTCGGCATCCAGAAGGGGCAGCTCATCGGTCTGCTGGGCCCGAGCGGCGGCGGCAAGACGTCGATTCTGCGCATGCTGGCCGGTCTGGAGTCGCCGACCTCCGGCGAAATCATCATTCACGGCAATAGGGTCAACGATCAGCCGCCTCAGGAGAGAGGCATCGGCTTCGTGTTCCAGAATTACGCGTTGTTCAAGCATATGACCGTCTTTGACAACGTCGCCTTCGGCCTGAAGGTCAAGAAGCTGTCCAAAAGCGCGATCCGCGAGCGGGTCATGAGCCTGATCGAGCTGACGGGGCTGAAGGGCTTCGAGCACCGCTATCCGGCCCAGCTGTCCGGCGGTCAGCGGCAGCGCGTCGCCTTCGCAAGGGCGCTCGCGCCGGAGCCGCAGCTGCTGCTGCTCGACGAGCCGTTCGCGGCGATCGACGCCAAGATCCGCACGGAGCTGCGCACCTGGCTCAAGGAGATGATCGAGCGCGTCGGCATTACCTCGATCTTCGTCACGCATGACCAGGACGAGGCGATCGAGGTCGCGGACGAAATCATGATCATCAACAAGGGGCGGCTGGAGCAGAAGGGCTCCCCTTGGGATATTTACAAGAAGCCGCAGACGCAGTTCGTCGCGGAGTTCATCGGCGAATCGACGACGATCGAGGATGTGGCATCCATCAAAGGCTTCGAGGAAGCGTCGAGCTGGGCCGGAGTCAAGGGCTTGATCCGTCCGGAGTACATCGAGATCGGCAAGCCGGGTGAAATCGCGCTTGCCTCCGCGACGATGAGAGCCCAGGTGCGCCATATCCACTTCCGCGGCAGCGAATGGATGGTGGAGCTGGATATCGGAGGCCGCAAGCTGATCACGTACCGCTCGCTGGAGAAGGAAGTGCTCAAGCCGGGCGACGAGGTGGATGTGCTCGTGCACCGGGCCTACCTGTTCAATGCGGATGACAGCTGGATCATGGAGAACAAGCTCAAGACCGATCCGATGCCGGTCATGATCTAGCCGTCAGGCCGACAGCATCGTCAAAAAAAGAGCGTACCGCAGCTGCGGCACGCTCTTTTTCATCCCCTGCCCGGTCAAGCCGGGTTCAAGATAAACTTGTCGACGACATGCGCGACCCCGTCCTCGTTGTTGGACAGCGTCACATAATCCGCGAGCTCCTTGAGAGCCGGCTGAGCGTTCGCCATCGCGACGCCGAGGCCGGCCGCCTGCAGCATCTCGCGGTCGTTCCAGGCGTCTCCCATGGCGATCGTCTCCTCCATGGAGCAGCCGATATGCTCCGCCATGAACTTCAGGGCATGTCCCTTGGTTCCTTCCTTATGCATGAACTCCAGATAATGCGGTTTGGATTTCGTAATATGGACCGTGCCGCCGATGAGGGGCTGTAGGTCCAGGGCGATCTGGTCGAGATAGGCCGGCTCGTCGATGATGAGCATTTTGAGCAGAGGCTGCTTCAGCAGGGAGCTGAAGTCGGGCTCGACGATATACGGGATTTTGGACTGGCGGGCGTAGTCCTTGACCTTCTCGTTCTCCTCGCGGACGTAGAGCTTGTCGTCCACGTACAGCTGCAGATGCAGCCCTTTGTCGACACAGTACCGGTCCAGCTCGGCAGCGGCGTCCGAGGGCACATAGCGCTCGTAGAGCACCTGTCCGTCGAGCAGCGTCTTGACGAGGGAGCCTTGGTAAGTAATGATCGGCACGTTGAGCCGCAGCCCCTCGGCGACCTGGCGGGCGGAAGCGAACATCCTCCCGGTGGCGAGCGTTACGGTCACTCCGCGGTCCAGCGCGGCCGTCAGAGCGGCGCGTGTGGCGGGGGTCACTTCAAGGCTGTCGTTCAGCAGCGTATCATCCACATCGATGGCAATCAGCTTGTACATCGGCTTTCTCTCCGTTTCCTGTCGCTTTTCTTTATCTGGTTCGGCAAGCTATCCCTCATTGTACCGGAGTCGCCCCGATGCCTTCAAGGGGACGAAAATTGAAATGCTCCGCCCAAATAGGATAAAGTAGGTAGCACAAGCAAGCGGTTCAATCCGGCTGACGGACGGGGCGCGCATGCGAGGGAAGATCGTGGATCCACCGGTCGGGATACCGATTCGGACAGGAGAACAACAGCCCAGGCGGGCGGAGCGGAGAGATCAGACATGAAGCAAATGCGCAGCGAGGCTGCCAGGCAGCGCTTTGTCACCTGGTGCGTCGCAGGGGCGATCGCGGCCTTGGCGATCGGATTCGGAGCGGGAAGGCTGTCGATGGTCATCCAGTATCCGGTGATCAAGGAAAAGGTATTCGGCAATTTCAACGCCTCCTATAAAGAAATCAAGAAGGATTATCTGTTCGGAACGAAGCCCGACGAGCTGCTGAACGGGGCGGCCAAGGGTATGGTGGCGGCGCTGGGCGACCCTTACTCGACCTATATGCCGGGCAGCGAAGGCGAGGATTATATCCAGAGCTACCAGCCGGAGTTTGTCGGCATCGGGGTGCAGGTGCGCCAAGAGGAGGACCGCTACCTGATCGACAGCGTCATGAAGGACACCCCGGCCGAGAAGGGCGGCGTGCTGGCGGGCGACGAGATTACGGCTGTCGACGGCACGCCGGTCAAGGGCGTCACGATGGAAAAGCTCGTCAGCCTGCTGCGCGGCGAGAAGGGGAGCAAGGTCAAGGTCACGCTGTCCCGGACGGGAAGCCAGCCGCTGACGGTGGAGCTCACGCGCGCGCCGATTCCGGTTACGACCGTTACCCATGCCATGCTGGAGAACGGCGTCGGCGAGATCGTCATCAGCCGCTTTGCCGAATCGACGGCCAAGGAATTCAACAAGTCGTTCGAGGAGCTGCAGAAGAAGGGGATGAAAAAGCTCGTCCTCGATCTCCGCTCCAATCCGGGCGGCCTGCTCGTGCCGACGATCGACATCGCGAACAAGCTGATTCCGAAGGGCAAGATGATTCTGGAGGTCGACTACAAGGACGACAAGAAAGTTCAGAAATACTATTCCAAGCAGAAGACCGCCTTGAATCTTCCGATCGTCGTTCTCGTCAACGGGCAGACGGCCAGCGCGGCCGAGGTTCTCTCGGCCGCTCTCAAGGAATCGGCAGGCGCCAAGGTCATCGGCACGACGACGTTCGGCAAGGGCATCGTGCAGAGCTTCGGGCAGTACAAGGACAATTCCGTGCTCAAGCTGACCGAGGCTCAGTGGAAAACGCCGAATGGAGAATGGATCCACAAGAAGGGCGTGAAGCCGGATGAATCGGTCGATCTTCCTGCGTATGCATCCCTTCCGGCTCTTCCATCCGGGGAGGAACTGAAGAAAGGCGACTACGGCGACCACGTCAAGACGCTCCAGTCCATGCTGGAGGCGCTCGGATACGGCCCGGCGGACCAGCCTGGCGTGTTCGGGGAGAAGACCGACGCGGACATCAGGAGCTTCCAGACCCGCAGCAAAATCGACGCTACCGGCGTCGTTACGGACCGGACGGCTTATATGCTGATGGATCAGCTGCGGACCAAGCTGCAGCAGGAGGATCCGCAAAAGAAGGCCGCTCTCAAGGCCATATCCGGCGCGGGCTGACCCCATGTTTTCCCTGCCAGTGGAGAGGATTATGCGCTCCAGGCAGATCGTCCTATCCGTTTGAACCTAAAAAGCCCGTTGTCCGGCTATTCCGGACAACGGGCTTTTGCTCGCTGCATGGAGCATGCGCACAGGCTACTGCTGCGTCAGGATCAGCGGTCCGCCTTCCTGGATGACAAGCGTATGCTCGTATTGGGCGGAGCGCTTGCCGTCCATCGTGCGGCAGGTCCAGCCGTCGGAGTCGATGAACATCTGCCAGGTGCCTTCATTGATCATCGGCTCGATCGTGAGCACCATGCCTTCCTTCAGGCGGAAGCCTTTGCCGGGCTTGCCGACATGGGCGAAGTTCGGCTCTTCATGAAGCTCTCGCCCGACGCCGTGGCCGAGCAGATCCCTTACGACCGAGAAGCCGTTCTCCTCGGCATGCTTCTGCACCGCATGCATGACGTCGCCGATCTTCTTGCCAGGCTGCGCTTCGCGGATGCCGATATCGAGGCATTCCTTGGACACCTCCATCAATCGGCGGGCGTCGTCCGGCAGTTGGCCTACCGCATAGGTCCATGCCGAATCGCCGATCCAGCCGTCTGCCTGAACAACGATATCGATCGTGCACAGATCGCCCTCGGCAAGCGGCGCATCGCTCGGGAAGCCATGGGCGATCACGTCGTTGACCGAAGCGCAAGTGGCATATTTGTATCCTTTATATCCGATCGTATAAGGAATCGCATCCTGGCTTCGGATGTAGGCCTCGACATGGCGCTCGATGTCCATGGTCGTGATTCCTGGCGCGATCATGGCCGCAATCTGCCTGTGGCATTCCGCCACGATGGCGCCGGCACGCCTCATCTGAGCAATTTCTTCGGGTGTTCTTATCTTAATTGACATTGCTTGGTCAGCCTCTCTTTCCGTGCGCTCTCCTTGTTCATTCCTTGCCCTTCCCTTTACGTTACTCCCGCCGGGGATGTCCGGTCAACTGCGCCTGCTGCGGAGAAGGACGAAAAAAACCGCCGGAGCGTCCCGGCAGTTCTTCGTTCGGCCTCGGGCCGGGGGATCATTCCCCGCGAGCCCGATCTCTTTGCTTCTGCGGACGGCTCTCCGCTTCCCGGGCTTGCTCGGAATGGTCGGACAAGTAGCTGCCGCGACGCCGGTCCCCCCGGCGGCGAGCCCACAGCACCAGAATAACGACGATCGCGATCGTCAGCAGAATGGCGACATTCAGGAAGCCGCCAAGAAACAGAAAGGCATTTTTCAAAAATTCCACTTGCATTCACCTCTTGCACCTACCTTACCCTTGTTCAACTCCGCCTACTCTGAGCTTCCCGGTGCATATAGGGCTGATGTGTGTCGAAATCCACAGGTCGTTCCCGCCTTCGGTATGATACAATGGCAGACGAGAAGTTAACCGCAGATGAGAACCGGAGGTAATGAACGATGGATACGCTGCCCTACAAGCATCGCTGGCTCAAAATGAAAGAGGCGCTGAATGCGTCCGGAATGGATCTGGCCATTCTGACCTCGCCGGCCAGCATATTTTACCTGACCGGCTTTTATAGCGATCCGCATGAGCGTTTCATGGCGCTCGTCATCGAGCCCGGCAAGGACGGTTATACGCTTCTGGTGCCTGCCCTCGACGAGGAGAGCGCCCGCGGGGCGGTCCAGGTGGGCAGGCTGGTAGGGATCGGCGATACGGACGATGCCTACGCTCTGCTGGAGAAGGAGACTGGGACGCAGGCGTCGGTCGTCGGGGTAGAGAGCGCGCATCTGCGGTACTCCGGTTACTTGCAGCTGGCGCGGCTGTACGGCCAAGCCGCCTTCCGCGATGCGGAGCCGCTCGTCATGGGGCTTCGTCTCGTCAAGTCGGAAGGAGAGATCGAGCTCGTCAAGAAAGCCGTCGCCCTCGCGGAGCAAGTGCTTGCGGAGACGGTAGCCAAAGCCGCTCCCGGAGTGACCGAGCTGGAGCTCAATGCCGAGATCGAGTATCGGCTGCGCGTTCTCGGGGGCGACAAGCCTGCGTTCGAGACGAGCGTTCTCGGAGGCGTCAGAACCGCTTTGCCGCATGGCCGGTCCAGCGGTTACAAGCTGCAGGAGAACGACTTGCTTCTGATCGACATGGGCGTCTACAAGGATGGATACTGCTCCGATATTACCCGCACGTTCCTGATCGGGGAAGGTACGGACTCGCAGCATCGCATCTACGATTCGGTGCTCAAGGCCAACCGCAGCGCCTTGGCCGCCGTGAAGGCGGGAAGGCCGCTCGCAGAGGTGGACCGGGGAGCGCGCAGCGTGATCGAAGGGGACGGATACGGCTTCTACTTTACGCATCGCACCGGCCATGGCATGGGGATCGACGTGCATGAGCAGCCGTCCGTGCATGGAGAGAACAAGACGCTCATGCAGGCGGGCCTGCTCTTCACCATCGAGCCAGGCATTTACATTCCGGAGATCGGCGGAGTCCGCATCGAGGATGACGTCTACATCGGACTTGACGGGCAGCCTGTCGTCCTGACGTCGTATCCGCGGGAGCTCACCCACCTGTAGGGTCTGCCCGCTTGAGCTTGAGCTGCATGGCTGATGGGCTGCATGGCAGCCGCGGCGCGTCTTGCCGGCGATCCTTAATGAAAAAAGCTGTTCCCGGGGCCTCTTGCTTGAGGCTTGCAGGGAACAGCTTTTTCGTCGGTTCTACTTTTCGTCCGGAGCGATCATCGAAAAATCGTCGTAGTGGAAAGCCGGCGCCACGATGCAGGTGACGAGCACAGGCTCGTCTCCGGCAGGCCGGGCGGTCTGCCAGGCGCCTGCGGGGACAAGCGCCTGCGGAGTCTGTCCGGAAGCGATGTCCAGGCCGAGGATGAATGTCTCCGCAGCTTCGGGCTTGTCTCCATGCCCGCCGATCGTCAGCTCGAGCGGCCCGCCTGCGTGGAACAGCCACAGCTCGTCGGAGAGCACCTTGTGCCACGCGGATTCCTCGCCCGGATGCAGCAGGAAGTAGACGGAGCTGGCGGCTGCCCTCGCGCCGGAATAGCGGTCTCCAAGCACTTCATGGGGAATTTGATAGGAAGCTTTCCAAATTTCCTTGAACCAGCCGCCTTCGATATGGCGGTCCATGTCAAGAAGCTCCACAAAGGGAGACGGGGATGTCGGGACGGTCATGGCCATTCATTCTCCTTGTCGCGTTGGAATGCGTATTTTTCTACTATAGCATGGGCGCGGCAGCGATTCCAAACCAAGAATGATTTGATCGTTTCAGGCACACGTTCTCATAGACAACTTCGGACAAGCGATGGTAAGATACTGGAAGTTTACTAATCGCTGGTTGGGAGAGAGGTTGAGTCCAGACATGAAATTAATCGGAGAACGTCTCCGTCCAGCCGCTGCCTTGCTGACAGCGCCAGTCCTGGCTGCAGCCTTGCTTGCAGCCCCTGCCGCTCCGGCGGCTGCGGCGTCTGCCCAAGCGGTGACCGCGCAGGCTCAGCCGATCGTTATTATGCTCGACGGCAAGAAGCTTGCCGTGCGGATGAGTCCGGTCATCCTGAAGGGATCGATCCTGGTTCCGATGAAGGATATTTTCAAGGCGCTCGGAAGCGAGCTGAGCTGGGATCCCAAGACGAGGACGCTGCTTGCGAGCAGCGGAGGCTACTTCAGCATGTCCCTCAAGGTTGGGGCTTCCCATGCCGTCGTGAACGGCAAATCCGTGAAGCTGGATAGCCCGGCCGTAATTCTGAACGGGACTACATTCGTCCCGATCCGCTTCGTCAGCGAGACGATGGGAGCCGAGGTGAAGTGGGATGCCAAATCCCGCATCGTCCGCATCTCTTCGGAGGAAGCCCAGCTTGAGGCCGCTGTCGCAAAAGCCGAGAAGGAACGCGCGTCGCGGCGTCTCACGACGGCGCAGATTGTCGCCAAGAACGACGACAGCGTCGTTCTGATCCAGACCGATTACGGACAAGGAAGCGGCGTTGTCGCCGGTCCGCGCCTCATCCTGACGAATCTGCATGTCATGAAGGACGCCAAGTCCGGCAAGATCATGACGAACGACGGCCGCTCGATCGACATCCAGGGAGTCGCCGCCACGGATGAGAAGAACGATCTTGCGCTCGTATTGACCAAGCAGGATATGGATCTGGTTCCGATTGTATTCGGAAGCTTCGACGACGTGCAGAAGGGCGATACCGTCGTAGCGATCGGCAGCCCTCTCGGACTGCAGAACACCGTGTCGGAAGGCTTGATCAGCAACATCGGCTATGACGATGGAAGCTTCTATTACCAAGTGAGCACGCCGATCGACCATGGCAGCTCGGGCGGAGGCTTGTTCAACCAGTACGGGGAGCTCATCGGCCTGACGACCTCCGGCTATGACGACACGACGGCAGACCTCAACTTTGCGACTTCTTCAGAGGACGCCGAGAATCTGCTGCGTACCGCGAAGTTTGATGCGGCCAAAGTCGGCTTCCTCAAGCCGACGCTGCCGGACAGTCTGGAAGGGGCTTCGCTGGACGAAATCGCGGCATTGATGAAGAAGGAATTCGGCAGCATTCAGGGCAGCGACGGCAATCTGGCGCTGACCGGCTGGAAGGCGGAGAGGGATGCGGCAGGCTGGCTGGTCATCCAGGCGGACGTCAATCCGGATTTCTATGATTATTACGGCTCCAAGATGCAGAAGGATCTCCGCATGTGGGGAGCGAACACATCCTACGAGCTGCACGGCATGCTGCCGAAGGAGAAGATCCAGCTTGTTCTGATGTACGGCAAGCAAGTGGATTTCGAGCCGCGCGGTTATGCGGCCGGCGAAGCGACGGCTTCGGCAGACGGCAAGTGGAACATCCGTTATGCGGTTCTGGATGTCCAGTTCAAGGAAGACATGCTCATCAAGCTTCGCGGCTGATCCATCGGACTCATACCGCCTCCGGACCCCAGGTCCGGAGGTTTTTTATAGGAGGAATCCCGGCTTGAAGGTGAACGCCGGCGCTTCCGGGGAACATTCCATCTGCTCGGCTGATTCGGCTGGATCCTATGTTCAGCGTCTATAGCTCGTTGACTTTGACGCGGGAGAGACGGCTTCCAGGGAGCCCTCTCTTCTTTTTCGCTCCGAAGTTGGGTAGAATGGGAGAATGACGATTGCAAAGAGGGATTCCATGAAAGTAGTATTAACGACACTCAACGCCAAATTCATCCACACCTCGCTCGCGCTCCGCTGCCTGAAGGCCTATGCGGAGAAGGACTTCCCGATCGAGATTGCCGAATATACGATCAAGGATCCGGTGATGAACATCGTATCCGATCTGTACAGCAAAAATCCGGATGTCATCGGCTTCTCCGTCTACATCTGGAACATCGAGGAGACGATCAAGGTCATCCGGATTCTGCGCAAGATCGCTCCGGACGTGCGGATCGTGATGGGCGGACCTGAAGTCAGCTACGATACGGCCGAATGGATGGAGAAGCTGCCTGAGGTCGATTTCATCATTTTCGGTGAAGGGGAGGAGACGTTCCACCATCTCCTGCAGGAAATCGACGGCGAGGGCAAATACCATCTTGTCTTCGGACTTGCTTACCGCAAGCTGCGGGAGAACGGGCCGGAGGTGCGGGTCAACATCGGCCGTCCCAAGCTGAATCTGGCCGAGCTGCCGAGTCCGCACCGGTTCCCGGAAGACCGCGAATCGCTTGCGAATCGGGTCGTCTACTTCGAGACGAGCCGCGGCTGCCCGTTCAGCTGCTCGTTCTGCCTGTCCAGCATCGAGGTCGGCGTCCGGTATTTCGATATCGAGAGGACCAAGGCCGACCTGCTCTACCTCATCGAGGCGGGAGCCAAGACGATCAAGTTCGTCGACCGCACGTTCAACATCAAGCGCGACTATGCGCTGGAGATGTTCAAGTTCCTGATCGAGAATCACGGCGGCTGCGTATTCCAGTTCGAGATTACGGCCGATATCATGCGTCCCGAGGTGTTGGATTATCTCGCCGAGCATGCGCCTCCGGGCATCTTCCGCTTCGAGATCGGGGTGCAATCGACCAACGACGTGACCAACGAGGCGGTGCAGCGCCGCCAGAACTGGAACAAGCTCGTGCGCACGGTGACCAAGGTCAAGGAATCGGGCAAGATCGACCAGCATCTCGATCTCATCGCCGGTCTCCCGCATGAAGATTACGATACGTTCCGCAAGACGTTCAACGACGTCTTCGACCTGCGGCCGGAGGAGCTCCAGCTGGGCTTCCTTAAAATGCTGCGAGGCACCGGACTGCGGATCGACGCCGACAAATACGGGTATGTGTACGCGGATCAGGCGCCTTACGAAATTCTTGGCAACAACCTGATGCCGTTCTCCGACCTGATCCGGATCAAGCGGGTGGAGGACGTGCTGGAGAAGTACTGGAACGCCCATCGCATGGACCGCACGCTGCTGTATCTGATCGAGCGGGTATTCCCTTCGGCCTTCGATTTCTTCCAGCAGTACGGCGACTACTGGGAGCGCAGAGGCTGGGAGCGGATCGGCCATCAGCTGGAGGATCTGTTCTCCCGCCTGAAGGGCTTCCTGAACTCCGGAGAGGCTCCGGCCGGATTTGACCGCGACGTCGTGGAAGGTCTGATGAAGTACGACTACTTCCTGGGCCATAACCACAAGCCCCGCAAGGTATGGTGGGACTTCACGATGGACAAGCAGGAGCTGGGCGGCTGGATGCGCCTGCTCGGGGAGCATCCTGAGGATGTATCGCCGGCCTTCGCCGATCTCGGCCTCGGAGAGAAGGAGCTCCAGAAGCATGCGGTGCTGGAGAAGCTGCCGTTCGATCTGGAGCAGTTCCTGGCGACGGGAGAGATCGACCGCAGTTCCGGCACGCTGCTGGTCGTCCTGTATGGAGTGTCCGGCAAGCGAGGCGGGTCGGCTTATTGCCTGCGCTTGAGTCAGGGAGCGGTAGCGGCCGGGTAAGCGTCTGACGGCTGATCGGCTTGGCTGGAGGACAGCAATCCCGCTGAGCGGAGAGTAATAGGAGAACCATCCGGCTTGCCGCCGTTGCGGGAGCCGGGTGGTCTTTTTTTCTTCCCGCCGGTTTTTTCCGGCAGCAAAAAAAGGAGCTGTACGGAGCAGGATGGCCTGCTCGCGTACAGCTCCTTTGATTGTATGGCGGCTTGACCCCGGGTCAGGGAACGAGGCTGCGGATGACGGTCATCTCGCCGTCCAGCTCGTAGCTGCCGAGAGTGGCCGGAAGCAGGAAGCATTCGCCGGCTTTGACAGCTTGCGATTGTCCTTCGCCCCAGGCAATGCTGCCCTGGCCTTCGGCAATGACGAGGATGACGAAGCTGTCGGCGGAGGTGGCGAGCTCCCAGGACCCCCGAACGACCCCTTTGTCCACCAGGAAGTACGGGGATTCGGCAATCGTCAGCCAGCTGCCCGGCTGCGCGTCCTCCGTGCTCATGCGTGTCGCTCCGGCTCCCTCATAGGCAATGACGTTGAGAGAATCCTCTACATGCAGCTCGCGAAGCTGGCCGTCAAGGCCGGGGCGCTTGTAGTCATAGAGGCGATAGGTCGTATCGGAGTTCTGCTGGATTTCCGCCACGACGACGCCCGCGCACAGGGCGTGGACGGTTCCCGCCGGAATGTAGAAGGCGTCGCCCGCCTTGACCGTCACTTCCTGCAGAGCGTCCATGACGCGGTCCTCGTCGATGGCCTGCTGCAGTCCGGTACGGTCGATGCCTTCCTTGAGGCCGTAGATGATTTTGGCGCCCGGCTTGGCGTCGAGAATGTACCACATCTCGGTCTTGCCAAGCTCGCCGGCCGGGAGACGGTCGTAGCTGTCGGTAGGGTGGACCTGCACGGACAGATCGTCATTGCAGTCGAGCAGCTTGATCAGCAGCGGGAAACGGCCGTTTTTCTCGGAGAAGCCCTTGCTGCCGAACCATTCCCGTCCGTACCGCTCGCGGATCTCGTCCAGGCCGAGCCCGTCCAGCGGCCCGCCGAGCACTTTGGTCGTGCCGTTCGGGTGGTCGCCAATCATCCAGCCTTCGCCGATATGGCCTTCCGGAAGCTCCAGGCCGAATTGCTCCAGCGCCCGTCCGCCCCATACGCGTTCTTTCATTTCAGGTTTGAATTGCAATGGATAAGGGTTGACAGTCATCGTTCATCCGCTCCTGTTCTCTATCTGCTAAGTATGATTTCTCGGGGTCTATGAATGGATCGGGTTATTCGGGACGGGTTCCCGGCTGGAACAGCTCCAGCAGCTCTCCGTCGGGACCGTAGAAGAAGAAGTACCGGGCTCCGTTCGGAAGCGTCGTCAGCTCGGTGTCCCTCAGCGGAATGCCCATGCGCTTGATGCGGGCGAATTCGCCCTCCACGTCATCGACGGTGAACGCGATGTGGTGGGTTTTGCCTTCAGCCGGAAGGCTGTCGTCATACCCCTCGATGAGCTCCAGCTCCGTTTCCTCCGAGCCGGGAAATCTCAGGAATGCCAGGCGGATCTTGCCGTCGGAGTGGGGAAGAGTGTACGTATGCTCCATGCCAAGCACCTGCTTGTAGAAGTCGATCGATGCTTCGAGCGATGCGGTCATGACGCCGACATGCTCCAATTTGCGGATTGCCATCTTGTTCATCTGCCTCCTTAAGTTAGTTGCCGTTTCTCGATGCCGAGCGCATAAGGCGCCGAGCGCTTCTGCGCCATCCGGTACAGGACGGTCTGCGCGCGGCCGGACGGAAGAGCGGATGCCCAGGCCAGGACGGCATCGGCTTCCGCCTCGCCGCCGGGATGGCCGGGGTACAGCACGCAGGCGAGAACGCCTCCCGGACGAAGCAGTTCCATCGCCGCCTCCATGGCGGCAAGGGTGGAAGCGGGCTGCGTCACGATGCTGCGGTCGGAGCCCTCGCCGGGCAGGTAGCCGAGATTGAACAGAACGGCGGCGATCCGGCCGCGGTCCCCATCCGGCACCGCCATGCCCATCTCGGCATGGCTGCGCAGATACAGGCTGACCGCCGGCAGCTTGCCGCTGTCGCCCAGCGGAGCGAGCCGCTCCTCGGTCCGGCGGATGGCATCACCCTGGACATCAAATCCGATGAGCTTGCCGCGAGGTCCGACCAGCTCCGCCAGGAAGCGGGCATCCGCTCCGCCGCCGAGCGTCGCGTCGATGACGGCGTCGCCAGGCTGCACTCTTTCCCTAACCCAGCCGTGGGCCGCGCCGATGACGGACAGGAAGCCCATCAGCTATTCGCCTCTTCGGGAAGCTGCGCGGAGAGAGCCGGCGCCGTGCAGGGCTCCGCGGCATCCGCGGCGGCTTGCATCAGCTTCGCATAACGCGCCGAATTCATCTTGCGGGCCGGCTTCGTGAGCGCGGGACCCGCCGCTGCGGCCGCCACGAGCGGCACCGCCGCTTCCGGCTGCCAAAGACGGCCCTGCCAGGTGTCCCGGCGCTTCAGCTCGTCGTCGAAGGCGTTCAGCACCTCCCATTTCTTGAGGCTCCAGGTCGGCCCGATCAGCAGGTCGCGCGGAGCGTCTCCGGTCAGCCGGTGAACGATCATCTCCGGGGGGAGGAATTCCAGCGTGTCGACGACAAGATTGACGTACTCGTCCATCTCCAGAAACCGGAGGAGGCCGGCCTCGTACTGCTTCACCATCGGCGTCTTGCGCATCAGGTGAAGAAGATGGATCTTGATTCCCTGCACGTCCATGGCGGCGACCGCGCGTCCGGTGGCGAGCATCATTTCATGGGTTTCCTGCGGAAGCCCGTAGATAATATGGGCGCATACACGGATTCCGCGCGCCCGCAGCCTCGCCACCGCATCGAGGTAGCAGGCCGTGTCGTGGGCGCGGTTGATAAGGTCTGAAGTCGATTCGTGAATCGTCTGCAGCCCCATCTCGACCCACAGATAGGTGCGGTCGTTCAGCTCGGCGAGGTAATCGACGACGTCATCCGGCAGGCAGTCCGGCCGGGTTGCGATCGACAGTCCGACGACGCCGGGCTGGGCGAGAATCGTCTCGTAATAGTCCCGCAGCTCCTCGACAGGCGCGTACGTGTTCGTATAGGCCTGGAAGTAGCCGATATAGCGGGCGTCCGGCCATTTCTTGTGCTGGCGGTCCCGGATGGCGGCGAACTGCACCTCCAGATCGTCGCGCCGCTTGCCCGCGAAGTCGCCCGAGCCCCGCGCGCTGCAGAACGTGCAGCCGCCGGTGGCGATCGTGCCGTCGCGGTTCGGGCAAGTGAAGCCGGCATCGAGCATGACCTTGAAGATCTTGCCGCCAAAATGGTCTCTCATCTCGTAGTTCCATGTATGGAACCGCTTGTCTCCCCATACCATCGGGGAAGGGGACAGCGGCGTTGAATGCAGTGGATCCATGCTTGCTCCTTCCTTGCTGTGCGCCGGAATCAGGCGGCTGAACAACACCGCCTTGCGCATACGTTCTATTTTAGATGAAATCTCTCGTGAAAGCCATGGTCCGGAAGTAATCCGGGCGCAAGGAAGAAGCTGGCAGAAAAGATTTTGAAAGCGGTTAATTTAGGCTTGCAATACCTTACATGATGTGTTAAATTGAAAAGGAAAGAAGCCAGTTAAATCAAGGGTTTTTCAGCTCTCCAATCCTACTTTAGCCCTGGTTTTCATAAGCGTCGGCCAATTAGGGAACGCTGTAAAAAAATCCATGAGGTGATGGAAATGAGCACAGTCAAAATTCCCCACGGGGACGAGAAGGTCACGGTTGAGCTGACGGTCAAGGAACTGATGGCGCTGGCGGGGATCCGGTTCCACGGAGACCGCAGGCTCGGAATCGACGCGCGCAGGAAGCTGAATTCCGTTTTGTCCGAGACGTACGAGCTGGAGCAGCCGATTCCGTACCAATTGCTTAATTAAGCCGGCTTGCCCGGCAGATCGCAGAGCGGCACCAAGCCGGGTTTCCGGCACGGGAGCCGCTTTTATTTTTTGGAGCAGCCGCCTTTACAACGCTCTCCGGATTCGGCACAATAAGATAGTTCATAGAAGAGACAGTGGAGGATGGCATAGATCAATGCGTTTACGTGGAAGAAAAGGAATCCGGGAGGAGCTTGAGGCGCTCCCGCAGCTGGTCGTGCTGGACGCGTCCGGCCTCAAGGGCAAGTGGAATGAGTTTTTCGGCAACGACAAGCCGATCCATATCGAGCTGGGAATGGGCAAGGGACGCTTCATCAGCCGGCACAGCGTGCTGAATCCCGAGGTCAACTATATCGGCGTCGACATGTATGACGAGCTGATCCGCAGAGCGGCGGAGAAGGCTCTGGAGGCACGCGCCGAAGCGGGACAAGAAGGCTATCCGCCGAACCTGGCCCTGCTCCGGGCGAACATCGAGGGAATCGGCGAGATGTTCGCGCCCGGCGAAATCGAGCGGATCTATCTGAATTTCAGCGATCCCTGGCCGAAAGCGAAGCATGCGCGCCGCCGCCTCACGCATCCGCGCTTCCTGGAGCAATACTCAAGCATTCTCAACGAGTATGGGGAAATCCATCAGAAGACCGACTCGCGCCTTCTGTTCGAATTCTCGCTCAACAGCTATGCGGAGACCGAGCTGCAGCTGCGGAACATCTCCCTGGATCTCCACCGCGACGAGGTCCGCGAAGACCTTGTTCTGACGGAGTACGAGGGCAAGTTCATCAAGCAGGGAATGCCGATCCACCGCTGCGAGGCCGTCGTCGGGGCCAAGGCGCTGGCCGCCTACCGCGAGGAGAAGCAAGCGAGGCGCAGCCGCGAAGCCGCCAAGGAACGCGAGGATGCCGAGAAAGCAAGGCAGAAGGCCGGCGTTCCGCTCGGAACCGGCAGCGAATAGCGGTATCGGTCAGGGCCGCAGGCCCTGACTCAGGAGAAAAGGCTGTCCCTCCGGAATGCGTTCCGGAGGGACAGCCTTTGTTCGTCTGATCCGGCGCTCAGATGGAGCTGCCTATGAATACGACCGCCAGCATAGCGGTGAACGTGCCGAGCAGCGCGCCCGCCCCGACATCCGACGGATAATGGAGCCCGAGATACATTCTCGACCAGCCGACCGAGCAGGCGATGGCAAGGCCGGCGAACAGGGCAAGCGGGAACGCGGCTCCCGACGCTGCGGCATACAGCAAAGGGACCGTCCAGGCGAATATGGCTGTCGTATGTCCCGAAGGGAAGGATGAATCCTCCAGAGGGCTCTTGCCGGTACGGACCCCCTCGAGCGCCTGGTAAGGCCGCAGCCTCTTCATCGTGCGCTTGACGAGCGCGACGGGCAGATGGCTCGCGATGACGGCGATCAGGCTCTGAACGCCGGCGAGCCTCCAAGAGCCCGAGCCCAGCAGAACGAGCAGGGCGGAGGAGGCCAGCGTGAACGTGGCTCCGCCCATATGGGTGACGGTCGACAGCCAGCGGCCGGTAACCGCACGCAGCCTGGCATCGGCAGGTCCGCGGTTGAGCCACAACAGCAGCCGCCGCTCCTTGGTCCGGAGCCATCCGATAATTTCGCCCATGCATTCGTCCTCCCCGAAAATGGCGTTATCCTATGATAACCTACACCGACGCAAATGGAACAACCTCTGGCGTTATTTATCCTTTGCCTGGACTTATTTTATCCTTCGATTGTTAGAAGAGGATTAAGAATTATTAATGGAAGACGCTTTTGTGTCCCGGAAAAGGTTTTATTCTATTGTCGGGATGGTAATGATGGAGGAAGGTCCGGGCCGCGTGGGACTTGGGATCCCCGTTGTTCACAGCTTCGACAAGACCTGCTGTCGCTTGTCCGGAACTTTTCCCGCATGACAGTCGTAGTTAAGGACGAAAGCATCAAAACGCCAGCAAATGCACGAGAACGGCGGTTAAGGCACGCAAATAAGGGTATCCTACCCGTTAGCGGCTGATGCAAGCGTTTTTCTTGTTTGTTTGGGGCGTTAGGAACGTTTTTCTGCTTTTGACAAAGAGCGGGGAACCGTGGAAAATCAGAATGGTCATTTTACAAAAAGCTGACACAGACAGAGACACATTACAAAAAGCAGACACAGACAAAAAAACGACAAAGAGAAAATGAGCCCGAACGTACAGAGAGAATATTAAAATTGGGGTCTCAAGGGGGCAACACTCGCATGATCGCTAATTCCGTTATGATCGCTTTGCAGATTTTCCTTGCTTTTATCGGGGTGTACCAGTTCGTTCTGGCGCTGTTCGGCATCCGCAGGAAAAAGAACCGCGTCCAGCACAAGCCGCAAAAATCGTTTGCCGTCCTGGTTGCCGCGCACAACGAAGAGAAAGTCGTCGGCGCATTGATCGAGAACTTGAAAAACCTGGATTACCCGAAAGAGCTTTACGATGTGTTCGTCATCTGCGACAACTGCACGGACGGCACGGCGGACATCGCCCGGAGCATGGGCGTCCATGCCTGCGAGCGCCGCAACAATCAGCTGAAGGGCAAAGGCTACGCCATCGAGTGGATGCTCAAGGAACTGTGGGCAATGCCGCGCCAGTATGATGCTGTCGTCATGTTCGATGCCGACAACCTCGTCAAAACGGATTTCCTGACCCATATGAACAACGATCTCGTCGAAGGCCATCAGGTCATCCAGGGCTATCTCGATACGAAAAACCCCGATGACTCCTGGGTTACAGCCTCGTACGGCATCACGTATTGGTATTGCAACCGCCTCTGGCAGCTGTCCCGTAAAAATCTCGGCATGGCCAACTTCCTCGGCGGCACGGGCATGACGTTCGACACCGCGCTGCTCAAAGAAATGGGATGGGGCGCCACCAGCCTCGTCGAGGACCTTGAGTTCTCCATGCGCTGCGTTCAGCGGGGCGTCCATCCGGTGCTCAACTACGACGCCAAGGTTTACGACGAAAAGCCGGTCAGCTTCAAGGCTTCGGCCCGCCAGCGTCTCCGCTGGATGCAAGGGCACTTCACGGTTGCCCGCCATTATTTCTTCCCGCTGCTCTGGGCAAGCATCAAGGAACGCAATTTCGTCAAGTTCGATGCGGCGCTCTATTCGATCTCTGCCTACACGACGTTCCTTGGCTTCGTCGGCACGGCGCTGATCTGGATCGACAACATCATTCCGGCCGACAACATCTTTACTTCCATTTACGCGTACCTGCCTGTCTGGGCGGCTGGAGCCGCATTCCTCGCGGCTGCGCTGATGTTCCCGCTCGTCATGGCTCTGGAAGGCATCAAGTCCGGCAAGATGTATGCCCATCTCGTCTCCATGATCTTCTTCCAGCTGAGCTGGCTGCCGATCACGTTCTATGCGTTCTTCACGCAGAACAACAAGCAGTGGAGCCATACGCAGCATACGCGCGTCATCCGTCTGGAGGAAGTGCAGAGCAAGCAGGCTTCCTGATTGTTCGGTGCTGGCCTTTATGCAATCTGGAATGGTGGTTGACATGCCTTGCAGGGCATGATATAGTAGTCAAAGTTGTTTTCCAATATCTTTCGCATAAGCAGAAGCACCCGCTTCTCACCTGACCGATAGTTGTCGGCTGGTCGGCGATACCTGTAGCCGGATGGCTCTCCTTGCGAGAGGCGCATCCGCCCATACGGAGTGTCAAGCGGGTCCGATCTGTCGGATCCGCTTTTTATTATGGTTGAAGGCATCATTGGAACCAATCCCATTCGGAGGTGGACGATTATTAGCAGAGATCATCAAATTAATGACGATATCCGGGCACGTGAAGTACGCCTGGTCGGTCCCGAGAGCGAGCAGCTCGGCATCAAGCCGCTCCGCGAAGCCCTGCAGATGGCCATCGACGCCAACATGGACCTCGTCAACGTAGCCCCGCAGGCCAAGCCTCCGGTATGCCGGATCATGGACTATGGCAAGTTCCGTTACGAGCAGCAGAAGAAGGACAAGGAAGCCCGCAAAAACCAGAAGACGGTTGATCTGAAGGAAGTGTGGTTCCGCTCCAACATCGACGAGCACGATTATCAGACCAAGCTTCGCAACGTCATCAAGTTCCTCGGCGAAGGCGACAAGGTCAAAGCCTCGGTCCGCTTCCGCGGCCGCGAGATCGCGCATGCCGATGTCGGTCAGCGCATCCTGGAGCGTCTGCTCAAGGAAGTCAACGACATCGTCAACGTCGAACGTGTGCCGAAACTGGAAGGACGCAGCATGATCATGATTTTGGCACCTAAGAACACCAACTAAGCTAGATTAATTCAAGGAGGATATCGACATGCCAAAGATGAAGACTCATAGCAGTCTGAAAGACCGCTTCAAAATTACGGGAACTGGCAAAGTTAAACGCTACAAAGCTTACCGTAATCACCTTCTCTCCCACAAATCCGGCCGTGCGAAGCGCGTTCTGGCTACCCAGCCGAACATGGCGGCGGGCGACATTCGTCGTCTGGCTCAAGGCCTCGCTCAACTGAAATAGTCCATTTTTACCGGTTTATTGATATTAGAACTTACAGGAGGGTATCATCATGGCAAGAGTAAAAGGCGGATTCGTTCGCGCCCGTCGCCGCAAACGGATTCTGAAGCTCGCAAAAGGTTACTTCGGTTCCAAGCACCGTCTATTTAAAACAGCAAAGGAGCAGGTAGGCAAATCCCTGCTTTACGCTTACCGCGATCGTCGCCAAGTAAAACGCGACTTCCGCAAGCTGTGGATCGTGCGCATCAACGCTGCTGCGCGTCTTAACGGCCTTTCCTACAGCAAATTCATGTTCGGCCTGAAGCAAGCCGGCGTCGAAGTGAACCGCAAGGTTCTTGCCGACCTGGCCGTGAACGACATCGGTTCGTTCAACAGCCTGGCTGACGTTGCCAAGCAAAAGCTGAACGCTTAATATAAAGAGCCGGTTGTCCGGGATGCGAATCCCCGGGCAGCCGGCTCTTTTTTTGTTTCCTCCTCTGCTGGTATCCACTCGTTTCGACCTGCGCTGCGGCGAAGAAAGGCGAAGCCGGCGCATAGCCGGCAGCAGGCCGTTCCACGAATTTGCCCGGGGCATAGACATCTGTACAGGCGTCGGGCTCCTTTCCTGAATAAGCTGAAAGGAACGGGAAAGGAGGAATAGCGTTGTCTGCGATTTCCAAGGAACAAGTACGCGCCCTGGTGGGCAAAGAAGTATATGTCATGCGCAAGGACGGAACCGTCGCCAGCGGAAAGCTGGAAAAATTCGCGAATGACCGGTTGTATATCCGCCCCGTAGAGTCTGGACAGAAGGCGGGTACGAGAGCATTCATTCTCCCTCTCGTCCTGTTCGACCTGCTCGCGATCGGAACCATTCCCTTCTTTGCGGGGGGAGGGTTCGGAGGCGGATTCGGTCCCGGTCCGTACGGTCCGTACGGTCCCGGCGGTCCCGGCGGTCCCGGCCCTTACGGTCCGTACGGCCCCGGCCCTGGCGGCCCCGGTCCGTACGGCCCCGGATGCTGCCCGCCATACGGCGGCGGCAAAGGATTCTACTAAGCGCTGTGCTGCCTCGCCCGCCGGTGCAAGGACTATAGCGGCTTGAGCAGCTCGGTCACCTTGTAGCTCTCATGATGGCGCACCGGTTCGTACCCTATGCGTTCGTAGAACCGGCGCGCCTTATCATTGGCGTCGTCCACGAAGAGGAGGGCGAGGACACAGCCCTCGGCAGCTCCCGCGGCTTCGGCTTGCTTCATCAGACTGCCGCCGACTCCGGCATTCCGGCAGTCGCGATGGACAGCCAGCATGTCGATATGGAGAATGCCCTGTAGGAACTGGTAGTGGACGAATCCCGCAGGCTCGCCTTTTTTGCCTGCGATGGCGACGATCGTCCTCCCATCGCGGAATCGTCCGGGCAAGGAACGGATGACGGTCGGATCATCGGTCTCGGTGCTGTAGGACAAGGGCAGCAATTCCGTGCGGATCAGGCGGACAAGCCCATCGAGATCTTTGCGCTCGTTCATCGGGCGGTAGTGGATGGAGGTTTTCACGCAAGCCGTCTTCCCTTCTGGCTGGACGAGGCTGGATGGCGCGGGCGATCGAAACCCGGCTTCCGCAACCTTATTCTATGCAGCGGCCCCCGAGGTTGCGAAACAGCAGCTTGAGGAGCCTTGTACATAACTTTTCTCGTTTGTGCATACACTTGGTATTGACGGATGGTAATGACAGACCTATAATAAGTCTCAAGCTTATACCCAATCGGCTATGATGAGGACGAAGTGTTAAGGGCCCTACTGTACAGAGAGCGACGGATCCCGCTGCAACCGCCGCCAGCATCCCTTTCCAACGAGCTCACCTCGGAGCTGTTTTCCTGAAAAGACACTGGTCTTAGTAGGGAGAATCGCATGGCATGCGTTAAAATGCCGAAGTAGAATGATCAGGCGTGCACGCCCTTTTCTACTTCATGAGGCTCCGCATTGCGAAATGCGGCAGCAAACCTGGGTGGTACCACGGAAGATACAGTCTTTCGTCCCTATGCTTCGGCATAGCGGGCGAAAGACTTTTTTGTTTTCCGCGCTGCGTTCACCGTGTAAGCGGGCGGCGCAACGCAACGCTTGCGTCATTGGACTTGAAAGGAGACGAAGGCGGACCGTCGACACCGCCGCCGTCATTCACGAAGGGAGGAACACATGATGGTTATGCAGGGCGAGGCTCTGAAATCCAAGGAAGAAATCATGGAAAAAATGAGGAAGCCGGAAGTGATCAGCGGCTCCGAAATTCTTCTCCGCAGCCTGGTGCTCGAAGGCGTGGAATGTGTATTCGGTTATCCCGGCGGCGCGGTATTGTATATCTACGACGCCATGCACGGGTTCTCGGATTTCCACCATGTGCTCACTCGGCACGAGCAGGGAGCGATCCATGCGGCCGACGGTTATGCGAGGGCATCCGGCAAGGTCGGGGTGTGCATCGCCACTTCGGGACCGGGGGCGACGAACCTCGTCACCGGAATCGCGACAGCTTACATGGACAGCGTGCCGCTCGTCGTCATCACGGGCAACGTAGCGACCAATCTCATCGGCACGGACGCTTTCCAGGAAGCGGACATTACGGGAATCACCATGCCGATCACGAAGCACAGCTTCCTGGTGCGGACGGCCGAAGAGCTGCCGCGTGTCATTCACGAAGCGTTCCACATCGCGAACACGGGCCGGAAAGGACCGGTGCTGATCGATATTCCGAAGGATGTATCGGCCGCGATGACCATGTTCGAGCCGGTGAGCGGCGAAGTCAGCCTGAGAGGCTATAACCCCAATACGACGCCTCGCAAGCCTCAGCTCGACAAGCTGGCGAAGGCGATCGGCGAAGCGGAGCGTCCGCTCATCCTGGCAGGCGGAGGAGTGGTTTACTCCGGAGGGCATGAAGAGCTGCTGGAATTCGTCACGAAGACCGGCATCCCGGTCACGACGACGCTTCTTGGCCTCGGCGGATTCCCGAGCGGCAACGACCTGTGGGTCGGCATGCCGGGCATGCACGGAGCCTATGCTTCAAACAAGGCTATTCAGGAGAGCGACCTGCTGATCAATATCGGCGCGCGCTTCGATGACCGGGTGACGATGAAGCTGGACGGCTTTGCGCCGAAGGCCAAAATCGTCCACATCGATATCGACCCGGCCGAAATCGGCAAAAACGTGCCGACCGACATTCCGATTGTCGGCGATGTGAAAATCACGCTTGGCCTGCTCAACGAAGAAGTCGGCTATGCCGCCAAAGCGGATGCATGGAGAGCCCAGATCCAGGCTTGGAAAACGGAGCAGCCGCTCCGCTACCAGGATTCCGACACCGAGCTCAAGCCGCAATGGGTCATCAGCATGATCCACGATACGACGAACGGCGACGCAATCGTGACGACCGACGTCGGCCAGCATCAAATGTGGGCAGCCCAGTACTATCGTTTCAACAAGCCTCGTTCCTGGGTCACCTCGGGAGGTCTCGGCACGATGGGCTTCGGATTCCCTTCCGCGATCGGCGCCCAGATGGCCAATCCCGAACGTGTCGTCGTCAGCATCAACGGAGACGGCGGCATGCAGATGTGCGCGCAGGAGCTCGCGATCTGCGCCATCAACAACATTCCGGTCAAGGTCGCCATCATCAACAATCAGGTGCTTGGAATGGTCCGCCAGTGGCAAGAAATTCTCTACGACAACCGGTACAGCCATATCGACCTCGCCGGCAGCCCGGACTTCGTCAAGCTGGCCGATGCATACGGAGTCAAAGGCTTCAGGGCTTCCAACAAGGAAGAAGCCGAGGCGGCGTGGAAAGAAGCGCTCGCGCATCCCGGTCCTGCAGTCGTGGAATTCGTTGTCCGCAAGCATGAGAATGTATTCCCGATGGTAACCCAGGGCAACACCATTGACGTCATGCTCATGGGGGATGAACAATGAACCGCAAATACACGATCGCCGTACTCGTCAACAACCAGCCTGGAGTGCTGCAGCGCGTATCCGGATTGTTCGGACGCCGCGGCTTCAATATCGAAAGCATCACGGTAGGCGCCAGCGAAGAGGCCGGACTGTCACGCATGGTCATCGTCACCGGCGGAGACGACAAGCTCCTCGAGCAGGTATCCAAGCAGCTCTATAAGCTGATCGACGTCATCAAGGTCGTCGATGTGAGCGCCAATCCGATGGTGGAGCGGGAGCTGGCCTTGATCAAGGTCACCGCCGAGCCGTCCGCGAGACCGGAAATTCTCGGAGTGGTCGAGACATTCCGCGCTGCCGTCGTCGATATCGGACCGAGCACTCTCATCGTTCAAGCCGTCGGAGGACCCGACAAGATCGACGCGATGATCGAGCTGCTGCGCCCTTACGGCATCCGCGAGCTCAGCCGCACCGGCGTAACCGCGATGAATCGCGGAGCTGTCCGATCCTAGTTTGAATTTTTTGATAAGTTCGACAACGCGCCTATAATGCTATAACTTCTACCTATAAAGCCGACTTTGAGCGGGAGTTTAGGGAGATCGACGACAAAGCAAGTTCTGGCTTCTGCAGCAGCGAGAACCTGAGACAAAGCATGAACTAGCTTTAGCAAAAGCCAGCTTTAATGCGTCATCTCTTTAAACACCCGCTCAAAGGGGTTTCAATCCAAAGGAGGCATCATCTCATCATGGCAGTTAAATTATTCTACGAAAACGACGCGGACCTCAGTGTTCTGCAAGGAAAAACGGTAGCAGTAATCGGATACGGCAGCCAAGGACACGCTCAGGCGCAGAACCTGCGCGACAGCGGCGTCAAGGTCGTCATCGGCCTGCGCGAAGGCAAGTCCGCCGACAAAGCCCGCAATGACGGCTTCGAAGTCGTATCCGTGGCCGACGCGACCCGCAAGGCGGACGTTGTCCAAATTCTGATGCCGGACGAAACGCAAGCCCAGGTATACAACGACGAGATCGCTCCCAACCTCAAAAAAGGCGCGGCTCTCATGTTCTCCCACGGCTTCAACGTCCACTTCGGCCAAATCGTGCCGAGCAAGGACACCGACGTACTGCTCGTCGCTCCTAAATCCCCGGGCCACATGGTCCGCCGGACGTACGTGGAAGGCTTCGGCGTTCCTGGACTCATCGCGGTCGAGCAGGACGCTACGGGCAACGCTCAAGCAATCGGCCTTGCTTACGCGAAGGGCATCGGCTGCACGCGCGCCGGAGTATTCGAGACTTCCTTCCGCGAAGAGACCGAGACCGACCTGTTCGGCGAGCAAGCCGTTCTCTGCGGCGGTACTTCCGCCCTGGTCAAAGCCGGATTCGAAACGCTCGTTGAAGCCGGCTACGCTCCGGAGATGGCTTACTTCGAGTGTCTCCACGAGCTGAAGCTGATCGTCGACCTGATGTATGAAGGCGGCCTTGCGTCCATGCGCGATTCCATCTCCAACACGGCCGAATACGGCGACTATGTCACCGGTCCCCGCATCGTGACCGACGAAACGAAAAAAGCGATGAAGGAAGTTCTTTCCGACATCCAGCAGGGCAAATTCGCACGCGACTTCATCCTTGAGAACAAATCCGGCCGCGCGATGCTTACGGCTACCCGCCGCAACGAGTCGGAGCATGCGATCGAGAAGACAGGCGCGCAGCTTCGCGAGCTGATGCACTGGATCAAGAAGTAAGGAACAAGCATCAGAAGCGCCCCGCAGGCGCATCCATAGAAGCGGACTTGTCCGCTTCCCACAGGCCGCGCGCTTCTTCCCCAAGGAAAGAGGCGCGTTCGCCGCTTCAATGGATTAAATCCGCATATACTCAAGAAACGGAGGTGCCGGCGTGCGCAAAATCTATATTTTCGATACGACGCTTCGCGATGGCGAGCAGTCGCCCGGAGTCAACCTGAATACCAAGGAAAAGGTGGAAATCGCCCTTCAGCTCGAAAAGCTGGGCGTGGACCGCATCGAGGCAGGTTTTCCGGCCGCGTCGCCAGGGGATCTGGCCGCCGTGCAGGCCGTGGCCGCAGCAGTCAAGCAGGCAACGGTCATCGGCCTTGCCCGCGCGGTGGAAAAGGATATCGACGCGGCCTGGGAAGCTCTCAAGGACGCGGCCGACCCTTGCATCCATATTTTTCTCGCGACCTCGCCGATCCACCGCAAGCACAAGCTGAAGATGGAGAAGGAGCAGGTGCTGGCGGCGGCGGACAAAGCGATCCGCTACGCGAAGCAGCGCTTCGCCAAGATTGAATTCTCGCCGGAGGATGCGGGCCGCACGGAGCTGGATTTCCTGTGCGAAGTGACCGAGATGGCGATCAAGGCGGGCGCTACCGTCGTGAACATCCCCGATACGGTCGGGTATATGACTCCGGCCGAGTTCGGCCATATCTTCAAGACGCTGAAGGAAACCGTACCCGGCATCGACGGCATCCAGCTCAGCGCCCACTGCCATGACGATCTCGGCATGGCGACGGCGAACGCTCTGGCTGCCATCCTCAACGGAGCCGACCAGATCGAGGGCACAATCAATGGCATCGGCGAGCGCGCCGGCAACACGGCGATTGAAGAGGTCGCGCTGGCGCTGGAGACGAGAGCGGCGCTGTACGGCGCCAAGACCGGGCTTCATCTCAAGGAAATCGCGCGTACCAGCCGTCTGGTCAGCAAGCTGACCGGCATGGTCGTGCCGGGCAACAAGGCGATCGTCGGGGCGAACGCTTTTGCGCATGAGTCGGGCATCCATCAGGACGGCATGCTGAAGGAGAAGACGACGTACGAGATTATTTCTCCCGATACGATCGGCGTGAAGGAATCGAAGCTCGTCATGGGCAAGCACTCCGGCCGCCATGCGTTCCGGGAGAAGCTGATCGATCTCGGCTACGAGCTGGAGGACGAAGCCTTGAATGCGGCCTTCGCCAAGTTCAAGGATCTCGCCGACCGCAAGAAGAACGTGACGGACGACGATCTGCTGGCGATGCTGGAGGAGAAGCTGGTCGACACGCCGGAAATCTATGCCCTGGAGACGGTGGAGGTCCATTACGGCAACCGCTCTACGCCGAAGGGCACGGTCTCGATCAAGGTCGAGGGGCAGGGCGTGCAGACGCGCACGGCGGAGGGCAACGGCTCTGTCGACGCGCTGTTCAACGCGATCGACCTCGTGACCGGAGAAGCGGTCGAGCTGGAGGACTACTCCATCAAGTCGGTTACCCATGGCAAGGACGCGCTCGGCGAGGTCCATGTCGTGCTGCTGCAGGATGGCGTGTCGGCGCAAGGCCGCGGAGTAAGCACGGACATTCTTGAAGCGAGCGCGCGCGCCTACGCGGATGCGCTCAACCGCCTTATCGAGAAGCGCAAGGCGCCGGGCCGCCGCGACCGGATGAGCCTGATCTGACGTTTGCTGAACGGTATGAAGGCCAAAAGCGCCTGCCCATCGGGGCAGGCGCTTTTTTTGCGCGTGGCTTCAGAAGCTTATGAAATCGAGCTGTCAGCTGCTTTTGAAAACAAGCTGCAAGCTCTTTTGAAAATAAGTCGTGAGCTGCTTGTAAAATTAGCGTCAGCTGCTTGGGTCCGCTTTCAGCTTCGCGTAAACGCACATATCCCGCCACTCGGTCCTGTCCGCCGACAGCTCGCTCTGCTGCAGGATGCCTTCGAGGCGGAAGCCGAGCTTCTCCGGAATCGCCCGGCTCCGCGCATTGAGTCTGTCGCAGCGGATTTCCAGGCGGCGTGCTTCCAGGTGGACGAAGGCGAAGCCGCATATGGCGGCTACCGCTTCGGTCACGTACCCATTGCCGGCGCGGCGGCTGTCCGCCCAGTACCCGATTTCGAATGCGCGGGCGTTCCAGTCGATATGATGAAGGCCGACGCATGCCGCCATCTGCCCGCTTTCTTTCTCCAAGGCGACAAAACGGAGCTTCTCCCGCTTGAGGAACCGTATCGCCGATTCCCGCGAATTCAGCTCGGCCTGCTCGACGCTATGGGGGGACTGAGCCCAGGACATCCAGGCTCTGAGCTCGTCGAGGGAGGCGTTGATCGTCTCGCTCATCATCGGGCCGTCTCCTTGCTGCGCCATCCTCATTACGAGGCGTTCCGTCTCGACGCTTGTCGGGAAATCAATCAGGATCGGGTTCATCGTTTCGACCGCCTTTTTTATAGCTGATTATACTTCCGATAGAGACAATTGGAAACAAATGCCGCTGACAAAAGGGGAAGGTCGGCGGCTGACGGTACCTATAGGTTATGCCTATCAAACCGATAGCTATCCTATCTTGGAGCCTTATAGCGCGATGTGGTACAACTGTTGATAGTGATTATCAATCGTTGAGAAGAAGACGGGAGCGTGTCCATTATGGCAGAAGTAAAGAAAATCGCGGTGATCGCGGGCGACGGAATCGGACCGGAAGTCGTCGGCGAAGCCATCAAGGTGATCAAGAAAGTCGAAGAGCTGTACGAATACCGCTTTGAATTCGAGCATGGCCTGTTCGGCGGAATCGCCATCGACGAGAAAGGAACTCCGCTTCCACAGGAAACACTGGAAATTTGCCAGAAGGCGGATGCCGTCCTGCTCGGCGCGGTAGGCGGGCCGAAATGGGACAACAACACCAAGGAGCTCCGTCCGGAAACCGGGCTTCTCGGCATCCGCAAGGCGCTCGGGCTCTTCTCCAACATCCGCCCGGCGACAGTGTTCGACTGCCTGAAGGATGCCTCGACCTTGAAGCCGGAAGTGCTGGAGGGTACCGACCTGATCGTCGTGCGCGAGCTGACGGGCGGCATCTACTTCGGCGAGAAATTCCGCCGCGAGGGAGAGCATGGCCAAGAGGCGGTCGACACCTGCGTGTACAACGTGCAGGAGGTGGAGCGCATCGTGCGCCAGGCGTTCGACATCGCCATGACGCGCGGCAAGCGGCTTGCCTCCGTCGACAAAGCCAACGTGCTGGAGACTTCCCGCCTCTGGCGCGAGGTCGTGAACCGGATCGCGCCGGAGTATCCGGAGGTGGAGCTTGAGCATGTGCTCGTCGACAACTGCGCCATGCAGCTGCTTCGCCGTCCGTCGAGCTTCGACGTCATCGTGACGGAGAACATGTTCGGGGATATCCTGAGCGACGAGGCTGCCATGCTGACGGGCTCCATCGGCATGCTGAGCTCCGCTTCCCTCGGCGAAGGCAGCTTCGGCCTGTACGAGCCGGTCCACGGCTCGGCGCCGGATATCGCTGGCCAAGGCATCTCCAACCCGATCGCGACCATTCTGTCCGTCGCGCTCATGTTCCGTCTGACATTCGGCTATGCGGACGCGGCGCAGGCGATAGAGGACGCGGTCAAGGAAGTTCTCGATGCCGGCCACCGTACAGGCGATATCGCTGTGGACAAATCCAAGGCGATCGGAACGGAAGAAATGGGACGGCTTATTGTAGAAGCGATCCGCTGATCCCGCCTTTCCGAATGGAACCCGAATACTGAAGCCCGCCTTGCAGAATAGAGTCAAGAATTCCGAATTCCAGCTTGTTATGTCGGTCAAGTCATCCTTTCAACCGATTTTGACTCCGTTCGGATGGAATGATATCATCTTGTTTGAACAGGACAAGAAACTGCACGCTTCACGCGTCGAGGAGGAAATAGACCTATGGCAGAACGTTTGGTCGGCCGCCCGGCTCCGGATTTCACGATGGAGACCGTTGACGGCCAAGGACAGCAATTCGGCAAGGTATCCCTTTCGGATTATCGCGGCAAATGGCTGGTGTTCTTCTTTTATCCGCTTGATTTCACCTTTGTATGCCCGACTGAAATTACTGCGCTGAGCGATGCGGCTTCCGAATTCACGAAGCTTAACACCGAGATTCTCGGCGTATCCATCGACAGCATCCATAGCCACAAGGCGTGGATCAACACGCCTAAGAACGACAACGGCTTGGGCAAGCTGAATTTCCCTCTCGCCGCCGATATCACGAAGCAGGTATCCCGCGACTACGGCGTCCTGATCGAAGAGGAAGGCATTGCCCTGCGCGGTCTCTTCATCATCGATCCGGAAGGCGAGCTGAAATACCAAGTCGTCAACCACAACGACGTAGGCCGCAGCGTAGAAGAAACGCTTCGCGTCCTTCAAGCGCTCCAATCCGGCGGTCTCTGCCCGATGAACTGGAAGCCGGGCGACAAGAACCTCGTCACGAACTGACCTTCGCAAGCAGACAAGCCAGGGCATACGCCCTGGCTTTTTTGTTCGTGCTGTCGACCCGCCTCGGGCATTCCAGCTATGGAGAACGCCCATCTGGGTTAATCTGGATATCGAAAGGGTATTTGAGTATAGTTGAAGACAGGACAAAACATCCACTTTGGCCTTTTCAACGTCTTTCTATATAGACCTAGACCTTGTACTCAGAAGGAGGCGGGCAGCTTGCATTCAGAACCGGCCGAACCGACCGGCATCTATTCCGCTCGGCATGCGGATGGCGCCGAAGCGGTTCGAAGCGGCTTGGAGCGTGTCAGGAAAATGCTGGCCAAAACCGAGCATTTGATGGGAGCGGCAGATGAAAGAACCCGCCGCGTGGAGCAATTGACCCAAAGGGCCTCGGAGCTGCTGGGCGCTTTGAGAGAGGGAGCAGAGGCGCTGAAGGCGGCTGAAAAGGCTGCATCGGATGAATCGGTCCTGCTGCCGGAGGGCGGAGCGGACAAGACGGTCATGGACACGGCTCCGATCAGCGTCGGGCTGGAAGAAGCGGCAGAAATCGAGGAGCTCGTGCGGGCTATTACGAGGGAAATACGCGAGCTCCAAAGGGAACGGATGCCTTTTTTGAGCGAGGCTGCGTCCGGCGGGCGCCAGGCGGTTAAAGATAACCAATACGAATGATTGGACAGGGAGGAATGACTGTCATGCCGGACTACAACCGGGAAGAGCCCAAGCCGGAGATCGCCCCTCCGGCCTCGCCAGAAGTCGAACCGCCAAAGGAGCCGGAGATTCGGCCCGAGCCTTCCGCTCCGGAGATTCAACCCGGCCCTCAGCCGGTGCCGGAGATTCCGGACTTGCCGTCCGAACCGGGACCGATTCCGGATTCGCCGACCGAAGTCCCGCCGCCCAATCCGCTTTGAGCGGAATTCAGCGGCAAAGGAGCAGCAGAGGGCGCAGGAATGATGCGGTGCCGCATCGAATACAATTTCCATACCTGTTGCGAAGAAACCGAAGCTAGGAAGGTATAGGCCAAAGGCAGTTCAAGGAGGGAAATACCATGAGTTTCTGCTGCGGAGCAAGCATGATTGGAACCAAAGGCACGCTCAGGCATTACCGGACTCACATCCATAACGTCCCTATTTTGTTCTGCCCGGTTTGCCATCGTGTGGATATTCATTATATGATAGAGAGCGAATATGAAATATTGGCTGAATATGCGCATGGCGACGGAGTGACGGAAGTCGACTTCCAGGATTACGTGGACCAGAAAGGAAAGTCCATCTTCGAGAACTGTGTCAACCACGATCATGAGGATCCGATGGACGTGGTGGCCAGCCAGATCGACATGGCTCTGGACCTGCTGAGCTTTTCCAAGCAGCTCGGGGACCACGCATGGGAAGAAGAGCTGAAGAAGCGGCTGGCGATTTTGAATCTTCGCCGCAACAAGCTCAAAGCCAAGCGGGCTTCCGAGGGATTCTGCTGACCGATGCCATTCAATGCCTCCTGGATGCAGGAGGCATTTTTTATTTTCGTCCACTCCCATTAACGGAGCGTTGCCTCCGAATGATATAGACAAAGCGAGGTGCAGCCCTTGCTGCTGATGCTGTTCAAAAGATGGCTTGGGCTTTCAGCCAGGCGCAAAGAGGAGTCCGGGCACAAGGCGGATTCGCTGAACCGGCTGATCAAGCAAGCGCAGGATGGGGACAGGACAACCCGGGAACGCCTGATCGCCGACTACCGGCCCTTTATCCTGAAGGTCACAAGCCGATTCTGCAAGCGATATGTCGATCCTTCCCGGGATGACGAGTTCAGCATTTCGCTGATCGCCTTCGATGAAGCGATCAGCCAGTTCTCGCCGGAATCCGGCCGTTCGTTCGCGGGATTCGCCGAGACGGTCATCCGCCGGCGGCTTATCGATCATGTCCGCAAGGAACAGCGGCATATCCGCTCCCTGCCGGCCGGCTCCTTCCAAATGGAGGAAGAAGAGGAGACGTTTTATTCCCTCGCGTTCAACAGGCAGGCGGTGCTCCGCTTCAACCAGGATCAGGAAGCAGAGGAGAGGCGCCAGGAAATCATGGAATTCACGGCTGAGCTGGCAGCCTACGGAATCCGATTCGCGGATCTGGCGGAATCATCTCCGAAGCATGAGGATTCCCGGATTCTTCTGCAGGGAATCGCGGCGAAGCTGGCCAAGCAGGACCGCTTGTTCAGCGTCCTGCTGGCTACCCGGCGGCTGCCGGTCAAGGAGCTTACGGAACTATCCGGCGTGTCGCGCAAGACGATCGAGCGCAACCGGAAATATTTGATCGCCGTATCGCTGCTCGTCCACGGGCGGTACCCCTATTTGAAGCATTATATACATATAGAAGCGCTCAAGGAGCAAATCGAGAAGAAGGCAGGAGGGACAGGGCTGTGAGCAGCAGAGGCATCGTCATGGAGGCCAGAGGCAACAAGCTGGTCGTGCTGACGCAAGAAGGCGGCTTCCGGAAAGTGAGGGGGCTCGGAGACGAGAGAATCGGCCAAGAGATCGTCCTTACAGCACAGCGGAAGCTGCTCAGAATGCCCAAGGGCCTCATTCCCGCCGCCGTCATTCTGATTCTGATCGCCCTGCCTGCTTTCTGGGCGGCTCGGGCCGAGGCTCACCCGGTGGTCGCTTACCTCAGCCTGGATGTGAATCCCAGCTTTGAAATCGGCGTGGACCGCGAACTGAACGTGCGCAAGCTGGAGGCGATGAACGACGATGCCCTTCCGTTCGTGGAAGGACTTCAATACGAGGGGCTGCCCGCCGAAAAGGTCATGGAGCTGCTGGCCCGGAGACTGGCGGAATCTTCCTATCTGGGCAGCGGCGGCGGAGCGGAAGTCATCCTGGCCGGAGTCAAGCTGGATGCGGGAGCGGGCAATGCGGTGGCGCAGCTGAGCCGGCAGGCCGAGCAGGCGCTGCTGAGCGCAGCCGGTTCCGCCCAAGCTTCCGGAATCCATGTCACCTCGCTGGAATCCACCGAGGCGGTTCGGGAGGCGGCGGCCGCCAAAGGCTTGTCCACGGGCAGAATGACGGTGTATCTGCTGGCCAAGAGCCAGGGCTACAATGTCAGTCTGGATCAATTCCGCAGCGGGGCGATTCGGGAAGTCCTCTCCTGGGACGGAGGCGTGGACGCTTTGGTCGGCGACAGCCAAAAAATCGGCAGCGAGAAGCTGCAGGAGCAGCTTGAACGCGAGAAGAAAGTCGCTGCGACCGCGCTTCCTCCCGCATCTCCCGTACGAAAGGCATCTCCAGCTCCCCAGGAGCGGCCTGCCGGCGCAGCCGTCCGCCAGCAATCGGCCAAGCCGTCAGCGTCTCCCAAGCCGTCAGCGTCTCCCAAGCCGTCAGCGAAGGCATTCAAGCGGGATGCAGCCGGGGCAGGGGACAGGTCGGGCGCCGAGCGGATTCGCGATTCCAGACAGCGGGCGGAGCATCGGCATTGGCAGGGCGGAGATCATAAATCGTTCGGCGATCCGGAACGGAAGCGCCTCGAGGCCGAAAAGCTGCTGAAGGAAAAAGCTGAAGCCGCACGCGCAAAACTGGATGACAAGGCGCGCAAAGCAAGGGAGAAACGAAGAGCAGAGATTGAGGAAGCCTTGAAGCGCCGTCATGAAGAAATGGAACGGCATGCCGGACAGCAGCGCGGCCATAACGAACAGCGCAAGCCGAATTGACCCCGCGCCGGAAGCCCGCTCCGCACCTATCCTGATGCTTCCGAAACTAGCAATATTCGACATTATTTCCGATTGACACTGATATTGGCGAAACCTATGATAAATGTACGAATACGACGGCTTGAACACGTATCCAAGCATCCAGAATGGAACGGGGGGGGCGGACTCGTACATGGAGATGGAATTGTTCAACATCAACAATGTCAAGGATGCCATCAAGGCTCGCCAGAGAGGCAGAGAGCTTGCGAGGGATCTCGGCTTCGGTATCATCGACCAGACGCGGATCGCGTACGCCATATCGGAATTGTCAGGCTGTTTCGTGGAAATGCATCAAAGGAGCCAAATGCTGATGGGACGGGTAAGGGGCGATTCCGGTGAAACCGGAATGGAATGGTCCTTGATCGGCAGCAGCGATTTTTCCCCCGAGATGGAGGAAGAATGGAAATCGCTCTGGTCCGAGGAATGGGATATGGCCATTACCCGCCGAGTCGGCACCTGCATTACTTTCCGCAAGTGGCTGCCTCCCTCCTACTACATGGACTCTACGCCGGTGCAGCTTCAGCTGTTCGCCACAGGAGAGGAGCAGAGTTAATGCAGGCAATTCGAAAGCGCTATTTTCCGGCGCTTGCCGAATACATCCGCAGCGGTAGCGAGGCTTCGCTCTATCAAGCTACGGAACTTGGGAAGACCTTTCACAATATCGGTCCCGAAGAGGTTATAGCCGTCCATGAAGAATGCATGCGCAACATCGTCCTCAACGTAGAGTCGGAGGAAGCGCTGGAACTGTACAACCGATCCTTTCTTTTTTTGATCGAGCTGATGGTCGCCTACCGGTTCCGGCATCAGCAGGAGCGGACGCCGGATCAGAGGTACACGGAGATGCGGGAGATGCTCTCCCGCTCTTATCGTTCCTTCGAGAGGGTCAAGAGCAAGTATGAGAATGTCCTGCAGCATATGGACAGCGGCATCGCCCTCTTCGACAACGACAACATGCTGACGTTCATGAATCTGCAGATGGCGAGATTCCTGGACGTTCCCCGCAAAACGCTGATCGGCTGCAGCATCCTCGATATTTTGAGGCATCAGCAGCTGAGCCGCACGACGAGGCGGCTGCTGGTGAGGCTCTACCGGGAAATCATCCTTCGCCGAAACAAATACTTCGAGTTCCAGGACAGCAGCGGACGACATCTGCTGATTACGGCCACCTCCAGCGAGCAGCTGGACGGCGATTATCTGATCAGCATGAAGGACGTGTCCGAGTACAAGCAGATCGAGCAGACGGCATACCAGAACGACAAGCTGGCGATGCTCGGCAAGATCGCCGCATCCATCGCGCATGAAATACGCAATCCCCTGACCTCGATACGGGGATTCATCCAGCTGCTCCGGCCTCATCTGGTCGAGCTGGGCAAAGAAGAATACGCCAAGATCATGGTGGCCGAGATCGACCGGGCCAACGACATCATCTATGAGTTCCTCAACTCCTCCAAGCCTACGGCACCGATGAAGCAAACCATCTCCCTGACATCATTGCTCAAAGAAGTCAGCCTGCTCAGCGAGAGCGAGGCGCTCCTGCACAATTGCGAGATTTACCTGGAATCGCATGAAGTCGACATGCTGGTCTCCATCGACGTCAAGCAGATCAAGCAGGTCGTTCTGAATATATTCAAGAATGCGATGGATGCCATCGGAGAGCTGAACGGGGAGAGGCCCGGAAGGATCGATGTGGTGCTGCGAAGACAAGCCGGATTTGCCGAAATCACCGTCAAGGACAACGGCAAAGGAATGGATCGTTCGACGCTAAACCGTCTGTTCGATCCTTTTTTTACGACCAAGGAGTCCGGCACGGGTCTCGGCTTGTCGGTCAGCTACCGGATCATCCGCAATCACGGCGGCACGATCCGCGTTACCAGCTCTGCCGGTCAAGGCACGGTGTTCACCGTTTATTTGCCAATCGCAGAGTAAGGGCTTAAAATCGGGAGGGTACAAGCTCCCGTTTTTTTGCTTTTTAATAGACGGGATAGGGAAAGGATGACAACAATGAAAATCAAGTTGAAATATACGGAGCCTCAATCCAACCAGGATTGGGAGCTGATCATTCGGCCGGTGGATGCTGCCGGCCTGCAGGAAGAGAACGATGCAACAGCAGCCGGCCAGGAAGAGGATCCGCTCTCCGTTCCGGCCATTCGGCAAGCGGTTCAGGCACTGGCGTCCAAAGGGCTGCTCAAAAGCGGCCAGCCCGGGCAGACGATGCCTCTTCTCGGGCTTCATCCCGCAGGCAGCGCGGCATTCATCGGCTTGTCCTCCGGCACTCTGGATGCGGACGACATCCGCCGCCTCGGAGCGTTGGCTTCCAAGGAAGTCCGCGCCAGCCGCGCCTCTGCCGCAAGGCTGCTCGTAACGGCGCAGCTGTACGGCGGAACAAGCGGCTGCACGACGGCTCAAGCCGGCCAGGCTCTGGCGGAGGGCATCCTGCTCGGGGCCTATGACCGGACCAAAACGACGGGAGCTCCCAAGGAGCAGGCTTCGGCGGAGCTGGCTGTCCATCTTCCAGACGGCGTCGATGCCGATCTGCGGAAGCAGTGGGAAGCGGGCGTCCAACGGGGCATCGTCATGGCCGAAGCGGTCGCCGAGGCCAGGGATCTCGTCCATCTTCCGGCGAATGAGCTGATTCCGGAGGCGCTCGCCGAACATGCGGAACGCCTTGCAGCCGAGTACGGCCTGGACTGCGAAGTCATCGACGAGTGGAGCGCCCACGAGCAGGGCATGGGCGGACTGCTCGCGGTAGGCAAGGGAAGCCAGCATCAGCCGCGAATGATCGTGCTCCATTATGAGGGCGATCCCGGCAGCGAGGAGAAATGGGGCCTCGTCGGCAAAGGGGTCACCTTCGATACGGGCGGATACTCCTTGAAGCGGATCGCGGGAATGGAAGACATGATCATGGATATGGGCGGGGCGGCAGCCGTGCTCGGAGCGATGCGCATCATCGCAATCGAGAAGCCGAAGGTCAACGTGGTGGCGGTCATTCCAGCGGCGGAGAACATGATTTCCGACCGGGCTTTCAAGCCGGGAGACGTCGTGACGATGATGAACGGCATGACGGTGGAAATCGTCAACACCGATGCGGAGGGACGCATCGTGCTGGCGGACGGCCTTACGACAGCTATTCGGCGGGGAGCGACAAAGCTTGTCGATGTCGCGACGCTGACCGGCGCGGTCGTGGCGGCTTACGGCGATATCACCTCCGGCATCATGGGCAACGACGACGAGCTGCTGAGCGGCTTGCAGGAAGCCTCCAAGCGGTCCGGCGAGCGGGTGTGGCCGCTGCCGGCCTATCCGGAGTACCGGAAGCAGCTCGATTCCGAGGCCGCCGACCTGAAGAACAAAGGCGGCAGCTACGCTGCGGCCAGCATCGCCGGCATGTTCATCGGGGCTTTCGCGGAAGAGAAGCCTTGGCTTCACATCGACATCGCCGGTACGGCTTGGATCAGCCGCGCACGAGGCTGGGAAACCAAGGGCGCGACCGGAGTCATGACGCGGACGCTTGCGGAGCTGCTGCTCCGAGGATAGAGACGGACATCACCATGCCGGGATGCCGGCATGCGGGACTCGGTTTGCCTTTGCGTTCTTCACCGTTTTCCCGTATTATAGTAAGAAAGTTTATGATGAAGGAGTTCTGTGCCCATGTCTTCCAAAAACAGCATCAGCAAAATCGTCGACTGCACGGTCCGTGATGGAGGTCTTGTCAATAACTGGGATTTCAGCATTGAGTTTGTGCAAGATTTGTATCGCAGCCTGGATGAGGCCGGCGTTGAATATATGGAGATTGGCTACAAGAATTCGCCCAAGCTGCTCAAGGGTGCCGACTCTGCCGGTCCTTGGCGCTTCCTGAACGATGACTTCCTGCGCAAAGTCATCCCGAACAAAGGGAATACGAAGCTGTCCGCGCTCGTGGACATCGGCCGAGTGGACGAAGCGGATATTCTGCCTCGCGTCGACAGCATGCTGGATCTGATCCGCGTCGCCTGCTACATCCAGGATGTGGACAAGGCACTGGAGCTCGTGTCCTTGTTCCATGAACGCGGCTACGAGACGACGCTCAACATCATGGCGCTGTCGAACGTCATGGAAAATCAGCTGATCGAGGCATTCGAAGCCATCCGCGAGAGCGTCGTCGACGTGGTCTACGTCGTCGACTCGTACGGCAGCCTCAAGCCGAACGACATGGCTTACCTGATCGACAAATTCAAGCAGCATTTGCCGAACAAGAAGCTGGGCGTGCATACGCACAACAATCAGCAGCTTGCTTTTGCCAATACGCTGCTCGCTGTCGACAAAGGCGTGGAATTCCTCGACACCTCCGTATACGGCATGGGCCGCGCCGCCGGCAACTGCAACACGGAGCTGCTCGTATCGCATCTTCCGAATACGAAATACGAAGTGCGCCCCGTGCTCGAAATGATCGAGAAGCACATGATTCCTCTTCGCGAGAAGGAAGAATGGGGCTACATCATGCCGTACATGATCACCGGCCTGCTCGACGAGCATCCGCGTTCCGCGATGGCGCTGCGCAGCTCCGACAACAAGGACAACATCGTCGATTTCTACGATCAGCTTACAACGCCGGAGATTCTTCATTCCAAGTAATCTCCCGGCAGGGCATGCGATTCTGGTGATTGTCGTGCCGGAATGGCTGACCGCGATGGATGGGCCCATGATTTGCAGGTACAGCCCGCTTGTGCTTTCATGACGAAAGCGCAGGCGGGCTTTTTCTATGATATCTTTTGCGCAAGAAGGGAGCTTCTTCAATGTGTGGGCTCTCTAATGCAAGAAGCATACTCCAGCGCATCTTTAATCAACCCGCAGCCGTCATTATAATGCCACTGACCGTACCTTTTGTTTTGTCTCGCGCAGGCTATGAATTTGTCCAATCTGTCCTTGAACGATTCGGACTGATTTTTATGGCTCTGTGTCGTATCGATTCGAACCCGCCTGAAATTCTCATATGCCTGTTTATCCTCCTTTAGCCGCTGCTCCATCTCCGTATCTATCCGAAAAGAGTCAGGGTCCACATCGGGAAGAGCCTTTCTTCCCTCGTCTCTCATCAACCCCAGCTTTGCGAGGCGGCGAACACGTTCGTTGTTCAGTTCCGTCCATGAGCTTTTCCTGAAGCCAGATTCTCAACTCTTCTCTCGAATTTATTTGAACGGGATTTTCAATTTCCATACAATAAACTCCTTCGACTGTTCATTGATTTGGATTTTATTCCTATAGGTATTAAAAAAGATCGAGGACAACAGTCTGTCATGCATCCGTATAAACTCCCGAAAATACCGCCGAGTTCGGCAAACCGGCAAATCTAAAGCGGGTCCAAGCCCGTTCCGCAACTTTAGTCCGAGTCAGAGGGAGCCTTCTGGATGGAAGCGGTCCCGCCCGACGAAAAAGAGGAGATTTACAGCCGCGGCATAACCTGATATCTTGATGAAGCTTCCCACGGGAAGCTTGCAAAAGCAAAATGAGAGCGGCTTCATGACCTAAGGCGAGCCGCTTGCCATAAGGAGGAATCGGGATGTACCGCGTATTGCTGGCCGATGACGAAGCCGACGTGAGGGAAGGCCTGCTGAGCGAGATCGATTGGGAAGCCTGCGGATTCACCGTAGCGGGCACAGCCGAGAACGGCCTGGAAGCGCTTGAGCTTGCCCAGCGCCTGGAGCCTGATGTCGTCATTACAGACATTCGGATGCCGTTCGTCGACGGGATGGAGCTGGTCCGCAGGCTGAAGGCCGAATCGCCTCTTGTCAAAACGGTCATCCTGACCGGCTACGACGAGTTCGATTATGCCCGGCAAGCCGTCTCTCTCAGCGTGGACGAATATTTGCTCAAGCCGTTCTCGGCTGCGAGCCTGACCGAGCTGCTGCATAAGCTGCAAACGCGCATGGAGCTTGAAATCGCAGAGCGGGAGGACATGCGCAAGCTCAAGGAGCATTATCATACGAGCCTTCCCCTGCTGAAGGCCAACTTCCTTTCCTCCCTGCTGCACCGAAAGCTTCCGGAGCCGGTCATCCGGGATAAGGCCCGCCATTACGGCTTGAGCCTGGAAGGAGAGGGCTGCTCCGTTTCGGTCATCAGTCTGGACAGCGCCGCAGCGGAGGCGGAGCTGCCTGCTCAGGCGGTCCAATCTCTGCGAACTTCTCCTGATGTCGATCTCAAGCTGTTCGCCGTGCTCAATATTGCCGGGGAAATATGGGAGGGCAGGGAATTCGGAACGGCGTTCATCCATCAGGACCATGTCGTTCTGCTTGGCTTCGGCAAGACGGACGAGTCCTGGAAGGAGAGGCTGCAAAACGCTCTGGAGCATATCGTCCGCAGCGTCGAGCATTATTTGCGCATGCCTGTCACGATCGGCTCCGGAGCGGCCAAGGGCGGGCTGAGCGGCATCAAGTCATCGTACGACGAGGCTCTGCTCGCGCTGGATTACCGGCTCGTTCCCGGCACCGGCCGAATTCTGTTCATCGAGGATGTGGAGAGGCGAGGCTCCTCTCCTCTGCTGCTCGATGAGCTGCGGCAGCAGGCTCTGTCCCGCTGCCTGAAGGTCGGAACCCCGGAGGAGCTGGAAACGGTCCTTGAGACGATCTTCGGGGAGATCAGGGCGGAGCATGCTTCGAGCGGCATCCAGCTCTACTTGAGCGAGGTGCTGACGACGGTCTGGCGTACCGCCCAGTCCTCCGACGTCGACATGGAGGATGTGCTCGGCGCCGGCTTCCAGCCCTATGCCGAGCTCGTCCGGATGACCGGGCTGGCCGAAGCCCGCCGCTGGATAACGGAGATGTGCGGGGCCGTCATGGGCAAAATCTCCGGGAAGCGGCAGCATGCCTACCGCGATCTGATCGAAGAGGCGATGTCCTTTACACGGGAACGCATTCATGACTCGGATCTGTCGATTCCGATGGTATGCTCCCATCTTCATATCAGCGCCGGCTATTTCTGCGGCTTGTTCAAGAAGGAGGTCAAGCTGACCTTCCTCCAATACGTCATGCAGCTTCGCATGGAAAGGGCGCAGGAGCTGCTTCGGACGACGGAGCTCAAAGCGTTCGAGATCGCCGAGCGCATCGGCTTCTCCGAGCCGAATTACTTCAGCTTCTGCTTCAAGAAACATACCGGCAGCACGCCGAAGGAATACCGGAGCCGGATGAAGGACGTCAGTCCGTCCGGACAGGAAGGATGAGGGGCGGAATGTTCCGGCTGGAAATGCCGGGCTGGATCAAGCAGAAGCTGCGGAAATCGCGGGTGAGCAGCATCCAGTCCATCGTCATCTGGTCCTTCTCCATCATGATCGTGGTCGCGATTACGACCGTAGCCGTCCTTCTCCACGAGAAATTTTCGGCTTCCACCGAGCGGAGCGCCTTTCTTGCCGCCAGGCAGACGGTCGACCAGGTCAGCTACAACCTGGAGGACTATATCAGCGGCATGGCCGGTTTTTACAGAGCCATCGAGGTCAACATGCTGAAGAACGGCGAATGGGACGGCCAGCAGGTGGACAAGCAGCTGGACACGCTGATGGGCAGCCGCGACGACATCGTCTCGATCACGCTGTTCGACAGCGGCGGCAAGCTGCTCAAGAACCGTCCTGCAGCCGCTCTCAGGCCGAGCGCCAACGCGACCGGCCAGGGATGGTTCCAGGCGGCGGTCCGGGTGCCGGATCATCTCAGCTTTTCGCTCCCCCATATCCAGAATTTATACAAAGGCTCCTACCAGTGGGTCGTATCCATGAGCAAGCGGATCACCGTCGTCCGCGACGGCCAGCCGCAGGAGGTGATCCTGCTCGTGGACATGAACTTCAAGCAGATCGACGAGCTGTGCAGCCGGATCAGCCTCGGCCATCGCGGTTATGCCTATATCATCGACGAAGGCGCAGGCAACATCGTCTACCATCCCCAGCAGCAGCTCATCTATATGGGGCTCAAAAGCGAGAATGTCGAGCAGGCGCTCGTCGCTTCTTCGGACTATGTGGAGGACATGAACGGGAACAAGCGTCTCATCACCGTCAAATCCGTCGCCAATATCGGCTGGAAAATCATCGGGGTTTCGTACATGGACGATATCCTGACGAGCCGCGAGGAGGTCAACCGCTATCTCGTCCGCGTCGTGGCCGGCGTTCTCGTGCTTGTCGTGCTCGTCAGCATGCTGCTCGCGATGTCCATCGTCCGTCCCATCAAGCGCATGGAGCGGACGATGCGGGCCGTGGAGAGGGGCAACTTCGACGTGGAGCTGCCGGTCGAGGGGCCGCTTGAGGTGGAGCGGCTGTCTCGCCGGTTCAACCTGATGATCCATAAGATCCGCCAGCTGATGAAGCAGATCGTCCAGGAGCAGGAATCGAAGCGCAAGCATGAGCTGGAAGCGCTGCAAGCCCAGATCAATCCCCATTTCCTGTACAATACGCTGAACTCCGTCGTCCGCATGGCCGCGATGAGCCGGGGAGAAGAGGTCGTCACGATGATCACCTCGCTCTCCAAGCTGTTCCGGATCAGCCTGAGCAAAGGGCAGAATGTCATTTCGGCCCGCGACGAGCTTGAGCACGCCCATCATTATCTGGTCATCCAGCAGATGCGCTTCGGACGCAAGTTCCGGTTCTCCATTACCGCTACCGAGGAAGCGGAAGCCTGCATGACGCCGAAAATCGTGCTCCAGCCCTTGATCGAGAACGCGATCGAGCATGGACTGGAATATTCCGTGGAGGAGGGAACGATCGACATCTCCGCGGACGTCGTGGACGGGATGCTCGTGTTCCGGATCGAGGACAACGGAGCCGGGATGGATTCCGTCAAGGCAGCCCTGCTGCTGCACGGAGCTTCCGTGCCGGATGCGGGGCGCGAGCCTTCGGCGACGGGCAAAGGCTCCGGAGTGGCGGTGAGGAACATCCATGACCGCATCCGGCTTTATTACGGAGCGCCGTACGGCCTGGAATTCAAGAGCGAGCTGGAGGAAGGAACGGTCGTATGGGTCCGGATGCCGGCGATCAAGGAGGTCGATGACCATGAATAGAAGTTTGGCCGCGGCGTGCGGATGGCTGTCTCTGCTCTTGCTGGCCGCTGCCGCCTCGGGATGCGCGGGCGCCGCAAGCAAGGAGAAGCCTGCCGAAGCGCAGATCGCGCTCATCGCTCCGCAGAGAAGCGGGGCGCTTGCCGATTCCATCCGGCTTGGGGCGGAGGCGGCGGCGAAGGAATACGGCAGCCAGCTCCTCTATATGGACGCCAACGTCAGCGACTCCGGCGAGGAGGGCCAGCTCAAGGCTGCGCAAAGGGCGATCGCCCTGGGCGCGTCGGTCCTTCTGCTTGACCCCGACAGCGAGCAGCAGCTCCGGCTCATTGCCGCGGAAGCGGGCAAGGCGGGGGCATCGGTCGTGACGCTGAACGACACCTACCCGGTCGAGGGGGTCGCGAGCAGCATATCGATCAACAACCGCGAAGCGGGAAGGATGGCCGGCGAGGCGATGGCGGAGCTGCTGCATGGCAAAGGAATCGTTTCGCTGCTCGGCTCGGATTCCGCGGCTCCGGGATATGAGCAGCGGGAGCTGGGGGTCGTGGAGGCTTTGGGGAGACACAAAGAAATTACGGTGCATACCGGCTATTCCTGCGGAAGCTCCCCGGACGGCTGCGCCGAAGCGGCGCGCCTGCTGATGGAGCAGGCTGACGGCGTAGTCGCCCTGCAGGAGCAGGGAGTGCTCAGCACCGCGCAGGAAACCGTGAAGCGGGGGCTGTCCAGCCGCGTCAAGATCGTCGGCTTCGGCAGCGAGGTTCCTCAGCTGGAGCTGCTTCAGGACGGAATCATCGACATTCTCGTCGTGCAGAGCGGCTTCAACGCCGGGTATCTCGGCATGCAGCAGGCGCATGAGCTGCTGGAAGGCGGCCATGCCGACCGCACCGTCACGCTGGATACGAAGGTCGTGAATCCGGACAGCATGTTCTGGATGGACAATCAGAAGCTTCTGTTCCCTTTCGTAAAGTGAAAGGAGGATCCGAGCCGAATCACATGAAGATTTTGATAAAACAGATGAAAATCTTCTATTCGAATCTTCTGCAAACCCTTTCATAATAAAGAGGAGAACAGAACCGGGAGGTCAAAGGATATGAAAAAAAGAGCGACATTGGCCATAGTGATGGCGGCGGTCATGGTTACGGCTGCGGGCTGCGGCTCGAACAACAACAGCGGCAGCGACGCCGGAAGCGGCAACGGCGGCGGCGACAAGCCGAAAATCGGCGTGGCGATCTATAAGTTCGACGATACCTTCATGACAGGCGTCCGGAATGCGATGACGAACGCGGCCAAGGACAAGGCGGAGCTGGATATCGTCGACAGCCAGAATGCCCAGGCGACGCAGAACGATAAAGTGGATCTGTTCATTTCCAAGAAATACAAGGCTCTGGCGATCAATCCGGTTGACCGCACGGCAGCCGGCGTCATCATCGACAAAGCCAAGCCGGCCAACATCCCGGTCGTCTTCCTGAACCGGGAGCCGGTCGCCGAAGACATGAACAAATGGGATAAAGTCTACTACGTCGGCGCCAAAGCCGAGGAATCGGGCACGCTGGAAGGCCAGCTCATCGTCGACTACTGGAAAGCCCATCCGGAAGCGGACAAGAACAAGGACGGCATTCTGCAGTATGTCATGCTGCAGGGCGAGCCGGGGCATCAGGATGCCGAGCTGCGCACGAAGTACTCCATCCAGGCGATCGAGGACGCAGGCATCAAGGTCGAGAAGCTGGAGCAGGATACGGCGATGTGGGACCGCACCAAAGGCCAGGATAAGATGCAGACTTGGCTCGCAGCCCGCGGCGACAAAATCGAAGCGGTTCTCGCGAACAATGACGACATGGCCTTGGGCGCGATCGAAGCCCTCAAGGCAGGCGGCTACTTCACAGGCAGCAAGTTCATGCCGGTCGTAGGCGTGGATGCGACGGCCCCGGCCATTCAGGCGCTGCAGGACGGCACTTTGCTCGGCACGGTGCTCAACGACGCCAAAAACCAGGGCGCGGCTACGGTTGCGCTGGCGACGGCATTGGCCAAAGGCGAGACGCCTACGAAGGACAATACGGGCTACGACATTACGGACGGCAAATACGTCTGGATCGCCTACAAAAAGATCACCAAGGACAATGTAGCCGACGCTCAGTAATTCTGAGTCTCCATGCAGGAAATAGAAACGCGAAGGGCTCGCGGCTTGAACAAGCGGGCCCTTTTGCTCTCTTGACGGGAGCCTGTCCCCGAGCGGCGATTCGGTCAGGCGATGAAATCGTCTTTTGCCGTCTTGCAGACGGCGGAGCCGTTCGACGCGTTCGCAGCCATGGCAGGCTGGAAATGGCCGGGCTGTGGCCCGCGCCAGAACCTAGAACGTAATCAAGGAGGTGCAGCGATGATCAGCTCACCCTATTTGCTCGAAATGAGAGGCATATCCAAAGCCTTCCCCGGCGTGCAGGCGCTCGACAAGGTCAACCTCAAGGTTCGGCCCGGCACAGTGCATGCGCTGATGGGAGAGAACGGAGCCGGCAAATCCACCCTGATGAAATGTCTGTTCGGCATCTACAAGCCGGATGAAGGAGAAATTCTCCTCGGCGGCGAGAGGGTGGATATTCCCAACTCCAAAGCTGCTCTCTCGCACGGAGTGTCCATGATCCACCAGGAGCTCCATCCCGTTCCGCATCGCAACGTCATGGAAAATATTTGGCTGGGCCGTTTTCCGATGCACTGGCTCATGTTCGTGGACCACAGGCGCATGCTGAGCGACACGAAAGAGCTGCTGCAGGATTTGAACCTGGACATCGACCCCCATGAGTTGACCGGGTCGCTGTCCGTATCCAAAATCCAGTCGCTGGAAATCGCGAAAGCCGTCTCCTTCCATTCCAAGGTCATCGTCATGGACGAGCCGACCTCTTCCTTGACGGGCAACGAAGTCGAGCAGCTGTTCGAAATCATCCACAAGCTGAGGAGCCGCGGCGTTTCCATCATTTATATCTCGCATAAAATGGAGGAAATTTTGCGGATCTCGGATGAAGTCACCATTATGAGGGACGGCAAATACGTCGGCACCTGGGATGCCGAGGAACTGACGACGGATCTGATCATCAGCCGCATGGTGGGCCGCGATTTGAGCGAGCGGTTCCCGGAGCGGTCGAATACGCCATCGTCGGTCATTTTGAAGGCCGAGGGGCTGACCTCCTCCAATCCGATGTCTTTCAAGGATGTAAGCTTTGAGCTGCGCCGAGGGGAAATCCTCGGAGTCGGAGGCCTGGTCGGCGCCCAGCGCACGGAGCTGATCGAAGCGTTGTTCGGCCTGCGGCATCTCAAGACGGGCACGATCTCCATCGACGGCAAGAAAGTAGCCATCAAATCGCCGGCTGACGCCAAAAAGCATAAAATCGCGCTCCTCACCGAAGAGCGCCGCACGACCGGCATTTTCCCGGTGCTATCCGTCTATGAGAACACGATTGTCGCCAACATGGGGCGCTACCGCAACGCCTTCGGCCTCATCGACGAGAAGAAGGGACGCAGGGAGGCGGCTGAGAATGTCGCCCGATTCCGTACGAAAACACCGAACGTGGACACGCAGATCCGCAACCTGTCCGGTGGCAACCAGCAGAAGGTGCTGCTCGCCAGATGGCTGCTTACCGATCCGGATATCCTGCTGCTCGATGAGCCTACCCGCGGCATCGACGTCGGGGCCAAATTCGAAATCTACACGATCATCGCCGAGCTCGCGAAGCAGGGCCGCAGCATTATCATGATCTCCTCGGAGATGCCGGAGCTGCTCGGCATGTCGGACCGGATCATGGTCATGAGCGAGGGCCGGATGACCGGCATTCTCGACGGCCGCAAGGCAACGGAGCAGGAAATCATGCGCCTCGCCGCGCAGCAGCGGATGGCTTAGCAGAAAGGAATGAACGACTATGAGCACGCAAATGAATACTCCAGCCAAGAAACCGGCCGGCCGGGCCGTCCTTGACTACCTGAAATATCTCGTCACGCAGAGAGCGATCTTCCTCGTCCTGATCCTGCTGGTCGTGGCAATCGCGATCATGGACCCGAACTTCCTCGCCTACTCGACTCTGCGGGATATTCTGCAGCAGAATTCCACCCGGGCGATCATCGCTCTTGGAGCAGGCTTCATCCTCATTACAGGCGGCACCGACTTGTCGGCGGGACGGGTCGTCGGCCTCACGGCTGTCGTCTCGGCATCCATGCTGCAGATGGACAAATACGCGAGCAAGTTCTATCCCGACCTGCATGAAATTTGGATCGGCTGGCCGATTCTCATCGGCATCCTGGCCGGCGTGCTCGTCGGCTGCGTCAACGGCTTCATCATCGCCAAGCTGAAGGTGCCTCCGTTCATCGCTACCCTCGGCACCATGGTGGCGGTGTATGGACTCAACTCGCTGTATTTCGACAGCGATCCCAACAACTCGCAGCCTATCGCCGGCTTGCGGGATGACTTCAAGAAGCTAGGCTCGGGTTATATCGACTTCGGAGGCGGCTACACGCTGCCGTATATTGTCCTGATCGCCATCGGAATCGGCATCGTCTGCTGGATTCTGTTCAACAAAACACGGCTGGGCAAAAACATGTACGCCATCGGCGGCAACGTCCAAGCCGCACATGTATCGGGCATCAACGTTGCCCGCAATCTGATTTTCATTTATGCGATCGCCGGAGCCTTGTATGGCGTAGGCGGAGTCCTTGAGGCTGCCCGTACCGGCGGAGCGACGAACAACACCGGCAACATGTACGAGCTGGACGCCATCGCAGCCTGCGTCGTCGGCGGCGTATCGACGGCCGGCGGCATCGGCACCGTGCCGGGCATCATGGCCGGCGTCCTCATCTTCGGCGTCATCAACTACGGCCTTACGTTCATCGGCGTCAGCCCGTATTGGCAGCTGATCATCAAAGGGCTGATCATCGTCGCGGCGGTCGCTTTCGACATCCGCAAGTATGTAGCGAAACGCTAATCGGAATTCCGGCGTAGAGGAACGGGAGACGGCAGCCATGCGGCTGCCGTTTTCGATTATGGAGATCAATAGAGGTCAGCCTCTCCAAAGAATCAGGCTTCGACGAAAATGGCGATGGCCACTTACAAGACTTGGGATGGTATAATAAGGTAAAAGCATGCTGGAACCCTGGAGACAAGGAAGAAAATATGAACTTTTTCGGCGGCGGCGAAAAAACACGAGGGATTGAATCGGAAGGCAAAGAATCCTTTAAGGGACAACGATCTTCACAAACGGCTGAGAAGCTCGATAAAGAAGAAAGAATGCTTCTTCATGCAGGCAGGAGGTGCGATCGATGATGAGAGACAAAATTCCTCGTTAATCTCGAGGCCCGCCTTCCTATTTGGTTCTCTTATTAACCGGAGGATCAAAAAAAGGAGGAGAAGCATGACAACGGACTTGGAAAACCAGTGGAAAGAGCTGCGTTTTGGAGTTGAAATCGAATTTATCGGAGGCAGGCCGCAGGAGCTGGAGCTGCTGCCGGGCTGGATCATGTCGCTGGACGAGAAGCAGATCGACGAGACCGGCATGAAGTCGGGCAGCGAGCTGAAGCCGCCGCCGCTGCGCTGGGAGGACCGCGGCCAGCTCCGCATCATGCTGGATCGGCTGGCCGCTCAAGGCGCCGCCGCGAACTGGAGCTGCGGACTCCATGTGCATGTGGAGCTGGCTGCATACGGCGAGAGCATCCTGCTGCCTCTTCTTGAAGCGGCGCTGCGATGCCAGGATGCGCTTGCCAGGCTGCTTGGGTCGAGTCCGCATCGAAGGCTGTACTGCCCGCCTGTCGCGAAGGCCATGGCCGAAGCATTCCGATCCAGCCATGATCCGCTAGCCGTCAGGCATTTCGGCAGGCCGCAATCGCATCGCTGCGGCATTAATATCCGGCCCTGGTTCGACATCGGAACGGTCGAGATCCGTTATGCCAACGGCTCTCTTGATTATGGGGAAATCATGCGCACGGTGGAGCTCTGCCTGCGTTTCGTCGCAGCCGTAGGAGCCGGAGCCGCTCTGCCGGATAATCCCGAGGAGCTGGCAGCCGCGCTGAACGCGCCGTTTGGCGGATATCCTCCTCCTATCGAGCCGCCGCGCTGGTTCAAGGAGAGAATGTGGCTGGAGGAAGCCATGATTCCCGTATTCACGCCTTTGATCGCCATGCTGGCGCCAGAGGCGGAGCTGCACCACATCCTTCCCGTACCGGACGGTCTGAGAACGGTCATTGAATTTCCGGGAGGAGAGCAATGGGAATATGATTGGCGCCCCACGGCTTCGGGATGGGAAAGATTCCATCCAAATGAAAGAATCCAAATCCGATAGATTTCGATACAATCGATTCAATTCGAGAATGCAGACGCCTAGCAGCATGGGAGGGACGGAAAATCAAGGCTCGTCATCTGGGGTATCTATTCATCATCCTGCTGTTGATGGCGGCTTTTACCGTACCGTCGGATGATGATTATCATCGTTACTTGAGCCAGGAGCATGGAGTCAAATGCCTGGTGTATGATCCGGAGTGCCTGCCGGGCTCCAAAAAATCCAGTTCGGAGCAGATTGGCAACTACATTGCGTACATGCAAGCGCGGACGCAGCTCGAAGACGGCGGCGAGATCAGCGTTGTAGGCATTTTCGGCCATTTTTTCGTTCTCGAGAATAACTTGAATTAAATCGATGGATCATCCGCTTCCGGGCTATGCGGATGCGGCTTCAATTCAAGGACGAAAAAGGAGCGATTGAATATGGACATCGGCAAGAGGAAGGAAGAGCTGGCATCGACATGGAAAGAGCTGCGCGGCCAGCGCAGCCGGCTTCCGCTAGCTCCGGACGGAGCCGGAGGCAGCGGCGAGCTGGAACGCCTGCTTGATCGCGCCGAGGCGGAGCTGCTCGAACCGGAGGCCGCCGAAACCGGCGGAGAGGAACGGCTGCGCCTGCTGGCGCTTGTGTCCGGCCTGCATCTGTGGAACGGCAGCCTGGATCGTTCCCATGAGCTGGCGCAGAATCTGGATACGACCGAAGGAAGCTATCTGCACGGGATGATGCATCGGATGGAAGGGGATTACGGCAACGCGAACTATTGGTTTCGTGTGGCCGGAGGCCATCCCGACGCGCAGCGGCTGCAGGCGGAGGCAATCAAGCTGGCTGACGGAGGCGGCATCGCGGATGAAGCGCTTGTCCGCAAGCTGAAGAGGGGCGCGGAATGGAATGCAGCCCTGTTGACGGATTTATCGGCGGCTTCGTCGCTGACCGGCCACGCCAGTCCCAAGACGCAGCTGCTGGAGCAGCTTCAGGCGCTGGAGCTGTCGGCCTTGCTGGACCGTCTGGCCGGGATTGGGAGCAGGTTGGCATAGCTTGCAGGGGAGGAAAAGAGATGTATTCGACCGGGCAAATAATCTCTACGGTGGTCATGCTGATTGTGTTGTATTGGCCGGTATATAAGCTGACCCGAAGAGTGAGGGAGCTGGAGGACAAGGTCAGCGAGCTGGAACAGCGCTGAGCACGATTCTTAATCCCTGCCTCCCTGGATTCTCGTATCTAGGCTAATCCGAAGCGACGATCCGCACGGATACGCCGCTGCATTTAGTTCAGCAGGGCAGGCATTAAAGGGCATCTGGCCTGCCCCATGAATTCTACAGTCCTCGAAGCTCACCATCCCCGCGCAGAGCGGCGGCATGGTGGGCTTTGTTGGCATGGAAGTAGGCCAGGCCCTGGAGCGCCCTGCCGTCGGTTGTCCGTGCGATCAGGCTGATCTGGATATCGGCGGCTGTATAGAAATAATCGAGCAGCTCCTCGTCCCGGATTCCATTCACATCGACATACCAAAGGCGGGATCCAGCCTCCGTCACGACGACCAGATCGGCCGATTCCATGTTCAGGCGGCGTGTCCATTCCCCATGTTCAATCTCAAGCGTCAGCAGCCGGTAGGTTTCCATTGCGCATTCTCTCCTAGAAATGGATTCAGGTGCAGGTTTGTTTTTTCAGGATGGACCCGCGATTAGATCTGTTTCCGATTGTAAGGACGGACAGTCCGCATTGCAACCTTTTGGCTGCCCGGGGCGTCTGGACGAAAACAGCGGATATGGATGGAGAATCCAATTGTTTGCTGAGCTTTGGGGGGATTCACGATGCGGCTGAAGAGAGAAAAACGCGCGAAAGGCAGCATGGCGGCAGGGCTTGCCGTCCTGATCCTGCTGGCCGGATGCTCTTCGGAGGCCGGCGGGGAACGGCACGGGATATCCGCAGATACCGGCTCCCATAGCCGTGCGCCTGCGGCAGTAAGCGGCGATGCAGCCTCTCAGGCAATGGCTTCTTCAGCCGGAGAGGGAGCCATGGACAACGGACCTTCGAAGAAATCCAAAGGTTCCAAGGACATAAGCATCGCCCAGTCGGAGATGGGCGAAAGCCTTCCGGCAGAAAACAAAAAAAGCAATCCCGAGCCTCAGCCGGGCATGCTGACGGCCGGCGAATGGAATGATCATGCGGCTTGGAGCAAGTGGAAGGACCTGAGCAGCGGCGGAGAAGGGAGCGGATACATCCGGCTCTGGGGATTCGATACCCGCTATCGGATGGTCGTCAGCGTCACACGGGACGGCTCGCCGGCCGTCGACGTTCCGGTCAGGCTCCAATGCGGACAGGATGACGGCTGGTCGGCCCGGACGGACAATACGGGCAGAGCGTATCTGTTCGCGGCGCTGGCGTCTTCCCGGGACTTGATCGGGCGGGAGGGCTTCGGGGATGAACCGGCCGCTCCGCAAGGCACAGGCGAATTGGAAGACAATGGCCAGTCCAATGGCGGCTTCTCTCCGGAAGCTTCCTCCTGCCGGGTCAAGGCTTCTCCGGATGGCGGCAGTCCGGCGTCCCGGACGCTGGAGCAATCGGACTGGAAAGCCGGGACGGCGGCGATCAGCCTGGACGGAAGCGGCACGCAGCCGTCCGAGGTGCTCGATCTCATGCTCATGGTCGATGCGACCGGCTCGATGGCCGACGAGCTGAAGTATTTGTCGGAAGAGCTGAGCAACGTCGTCCGTCAGGTGAAAAAGAAAAACGGGCAAACCCTCGAAATCAGGGTAAGCCCGAATTTTTACCGGGACCGGCATGATGAATACGTCGTGAGGCCGTTCCCGTTCACGACCGATGTCGTCGAGGCTCAGGGACGCATCGCGGCCCAGGAAGCGGACGGCGGCCAGGACTACCCGGAGGCAGTGGACGAGGCGTTGGAGAACGCCGTCTCCGGCCACGATTGGAGCAAGAGCGCGAGGGCGCGCCTGCTTCTGCTCGTGCTCGACGCTCCGCCGCATCGGGAACAAGCGGCGGCGGAGCGGATCCGCCTGATGGCGGCCGAGGCGGCGAAGCAAGGCATCCGCATCATTCCGGTCGCCGCCAGCGGGGCGGATCTGGAGACGGAGATGCTCATGCGCACGCTTGCCGTCGCGACCGGAGGAACCTATGTGTTCCTGACGGACGACAGCGGCATCGGCGACAGCCACAAGAAGCCGGAGGGCGTCACCCCGCAGATCATGCCGCTCAACGATCTGCTTGCGGATCTGATCGGCCGTTACGTCAGCGCCTCGATCGGATGAAATACGCATCCTCCAGAGTCGGCTCCATGGCCTCGAACTCCGGTCCGGGGGATTCCGCGGATATGATGCGGACCCGGCGGCAATTTCCTTCGGGTCGTACCTGAAGCATCGATTCCGCAGGCAGCAAGGCATAGCGGGAGGCATCGACCGTGCCTTGCCAGACCGAGAGGGGAAGCCCTCCGGTCCATTCGCGGGCAGAGCCGAGAAATCCCGGCCTGCCTTCATGAAGCCACAGCACGCGGGTAGCCCAGGCTTCCCATTCGTTCAGCTCATGCGAGGACACGACGACCGTTCTCTTGCGGGCATACAAGGCAAGAAAACGAATGAAGCGCAGCCTCTCCAGCGAGTCCAGCGCGTTGAGCGGCTCGTCCAGAAACAGATAATCCGGCGAGCCGATGACGGACTGGGCGAGCGCGATCCGCTGGCGGATGCCTTGCGGCAGCGTCTTGATGGCGCGGCGCCGGTAAGGCTCCAGCTGGAACTGGGCAATCACTTTGTCCGTCTCCGTCATTCCGGCTTCTCCCTTGAGCTCGGATAAATACTTGAGCAGACGCTCGGTTTTCATATCCTCGTACAGCTCCAGGCCGGTAGGCACATAACCGATCGAAGCCCGGATGGAGGCAAGGTCCCTGTCGGGAGTCAGCGTCCCGTAGCGGATGGAGCCCCGGTCTGGGAATTCGGCCGTCGCCAGCAGCTGGAGCAGGGAGGACTTGCCCGAACCGTTGGATCCCGACAGCACGGTAATGCCCTCTTTCAGCACGAGACGCGGAACTTGAAGGACGAAGCTCCTCCTTTGCCAGCGAATGCCGCTCAGTTCGATCATGGCGAAGTCACGGCCTCCCTATACGACCCTTTTGATGACGAGGCTGCGTCTGTAGGACAGCAGCGTCATGAGCGCGCCCGCTCCAAGGCAGCTCCAGTAGATGGCGTTGCGGATCGCATCCGGAGCCGCTTGCCCGGAGACGGGGGAGCGCAGCGCATACTCCATCACATTCCACGCCATCCAGAACACCGATCCCATGACAAACGCCATCTTGACGCCTGCGCGCAGCATGACGTAGGAGGCTCCTCCCGCGATAAGCAGAATCAGCGACATCCATTGCAGCATGAACGGAAGGACGGGAAAGCTGTCCATTCTGGTAGCCATGTACAGCGAGGCAGCGATTCCGAAGAGGACGTTCAATCCGCCGACGATCATGACTCTGGCCATGAGCAGCAGAGCCGGCGGGTAGGGAGTGATGCTCTCGACCGTTCGCATTTCCTTGTTCCAGCTGCGGAAGCTGTACAGCAGTCCGGAGAGGAACATCATCGGCAGGAACAGCGACAGCTTGCTGCTGATGTCCGTCAGGCCGGACCAGCCTTCCTCTTCCATGCCTGCCGGGAGCACATAGAGCAGCATCAGGAATACGCCGAGGCTTGCCAGCCAGTATGCTCTCGAGTAGGCGCTCAGCTGCGTGCGAAGCAGCTTGGCCAGAGACGGGCGCTTATGCGCCGAGGAGGCTTCCGCCCGCCAATCGGCCGCCGAGCCTCCGCCGAGCGCCGGCTTCAGCCCGTCGAAGGCCGGCTGCAGCGCCGCGAGCAGGCGGGTCGTATCCTGGGCCGTCACGGGACGGACCGTCAGGGAAGACAGAGGCTCCCGCAGTTCCTTCTCCAGCTCCATCCATTCCTTGTCATTCGGCAATTCCATCTTGCTTCCCTCCCTCTGCGCGCACCCGCGCGTTCTTGTCGCCCGCCAGCCTTGTCTTCAGCCTGCGAAGCGCTTTGTACAAATGGGTTTTGACCGATCCGAGCGGCAACTGAAGCACGTCGGCAATATCCTGCAGCTTCAAATCCTGATAGAAGCGCAGCATGACGACCTCCCGCTGCACCTGCGGCAGCTCCTCGAGCGATTGGCTGATCTCGCGGCGCGTTTCCTGCCGTTCGGCAAGCTCCACGACCGAAGGACGCTCGTCCTTGCGTTCCGGAGGCTCTCCGAAACGGTTGCGGTCGGTCTGGTAAGCGGAGCTCTTCCAATAGTCGCGGCATTGGTTCATGGCCACCCGATACAGCCAGGCTTGCACGTTCTCGGGATTTCTCCGGTCCTTGAGCTGCCGGATCAGCTTGAGAAACGTTTCCTGCACAACATCCTCCGCCCTCCCGGGATCCTTCAGCTGCCGCTGCAGGAACCCGGACAAAGGGGCGTGGTAGCGGTGCACCAAAGCTTCGAAACAGGCCTGGTCTCCTTCCATCATTCCCTGGACCAGCTCTTCGTCCGTCACGGTTCATTCCTCCTTGCCGGCTTGATCGTTTATGGTCGGCAGGCTGTCCTCCGGCATGAGCCGGTTCCATTCCTGCATGAATTCCTTCAATGTAATCCGGGGCGTGTACGAAGCCGCGGAACGTTCTCCCGCCGGCGTCCGAGCCGGCTCGGGCAAGGCGAGTCCGCGCTCCCGGAGACGGGACAGCGTCTCCCGGATCAGCGAGGCATGGCCTCGTTCGTATGCGGCGTCGATCAGCTTGCGGATGGCTTCCCAATAAGGAGTGCCGGCCGCTTCAAGGCGGTAGGCGGATGCCGACCCCCGTTCCCGGTTGTACAGATAAGCATAAGCGGTCCGGATCTCGAGCGCCATGGATTCCTTTTCCTGCGGGACGCTGCCGCGCCTGTTGCGCACGGGCTCGGCTCCGCGGCCCGTATCGCCGAAGAGAAGCAGAGAGCTCATCGCGTCCTCCGCGTAGCTGTCAAGATTGCGGTGTTCCGTCTCGGGGATGAAGAAGGTGTCGTTCTCCGCATACCACGAGCGGGTCTTGATGGCGGATTCGGCAGGGGAGCCGATCAGATCCATCGGGAAGAAAAAGACCTGGCGCAGCGGAGCCAAGCTGCCTGCTGCCTCGAGCAGGCCTTCCCGCCTCTGGCGGAACCGGTCGAGGAACTTCTCCGCTTCCCGGATATTGCCGGGAGTCGTGATGATGGACAGCGCGGATTCCGGATCCTGCACGACCGAGAAGCGGCCTCCGATGACGGTAATGCCGTCCCGGGCGCTTCCTTGGAATTGAAGCTTGCTGCCGCTGCCGCCGGCTGGCGGAATCGTCGCGAACAGGGAGCTGCGGAAGCCTTCCATCGTCAGGTCGTAGGCAATCGGCTTGACGAGGGAGGAGCCCGGCCGATCCATCAGGGAGCCGTCGGCATCCTTTGCAAGCAGGCTGTCGCCGCCGGGAAGCGGATACCATCCGATGCTTGCCGGCAGGTAGAGCCCGTCTCCCCGGGAGAAGGCGAGGAAGCTTTCGCTGCCGCTGCTGCCGATCAGCCATTCGTTCCAATCCCCTTCGTAGCCGACTTCCACGCTTTGGACGGGCAGGGCCGGATCAAGCAGGCTTTCGCGGATTCGGAGCTGATCCCCGGTGCGTTCCCAGGAGACGGGGTTGCCGTTGATCCGGACCGACCGCACAGACATCGAAGGATACAGCAGCAGCGTCATCTCGCCCGGGTGCTTGTATTGAAGCTTGCTTCGGCCGTCCGCCGCCTCGAGCCGGCCCCGGGGGGTCGGAACGGACAGCTCCGCATCGGCTTCCACACTTCCTCCCGCCCGGCGAGCGATATGAAGCTTCATGCTGTCCAACTGGAACCGGTAGGCGTTCTGATCCTTCACCTGGCCGAGAGCGGGAGCTGCTGCTGCCAGCGATTCCATATGCTCCGTCCGATCGGATACAAGCGAGGCATAGGGAATGAAGGCGGCTCCGGCCGCAAGCAGCATGGCGATGGAGACGAGCCATGGCTTTCTTGGGCGAAGGGGCGGCTTGGCCCTGCCGAGCAAGGCGCTTGCCGCCGTCAGCAGGACCAGCGCGGAGAACGCCATGAACGGGGCCAGGCGGCGAAGCTCGGGTCCTGCCAGCACGGACGACCAGACCTCATGCCCGGCCAGATCGGAATCCAGCAGCGGCTGGAGGTAGAACGCCTTCAGCCAAACCCATTGATAAACCTTCACGACATAGGCTTGAAGGAACAGCGAGCCGAACACCCATGCGCAGAACGCGGCGGGAAGCGAGAAACGCAGCGGCAGCAGGGAACCGAGAAACAGCCCGAGGGCAAGCGAAATTCCGTAGGACTGCACATACAGGAGGGCGAACCTTCCAATCTCCGACGCCATGGAGGCCAGCGGCAAGGCGTGGCGGAGTGCGGAGACCGCATAAGCGGCGTTGATGGCGGCGATATAGAGAGACATGTAGAGGAAGCCGCCGATCCATTTGGCGCACATCCAGCCCCATGCGCTCAGCGGAAGCCGGAACAGCCACTCGCCGGAAGGATGCAGCAGATCTCTGCGAACGAGCAGGACGCCGAGCAGCAGCGGAATCGCGGTGGTCAGCGTCAGCAGCATCGCATGCGTGGAGGAGGCGTACAGATTGACGTCCTGCGACGACAACGGATTGGGCGAATACGTATGCAGGAGCATCCATATGCCGGCTCCGAACGGAAGCAGCAGCGTCCAGCGCAGCAGCAGCAGAGACTTCAGTTCCAATGCGGCTTGCCTGAAAATCACAGCCATGAGGCGTCCGCGTCCTCCTTGCTGCGGCTGACAAGCGCAAGATAGCCTTCCTCCAGCGTCGGCGCCACCCGCTCCGCGAACGGAGACGGAGGGCGGTCGCATAACGCCCGGCAGCGGATGCCTTCCTCGGTGCGTCTCGCGGACAACAGGCCTTCAAGCGGCATCCGGCGCCATTCCGTTTCGGATGCTTCCCAGGACCAGGTCCGGTCCTCCGCGAACCCGGCCAGCCCTTCCGTGCTGCCATGATGCAGGAGCCTGCCCTCGCCGAGCACGATGACCTCGCGGCAGCTTGCCCCGATGTCGCCGAGCACATGCGTGGAGAGCAGCACGACCCGGGTCGCGGCCGCCTCGGCCAGCACCCGTCTCAAACGGATCCGCTCCTCGGGATCGAGCCCTGCCGTCGGTTCGTCGACGATCAGCAGATCCTTGGAGCCGAGCAGCGCCTGGGCGACGCCCAAGCGCTTGATCATTCCGTACGAATAGGAGCGCGCCGGCTCGTCGGCTTCCTGGCGGAGATTGACCTGCTCCAGCACCTCTTCCACCCGCCGCATCCGCTCGGCGCGGCTGCCTCCCTGAAGAGAGGCGGCATGGGCCAGCCACTTGCGGGCGGAAAACTGAGGAAGCATCCGCACCGTCTGCGGCAAATAGCCGATCCTGCTTCCGTTGACCTTGAAATCCCGGACGGAGCTTCCTCCGAGCATCGCGTCGCCGGTCGTCGGCGGCAGCAGTCCAGCCAGCAGGCGCATGAGCGTCGACTTGCCGGCGCCATTCGGTCCGAGCAGGCCGTGCATGCCTTTGCCGAGCTCAAGGGACAGGGGCCGAAGAGCCCACCGGTCTTTATATTGTTTTCCAAGCGTATGGACGGAAAGCATAGTGTTGATCCTCCTGCGCAAATGACGACTGTCCGTGTCAAAAAGTTTCTTTGTCCTCCATTATAACATTCCGCCGCCTGCCAGTGGGGAGGGAGCGGCCAGCCGGCTGCCAGGCGACGATGCCGGCCGTTCCGGGATGAAGGATTCGGCCGAGGCAAGGACTAATATAAGAATAGAAGAAAGAGATCGACGTTGCGGACCGGCTTGGAAAGCAGGCTTTTGGGGAGCTGAAGGATAGCGGGAAGCTGCAGGGAGGATAGTTGAAAATGGATGAAAAACAGGAGAAGAAAGCAATAGGCAGGCGAAGTCCGGCTCCTTGCGCCCATAAGGTCGAGCCGGCGGGCGACCGTGCGATGATGATCAGCCTGCATCAGGCAGATCCGGATGGAGCGCCGCTGCAGGATCGACTGGCCTCCGCCGCCCGCTGGCTGGAGGAGGCGCGATGGAGCTGGCTGCTCGACGCCGTTCCCGCCTACGAAACTCTGCTTGCCGTGTACGATCCCGTTCGGCTCATGAAAAGCATGAAGCCCGGCCCGGACTATCCGGGCACGGGCTTGCTTCTTCCTTATGAGCTTGCCGGCGAGATGATGAGGGAACGATTGGCGGCGCAGCCCTCAAGGGGAAGTCGGGAGGAAGCCGCCATCGTCCGGATTCCGGTCCGCTACGGCGGCGCAGACGGTCCCGATCTGGAGGAAGCGGCATTCCGCAGCGGCCTCGGGGCGGAGGAATTCGTCCGTCTTCATTCCGCTCCCCTCTACCGGGTCGTCATGATCGGTTTCCTGCCGGGCTTCGCTTATTTGGACGGGCTGCCGCCGGAGCTGGCCCAGCCGCGCAGAAGCTCGCCCCGTCCGCTGGTGCCGGCAGGATCGGTCGGCATCGGCGGCGGGCAGACGGGCGTGTATCCGTCGGCATCTCCCGGCGGCTGGCAGCTGATCGGACGCACAGAAGCCAGGCTTGCGGATTTTGGAAGGGAAAGGCCTTCGCTTTTGCAAGCGGGCGACCGTGTCCGGTTCGTACCGGAATAAGCCGCAGGCGCAAGACCGGTCCGTCGCTTCATTGGATGGTATGACGTCGAACAGCTCGCAGGAGCGGCCGGCAGCCCGGCTCCAGCGGATTCCGGCGGTACCGAACGCGTCCCTGCTGCGCCATATTGGAAGAGCCGTTATTCCTCGTATCTGGACAGCGCAATGACCGCATTATGTCCGCCGAAGCCGAAGGAATTGGATAGGCCGGCATGGAGCTCCGCCTTGCGCGCGTGAAGAGGCACATAGTCGAGATCGCATTGGGGATCGGGGTGGGTCCGGTTCGCAGTGGGCGTGACGAGGCCTTCGCGCAGCATCTGGACCAGGGCGATGGCCTCCACGCCGCCTGCCGCTCCGAGCATATGCCCGGTCATGGATTTGTTGGCCGTGACGGGAATCCGGTAGGCATCGTCTCCGAAGACGCTCTTGATCGCTGCGGTCTCGGACAGATCGCCGACGCCGGTGCCGGTGGCATGGGCGCTGATGACGCCGATATCGTCAGGCGCCAGACCGGCTTCGGCCATCGCCAGCCTCATCGCGGCGGCGGCCCCGCGGCCGGCGGGCTCCGTAGCTACGATATGATAGGCATCGGAGGTGGCGCCGTATCCGATCACCTCGGCCAGCGGCTCCGCTCCGCGCGCCAAGGCATGCTCCAGCGGCTCCATGACGACGATGCCGGCTCCTTCGGCCATGACGAAGCCGGTGCGGAGCGCGTCGAAGGGACGGCTGGCCGCGGCGGGATCGCCTACAGGAGAGGCGAGGGCAGTCGCGTTGCCGAAGCTGGCGAGCGCGACAGGCGTCAGCGCCGCTTCGGCGCCGCCGGCCAGCACGATGTCCGCTCCGCCGAAGCGGATCAGACGGAAGGCTTCGCCGATTGCCGTATTGCCGATCGAGCAGGCGGTTACGGGAGCGAGCGACGGGCCGAGCGTCCCGTAGCGGATGCTGATCATGGCCGCCGCCATATTTGCAATCATCATCGGAACGAGCGCCGGGCTGACGCGGCCGGGACCTCTCTCCTCCAGGATGCGGGCCTGCTCGATCAGCGTGCCGATGCCGCCGATGCCCGAGCCGACATATACCCCTGCCCGCTCCGAAGACAGCTGCTCCGCCGATAGGCCTGCCTGGCGGACCGCTTCTTCGGCCGCGGCCAAGGCGAACTGGACGAAACGGTCCATTTTCCGGGCTTCCTTGCGGCCGAAACGGGCTTCGCCGTCCCACTCCGGGATGATTCCGGCAATGGCATCGCGGCCGGTCTCCGACGGGAAAGCATCGATTCGCCGAATTCCGGAGCGTCCGGCGGACAAGCCTTCCCAGAGCGCCGGCACGCTGCAGCCGAGCGGGCTTACCGCTCCCATGCCGGTAATGACGACGCGGCGGCCGCCGGATGCCGTACCGCGCTGATGCTCCGCAGGCCGGGATGGCGATTCCGCGGCCCTGTATTCACGGTTTTCGGATGTAGCTGGCTTCATGTGAAATTCCTCCTCGGCTTTGCTTTACATGCAGTTTGGCATAGCTGTTATCCTAGTACAAGTTGTCGTTTATACTAGAATAAACACTACCCGGATAAGGCATATGGAGGGCGAAAGGAGACATCAATGAACCGGAAAGCAAGGCTGGAGGCTTTATCGGCTTTTTTGAAATCGCGGCGGATGGCGCTCTCTCCCGAGGCGGCAGGACTGCCGGCAGGGGGCCGCAGGCGCACGCCTGGATTGAGAAGGGAAGAGGTGGCTCAGCTGGCTGACGTCAGCGCGACCTGGTACACCTGGCTAGAGCAAGGACGGGATATCCGCGTCTCGGCTTCGGTGCTGGATGCGGTCGCCAAGGCGCTGCGCCTGAATGCCGACGAGCGGCGGTATTTGGCTGCGCTGGCGATGGAGGGGACAGCGGAGGGCGAGGAGCTCGCCCCCGAATCCCGTCCGCAGGAGCTGTCGCCCGCGCTGCGGCTGATTGCGGACCAGCTTGTCAGCTGTCCGGCTGTCTTTTCGGACCGGAGATGCCGAATCGTCGGCTGGAACGAAGCCGCCGCCAAAGTATTTCTCGACTTCGGGATTATTCCGCCCGACGCGAGGAACATGATCCAGCTGCTGTTCACCCGTCCGGAGCTGCAGCGGCTGGCCGTCAACTGGGATGAATTCGTGCGCGGCTACTTGGCTATCTTCCGTTCCTATTACGGGCAGTATGCGGATGACGACTGGTATGAGGGCTTCATTCGGGAAATGGAGGCCAAGCATCCCCGGTTCGGGGAGCTGTGGGAGGAGAGCCGGGTCAGCACCGCGCCGGAGGTCATCCTGGAATTCCGGCATGCCAAGGCGGGACGGATGCAGTTCCAGCTGACGAGCCTGCGCGTTCAAGGCGGGCAGGATCTTCGCTGCAGCATTTATACGCCGGCGCCGGATACGGGGACGGACCGCAAGATGGCTCGGCTGATGGAGACAGGCAGGAGCTTGGCGAGCGGGGGAAATGGACGGCAAGCGTCCGATGGAGAGTCATGAGCGCTGCCGTGGCGGCAGGTGCCGGAACGGCAGCCGGGATGGAGCTGCGGGCAGCCGCACAGGCGATCGGCCGCAGCCTTGGATAGCTTATCCGGAGAGGCTGAGCTACACTGGTAAGGTGGAATCTGTTGCCATCCGAGCAGGCAGGGCGCAGGCGAGCGGATGAGCTGTCGGCCGCTGCAGATGCCGACTGCTCCGCAGAGTCCGGAGCGGATGCTGGCGAAGTTGGACAGACGGCCGATGCTTTCGGGGCAGGCTGCTTGGGCCGTCGAATCGTTGCGGGAGGTGGGGGCTGTGCGAACGGAGCTTGAAATCGTCAAGGCGGGCATGCTGCTCGAAGTCCAGGATCGGGGAAGGCCGGGCTGGCGCTCGCAGGGAGTGCCGGCTGGAGGCGCGATGGATTGCTGGTCGCTGCAGGCCGCCAATCTGCTGGCCGGCAACCGAAGGGATGCCGCGGCGCTCGAGATGACGATGTCGGGACCCTCTCTACGGGCAGGCAAGGACGGCCTGCTCTGCGCCCTTGCCGGCGCGGACATGGAGGCAAGCGTGGACGGCGTTCCGCTGCCGCCGTGGCGGACCGTCTATGTGATGCCCGGCCGGCTTCTGGAGATCGGCAGGGCGCCCCGCGGCTGCCGCGCCTATCTCGCCGTCGCCGGAGGCATCGCCGAGCCGCCGGTGCTCGGCAGCCGGAGCGCCGATGTCCGCGC
>NZ_BIMD01000019.1 GCF_004000905.1 Paenibacillus humicus NBRC 102415
CGAGCTGCTGGAGCAGGCCGGGCTCGGACATCGCCTCCACCACCGGCCCGCCCAGCTGAGCCAGGGCGAGCAGCAGCGCGTCGCCATCGCGCGGGCGCTCGTGAACGGCCCCGAGCTGCTGCTGGCCGACGAACCGACAGCCAGCCTGGACGTCTCGACGGCGGCGCAGGTCATGGAGCTGCTCCTTGCCGCCGCTTCCGATACGGGCGCCGCACTCCTGCTCTGCACCCATGACCCCGAGCAGGCGGCACGCATGGACAGCTCCGTATCCATGCGGGAGCTGTCCCGCGGGCCGCTCTCGCCGGCGAAAGGAGCCTAGCCATGTCCCTGCTGAGCATGGCTATCCGCAATCTGATGGCCCGCAAAGTCCAAACCGCCCTGACGGCCGCCGTCGTCCTTGTCGGAATCGCCGTCACGCTGGCGGTTCTGATCCTCTCCAGGGGCGTGCGCGGCGGCATCGAGCGGGCAAGCGAGCCGTTCGGCCTCCTCATCGGCTCCAAGGGAAGCGCCAACCAGCTCGTGTTCAATACCATATTTCTGATGGACCGCCCGCTGGACAACCTCAGCCATGCCTACTATGAGAAGCTGGCCGGAGATGACGAAGTGCAGACCGCCGTTCCGTTCGCTCTCGGAGACCAGTACCGGGGATTCCGGATCGTCGGGACAAGCGCCGGCTTCTTCGACCTCAAGGGCCGCCCTGCCGATCCGCCTTACTTCAGCCTTCGCGACGGGCGGTTGTTCAGCGGTCCCTTCCAGGCGGTGATAGGAGCGGAGGTCGCCTCCCGCGAAGGGCTCAAGGTCGGGGACCGCTTCGTCTCCGAGCATGGAGTCGCCGCCTCCGCCGAGCCGGAGGAGCATGGAGAGCATCCCTATGAGGTGGTCGGCATTCTGAAGCCGGTAGCGGCTCCTTCCGACCAGGGCATCTACGTCAGCATGGACAGCTACTGGATCAGCCATGAGCATGGGCATGAAGAGGAAGGCGGAGCGGCCGACGGAGGACAAGAGCCTTCTACTTCTGCCGAGGCTTCGTCCGCGCCTGGTCCGGCTGTGTCCGACGAGGATGAGGCTGCCCGCGGAGTGACGGCCGTCCTCGTCAAGCCCAAGAGCTACATCGGGCTGATGAAGCTGTACCAGCAGACGAACGCCGGAAAAGAAGCCCAGGCCGTGCTGCCGGGCCAGACGCTGGCCAAGCTGTTCGACATGCTGGGCAGCGGCGAGCAGGCTCTGCGCAGCATCGGATACGTCATCCTCGGCATGGCAGGCCTCACAGTCTGCCTCTCCCTGTACGGCTCGGCGATGGAGCGCCGCCGCAGCGTGGCCATCCTGCGCGCGATCGGCGCCGGCCGCCGCCATGTAATGGCCATCGTATTGCTGGAATCCTCCATCGTCATGCTGCTCGGCTGCGCCCTCGGCATCGCCGGAGCCTATGGCTTGTCGGCCGTCCTGTCCGGCTATATCGGCTCCCGCGTATCCATCGCCGTGACGGTCGGATTCCAGTGGTCTCATCTTGGCATCGCCGGCATCGTGCTTGCGGCCGGCATCGCAGCCGGACTGATTCCTGCGCTGGCCGCCTACCGGGCCGAGACGGCCCGCTACCTCGCGATCCAATAGCTTCCTCCCTCCCCGCCCGGAGCCCGGCCATGGTACACTGGACAGATAAGCCATGCCGCAAGCGGGGAGAGAATGCAAGTGAAACTGGTGTCGTGGAACGTCAACGGGCTGAGAGCCTGCGTCAAGAAAGGCTTTGCCGATTATTTCAATCATATGGATGCCGACATCTTCTGCGTGCAGGAGACGAAGCTGCAGGAAGGCCAGATCGAGCTGGACCATGCCGAAGGCTATCATCTGTTCTGGAATTACGCCGTTCGCAAAGGTTATTCCGGAACGGCCGTCTGGACCCGGATCAAGCCGTTGTCCGTCCGGTACGGACTCGAGGACGACTTCGAGGAGGAAGGCCGCATCCTCACCCTCGAGTTCGAAGGGTGGTACCTGGTCAACGTCTATACGCCCAACTCCCGGCGCGACCTGTCCCGCCTTCCGTTCCGGCTGGAGTGGGAGGAGCGCATCCTTCGCTATCTTCAAGGTCTGGACGCCGTGAAGCCTGTCATCCTGTGTGGGGACCTCAACGTCGCCCATCAGGATATCGACCTCAAAAACGCGCGCGCCAACCGCGGCAACTCCGGCTTCACCGAGGAAGAGCGGGGCCGGATGACGACGCTGCTGGAAGCCGGATTCGTCGATACGTTCCGCCACTTCCATCCCGATGCGGAAGGCGCCTATACCTGGTGGTCCTTCATGCCGAAGGTGCGGGAGAAGAACATCGGCTGGCGCATCGACTACTTCCTCGCTTCGGAGCGGCTGCGTCCGCTGCTGAAGGACGCGTCCATCGACAGCGCCGTGCTGGGCAGCGACCATTGTCCGGTCGTGCTGGAGCTGGCGGATGAGCCGGGCAGCGCCAAGGCGGAGATCTAGACGTCAGGAGCTGCAGCAGCACGCTTCTGCAGCGGGAAGCTTCAGGAGCCGACGGCAGCTGCAAGAGCTCATGGAAGGCCATAGGCACGCAAAAGAGGGTCCCGAGCGGGACCCTCTTTTGCTACTGACTTTTCTGCTTGCTGTACATCACTCGCGATACAGCGATGCCCACCACCCCGAGACCGATGAACAGAATTGCTCGGACGGCGATCGTCACGCCAGGAACGTCGATGAAGATGACCTTCAGCAGGGTGAGCAGCACGAGCAGCATGCCGGCAAATCGAGCCTTCGGCCGCCGCAGCATGATTCCGGCGATAATCAGCGCAATCGCATAGGCGACCCATACCGCGGATAAGATCAGCCTTTGGCTGTCCGTCTCCAGCGGCCTCGACGCTGCCAGCGTGAGCTGGGTCAGGAATGCCAGGCCAAGAACTCCGGTCAGCCATAACAGTGCTCCGGATGCCTGCCTTGCTCGCGGGCTCTGTTTATACGGAAGGAATATTCGGTGCAGAACCAGCAAGTCCGCCAGCAGGATGATCCAGCTGAAGGTTTCCGGCGATGCGACGGCATCGATGGGCTTCCCGATAATCCGCATCGCGCCGATGAAGAGCACGATCGTCCCCGCTCCCTGCTGGTAAGGAGCGCGGATGCGCAGGCCGATCGCCAGAGCCAGCGTCCCTTCGACTGCGAGTGCCGCTCCCGCATAAGTGCCCGGCAGCGACTCGAGCAGCAGCAGCATCCATCCGAGCGTCGCCGTGACGGCAAGCAGCTCGGCCGCTTCCTTTTTCTTGGATAGCTGCAACCAAGCCAGAAGGCTGTAGACAGCCGCACCGATCCCGACCAGAATCAGATATTGGCTTTCATGCTTCGGCATCAGCAGCAGATAAGCCCATCCCGCCGTAATCGCAAAGGAAGTGAACACAAGTCCTCTCCGCTCGGAGTAGACAGGAGCCTCCCGCTTCTCCAACAGGTACGCTGTCAGGAGGATAGCCTGCTGCAAGAGCTGGGCGCCGAGAAACCACCATTCCGCTCCATCTCCGGCTCCGAGAAGGGCGGCGACGAGGAGCGCAGGCTGCAGAAGCAGATAGGAAGCGGCGTACACCCAGCGGAACTGAAGCTTCCAGCCGATAAGCAGCGCGGAAGCTGCGAACAGCCCTTCATAAGCAACAAGAATGGAGACATGGGGAGCATCGTAGTCAAGGAGAAACGGAATCAAGCATCCGGCAGCCATGGCGAGCAGCATGAGAGACTGCGAGCGGTAGGCAAGCGCTGTCGCGCCAAACAGCAGGATGGCGATGCCGTAGAGGACGCAGGCCAGCGGAACGGACATGAATCCATACAGCATATGCGCCGCGAACAACGTCACGACGAGCAGCGAATGCGCTCCGCCAAGCAGCGCCTGGCCCAGCGCTTCCCGCTTGTGCCGCATCTGCCGGATGCCGGCCGCGAACATGCATGCCGCCGCCGCAGCGCCGAGCCAGCAGCGGACCGGGCGCGTGATCATGCCCGCATTGACGGCTGCGGCGAAGCCCCACAGCACGCCGAGCAGCAGTACGACGATGAAGATCCGCGGCAGCCAGACCCTGCCGAGCAGATGCTCCCAGTCGACTGGAGGGGCGGGCGGGCGAGGAGCAGCCTGCAAAGGCAAAGTCCCTCCCGCTGCCGCATGTCCGGAAGGACCGGCAGGCCTCGGAGCAGATCCCGGCATGGAACGATGCCCGCCCCCTGCATGAGATTGGGCCGGCGCCGTCTGCAGGAGATGCTCGGGGAACTGCTGCCCCTCGCTTGCCTGCTCGGCGGCCTCGGTCTCATCGAATGCTCGCACCGCAGCGCCGTCCCGCCGCTCCCCTCCCGACAACGGCAAGTCCGCAGCCTGCCGCCGCCGCAGCTCCGCGAGCTCGAGCGCCAAGCCCTGAATAAGCCGTTCCAGTCGTTCAACTCTCTCTTCAAGCTTCATTTGCTGATCCCCTTTTGAACGCTAAAATAGGCCGGCTTGCTGCGAAGCCGCTCCAACTTACGTTACACCTATCAAGCCCATTCCAAATCCCATTTCAGGATTATATCGGTCCGAACTCCTTCATTATCCATTATGCTTTCATAAAAAAACGCCGGCGATGGATCGCCGGCATTCTGCTGCACAAACGTATATTAAGCGTCCGCGCCTCTCCCGCTGCGGGATGGCGCGGATGGACCTGCAGACGCCTCGCAGTCAACCGCCGGTTCTTCCGGTACGACCGCAGCTTCCCGCTCTCCCTGCACTTCCGGACCGTCTGCCGCTTCGGAGGACGATTCCCCCGCCGGACGCATGCCTTGACGCGGAGTCTGCGGCCGTTTCGGCGCCTTCACGATCTCCGCCTCGTAGTAATCCTGCAGCTCCGCCGCTTTCTTGGCGTTGTCCATGTCCACCTTCGCCTTGGCCAGCTTATCGGCCACCAGCTCCCAGGTCGGCTGCACCTTCTGCACGGCGAGGCCGCGGATCGCATTTTTCACCATTCTCCGTTCCTTGGCGTTGGAGTAGGTGTCCTTGTACTGCCGCGCGTCCGTATCATGCTGAATGTCCGGGAAGATGCGGCGGAAAATCTCCGCCGTCATGCGGGCGTCGTCCAGAGCCCGGTGGGCGCTGCCCTCAGCCGGGATGGCAAGCTCCGCCAAAGCCGCCTCGACGCTGACATCATTGGTCAGGCTGCGCGCGCGCAAATAGATCTTGAGCAGATCATAATAGGAAGCCGCGAGCCAATAGGCATCGTCAAGCTTGTGCATGCGGGTATCCAGCACGATCCGCTTCATATCCTCGCCGCCCCACGTCACGAACGTGCAGGCTTCGCTCTTGCCCAGCCAAGCCAGGAAATGGCGGATGACCGGAACAAACCCGCTCGCCGCATCGATGTCCTCCTGCGGAATGCCCGTCTTCTCCCGAATGAAGCTGTTCAGCTTGGCAAAATAAACCGGCTTGATCAGAGCCGTGAATTCGTCGATCTTCTCCAAGGCTTCGTTCAGCCGGACCGCGCCGATCTCGATAACCTCCATCGGCTTGTCGCTGGCGAACTTCCGCCCGTTGAACTCAATATCCAACACGATATAATCCATGCTCAACCTCCGCTGCAATATCCATTGTTCCCATCATACACGATATTGGACGGTGAAGGACAGCGGAGCATCCTCCGGCAGCGGCAAGAAGCCCCGTTCCTGCCTCGTGCGGCAGCAGCGGGGCTTCTTGCTTATTCCCTGCAGATCATCAGCTTATTGCCGTCCGGGTCGAGAACGACAAACCACTGGTCATGCTCGATTTCCGTCACGAGCCGGGCGCCAAGCTCCTTCATATATGCGAGCGATTCCTCCAGCTTGTCGGTGAGAAGCATGAACGCCGGCGTCTGGATCGAAGGAGCTCCGTCGGGATCGCTGCCTCCCCATTTGGGCATCGTGTCGAGAATCAATCCCGTTCCCTGCATCGGCAGCGGGCATAGATGGCCGAAATGAATCGGGCAATCCGCCTCCATCAGACCCAGCACCTTGCAGTACCAGCTGCGGGAAGCCTCGATATTCCGTACCGGAACGAAATAGCTGCCGACCTTGTTTTTGACCGGACTTGCCGCTGCGGCCGATCCCAACGTCTTCCCGTTGTCGCTCATCGTCTTCCCTCCATCGTTCATGTCAAAAGCCTTCCGCACCGCGTCAGGCCTGTACCCCTCCGTTTCTTTCTTGCGGACCGGCGATTCATCCATTCCCCATCTCCCCTTTCTCATTTGATCCGGCGAACCGGCAAGCAGCAGACGGCTCCAATAAGCCCATATCCTTCCATTTCTGTTTCCATCATAGCAAATTTCACGACGCCGGCCGAGCCATTTTTTATCCATCCGCACCGCCGGGTTCAGCCCGTTCAAGCCGCCGAGAGCTGATGCCGGAGATCCATCGCCGGTACCCGTGCGGATCGCAGCCGCTAGTCGCTGTTCGGCCATGCCCGATGCTGCGGTTCCTGTTCGCCGATAAGGGCTGAAAACTTTTTTCTCTCAACCACTTGATAACAATTATCATTATTGGTTATTTTATAGTAGGAGAGCATAACGCAGCGGCTGTCCTTTTCGCAACGGCTGCCCCAAGAGAATCATATTCGTTATTACAGTTTAGGTTCGAACGTCTTGCAATCCGTCTCTTCGGATTGGCTGGCTTGTCCACGGTGGCTGACCACGTAGATCGACGAAGCGTTGCATTTGTTGCCGTCAGCCCAGTTCTTGCAGGAGTTCACTTCGCACAGAACGTCTTTTGCCATGATGATTCACCTCCATGGTTGAATTGTCAGGGTGTACAATTCCTTTACCTCAAACAGCCTGATATGAATCGATTCCAGCGATTCTTCGGGCTTATTTGCGTTCTCATGCACGTACACCTACTGCCATGATAACCCTTTTCCATAGAGTCCGCAATGCGAGGCTACAAATTTTCCGGAGAGTTGAACGGCCCGTTTATGGTATTCTCAAAGTAACGAGTGTTCAGACAGGAGAACAGAGAATGGAGCTGCTTGATTTCGAGGAATTGAAACGATATTACCATGCCATGGGGCTGGATTCCTCCGTTATACCCGATTTCAAGGACCGGCTTGCTGTCGACGCCCTTCGTCAAAGGAAATCCGATTACGCCGATGTGCTCGAGGTGTCGCTTGATCTGGCCGAACGGTTCCTCGGCTTGCTGCCGCAGGACCCGATGCTGGTAGCCGTCTCCGACGGGGAGGGCCATGTGCTCGGCTTCGGCGGCAATCCGGCCATGATCGGCTCGCTTCACGAGTTCAATATTGTCGAAGGCGTCCGTTACGGGGAAGAGGCCGCCATCAGCTCTATCACGCTGTGCCTGGAGCGCAACGAGCCCGTGCAGGTGATCGGAGCCGAGCATTATCATCTTCCGCTTCAGCAGATGGCCTGCTACACGGCGCCTCTGCCGGATCCGGAAGGCTCGGGCCGCATATACGCCACCATCTCGATCATGACCGTAGCCGACAACGCCCATCCCCAGCTGCTCGCCCTGCTCGGCACGATGGCCGATTCCATCGAGAGGGAGCTGCTGCTGCGCAAGCAGAACACCCAGCAGCAGATTCTGACGCAAGCGCTGCTGGAAACAAGCCACTTCGGCGTGGTCCTCACGGATGAGCACGGAACGATTCTGACCTTGAACGACTCCGTGTCCCGCATGCTCAGCCTCGCAGACAAGCGCGAAGGCCTCGATGCGCGCAGCCTGCCCGTCATCGGCGGTTGCTTCCGCCAGCTTCTGGACGAAGGCGCAAACCACATCGTAGGACTCGAGCTCTCGGACAAGCGCTTCAGCGTCCCGAAGCATTTCATCCTCGACATCGTCCCCATCGTAGACGGCGACGGGCGGATGATCCGTACGGCGGGCACGCTGCGGGAGACGACGGAAACGAAGCGGGCCGAGGAGCAGCTCCGCCACAACGAGAAGCTTGTGTTTGCCGGCCAGCTGGCCGTCGGCATCGCGCATGAAATCCGCAATCCGCTCACCGCGATCAAGGGCATGCTCCAGTTCACTTCGAGCCAGCTTGATCCTGCCCATTACTCCCTGCTCATGAGCGAGATCGAACGGATCAATCTCATCACGGACGACTTTCTCGTCCTCGGCAGGCCGAAGACGCGCCAGCTCGCTATCCGAGAATGCTCCGGCCTGCTGGAAGAGACGCTGCAAATGTTCGAATTCCAATGCCGTCTGGAGAACATCTCCATAAAGCGCGAATATATCAGCTCCGGGCTGCTGCTCTGCGAGTGCGACCAGATGAAGCAGGTGTTCCTCAACGTGCTGCGCAACGCCTCCGAAGCCATGCCGCGCGGCGGGGAAATTTCGATTACGCTGGAGGCGGCCGACGGCCGTCAGACCATCTCGATCTCGGATATCGGAGCAGGCATCGACGCGGAAGAGCTCAAGCGGGCGGGAGAGCCGTTCCATACGACCAAGCCGGGCGGCAACGGCCTTGGTCTCATGATCGTCAAGCGCATCATGGCCGCGCATGAAGGCAGCTTCGCCATCGACAGCATGGCGGGAAAAGGCACGGTCGTCACGCTGGAGCTTCCGCTTGCCGGCAGCGGCCGGTAGCCGAACTCCGAATGCTGCCGCAACGGGAAAAAGGGTCGCGGAATAGTCCGCGACCCTCTTTCGTGCTTCACATCCTCGCAAACGTGCTGTATTTGGAGTCGAAAGCTCCATCACTGCTAAGCAAATACAAAATGCCCTCAATGAGCCCGATGAAGCCGGGAATTCTTTATTTCGTCTATAAAAATAAGAATGAGAACCTATCTTCTTTTCGTCTTATATTTTCCAGAAATAAATATTTTTCCCGGTAAAGGAAATGCAAAAAAACGGCCGTCCACTAGGACAGCCGTTGGATCCAGTCAAGGAAGCGCGAGCTTCCCCAAGACGGTCGGGCGCGATGCTCCCGTCGCGCTCGGCAGGTTGTTGGCCTGGCCGAGCAGGAAATCATGCCCGAGCAGGGCGAAGATGACCGCTTCCTTGGCATCGTCGGGAATGCCCAGAGAGCCCGAGGTCGTGACGGACAGCTCCGGGAGCAAGCCGGACAGCATTGTCAGCAGCGTCGCGTTGCAAGCCCCGCCTCCGCTGACGACCAGCTCGTGCACCTCGCAGCGGGGCAGCACGAGCTGCCGGCAGGCATCGGCGATGGAGCGGGCGGTCAGAGCCGTCGCCGTCGCGACGATATCCTCGGCGCCAAGGCCGCGGGCAGCCGCCCGTTCCAGGAAGCCGTCGGCGTATGCGGCGCCGAACAGCTCCCGGCCGGTCGACTTGGGCGGCGGCATGCGGAAGTACGGATGCTCCAGCAGCTCCGCCAGCAGCTCGGCATCGGGCGTGCCGCGCGCCGCCATGGCCCCTCCGGCGTCGTAGCTGGCCGCGCCGCCGGTGAGGCGATGCACCGCGGCGTCGATGACCATATTGCCCGGCCCGGTGTCGAACGCGAATACATCCTGCGGCCCGGCTCCGGCGGGAAGCGCCGTGCAGTTGCCGATGCCGCCGATGTTCTGCAGCAGCCGGCCCCGATCCGGATGGCGGAGCAGCACAAGGTCGCCATAGGGAGCCAGCGGAGCGCCCTGGCCGCCGACGGCGAGGTCGGCAGGACGGAAATCGCCGACAGCGACGACCCCCGTGAGCTTCGCAAGCACCGACAGATCGCCGATCTGCAGCGTCGATCGCGATAGATGAGGCCGGCCGGAGGGAGGCTCCGGCATATGCCACACCGTCTGTCCATGCGAGCTGACGAAGTCCACCTCCGACATGGATAGCCCGGCATCCCGCACCGCCTCCAGCACGGCTTCTGAGAACAGCTCCGCCATGTAGACGTTCATGCCGCAAAGGCTCTCCACATCGGATGCCGCGGGATCGCACAGCTTGCGGAGGCTCTCCCGAAGAGGCTCTCCGTAAGCGCGGGTATGGAAATGAAGCAGCTCGGCGCGGGCATCCAGGCCGCTGCCTTCAAGCCGTACGACGGCCGCATCCACCCCGTCGAGCGAAGTGCCCGACATCAGTCCGACGCCGATCGCGTACGGACGGGGAGGCGTCCAGGTCATCATCGCCCTTCCCCTCCCCTGCCGGAATCCAGCCTGCATCGTCTGGCCTCAAGCGCCAGCAGCACCGCTCCATACGCGGCGTCGCGCTTGGGCTCGACGCATCTGAGCCGAGGCAGCCGCACGGACAGCTCCGACCGGAAGGCCTCCCTCACATAGGAGCTCCGCTCCAGCACGCTCCCCAGCAGAGCGAGCTCTCCGTCCTCCATACCGAGCGCAGCTGCGACCGCCGGCACAAGCGACGCCAGCGCGGCTCCGCTGTCCGCGGCGAGCCGCAGGGCGGCCTCGTCGCCGGCATCGCATGCCTCGCCGAGAAGCGGCGCCAGAGCGGCGATCTCCGCCTTGCTGCGGCCCGGCGCATAGACGTAGCCGATCAGCTCCGGAACCGAGCCGATTCCGAGCGCTCCGTAGACGAGCTCCGTCAGCGCGGTCGGCCCGATCCTGCCGTCGGCCGCGCGCACGACGGACGACAGCATGCCGCGGCCGATGCTGTAGCCGCTGCCCTCGTCATCGATCAGATGGCCGAAGCCGCCGGCGCGATGGGCCGCTCCGCCAACGCTGCGTCCGTAACAGATCGAGCCGGTGCCGGCGATCAGCACGATGCCGTGCAGTCGGCCGTGCGCGCCGGCCAGCGCCGTTTCATGATCGCCGGCGAGCGTCAGCGCGCCGCCGTAGCCGCCGGCGCGGAGGGCGGCCTGCAGGCGGCCTCCGGCCGAAGGGTTGCTCACCCCGGCCGCGCCGATGCACAGGTCGGTAACGGCGGCCAACGAGCCGCAAGCCGTCTCCAGCCCGCGGCAGATTTCCCGGATCGAGGCTTCGACCCGCTGCTCGTCGTGGCCATTGTAATTGAGCGGTCCCGCAGGGAAGGAATGAATGACCTCGCCCCTCTCGTCCGCCACCGACACGGCCGTCTTGGTGCCGCCTCCGTCCAGTCCCGCCACATAGCTCATGCTGTTTCCCCCAAGCTTCAAGTCTGTGCAATAACTCCAGCGCAGTGAGCGCCCGCCTCTGCAAGGATCCATCTATTTAGGACCAAACAAGGCGAAACTCTCCTGGCTCTGATTTCAGGCTTATTCGTACAAATGATAAGCCTTCTTGCGCTCCGCGAACAGACGGCTCTCGTCTGCGAACCTTTCCAGCAAGGCGTCCGGACTCTCCGTCCGATACCCCTCGTCCCCGCCGAGCAGGTCGATGAACGGCCTGCCGCCCTTGCGGTAAGGAGCGAGGTATTCGAAGGCCGGGAACAGCTCCCTGACTTTGAACAGCAGCCGTACGCCTGTCTCCACCGGACGAAGCGCCCTCACGTCCAGAACATGCACATACACGCCGCCGCACAGGGAGCCCTGGTGCTTGGACATATACGGATTGAAATGCACCGGGCGGAAATGCACCCCGGGGAGCTTCAAGCCGTTCATTTCCTTGGCGAGCACTTCGCCGTCCACGAAGGGAGCCCCGATCGTTTCGAAAGGCGCCGTCGTGCCCCTGCCTTCCGACAGATTCGTCCCCTCGAACAGGCATGTTCCGGGATAGAGCAGCGCGGTATGGAACCTCGGAATGCCCATGGAAGGCGGAATCCACGCGCGTCCCGTCTCCGGGAACAGCATGCCGCGCTTCCAGCCCCGGCATTCCGCCACATGCAGCTCGGCGTTCCAGCCGCGCTCCGCATTGGCCATCGAGGCGACCTCCCCGGCCGTCAGGCCGTAGCGGACGGCCAAAGGATACCCGCCGACGAAGGAGCTGAACTCCTCCCTCAGCACATTGCCCTCGACCGTCACGCCGTCCAGCGGATCGATCCGGTCCAGCACGACAAAGGGAATTCCCGCGGCGGCGCAATCCTCCAGCGCGTACAGCATCGTATAGATGAACGTATAGTAGCGCGTGCCTACATCCTGGATATCATACACGACGATATCGACCTCGCGCAGCATTTCCTCGGTCAGCCTCTTGGAATCTTTGCGATAGAGGCTGTAGACCGGAACCCCCGTCTGAGGGTCGACATAAGCATCCACCAGATCGCCGGCGCCGAGATTCCCGCGCACGCCATGCTCCGGAGAGAAGAGGGCCGCAAGGCCGTACCGCTCATGCAGCAGATCGATCGTGGAGCGGAATTCCGCATCGAGTCCGGTCGGAGCCGTAATCAGGCCGATGCGCTTGCCGCGCAGCAGGCCGTCGTAATCCGAGATTCTGTCGATGCCGTTCTGAATGGCTGTCATCGCTGCCTCCTTCTGCGGCAGATGCCGCTTATCCGCCGCATCCCGCTATCCGGCCGAAGCCGCTCCCCTGGTTCGCGGCTGCCTACAGCTCGAATTGGCGCAGGCGCATCGTCTCCGGCGGAATCATGAACGTCTCCGCGTATTCCTTGCGGGCTTCGAGGCCGCGCACGCGCGCCAGGCTCTTGTAATAGTCCATGTAATTGAACGACTTGCTGCCGGTGACGAACCAATGGGTGGACAAAGCCTCGATCCAGAGGTCGAACGCCGCCTGGTCGAAGTCGACATAGACGTAAGGGACGTAGCCGACCGCGTCCTCCCAGTTCTCTCCGTAATAGAGCTTGCCGGCAAAATGGGCCGGATGCTCCCGCTCCATCGCCTTCAGCCCGGCAAAAAACCGCGCGTCGTTGACGATCCGGTGTGTCGTGGCATGGTCCTTGTGCATGCTGTTGCAGGGATGGGTGATGATGATGTTCGGCTTCACCTCGCGGATGACGTCGCACACCCGCAGGCGGATCGCCTCGTCGTCGGGAATTTCACCGTCGGGAATCTCGAACACCCTCGCTTCGCCGCCGAGCATGCCGGCAAACGTATGGGCTTCGCGGACTTTCTGCTCGCGGTACTCGTTCACGTCCTGCCCGTCCGGCACGCCGCGCTCTCCGGCGGTCAACGCGAGGGTCGCGATGCGGTCGCCCTTCAGGAAATGGCTGGCGAGCACGCCGCCCGCCACCAGCTCGACGTCGCCTACATGCGCGCCGATTCCAAGAATCGTCAATGGTTTTCTCTCGCTCATGCTCAGAGCTCCTTTCTCATGACGGCGAATTCCTTCACCGTCCGGAAACCGGCTTTTTCGTAGATGCGCAAAGCGGGATTGCCGCTTCCGGTGTACAAGGACATGTACTCCGCGCCGGCGGAGCGGAACGCTTCGCAGAGGCGGAAGAACAGGATCGTGCCGAGTCCATGTCCTTCATGGCTGGGCTCGACCCCGATGCCGGCGAAGTAGCCGCGCCCGGAGTCCTCGCGGATGACCGGCCCGGCAAAGCCTGCCGCCCGCCCTTCACGGGCGGCGAGCAGCACCGGCACGCCCGAAGCGGCGGCGGAAGCGATCTCCTGCTTCCACAGCGGGTTGCCGAGCGCCTCCAGCATCTCTGCCAGTCCGGAATGCCGCGCGGCGTCGAGCCGCTCCACCCGGTAGCCGGCAGATGCGGCCCGCTCTTCCTTGGCCCGGATTTCATCGGGCACGGAGAAATCCGCCAAAGGCAAATACATGGCCTTCTGAAGGGCCCGTTCGGCATAACCGCGCTCCAGGAGCAGGCGGTGAAGGGAGCTTCCCGCCGGAACGCCGGGAGCGTTGTTGTGCTCATGTCCCGGCGTATCCGGGATGTACCAGGGCAGCCTCATCGGATTGAAGAAGAGGACCTCCGCCTGTTTCCTGCCCAGCTCGCGGAACCGGCGCTCCAGCTCATCCAGCAGCCGGCTCCGGGCGGCATCCGCCTCCGGGCCGCTGCGGACGACGACGCAGGTGATATAACCGGCGACGTCGCCGAGCGGCAGATCATCGCCCGCGCAGCCGACGGCAAAGCCTTCGACCCGGCCTTCCTCCAGCAGGACGAAAGCCGTCCCCGCATCGAAGCTCGGATGCCCGGTCATGGAGGAGCGGAACCGCTCCCCGCTCATTTCCTTGTAGCCGTCGCGCACGGCTTCCCCGTTCCAGAGCGCGACCGCTTCCTCTTCATAGGTGTTGTCCCAAGCGACGATCATGATGCTTTCCGCCTCCTTTGCCGGCCTCCCGGCCGGCATCGCTTCAGCCCGGCGGGTTTCCTCCCGCCCGCCGGCTCGTTAACCTTTGACGGCCCCGACGGTGACGCCTTCCAGGAAGTAGCGCTGCAGGCTGAAGAACAGGATGAACATCGGCAGCGCCGAGACGGTCGCGCCCGCCATCATCGGGGCGAAGTACGTCGTATTGGCAAAGCGGAAGTTCTTGAGTCCGACCTGGATCGTCTGCATGTCCATCGTGTTGGTCACGAGGAACGGCCAGAAGAACGTATTCCACGATTCCATGAACGTAAGGATGGCCATGACGGCCATGACGGTTTTGGACAGCGGCATGACGATGCGGGTGAAGATCTGCCACTGGCTGCAGCCCTCCACCTTGGCGCTCTCCAGAATTTCCTTCGGTATGGAGCCCATGAACTGCTTGGCCAGGAAGATGTTGTAGACGGTGACCAGGCTCGGCGCGATCAGCGCCGTATACGAGTTGGAGATGTTGAAGACGTTGACGATGAGGATGTACAGCGGAACCTGCGTCACCTGGTACGGAATCATCATAGCGACGAGCAGGACTCCGAACAGCGCCTTGCTGCCCCGGAACCGGATCTTGGCGAAGGCGTAGCCCGCCATCGTGGCGAACACGACGTTGGACGCCATCGTCACGGTCGCGACGAGCAGGGAGTTGCCCAGCCAACGGTACGAATACTCGCTGTAATCGAAGAAGAACTTGTAGGAATCGAGCGTAATCTTCTCCGGCCACAAGGAATAGCTGACCGCACCCGCCTCCACCGGATCTCCAAAGGAGGAGATGAACATGAAGTAGATCGGGAACAGCGTCGCCAGCGCGAACAGCAGAAGGAGGAAGATGATGACGGCATTGCGGACGTTGCGAAGCATCGTGTTGCCTAAGTGAGTGTTGTATAAGCCCATATCCCGGCCTCCTCCTGCTTAATATTCCACGTCTTTGCCCAGGAACTTGAACTGGATAAAGGCCATGACGGCGATGACGAGAGCGAGTACGAGCGACTGCGCCGCGGCATTGCCGAATTCAAAGTATTTGAATGCCGTGTCGAAGATCAGCAGGCCGACCATCGTCGTGGAATGGTCCGGTCCGCCGCCGGTCATCAGGTAAGCGTTCTGGAACACCTGGAACGAGCCGATGACTCCGGTCACGAGCAGAAACAGCGTGGTTGGCTTGAGGCAGGGCAGGACGATATGCCACATCTTCTGCAGGAACGAGGCTCCGTCGATATCGGCCGCTTCATAATAGCTGCTGTCGATGCCGAGCAGGGCGGCGACGTAGATGATGATGCTCGTTCCGTGGCTGGACAGCCAGGACATGAGCACGAGGGAGAACATGGAGGTCGCGCTTGCGCCGAGCCAGTTCTGGTTGCTGATGCCGAACACTCCGACCAGCTGGTTCAGAATGCCCGACTGCAGCGGATCGAAAATCCACAGCCATACGACGGACAGGGCGACGCCGGAGGCGACCGCCGGAAGATAGTAGATCGCTTTGAAGCTGGTCTGCATCCATTTTTTGAGCGGCATGATGAGAATCGCCACGCCGAAGCTGAGCATCAGCGCGACCGGGACGGTCAGCACCGTGTAGAGCACGGTATTGCCCATCGACTTCCAGAACAGGCTGCTCTGGAAGACGGAGACATAATTGTCGAGGCCGACATACGACGAGCCGAGCGGCTTGTAGTCCTGGAAGCTGATGATGAAGGCGCTGACGACAGGGTAGGCCGTAAACATGGCGTAGACGACCAGAGCAACGGCGATGAAGGCGTAGGCCCAGGCTCCGTCCCCTTTGTTCAAGCGGTACTTGGTCTTGATGGTTGAAGCTTCTCTTGCCATGATGCAGGACTCCTTTCCGCTTCCGCTGGTAGGCTTCCAAGCAGATCGACTTGGCCGCCTTGACCGGCGGGCGTTCGCTTGCCTGGAGTAGAGGGATAAAGCTTGCGCTTGTCCTTGTTTCCGATCCGATAAAAGAGATCGGATAGCCGCTTGTGGCGGCTATCCGAGCTGGAGGCTAATCCTGTACGACTCCGTCCGCGCCGAACGTATCGATGGCGGCCTTTTTCACGTCCTCGTACATTTTTTCCGGTGTCGTTTCGCCCGCGAGCAGCGCCTGCAGCTTCGGCACGATGACTTCCGTCTCCAGCTTGATCGCCTTGGCGCCCAGCTCGGCCGGGATGTCCGGACGGGCGGGAGCGGCCGTCGACAGCAGATGCTCTACCGCCGCCTTGTTTTCCGGGCTTTGCTTGCTCTCCATGCCTTCGGCCGCTTTGCGCGAGCTCTTCGTGATCGGAGCGGAGAACAGCTCGCCGTTGGTCGTTGCCGCAACCTGGCCGCTGGCGAGGAAGTAGGCTGCCTTGGCGACGTTCGCTTTATGCTCGGCCGTCGGCTCTTTCTTGCCGCGGAACGTAACGTAGCCGTCGACGATGGAGTTGGCTACGGCCGGCTGTCCTGCAAAGGATGGCACCGGAAGCACGACGTAATCGGTCTTGATGCTGTCCTTGACGGCGCTGCCGTCGTTCTTGTCGATCTTCTCGTTGTTCAGGCGCGACGAGTTCTCGAAGACGGCCATGCCTTTGCCCGTAATCATCGTCTGGCCGGTCAGGAACATGTTCCAGCGCTTGCCCGCGTCGATGGAGCTGAGCTCCTTGGGCATCGAGCCGTCGTCGATCATCTGGCGGATGTTTGTCAGCAGCGTCAGATAGTTCTTGCTGGTATAGGCATATTTGAGATCCTTGTCGAAGGCGGCAGGCATGCCGGCGTTCTTGACGAGAATGCCGAGATAGTCCTTGGAAGTAACGCCCGCGGTGGCAAATACGAAGCCGTAGCGCTTCGTCGTATTGCCTTCCTTCACGACGCCCTTCTTGATCGCCTCGCGGAACTCGTCGAACGTCCAGCCGTTCTGCTGCACCTTCTTCCAATCAATGCCGGCTTCCTCGAGGAACGGCTTGTTGCCGCCGATCGCGTGGACTTCCATGTAAGCCGGGAAGCCGTACAGGCCGTCGCCGTTGTACATATATTTCAGGGGACCTTCGTCGAAGTCGGCGATCATCTCCGGCGTCGCGGCGTCCTTGATGTCCATCACCATGCCCAATGGAACGTATTTGGAGATGCCTTCCGAGCCCATGAAGGCGATATCCGGCGGGCTGCCGGCGTTCACCTGCGTATCCAGCTTCTGGGTCATGTCTTCCCAGCTGGCCGGCTCGATTTTCAGGGTCAGGTTCGGGTATTGCTTGGTGAATTCGGCTTCCATCTGGTTGAAGTTGGCCTGGAAGTTGGCGGATACCGGAGGCAGAAGGGCAGTAATCGTGTCTTTCTTGGCGCCGGCGCCTTCCGAGCCGGTGTTGCCGGCTGCGGCATTGCCGCCGTCATTGTTGCTTCCGCAGGCGGATACGACGCCGGCAGAGACGACGAGCGCGAGTGCGGTTGCGGCAAATCTTGATCTTTTTTTCATTTCAAGATCCTCCCTTTTATTGGTGAGCCAATTCTATAGGTTCGCATCCGGCCCTGAGCGGTTTAGTTGGCCTGTGCGCAGATACGTATCGCTGCCTTGAGGTTGCCGGAGCTGGCGTCCAGCGCCGCCCTCGCCTCGTCCGGCTCCAGGCCGGTCTTGATCATCATGATCGCAAGCTTGCTGTCCTTGGAAGCCCTTTCAAGAGCGCGTGCCGCAGTCGCCTCATCCGCCCCTGAAGCGTTCTGGATGATGCGCAGGGACCGGTCGTACAGCTTCTTGTTGCTCGCCTTCAGATCGACCATCAGGTTGTTGTACGTCTTGCCCAGCTTCACCATCGTGCAGGTGCTGAGCATGTTGAGGACCAGCTTCTGCGCCGTTCCCGCCTTCAGCCTCGTAGAGCCGGAGATGACTTCGGAGCCGACGACCGGCGCGATGCAGATGTCGCACACTTCGCTGAGCCGCGTCCGCTTGTTGTTGACGATCCCGATGGCGGCCGCTCCGATTTCGCTGGCCCGGCGAAGCGCTTCAATGACATAGGCGGCGCTGCCGCTGGCGGAAATGCCCACGACGACATCCTTGTCGGTGACGCCGATCCGGTCGATCGCCGCGCGGCCTTCGTCCCCGTCGTCCTCGCAGCCTTCAACCGCCGTCCGCAGCGCCTGGTCCCCTCCGGCAATATACCCTTGGATAAGGAGCGGATCAACGCCGAAGGTCGGCGGACATTCAGAGGCGTCAAGCACTCCAAGCCTTCCCGAGGTTCCGGCTCCGATGTAGAACATGCGGCCCCCGTTCGACAACGATTCGTAAATGACGTCCACGGCTTCGGATATCAGCGGAATCTCGGCCGCTACGGCCGCCGGCACTTTGGCATCTTCCCGGTTCATCAGCTGCAGCATCTGCTCGGTCGAGCAATCGTCGATGGACAGCGTATCGGGATTGATTCCCTCCGTCGTCAAGCTGGCAAGGTATTCATTCATCTTGATTCCCCTAACGTGATCTGGATCGCGGCGCCAAGGCGCCTGCGGATCGATTCGTTGATTGCGTCTTGCATCTCTAATATTAAGCATTCGCAAACGGGGTGGTCAATACATTTTGAAATAAATTTTTAAAATAAAACATTATGTTGATATTTTATATCAGATCTTGTCCAAAAAGATGAATTTCATGGGAGTTAAGTTAACATAAAATTCGGTTTTCCGCATCCCGCAAAAAAAGGGCATCCGGGGCTTCAAGCCCCGAATGCCCCTTTTTGGGAAGGTTTGAATACATGATTCCCGCTATCTCCTGCGTTTGCTGGCGATGATGTTATGGCTGCGGGAGAGATAATGCTTCACCTGCTGGTAGTCCGCGCTCGCTACCCCGGCGAAAAGCATGTCGATGACGGTCAGCATGGCGATCCGGGAGCCCATCGCTCCGCTGCGGATGGTGATCTCCGGGGTGGAGATGCTGAGCAGCAGATCGGCTTTCTCGGACAGCTCGCTCTTGCCGTACTTGGTAATGGCGATCGTAAGGGCGCCGCTCTTGCAGGCGATGTCGAGAGAGTCCAGAATCTCCTCGGTACCGCCCGAGTTCGAGACAAAGATCGCCACGTCGCCCTCGCGAAGCAGCGTCGCGGCCGTCAGCTGGCTGTGGCCGTCCAGATAGGCGTGGCAGTTCTTGTTGATGCGCGTGAACTTCTGCTCCGCATCCTCGCACACGAGTCCCGATGCGCCGATGCCGAACAGGAAGATGCGGCTGCAGGTGCGGAGCTCCTGGACCGCGCGCGCCACGGCATCCCGGTCGAGCAGGCTGAGCGTGTCCTCGATGGACATCATGTTGTTGCGGCCGATATTGGAGATGATCGTCTGCAGGTCGTCTCCCGGCTGGATGTCGGTATACTGCTCCTCGCCGGTCTCTTCCTTGTAGCCGAGCGCGGCCGATATGCTCACGATGAAGCTTCGGTAGCCGCTGAACCCCATTGTCTTGCAAAAGCGCAGGACGGACGCGTCGCTGGTCCGGCTTCCCTGCGCAAGGTTCTTGATGGACAGATGCGGAATCTCGTCCTTGTTCTCCAAAATATACTCTGCTACCATGCGCTCGACAGGAGTCAGGCTGTCTTTCCGCTCACGGATTTTGATGAGAACGCTGTCGTTGATTGCCATAGGCCGCCTCCTGCCGTTTCCGGTTGAAATAAAGATTTATGAAGTGCGCAGCATTCTTTTTATTTTCTACTTGAAGCGGCCGTCCGCCGTCGCCGCTCGAAAGGACGATGCGATCGGCTCGGCTGCCGCCGCTTGGCTGGCGATGAAATCTGCTTGTTCAGCGCCATTATCGTATACGCTCCCGGCGCGAAAAACAAGGGTTGTCCAAGCAAAACGGCTGGAATCTCACTTCGGGCCGCTGAAGGCTCGCGCGGAATAGAGAAGTCTCGATCCAGGATGACGATAAAGAGGAATCCGGCTGTCTCCATCCTGATACTAAAATTTTATTTTAATTATTTATATATCATTCGAATAAAAATTTCAATTTTTCATTCCCGTACCGGAAAACCTGTGCTAGAATAGCCCACATAACGGAAAGACCCCAGCAAAACGGCTTCGCCGGCTTGGCGGCGGAGATCGACAGCCGCTCGCGCGGACAGACGGCAAGCCGCATTTCTCAGCGTCCGGTTGGACCAGCAAAGGCTAAAGGAGATGGAATACGGGATGAAAATCGCCATTATCGGAGCCGGCAGCACGTACACGCCCGAACTGATCGAAGGCATCATCAAGCGCAAGGAAGGACTGCCGCTCAGCGAGCTCGCGCTGATGGACATCGACGAGCGGAAGCTCGGCATCGTCGGCGGACTCAGCGGCCGCATGATCGAAGCGGCCGGCATGGATTGCCGCGTCGTGCTTACTCCGGATCTGGACGAAGCGCTGCGCGGAGCGGACTTCGTGCTCGGCCAGATCCGCGTCGGCAAGCTGCCTGCCCGCGTGCTGGATGAGCGCATACCGCTGAAGCACGGCATGATCGGCCAGGAAACGTGCGGCATCGGCGGCTTCTTCAAGGCGATGCGCACGATTCCGGTCATGCTCGACATCGCCAGGCGCATGGAGCAGCTGTGCCCGGATGCCTGGCTGATCAACTTCTCCAACCCGGCCGGCATCCTGACCGAAGCCATCCTCACCCATACGAAGGTGAAGATGCTCGGCCTCTGCAACGTTCCCTACAATATGTTCAAGAGCATCCGCGCTTCGATGGAGCTGCCCGACGCCAGCCTCACCTATGTCGGCCTGAACCATCTGAGCTGGATCACGGCCATCGAGCACGACGGCAAGGACTACCTGCAGGAAGCGCTCGACGTCGGCCTCAACAGCGAGACGATGAAGAACATCCCTTCCAGCGGCTTCAGCAAGGAGCTCGTGCAGCTCGTCGGCGCCATCCCTTCTTCTTACCTGGAATATTACTATTTCAAAAACAAAAAGCTGAAGATACTCATGGAAAGCCGGCAATCGCGCGGAGAACGCTGCATGGAGATCGAGGAGGACCTGCTGGGCATGTATGCCGACGCCAAGCTTCATACGAAGCCGGAGCTGCTGGCATCCCGCGGCGGGGCGAACTACTCCGAGGTGGCCATCAGCCTTGTGGACGCCATCTGGAACGACAAGCAGGAGGTTCATGTCGTCAACCTGCTGAACAACGGCGCTCTCGGCTTCATGGAAGACGGCGACGCGGTGGAAATCTCCGCCGTCATCGGCAAGGACGGAGCAAAGCCGATTCATCTGCCAAATCTGGACAACGGCCATATCCGCGATTATATGCGCATGATCAAGGCCTACGAGCGCGAGACGGTGGCGGCCGCCGTGTCCGGCAGCGAGGAAGCGGCCATGCGCGCCCTCATGATGAACCCGCTCGTCGGCGATTACAACGCGGCCCGCTCCTGCTTCGACGAGCTGAAGGAAGCTCACCGGGAATATCTCCCGCAGTTCGCATAAGGCGCCGGGGAGGATCATGACATGAAGAACGCATGCGTCATCGGCGTTGACGGCGGCAACAGCAAGACCGATTATTATTTGTTCGATCTGGACGGCAGGAAGATCGACTCCATCCGCTCCGGCACCTGCAGCCACGAGCAGTTCAAGGACGGCTACATCAGCGCCAAGCGGGTCATGGGCGAACAGCTCGGCCTGCTCCTCTCGCGCAACGGGCTGCGCGCAGAGGATGCTGCGGCAGCCGCCTTCGGCCTGGCCGGAGCGGATATCGCCTCCCAGAAAGCCAGCCTGAACCGGATCATCGGGGAGCTCGGCTTCGCACGCTTCGCGATGGACAACGACAGCTTCCTCGGGGTGAAGGCCGGCAGCGAATCCGGCAGCGGCATCTGCTCCATCAACGGGTCGGGCGCCTGCACCGGAGGCATCTCGCCTTCCGGCCGGCGGCTGCAAATCGGCGGCGTCGGCAGCGAGCTGTCCGGCGACGAGGCAGGCGGCTATTACTTGGCGCGCCGGGCGCTGCGCATCGTCTACGACGCCTTCTTCCGGCTCGGCCAGCCGACCGCCATGACCGATCCGGTCATGAGGCTGCTCGGCTTGGACGACAAGGAACGGTACATCGAGGCAGTCGTCGAGGCGGCGGCTTCCCGCTCCCTGCCGTATACGGAGCTCGTCACCGTGCTGCTCGAAGCCGCCGCTTCGGGAGACGAAGCGGCGTTCGCGGCGGTCGATCATTCCGCCCGCCAGATGGCCCTGTCCGCTGCAGGCTGCATCCGCGGGCTCGACTTCGGAGAGGAGCCGGTCGATATCGTCATGGCCGGCTCCGTCTGGGTCAAGGCCGCCTCCCCCGTCATGCGGGACCGGTTCAGGCACCATGTCGGCAGCCTGTCCGGGCAGGAGTGCCGCTATGTCCTGCTCGAAGCTCCGCCTGCTGCCGGCGCCGTCCTCTGGGCGCTGGAGCTGGCGCACGGCAAGCCTGCGGAGAAGACGGTCCGGGAGCGGGTTCTGGGCTCCGTGCAGTAGCGGAAATCAACGGTAGACGGCGACACGTCGGCGGATCCTCCGAAAAGTTGCTGGCATCAGTGGCGCCGTGGATCTGAATGAATATGCCGGTACCGCGGCAGATCTGCTTGCCGAATTCGATTCAACACCCTTAGCAGAGACTGAATTTGTTCCTGCCTATAACAAGTAGCTGGCTACAGGGCAGATCGTCGACGGAAAGCTCGTCACACCAGTTGCCGAGATGCTGCAGGCGCTCGGTTATAGCGTCAAATGGGACAACGAAACAAAAATACTGTATCTGTTACAATAAAAAATCCCCCGCCGGCCTGTATGGCTACGGGGGATCTTTTGTGTTATTTGATCTTGGAAAGAGATTTGTCCATTTGCTCTTCGTTCGATTTTACCGAGTCGCTGTCTACAGCATCAGCACCTCGGTAAGTATATTTGGTGTTCTGATAGAAATCGAAAGCGAATCTATCAATAGGTGTGGCTTTAGCACTATCATAATGCTTTTCGATAACTACCGATTTAAATATAGTTGGTCAAAATCTAGAATATTAAATAGAAAAGGACATTTCAGATTTGGCATCTTTCGATCATTATAAATATTCCGAGCCCAGATAAAAATTTAACCAACGCTAAAGATATTGATGAGTATGAGAAGGAATTTTTTCGATTTTTTTCCTAAGAGATGAAGCTCATGCCAGGAGCAAAGCCCAAAGACACCTTCAAGAGGTTGTTGAAGGTGTCTTTGGGCGCGAAATTCCCGCCGTAACGGCCAAGCTGGAAGCGGCCGTTACGGGAACAAGGTCCGCATCAGCCGCGATGCCGGCATGCGGCGGCTGGCTCTAGCTGCTCACCGAGCGGGCTGAAGCCGCGAGCTCGATCTGTTTCTGGTGATGGCGGTCATGGTCGACGAATTCTCCCATAACGTAGAGCAGAGAGTAAGGGCTGCCCGTATGCGGGCAGTGGGAGGCTCCGTTGACGGATACGGCCCGGAGCAGATCTGCTTCTCCGATAGAGCGCAGCAGGGCGCACAGCTCCATGCGCGTATCGGCGAATTCCGCGAGCAGCCGCTCCTGCTTCACCCCGGATTCGGCATACTCGTAGGCCGACAAGTTGAAGGCGTTGAACTCGGGGAAAAGGATATCCTCTCCCTTTAAGACCGAGGGTATCGTATAGATGATCAGATAACGGTCCCAATTGAGCAAATGAGAGACGATTCCTGCGATCGTGGCCTTGCCCTCCGCAATCGGGCGATTCCAAGCGTGCCCGGCGACGTCAAGGCTCCGTGCCCATTTCGAGGCCGATTCGAATTCATCCAGAACAGTTGAAATGTCATTCATGAAACAAAACTCCTTTAACCCGCAAACTATATGTATGCATTCATCTTACCACAGGAACATACGTTTGTATAATTCCGAGGCAGCTTGAACGAAAAAATCCCCCGTACGGAACTGCCGTGCCGGGGAGAATATCAGAAGACGGTGCGGTCTGCGGGAATGGCCAAGAATCTCGCCGGGCAGACCCTGCTATAGGATGACAGCGGCGTCCACCAGAGAGTCTACAGCTCCCGCCCGCCATTGTCAACATTATTCCGATCTATTTTGTCGGATTATTGCTCCTTTCCTTTCCTTTCCTTTCCGATGCATGAGAGGCTCCTTCCCCCGCCGCAGCGGCGGATTGCCGGCGGAATCGGTCCGATTGGCCAGGAAAATGCCGGCCAGAATACAGACGCCTCCCGCATACAAAGCCGGCTGGACGGTTTCCCCCAGAATGAAGTGTCCGGACAGAACGCCGAAGAGCGGCGCAAGGAACAGGAACGAGCTCGTCTTGCCGGGATCGGGACTGCGGCTCAGCACATAGTACCAGGAGGCGAACTGGACGATCGATCCCATGACGGCCAAATACAGCAGCGCGCCCAGCGAGGATGGATTGAGGTCCAGAGAGACCGGCTCGGCCAGGAAGCTCAGCGCGAGCAGCATCACGCCGCCAAACAGCATTTGTCCCGCCGTCAGGATCCAGCTGTTGAACAGAGCTCCCCATGCCTTGGCCATAAGCGTGGCGGCCGCCCAGAACAAAGCCGCTCCGAGGCCCAGCCAGGTCCCTTCGGCCGCATGCATGCGGAAGCCTCCCAGGGAGATGAACACGCCTGCGGCTCCGATCAGCACCCCGAGCCACTGGGCGAGCCGATAGCGCATTCCGAGAAAGGACGAGCCGAGGACGATGACAAGCAGCGGGTTGACGAAGGTCAGAATCGACGTCTCCCCCGATGAAATCGTCCGCATGCTGAGGAAGATGCAGCCCATGACCCCCGTCGTCTGGAACAGTCCGATCGCCGCGAGCTTGGCCCAATCGGACAGCCTGCCGGGCAGCGGCTTCCGCCATAAGAACGGCGCCATCAGCAGGCCGGCGAGCGTAAAGCGCAATCCCGCCAGCAGCAGCGGCGACGCGTGGGCGAGTCCGATTTTGCCGACCGAGAACGAGGATCCCATGAGGAAGGTGGCGAGAAGGACTAGCGCCCCGTACAGATAACGATTCATGCCGGCTGCTCCTTTATGTTTCGGATGCAATCATGGTAGCATGGGGTTGATTCGTCCGCCGTCGAACGATGCATGCAAAGGAGAGAGGAATATGGACAGCACCCGGCTTCCCGACATGATTGTAATTGCCGCTCTGATCGGAGACGCCTCCCGCATGGCGATGCTGATGAGCCTGATGGGAGGAAAATCGCTGCCTGCCGGAGAACTCGCCCAGGCGGCGCAGGTATCGAAAGCGACGGCCAGCGCGCATCTAGCCAAGCTCGTGGAGGGCGGTCTGCTCCGTCAGGAAGCCTCCGGACGCCATCGCTATTACCGGCTGGCCGGTCCGGAGGTCGGCCAAGCGCTGGAGGCCATGCTCGTCATCGCGCCGGCCAAGGCCGTGAAGTCGCTGCGCGAGTCGGACGAGCAGAGGCATATGCGCCATGCCCGCACCTGCTACGACCATCTCGCCGGCAAGGTCGGGGTCGCGCTGACGGACCGTCTGCTTGCCCTGGGTTTCCTGAATGATTCCGGTCCTGATTACGCGCTTGCCGAGTCGGGCCGGCAGAAGCTGCTCATGCTTGGAGTCCGGGTCGATCCTCCGGCAGGCCAGCGCCGGCATTATGCCCGGAAATGCCTGGATTGGAGCGAGCGGCGCCATCACTTGGCGGGAAGCCTCGGCGCCGCCATCGCCTCGAAGCTGCTGGAGCTGCAATGGCTGGAGCGGATACCGGGAGGCCGAGCGGTACGTGTGACCGAGGCAGGCAGAAGAGGCCTGGCGGATACGTTCGGGTTGGAAGGGCTTGCGTAGGAGCATGGCGGCAATCCCCCTATAAAAAAGACGGCGCCGTCCGCGGCGCCGTCTTTCGTCTTTTCGGTTCCACTCAGGATTCGGCCATCACGGCTATCGCACCTGCGGCGCGGGCACGCACATGCTTCAGCAACGAAAGACGGTACCGGGTCCAGAGAATTCGCAGCACGCCATACATCGCGGCGGAAACGACGATGCTGTTGAGCACGGAGCCGATCAGGAAATCAACGCCGATGCCGCTCAGCGCGCCAAGGCTGTCGGCCGTCTCCTCGTAGCTGATGTCCGCGGCCGGCTCGGAGAGAAGCTCGGCCAATTCCGGCTCGGCCGGTCGGGCGAACAGCTCCCTAGACAGCTGTCCCGTAAGGTAGTTGGCATAGAAGAGAATCGGCCACAGGAAGGTCCCGACGGAAGCCGCAAGCATTCCGGAGACGGCATTGCCGCGGAACAGGCGGATCAGACCGAGCGACAGCGCGAGACCGATTCCGAAGGTCGGGTACCAGCAGGGCAGCAATCCCAGAACGGCGCCAAGCGAGATCCGGTGGGATCCCTGCCGCTGCCGAAGCAAGCGAATGCCGTGATAGGCTAAATTTCGTTTCCAGCGACGGAGCCGCATCCAAATCCCTCCTATGTATCCGCATATTGAATTAGAGGACAGCAAGCGGTCAGCTCCTGAGTACCTCCCGGAAATAAAGGCGAAGAACGGCAGGAGCATGATCCTGCCCCAGCTCTTCCCACTCCGACAATCCCATGCCGGAAGCCGCAGCCGACCATCCGTAGGCATCGGCCAACAAGGCCAATTTATCCTCGGCGAAAACCTCTTCCTTCTCCCAAATCCCAGCCAGCAGCAGCTCGTCCGGCCCCTCCTTCAGGAGCGGAAGCCACTTGGACAGCTCTCCTTTGCTGTCGCAGCTTTCATTCATCATCTCGTTGTAGAGCTCCGGATCATTGATGTATATATCCGATGCCCGGCCCTGCTCAAAGAGCCTCATCCGAAGCAGATCGCTGTCCAGTACGGTATTGCTCACGGCGTATGTGCCGGCGCGAAGCGACAGCTCCCCCGCGATGCCGTCCAGCTCGTCCCAATCGCCGGCAGCGTTGCCCTCGTCGTAGATGGTCAGCCACTTGCCGTTCCGATCCCAGGCCACATGGATCGCCCGGTCGGCAGGCGCCCCGCTCCGTTCATAACTCCGTCCGTCCATGATGGCGTCCAACGCTTCCTCGAGCTCGGCCAACGTCATGGTACGGGGGATTTCAAGCTTGATATTGCTGAAAAAAGACCCCATTCCCTCATTCCTCTCTGAATCGTTCAGGTCGCGCCTTGTTACCGATGCTGAGCATAGACATTCGCCTTGCTCAGTCCCCGGATGATTCCGACTTCCTCCTCGGTCAGCTCCGGCACCTCAGCAGCGGCGATATTCTGCAGCAGCTGCTCCCGCGAGCTCGCTCCCGGAATGGCGGCGGCGACGGCCGGATGGCTCAGCGAGTAGCGGATCGCCAGCTGGGTCATGCTCCGCTGCGGAGCCGCCAGCCGTTCCAATCCGCTCCGCAGCTCGCCAAGCTCGTCCAGGCTGTAATCCGCCAGGCCCTTGGCCGGCCGGCGGCCTGCAGCAAGCGCTCCGCTCGCGAGCGGACCGCGGGCGATGACGGAGATGCCCCGATCCTGCAGAAGGGGCAGAACCTCTTCCTCGGCACGGCGGTCGACGATGCTGTAAGGATTCATCACGCTGGCCATCGAGGAGCGTGCGGCATATTCCCGGATGACGTTCGGCCGGATCGAGGAAATGCCGTATTCCCGGATGACTCCCTCTTGCTTCAGCTGCTCGAACGCTTCGATCGTCTCATCGATCGGGTCTTCGATCGTCCCTCCATGGAGCTGGTACAGATCGATATAATCCGTGCCAAGCCTGCGCAGGCTCTCCTTCACAGCGGACAGGATATAGGCTTTGGACGGATCCCATGTCCAGCCCTCCTGCCCGGGGTAACGCCGGTTGCCGACCTTCGTGGCGAGGATGACACGGTCTCTGCGTCCTTTGATCGCCCGGCCGACCAGCTCCTCATTGCGCCCGGCATCGTACAGATCCGACGTGTCCAGCAGGCTGACGCCGAGCTCCAGCGCCTCATGGACGAGCGAGACCGCCCTGCCCTCCTCCGTGCCTAGCGACATGCAGCCGAGGCCGATCTCGCCGACGAGCAGACCGGATGAACCGATTCGGTTTTTTTTCATGTCCGTTTCCTCTCCCTTCAGACGCCTCTCTAGGCCTCCAGCATACCATTTGAACTCAAGCGCCGCACGCCGCCGTTTCCTCTACGTTCAAGACGAGCGGCAGCTCCGTCCGGCTCTCTTCCCATCCGCCCTGTTACGCCGGCATGGACGGTTTTCCTGGCGCTGCCGGAATGTTCCGGCTAGGCTCCGCTAGCGCAAAAGCAGTTTTCTTGATTCCTTTGAAAAGGCGTGACGCGCTCCTCAATCCCGATTAATTGACTCTGATTTATTCAAGTATCCAGCGAAAGGGTCGGCTTTGTAAATTTGATTGTCGACCTGCAGTCAAAGGATGAAGCTTATTCGATAGGCCCATGCGAACGGAATTGGCTGCCCGTCGGCAAGAGCGGAAAAATGGAAAATGAGGGCTGCGGGCGGAACCGGACATAGGCAAGAGCCCTTGAATACGATTCAAGGGCTCTTCCTGGATAAGGATGAAGCCTGGAGCCGGAAAGAGAGCTGGCCTAAAGCTGGCCGCCGCCTGTTCCATTCAGGCTATTTCCCCGTAAATACGGCCATTCCGTTGTCGCCGCTGTAAGGCGCGCCTCCGGGAACCGTGATGAAGCAAATGATCAGCCTGTAGGACTGGCCTGCCGGAATGGCCTGGCTGAAGGTCAGGACGAAGCTTTTGTTCTGGCCGTCGACCGGATTGATCGAAACCTGGCTTGCAGTCAGGGCATTATCCGGCATTACTTTGTCATCCTTGCCGAGTGTAGCGATGCCGCTCGGCGCTGCGTCCGTCGTGCTCTGAACCCAGTAGTTGGACGGCTGCATGGCTTTGACGACATCCACGCTGCGGTCGTAGGTGATCCGAATCTGATTGGCCGACACTTGGGACAGCGATTGCAGCATCGGGATGGGGTCCTTGGCAGCGTGGGCGCTGCCCTGGGCTGGAACGGCGAACAAGACAACGGCGATGAACGCCATCAACTTCAAAAAAGTGATTTTCATGGGAAGTCCTCCTTTCTTTGAGCGAAGCTAACCAAATGATTTCCATCGCCGGCCCGACTTATTCTTCGCGGATCGTCTGCCTAAGCCGATTCATGAAAAAAAAGACCCTGCTCGAGAGCAGAGGCCTTCAACGATCAGGGAATGGAGGAGCAGCTGCTTGCCGGATCAACCCTGGGTTTCGCTATAGGTTAAAGACGGCTTGACAATCGGCGCTCCCCAACACGAATTAAGCCGCAATAATGCCTTTGGACTGCAGCTCGTTTTGAGAGTGCTGATCGGCAGGGTGGTACCCTTTCTCCAGAAGCTCTTTAATATACATTTTGTTGTAAATGAAGGAAAAGATGATTCCCGGTACCCAAGCGCCAAATCCTAATGTAAAAATGCCGACCGCAACCGATGCGACGAACATGATGACAGCCCACTTCAAATCGCCTCTGAAAAGAGCCGGGAAAAAGCCAAAGAAAAAGGTCGTCCAGCTAAATCCGACTTTTGCATCCTTAATCCCGCCTGCTGCATTTTTCAAACGAATGCGCATAGTAATACCCCCACTGTTTTATTCTTCCAAATATGAATTTAGTATAGGACTAAGGTAGTAATTTGTCGATATATATTTCCAAATTAGATAAATTCCTTGTTATTAAGCGAAAATATTTATATTAATATATTGATATAATAAAAATTAATAGGTATATACGCCTACTCATAAAGATAGAGAGTCTGCTCTGCTTCGCAATCCACCTGCAGGCATAAAAAAAGCCGGAACCATTCCGGCCGGCTGCTGCTGAATAAGCTGAACATGCCTCTACTTCGAGCGGTACAGCAAATAAAGAAAATACGGGGCGCCGACTGCCGCCACGATGATGCCGGTCGGAATCTCCGCAGGCTGCAGAATCACCTTGGCGATTGTGTCGGCAGCCATGACGAGCAGCGCTCCGGACAGAGCCGTGACCGGGAGCAGCGCCTGATAGCGCTGCCCGACAAGACGGCGGGCCAGATGCGGGGCGATGAGGCCGACAAATCCGATGCTGCCGCTGACGGCCACGCAGGATCCGGCCAGCCCGACCGCGGCGGCCAGGAGCAGAACCTGCTCCCGGCTCACGAACGCGCCGAGCCCGGTAGCCATCGGAGTGCCCAGGTTGAGCACATTGAGCGTCCGGGACTTGAACAAGACATAGGGCAGGAGGATCGCAATGAACGGCAGCAGCGCCAGCACGTAGCTCCAGTCCTTGCCCCAGATGCTGCCGGCCATCCAAGTCGCAACGAACTGGTACTGCTCCGGGTTGATCCGCAGGGAGACGACGATCGTCACCGCGGCGAAGCCGGAGTTGACGGCGACGCCGTTCAGGATGAGCCGGTTCGAGGACAGCCCCTTATGCCTCCGGTACGACAGCAGGAAGACGAGCGCGGCGGCGGCTCCTCCTCCCGCCCAGGCCAGCAGAGGCAGCAGGTAGGCCGGAGTTGCAGCCGGCGCCGGGTAGTAAGCGATGAACAGCAGCACGATCAGCCCCGCCCCCGAATTGATGCCGATGATTCCGGGATCCGCGAGCGCGTTGCGCGAGAGCGCCTGCAGCACGGCGCCGGATACCGCCAGGCCGGCTCCGATCAGCAAGGAGATGACGATCCGCGGCAGGCGGAAGTCGAACAGAATAAGCTGCTGACGCTCCGTCCCGCCTCCGGCCAGCGTCCGCAGCACATCGATCGGAGAGAGCCGGATCACCCCGGTGTTCATGCTGACGACAAAAACAACGGCGATCGCCGCGCTCAGGATGGCGGCGACCAGCCAGGCTTTCCTGCGCTTGCGCCGCTCCGATTCGGACATGAATGCGCCCATCGTCTACAGCTCCCTCCGTTCTTTGTTGGCCAGATAGATGAAGAAGGGAACGCCGATCAGCGAGATCATCGCTCCGATCGGCGTCTCGAAAGGCGGATGGACCGTCCTTGCCGCCAGATCGGCCAGCACGACGAGCAGCGCTCCAAGCACCGCCGAGGTCGGGATGATCCACCGGTAATCGACGCCGACAAGCTTGCGCGCCAGATGCGGCACGAGCAGCCCGACGAAGGAGACGGCGCCGACGGCGGACACTGCCGACCCCGCCAGCACGACGACGATGGCGAGGCCAAGCCCCTTAACCAGCCCGGAGCGCAAGCCCAGTCCCCGGGCCACCTCTTCGCCGAGGCTCAGCATCGTAATCGAGCGGGAGAGCCCCATGGCTCCAGCGAGCGCAAGGGCGATCCATGGGGTCATGACCTTCAGCTCCAGCCAGCGCATGTTGGCGACCCCTCCCGCGAACCAGAAGGCCAAATCCTGGCCGATGCGGAAGTACAGCGCGATGCCCTCGCTGAGAGCCGTCAGCAGCGCCGAGAGCGTCACGCCGGCGAGAACGAGCCGTGTCGGCGTCAGCCCTCCGCGGACGGATGAACCGAGAGCGAAGACCAATGCCGCGCTCAGCGCTGCTCCGACAAAAGCCAGCAGCACGACATAACGGTACGGAAGGCCGGGCAGAAAGGCGAGGCAGAGCGCGATCGCAAAAGTCGCTCCCGAATTGAGGCCGATAAGGCCTGAATCCGCCAGCGGATTGCGCGTCATTCCTTGCATGACCGCTCCTGCAACCGCGAAGCTGCTGCCGACGAGCATGCATCCGAGCACACGCGGCAGGCGCAGCTCCTGAATAACCTGATGCTCCTTCAAGTCGGGGTTGTAATGGAAGACTGCTTCCCATACCATCCGGAACTTGATATCCATCGCGCCGAACGAGACCGACAGCGCCAGGCTGAACAGAAGCGCCGCCGCACCGGCAGCAATCAGGACAATTGCCGTCCTTGGCCTGGAATGGAGCTTATGCAGGGCGTCGTCCGCCTTTTTGCCGGCAGGCTGTCCGCCGTCCCTTCCCTTGCGTGTCGTTGCTGCCATAGTCCCGATTCCCCAGTCTGCGTATAATTTCAGGCCATCCGGCCTCCCAGCCGGCCTTCCGCATGGCCGCGGCGAGCTTCCGCGTTGATAAACGGAGCTCGGAGGCTTTGATAAACAAGGCTCCAAGCGAAAAAAGGGAGCCGCGGCTCCCTCTTCTCTATTCGTTCTTACTTTACGATATCCTTAAGCAGATTGTCGACCATCTGCGAGCTGGCAACCGGACCATAGTAGAGCCAGCTGGACGATTTCGGATATTCATATACGTTGCCGTTCTTGACGGCCGGCACGGATTTCCACAGGGCGTCATTCAACGCGGCGGATCCGGAGTCCTTGTCGCTGTTCACGAGAATGAGGTAATCCGCATCCAGATCGGCCAGCTTCTCCAGCGAGATGGCGTTCCAGTTGCCTGCGCCCGAGGCGGAAATCTCCTTGACGACTTCCGGCGCCTTCAGGCCGAGATCCTTGTAGAGCACCGCTCCGCTCGACAGCTTGTCGCTGACGACGTAGAATTTGCCCTGGACGAGCCAGACGGCGGCAACGGATTTGCCCGGAATCGCAGCTTCAAGCTTCGCCTTGGCGTCTGCAGCTTTCTTCTCGTAGTCGTCCAGCACTTTTTGGGCTTCGTCGCTCTTGTGAAGAACCTCGCCGATCTTCAGCAGCGCCTTGCGCCAGTCGTTGTTCACTTCGTCGCCGAGCACAAAGGTCGGGGCGATCTTGGCGTACTGGTCGTACTTGCCGCCTTCGACGGCGCTGTTGGAGCCGATGATGAGCAGATCGGGATCGAAGCTGGTCACCGCTTCAAGCGGAAGATCGTACGGAATGGTCGGGAGATCCTTCAGCGAATCCTGCAGGTACTCCTGGGTGCCGTTGGCGACAGACCACTGGGCTACCGGCTTCACGCCGAGCGACACCAGGTAGTCTTCCAGGTAGGAAGCGATGATGCGCTGCGGATCGGCCGGCACTTCGACCTCGTGGCCGAGCCCGTCCGTCATTTTGGTTTGAGCGGGCGATGCGGCCGGAGCCGTCGAGGCTGGCGGCGGCGAGGCGTCGTTGCCTGCCGCCGTGTTCGAATGATTGCCGCTTCCGCAGGCTGCGAGCAGCATGGACATGAATGCGATGCTGAGCAGCAGCGCCGGAACTTTCAGTTTGCTTTTTACCACGGGATATCCTCCTTGATGATGGAACCGATGCCGCCTGCATTGCCGGCTTGCCCGATTCGCCATTCATGACTGGTCAGTCGCTCCTGCCGATATCCAATCCGGATAGACAGGCATTTAAACCCTCAGTTAGTAATGATAATCAATATCAATTAATAGATCAACCTATTTGCTTTATTTCCATAAAATATTGTGTCCAAAAAGAAACAGATCCCGTCCCTCCGCAAAGAATCCGTACTTCAAGCCGCAATCATCATTCGATGCCTGACGAAATAACGAGGGCTTACAATGGCTGCAGCCCGAATTCAACCCATTCCACCTTAAGGAGGCTTCCATGGACGCCAAACAACGCAGCCGAATTCGACACGAAGAAGGTTCGGCGGCCGCATAAGCCTATCAAGCGGCTGCTCGGCGACCCCCTGGAGCGGAAATCCGATCACGATGCCGTCCATATCCGACCGCTGCTCCAATACATGCGGATGCTGCAGCTCGAGAGGCCGGATATCCGGGATTGATCTGAGATTTTCACGTGTTTATACTCAATAAATAAGATATCGAGCATGCAAGGACGCAAAACATGGACGAGCAGAATAATCGTTTCCTGGTTTCTTTGCTATCCTGTTCTGTTCATGCGTTCCGTTTCGGGCATTGGGGCTCCATGTTCAGATTCAGCAAGCATCGCTTATGCTGCGGGGCTCCAATGCTGCGGCTTCCTGCCGCAGGGGAGGGCAGCCTCGGAGCTTTTTCATTCCAAGGGGGATTTCAATGTCGACGCTGAACGGGAACCGCATCGAGCTAAGCTTTGTCGAGGAGAAGGATGCGCCTGCCTTGCTGAAGCTTGAGCGGAGCAACAAGGATTTTTTTCGCTTGTATTCGGGGACGAAGAACGATCAGTTCTACACGCTGGAAGCGCAGGAGGTTAGAATCGCCGGCGCCATGAAGCAGCGCGAGCAGGACCAAGGCTATCATTTGCTGATCCGGCCGCGGGGAGCGTCGGAGGTGATCGGGACGATCGCGCTGTCCGGGGTGGCTCGCGGCAGCCTCCAGAGCGCATGGCTCGGCTATATGCTTGATCGGGAGCATAACGGCAAGGGGCTCATGACCGAAGCGGTGCAGCTTATCGTCCCGTATGCTTTCGGCGAGCTCGATCTTCACCGCCTCGAGGCAGGCGTAATGCCGCATAACGAAGGCTCTATCCGGGTGCTGACCAAGGCCGGCTTCCAGAAGGAAGGATTGGCCCGCAAAAACGTGAGGATCAACGGCCGCTGGGAGGATCATGTGACGCTTGCCATCGTGCGGGAGGAGCCGGAGGAGGGGCAGCAGTCCGCCGAGGATTGAAGTCCTTTCATCCCTGCAAGAAAAAAGCCGTGCCCGTCTCCATCGAGACCAGGCACGGCTTTTGCGTCCTGCAGCCATCCAGCGCCGCCAGCATCGTCTCCCCGAGGCCTCTGGACGTCGTGCGAAGCTGGCTGCGCTCCTCCGGTTGCAGCATCGGCAAGCCGACGACCTCGGCCCAGCCCTCCTCTCCTTGCCGAATAGTTCCATGACGGACGGAGCGAAAGAGATCTTTTCAAGGCATTCTTGCAGGTATCCGGGGCATGGAGCTTGAATGTAGTAGAGACGCAACGATAAAGGAGGAATCGCCCATGCCGACGATTCAAATCGAGGGAAGAGAAGCTCTTCAGGCGAGCGAAGGCACGAAGCTCGTGCTCGCGCTGGAGGATAACGGGGTTGATATGCTTCACCGCTGCGGCGGCAACTCCCGATGCACCACCTGCGCCGTGGAAGTGCTGTCCGGAGACGCCCCGGAGATGGGAGAGGCGGAAGCAGCGACCCTGAGGAACAAAGGCATCGAGGACCCGGCCGTTCGGCTGTCCTGCCAGATCAGACTTGAGAACGACCTCGAGCTCCGGCTGATCAAGACGGCTTCTTCGACGGGATTGGAGCCCGGGCCGCGTCCCCAGGACTGAACGGGGCCTCCGCATTGTTTTGTTGACCCATGAGTTCAGTCCACAAAAAAGGCCAGGCAGAGTCCCCCGAGGACTCCGCCTGGCCTTTATGCGCTCGCCTGCCAGGGGCGGGCTTCTGCTGCAGCTCGTTCCTTGCCGCCCAAAATAGCGGACCGCCCTCGGAGCCTTCCGCCCCGCCTCACAGATTCTGCATCGTCACCCCGGCCTCCGGATCGAAGGCCAGCATCTTCGTGCCGATCTTGTCGATGAAGAAGCGGTCATGGCTGACCGTCACGACGGCGCCTGGGAAATGAATCAGCGCCTGCTCCATGACCTGGATGCTCGTCAGATCGAGATGGTTCGTCGGCTCGTCCAGGATGATGACGGCGGCGCCGGACAGAAGGCACTTGGCCAGCGCTACCCTCGCCTTCTGTCCGCCGGACAGATTGCCGATCGCCTTGCTGAGATCCGCCTCCGAGAACTGGAGCATCGACAGGAACTTGTTCACCTTCTTGCGCGGCGCGTCCAGCCCGAGCCCATACGTGTTCACGGCATGGCTGACGGTATCCTTCGGATCGAGCTCCTCCCACATGCGGTTGAAGTAGGCGTACCCGACGCCCTTCTCCCAGCTCACCTCGCCTTTCTCCGGCTTCTCCTGCCCCGTAAGCGCCTTGATGAGCGTCGACTTGCCGCTTCCGTTCGGACCCGTAATGACCAGACGGTCTTCCTTCTGGATATCGAAGCTGACGTTCTCGAAGATGATCCGGCCGTCATAGGCTTGTCCGATTCCTTTGACCTCCGCAAGCTTGTCGGGGAACCGGAGCCTTTCGTAAATGTCGGTAATGAGCACATTGACGGGATGAGGCTCGATCCGCTTCCTGCTGTCGGCCAGCTTGCGCGACAGCCGGTCCTTGGCCGACTTGCGCTCCGCCCGGCTGTCGATCGCTTCCGACTCCATGAGCAGGAGCTCCTCCTCCCACTCGAACTGGCGGTCAAGCTCCTTCTTGCGCATTTTCTTCTTGCGGACGTAGTCGGTGTAGTTTCCTTCATACTCCTGGAAATGATAATTCTCGATCTCGATCGTCCGCGTGACGACCTTGTCGATGAACTGCCGGTCATGGGAGATCAGAATCATGGCGCCGCCAAACCGGTACAGCCACTGCTCCAGCCAGGCGATTCCCTCGATGTCCAGGTAGTTGGTCGGCTCGTCGAGCAGGACGACATCGGGCTGCTCCACGAGCAGCTTGGCGAGAGCGGCGCGGTTGCGCCAGCCTCCCGACAGCTCGTCCACCGGCTGATGGCGCGAGCGGTCGTTGAACCCGAGCTTCGTCAGCACCGTGTTGATCTCCACGGACACGTTCCAGCCGTCCAGGTGCTCCATCTGCTCGAACAGCTCCGCCTGCCTCGTCAGCAGCCGGTCCATCTCGCCGTCATCCGTGACGGTGCCCAGCTTCTCCGCCACCTCCTGCAGCTCCCGCTCGATCAGGGCCACCTGCTCGAAGCACAGCTCCAGCTCCTGCTGGACGGACAGGCTGCCGCTCATCTCCGAAAATTGGGAGAAGTAGCCGATCCGCGCCTTCGGATCGACCTCCACCTTGCCCGATGTCGGCTCATCCTTGCCCATGATCAGCTTGAACAGCGTCGACTTGCCGGCGCCGTTGCGCCCGATGACGGCGACGCGCTCGCCCTGGCTCACGCGAAAATAAATTTCGCGGAATATAAGAGCATCCTCGTATTTCTTCGTGACATTTTCAAGCCGTATGACGCTCATCTCTTCCCCTCTTTCCCATTCCCCCGACTAGAGACTCTCCCTTCATTCTACCAGCAATGGCGGCGAAGGCGAGAATATTCCCGAGCGGCCGCCGCGATGAGGAAAAAAAAGGACCGGACGCCGCTGTGGGGGTCCGGCCTTGCCTCTCGGAATGAATGTCGCGTTACATCGAGCTTCCCGTCTCCGCTTGCCGTTCCGTCTTGGCCTTGCCGGACAAGAACCAGCCGCAGGCCGCGATCAGCACAAGCACGATATAGAACGTCAGCTTCCAGGCTGTCGATTCGGCAAAGTCATGCGGGATGACATGCAGCGCGGGATGCGCCAGCGTGTGCACCGCCAGCTTGACGCCCACCCAGCCGACGATGACAAAGGCGGCGACTTCGAGCGACGGCCTGCTCTCCAGCAGCTTGACGAACCAGTTGGCAGCGAAGCGCATGATCAGGAGGCCGATGAAGCCGCCCAGGAAGATGACGGCGAAGTGGCCGCCGTCCATGCCGCCGATCTTCGGCAGATTCGTCGCCGGCAGCGCCACGGCCAGCGCCACGGCAGCCAGGATGGAGTCGACGGCGAAGGCGATATCCGCCAGCTCCACCTTGATGACCGTCGGCCAGAACCCGGCTTTCTTGGGCTTGGCTCCGGTATGCGGCTCTGCGTTCCGCTCGCCTTTTTTGACCATGACTTTACGGAAAATATGATTGAGGGCAATGAACAGAAGGTACAACGCTCCTATCGCCTGCACCTGCCATACGTCCACGAGGAACGAGATGACGAACAGGGACGCGAAGCGGAACACGAACGCTCCGGCGAGGCCGTAGAAGAGAGCTTTCTTGCGTTCCTTCTCCGGCAGATGCTTCACCATGATCGCCAGCACGAGCGCATTGTCGGCCGCCAGCAGTCCTTCCAGGGCAATGAGGACGAGCAGCACCCATCCATATTCCATCAATAAAGCGAAATCCATCTTCTTCCTCCTCCAGATGAGCGGGCCGAACGCAAAAAGACCCTTGTCTCCCGAGGACATGAAAGCCTCGGATGCACAAAGGTCTCGCTAACAATGCGGTTCGGCATTGCCAGTAAAGCCGGAGAGCGGGCTCTCGTATTGACGACTTTACTGTGGCAGCTACTCCCCTTCGGAGTCCGGTTATCTTTTGCGTGTTCGAACAGCTTTTAATGATTGGTCTGTTGTAGTACGGGGATGGGCCCGGATGGTTTCTTTTTTATTCGGAAAATGTCACGGGCCCGGCAAGGCTCGGATCCGCCATCGCCGGAGCAAGCCGAATGGCTGACCGAATGCCGGATTTCCTGTCTGCCCGTAACCTCGCCATAGGCATCTGCATAGGATAACCCAGGTTTAATCAAAGGAGGGTCATCCTCATGAGCTCATCCTATTCCCACACGGAAGCGGCGGCGGCGCCGTTCTACAAATGCGAAGCCCACGTCGACCATACGCTGCGTTCGGTCAAGAGCCATCTGCATCAGCTCTGCTCGCAGCATGCGAATCGGCTCGTCAAGGTGGAGACGATCGACGGAGACGTCTTTGAAGGCTACATCGTCCATTGCCACAAGAGCATCCTTTGCATCCGTCTCTCCAATGAAGGCTGCAGCCGCGCCTTCCTGCCGGGACCGGTCAACCCGTACTACAACAATGTGATTCTGCCGCTTGTGCTGTTCGATCTGCTCGCCATCACCTTGCTGTAGCCTCATGCTGTCGGCATCGTCAGAAAGGAGTTTTGACCATGGGTTTCATGCTTCCTACGCCCCCGGGATTTCCGGGCGGTTTCCCCGGAGGTGCGCCGGGCGGGTTTCCGGGCGGTTCGCCGGGAGGTTTCCCGGGGGGATTCCCGGGCGGTACGCCGGGCGGTGTTCCCGGGGCGGGCGGAGCTCAGCCTCCCTCTTCGCCTCCGCCTCAAGGAGTGCCGCAAAAGCCGCTTGCTTCGGCCTTCGCCGTTGATCCCGGCGCCATCTCGGGCTGCTCCTTCCGCTTCACGTACATCTGGCCCCGGTTCGGGCCCGGCTTCTGGTTCTACCCCGTTTTTGTCGGCCGCACATCCGTCGCAGGCTTCCGCTGGACCGGGTTCAGCTGGGCGTTCTCCGGCCTGGATTTGCAGAGCGTCGAGTCCTTCACCTGTTAATGAGGAAGAAAAAAAGGACTGCCGAGCGAAACTCGGCAGTCCTTTTTTCCATTCCTACAGCTTGCCCTCAACGGTCGATTTCTCCGCCGCATCCACCGTATGCTTGAGCAGCATCGCAATCGTAACCGGACCTACGCCCGCGGGAACCGGGGTAATCGCGCTCGCCTTGACGGCGCAGGCCTCGTAGTCGGCATCGCCGACATTCCCTTCGTTGTAGCCGGCATCGAGAATGACGGCGCCTGCCTTGATCCATTCTCCCTGAATGAACTTCGGCTTGCCGACGGCCGCCACGACGATATCTCCAAGCGCTACGATCTCGTTCAGCCGCTGCGTCTTGGAATGGCAGACGGTCACGGTCGCGTTGCGGTTCAGGAGCATGAGCGACACCGGCTTGCCAAGAATCGGGCTGCGTCCGACGACGACGGCATGCCTGCCCTCGATCGGAAGGCCGTAATAGTCGAGAATGGCGACGACAGCGGCAGGCGTGCAGGATGGGTAGGCTGCGTAGCCGAAGGCGTTTTGCGCAAAGCCGAGCGCCGTGACCCCGTCCACATCCTTGGCGATCGCGATGGCCTCGAACGCCTCTCTCTCGTCGATCTGCTCCGGTACGGGATGCTGCAGCAGGATGCCATGAACGGCAGGATCCTCGTTCAGTCCGCGGATTACGTCCACCAGCTCGCCTGTCGTCGTTCCCGAATCGAGATGGATCCTCTTGGACTCCATGCCGAGCTTGCGGCAGGCATTGCCTTTCATGCGGACGTACGTCTCCGAAGCCGGATCATCCCCCACCAGAATCGTAACCAGGCACGGCACGACTCCCTTTGCGGCAAGCGCCTCGACTCTTCTGGCCAACTGCTCCTTGATTTCCCCGGCCACTCGGGCCCCATCCAATATCAGCGTTTGCTCCGGCATTTCTGCAGCTCTCCTTTTTTTTGTCCGCTTAAAAACGCAAAGAGGCAAGGGGTATCCCCCCTTACCTCTGCCCAGGCGTACGGCTGCTGTATCCATGCGCTCCCTCATGGTTGGACCCATGCTCCGCCAGTCACGCACAGTCGGAATTTACTTTTGATGATACTGAAATCAGGAAGGATTGTAAATGCATTTTCTGCGGCCGGCCGGATCGGCACCCCCATTCAAGCTTCATTACAGGTAGCGGCTCTAAGATAACGGCAACAACCCCTTGAAGGAGTGATCGGCCATGTTCTTCCGGCGCAAAAGATGACGACCAGACGATAAGCATCCGGAAAGTCCAGACCGGCTCAGGCTCCGATGCCGTCACTTACTTCGTCGCCGACGTGAAATTACGGGCACCGCGAACGTCCTGACCGCCCTGGCCAACCGCATGGTTTTCACTCACGGCAAAAAGCCGCGAACAAAATCGCTGCCCCGGTACTTCTCGCTCGTCCTGCTGAACTACGGCATGATGCTCCTGTTCCACTCCGGCATCGGCATTCCGCTCGTCGCCGCCAAGCTGATGACGGAAGCTTCCTTGTTCCTGATCAGCTATCGGGCGCAGCGAAGATTTGTGTATGACTGAATGGTAGAAATCGCCCCAAATGTGACGAAACAGTGAAATATGCAAAAATGAACTTTATATTATAACATAAATTTACAATAAAGTCAAGTGTTGTTTCTTCACTCCCCCCAATGATACAACGGAATCGAGGTGATGATCATGGAATCAAAAAGCTTGACCGCACTTGTCAGCGCGTTCTCGCGCGCCTACCACGCCGAGCACAATCCGGTCAAAATCTTCGACGACCGGATCGCCAGGCAGCTGCTGACCGATGAAGAGTACGACAGCATCTCCGCCAACATGTCGCGGGCGATCGCGTTTTTCCAGCCCGGGTTCTCGGGGACGCAGGAGCAGGCCCTCCGCCAGGTTGTCGACCGTCAGCTTTCGCCCACTCCGCTCGGCCGGGCGGCATTTGCCGAGCGGGCGCTGGCTGCGGCCGCCGCGCTTGGAGCCAGGCAGTACCTGATCTTCGCCGCAGGCTACGATACGTTCGCCTATCGCCAGCCGGAATGGGCCTCCCAGCTCGACATCTTCGAGATCGACCATCCCGTTACCGCCGCCGACAAACAGGCCCGCTTATCCGGCATGCGCATGGATCCGCCTCCCAATCTTTATTTCATCTCCGCCGACCTTCGCGAGCCGGACTGGCAGAGGCATGTGCTGGCCAGCCCCGGGTTCAATCCCGATCGGGTCAGCTTCTGCAGCCTGCTCGGCATCAGCTATTACCTCGCCAAAGAGGAATTCCGGCAGCTGTTGTCCGGCATCGTTTCCCTGCTTCCGGCCGGCAGCGGCATCGTCTTCGATTATCCGGATGAGCAGACCTTCACTCCTCAGGCAGGCGAGCGGGCGCAGAAGCAGCTCATGATGGTCGCGCGTGCGGGCGAGCCGATGCAGGCAGGCTACTCCTGCTCCGAGCTGGAGCGGATGCTCGAAGAGATGGACTTGCGGATTGATCAGCATCTGAATCCGGAGGAAATTACCAAGCTGCTGTTTCACGCCTATAATGAGAGCCAGCCCGAGCACCCGATCGAGGCCTTCGATCATGTGAACTATTGCTTGGCGGTCAAAAGGTAGCCGGAAGAGAGCCCGTCTCTATCCTGCCCTTCCTTGTGCCCGGGAACAACCGGCATTCATGCCCTGCTTTGAAACCGCCTGCCCGCTGCCGTCTTCAGGCTGGCGGTTTCTATCTTCGCGCAATCGCATTCCACTGGGCTTGCGGTCTACCGATTCTCTCCTTTGCCGCCGATAACGAGGTGAAGGGCATGAGATGAAGTAGAGAGAAGAGGGTGGGAACAAATGAATCGCAATCAAACCGCTTTGAAACCTCGCGAATGGATGCCGAGGACGACGGCCGCCTTCTGCGCAGGCGCCCTGGCCGCAGGCATGCTGGCCGTATGGCCCCAGACAGCCGAAGCCGCAGACAGCATAGGGAAAACAACCGCTGCGAGAACGAAGGAAGAGATCGTCGAGAAATGGATGCAGAGCTACCTGCCCATGAAGAGGTCCTTTGCCTATATGAGCGGGAACGACATTTACGAGCAATTGCCGAGTCTGACAGCTCCTTTCCAGGAAGGCAAATTAAAAGCCGAGTATATTGAAGACGGCGTGCGGGCGACGAACTTCGTCCGGTATTTGGCCGGAGTCCCCGATGACGTGCAGCCGGACTGGAGCCTGCACCGGCAGCAGCAGAGCGCATCGCTGATCAATGCGCTGAACGATCGGCTCAGCCATTCTCCGACCAAGCCGGCTGGAATGGAGGAGGAGGCTTACAAGCTGGGCTACGCCGGAGCGGGCAGCAGCAACCTGTATATGGGCAGCCCGACGCTGTACAGCAGCGTCCTCGGCTACATGTCGGACAGCGATCCAAGCAACATCGACCGGGTCGGCCACCGCAGATGGATTCTGAATCCGGCGATGACCCGGACGATGTTCGGCTATGTCCGAGCAGCCGAGACGGGCGGTTACGGGTCGCCGTACTCCTCCATGTACGTTTTTGACAAAGGAAGGACCGCTGGCAGCGTCGAGTACGATTACATCGGCTGGCCGGCCGCCGGGTACTTCCCGTCCGAAGCCTTCTCGCCATCGGATGCCTGGTCGGTATCGCTGAATACGGACCGGTACGACAAAAACAACACGGATTCCATCACCGTAACGGTGACCCGCCAAAGCGACGGCAGGCAATGGACGCTGGACAAATCGGATACGGACAAATCCGGCGAATACTTCCGTGTCGACAAAGGCGGTTATGGCGGCATTCCGGTCTGCATTATTTTCCGGCCGGGCGGAATCTCGGATATCAAGGAAGATGACCGCTTCCACGTGCGCATAGACGGCATCCGCTCCAAAGCCGGCGCGGAAACGTCGATCGAGTACGATACGGTCTTCTTCCGCATGACGGAAATGAAACGGTTCGGCAGCGACGCGATCGCGATAACACCGGGCGAGAGCGTGCCGCTGCGCCTCTACTCCACGGGCGAAGGCGCGGTGGCAGGCCGAATGGCGGGACAGCTGGAATCGAGCGATCCTTCCATTGCATCGGTGGATTCCTCCGGCGTCTTGCGAGGCGTGAAGGCGGGCGCCGCTTATATCCGCTACAGCAACTATTTGGGCCAGGAGAACTCGCTCTACGTCACCGTGCGACCGGCAGCGCCGGGCGATGCCCCGAGCGGCTGGGCGAAGGAAGCCTATGCGAAGGCGAAGGGCGCCGGTCTCATCCCCTATTCCCTGGACACGCAGTACCAGACGCCGATCCGCCGCATTGATTTCGTGCGCATGCTCGTCGGGGTTTATGAAAACACCACGGGAAGCAGTCTTCCGGCAGACCGGAAGCCGTTTCAGGATACGAGCGACTCCAACGTCTCCAAGGCGGTGTCTGCCGGACTGATCAGCGGCGTCTCCCCGACCGAGTTCGCTCCCTTGGCGAAGATTACCCGCCAGGAGGCCGCGGCCCTGCTGACCCGGCTGGAGAGCAAGCTGGCGAGCGTTGCCGGAAAGCCGCCGGGTTCCGCCGCACCAACCGGCCCGTTCGCAGATGACGAGGCGATCGCCTCGTGGGCGAAGGCGGACGTATACCGCTCCGTCGGTCTCGGCCTGATGCAGGGCGTCGGCCAGAACCGCTTCAACCCGATGGGCAATTTGACGGTGGAGCAGTCGATTCAGATTTTCCAGAGAACGTTCGAACGATTCGTGAGAGACTAGGCCCGCTGCCCGGGCTCCAGGCTCCGGATCCTGCATGAAAGCGCTAAGGGACACCTCGCGAGGTGTCCCTTTCGACGTGAACGGAAAGCCCCTGAGGGCTCTTCCCCGGCCTCGGCTTCAAGGCAAGCCGCCGTTTCGAGGGGACGACAGCCGCCCCCCGGCTCGCTTCGTATAAATCTTTTTAGTCTAAATTACCCCTTGATCCTACTGAAACTATATTCAACCATATTTCACGAGGGATAGATTTAATCCGCTCTAAATTTACACCTTAAATCCCTACTGCGACCTTGAGGAGTGATGGTGGTTGAAAACGAACGAACATGCAAATCAACCTGTGAGAGGCCGCTATGGTAACCCTTGCACCTCTCATTAGGCCATGGGAGGCAACCGGAAATGATGTCGCTAAAAAACATGGTACGGGGAACGGAAACCGATTCCGCGGCCAAACAACTGATTTCATGTTGGGAGCATGATGCCGGCACGCTGACGTTTTGGAGAGCAAGCAGCAATTTTGTCTACTTGTCGGAAAGAAACGGCGTTCGGCAATTTCTACGTTATGTCCATGAAGAGGACAACCGTCTCGAGAATATTCAGGCAGAGCTTGATTTCATCCTGTATCTGATATCGTCCGGCTATCCGGCTGCCGCTCCTGTCCTATCCCGATACGGCAACTGGATCGAAACGATCCAAACGGCAGATGGATCGTACTTCGGCGTTGTATTTGAACAAGCCAAGGGAAACCCTATTCCGCTGGATCTCATGACGGATCGGCATGCCGAAGAGTGGGGAAGATCGCTTGCTTCGCTGCATCTTTTATCCGAGTCTTATTCGGCTGTGCCGTCATCCCGACCAAGCTGGATGGACGCCCTAACCTTCATCGCCTCCGTATTGCAGCGGCATCCCTCGGAGGAAACGGCTCGGCACGAGCTTGAACGCATCCGTCAACAGCTCTCCAAGCTTCCGACTGACGAGAGACATATGGGCCTGATTCATTATGACTTCGAAACGGACAATATTTTTTATGACGAGGAGCAATCCCGCTATTCCGCCATCGATTTTGACGATGCCATGATCCACTGGTACGGAATGGATGCAGCATCCGCCCTGAGGGATCTGGCGGAGCAAGAGGATGCCGGCGCCCAGCGGAAAATCGAGCACTTTCTAACCGGATATCGGTCGATTAAGCCGTTGGATGAACGCTGCGTGCAGAAGTTTCCTCTTTTTCAGAGGTTTGCAGACCTGTATGCGTTCGCACGTCTCCTCCGCAGCGTGGAGAATATGGATATCCATCGGTCGCCCGAGTGGGCTCTTCAGCTTCGGATCAAGCTCTTGAAGGCGTGCGATCGGCTGCGGGAACGCTTGAGGCCGACCGTAGAACTGCGACCCATCGATTCAACTAACTGGCACGCTTGCACCCGGCTTGAAGTCACGGACGAGCAGAAGGACGTATTTCCTGTACCTGCGGTCTATTGGCTCGCTGAGTCCGCCTATTGCGGGTTCACCCCTCTCGCGATGTACACGGATGAACAACTCGCGGGATTCGCGGTGTACGCTGTCGATCCGGCTGACGGAAGCTGCTGGATCATGGCTTTTATGCTGGATCGCAAGTTCCAAGGAAGAGGGCTTGGACGCTCCGGGATGAAAGAGCTTATGCGTTATATCGAGGACAAGCAATGGGGCGGCACGATCAAGCTCGGCCATCGGTGCGACAACATGCGGGCATCACGCCTATATGCTTCTCTCGGCTTTGCGGAGATTAGCCGGGATGAGCGCGAAGTGGTGCGGGAATGGAGATTCCAGCCCTGATCTTTCCGTGAAGGGGAAGCCTACGGTTGCCTGGCGAAGGACAGCGGCCTCATTTCGCTGCTCAAGAGCAAACAAGGCGAGTGGAAAGTGGCGACGATTGATTAACGAGGAAGACCTCAAGAACCCGAGCCGGACGCGGGTTCTTGATGCTGGATTCGGATTCGGATTCCGATTCCTAAATTTACTTGATGACAGGAAAAAAAAGTGATTAAATAAAATAGACTGACCAGTCTTTTTTGCGGGGAAACAACAATCGTTTCTAATGGGAGGCTTTTGGCATGGAACTGAAATCCCTCGATCCCAACATTCGGACAGCTGTCGAACAGTACAAAGCATTGGAAGAAAAGATCGCTCATCTAAGCATGATTTCGAGTCTGGTCGGATGGGACCAGAAGGTAACTGCTCCCAAGAAAGGGAGAGACTTGTTCGCCAAAGCGATCGGGACCTTCCGAACGGAGCAGTTCAAATTATCCGTATCGGAGGAGATGGGCTCTCTGCTCCGCCTCCTGTCCGCTCCCGAGGTACAGGCCGACCTGGACGAAATTACGCAGGCGCAGCTTCGGGAACGCACTGCAGAATATGAGCGCTTCAAGAAAATTCCCGAAGACATGTACCGCGATTATGTCGTCCTCACCTCCAAAGCCAACCATGCATGGGAAGAAGCCAGAGAGAGAAGCGACTTTTCCCTCTTCCAGCCTTATTTGGAGAAGATCGTGGACTTCAACCGCAAGATGGCTGAGATTTTCGGCTATGATCAGCATCCTTATGATGCGCTTCTGCATGAATTCGAGCCGGGTTTAAGCGTGGCGGTACTGGATCCGTTGTTCGCCAAGCTGAGGGAGAGCAGCGTGGGCTTGCTGGAGAGGATCAACCGCTCCGGCAACAAGCCTTCGACAGCCGTCTTCGAGCAAGCATTCGAGGTGGACCAGCAGAAAAAATTCAACCACTACTTCCTTCCGATCCTCGGCTTCGACATGAACGCGGGACGGCTGGACGAGACGGTGCATCCGTTCGCCCAGTCCATGAACACCGGGGATGTCCGGATTACGACCCGATATCTCCAGAATAATGTGCGATCTGCGGTATTCGGGACGATCCACGAGGCAGGACATGGCATTTATGAGCAGAACATCGATCCGCGTTTCGAAGAAACCGTCCTATCCAGCGGAGCATCCTTCGGCATCCACGAGTCCCAGTCCCGCTTCCTGGAAAATATGATCGGCCGCAGCGAGTCGTTCTGGACGTACTTCTATCCCAAGCTCCAGGAGCACTTCCCGAAGCAGCTGGAAGGCGTCAGCCAGCATGACTTCTACCGGGCGATCAACAGCGTGCAGCCGACGATGATCCGGGTGGAAGCGGATGAGCTGACGTACAACCTCCATATCATGATCCGGTATGAGATCGAGAAGGCGCTGATCAACGGAGACATCGAGGTGGCGGAGCTGCCGGCGATCTGGAACGAGAAGATGCAGGAATACCTCGGCATTACGCCTGCCAATGATACGGAGGGCGTCCTGCAGGATGTCCACTGGTCCTTCGGCGGCTTCGGCTATTTCCCTTCCTACTCCCTCGGGAACCTGTACGCAGCCCTGCTGCTGAACACGATTCTGCGCGAGAAGCCCGACTTCTATGCCGACATCGAAGCCGGCCGCTTCGAAGGCATCCAGGAATGGCTGAAGGATAAAATTCATCGTCATGGCAAGCTCTACACGCCGGAGCAGCTGATCCGCCAGGTCACCGGCGAGGATCTGAAGGCCGACTATCTGGTGGACTACCTGGAAGAGAAGTACAGCCGCATCTACGGTCTCTAGCTCAGGCGCAAGACAGGCAGCGGCATATCGCTTCAACAAGGAAAGATGGAGGATCCATGAGGGATCCTCCATCTTTCTTTGTCAGGTCCGCATTAAAAAACAGAGCCGAGGTGATTGTTCCCCCAGGCTCTGCGTGCCTGATCCGGTTACAAATTGAACCTTTCTACAGCCGCTTCCAGAGTGGAGCTCCTTTTCTTCAACAGCTCCGTCGTATCGGTGATCCGCTTTGCCGCCTCCAGCTGAATCGTCGACATCCGTTGGATCGAGGCCGCGTTCTCCGCCGTTGCCGCTGTAATCCGGGCGATCTGCTCTACCGATGCGGCGGCCTCCTCGGAGCCCGCCAGCACCTCTTCCGCAGCGGCGGAAATCTCCTGGATATGGCTGTTCACAAAATGGAACCGATCCACCGTATCGACAAACAGCGCCTCCACCTGGCTGGAAAGCTCTGTCCCTCTGACCATTTCCTCGGCTTCCTCCGCCATCCTCTCGCCGATCAGAGCCGACTCCTGCTGGATTTGCTGCAGGAGCGAGGTAATCTGCGTCACGGACACGGAAGACGACTCCGCAAGCTTCCGGACTTCGCCGGCCACGACCGCAAAGCCCGCTCCATGCTCTCCCGCCCTCGCAGCCTCGATGGAGGCGTTCAGAGCCAATAGCTTGGTCTGTTCGGCGATGGCCGTTATCGCGTAGAGCACGGGTTCTATCTCATGCATGTACCTGTTCAGCACCTGCACGGAATTCGTCGTCTGCTCCGCCACATCGGAGATGGATGCGACCTGCTCTCTCAGCCAGAGAATCGAGCTTCTGCCCTGCTCCGCTGTTTCCAGCGCTCCACTGGAAGCGATCGACACGCTGGATGAAGCTTCCGACACCCGTTGGATGGCCTGGGTAATCTCCTCCATCGATTTTGCGCTTTCCTCCGCCCCGGAACGCTGATGCTCCGCTCCCTCGGCCATGTCCGCGATCGATTGTCCGAGCTGCACGTTCAAAGCCACCATCCGGTCCGCTTCCGTCCGGAACTGATCCGTGGAATGAACGAGATCATGCGTGGTCATCTTGACATCGCGGACGACATCCCCGAGCGTGACGCCCAATCTCTCGGTCATCTTCATCATGGCCGAATAAGCTTGTCCGATCTCGTCCTTCGAGCTTGCCCGCCGAATATCCAGATGGCTTTTCGCCTCCGCGAGATCCCCCCGGGCCATCGCTTCCGCACCTTTAACGATCATTCCCAAGGGCCGCAATGCCCGGGACATGAACAGCGCGATGAGCAGAAACACAGCCAACGTCAGAATTCCCATCAGGGCGAACACAGGCATGCTTTTATGCATGACTTCCCGATAGATCGTATTGGACACCGACACATTCGTATCGATTCCAATCGCGCCGATAACCGTTCCCGCCGAATCGAGAAGCGGTGCATAAGAGGAAATGTAATCGCCGTACTCCGTATTCTCGATGATGCCGGTTTTGGCTGTCTGTCCCTTCAGGATCGCTTCAACCGCTTCCTTGGGCACATCGGTTACTTCGCCGATCGGCGAAGCCGAGTCCGATCCCTTCGGCTGACCGTCGATGACAATGAGGGGCTGCCCTTTATCGTCGATTCTCACCGTATAGACGTACTGCGCCCCGATCTGCAGCCGGTAGCGGTTCAATTCCTCGCGAAGGCTCCAATAGAGATCATTCTCCCCGGCATCCTTCAGGTACGTTTCATAGGATTTCAAATCGAATTGCCCCGCATAAGCCTCCGCTGTGTGCATGCTGAAGCTGCCTATCGCTTCTTCGCTTGCCTTCTTGGTGCTGCGTATCTGCAGGTAGATCAAGGCGGAGGACAGGATGACGAGGGTCGACAAAATCATGATCGACAGCTTGAATACCAGGCGGCTTCTAAATCTAAACATGCAGTCCATGCTCCCTTTGATATCGTTTGCGAAATCGGTCCTGTTTCCATAGGTCCCCCGGAAATGAAGGGATCATCCTTATATCGGAATCAGCCGAGGGCATGTTTAGAATAGAGGGCATAAATGAATGCCGAGGAATCATGTCCCCCGCTTGGACTCCCAAACTCATCTAAAAGCGGGCGAACTCTCCCCCTATGGGGAAGCACATGGCCGCTCTCTCCTTCACTTCACGCGGAAAGTGCGTTGGCCGCTGCGGCGGATGATCAGCAGCGCGGCAGCCAGATACACCAGCGCCAAGCCTGCCGCCAAGGAGGCGAATGTTCCCGCTGCCGGCTTAAGCACGATGCAGGCTCCTCCCAGCATGGAAATGAACAAGCTGAAGATGAAGTACAGCGGATTTTTCACATTGAGCTCCGTAGAGTAGGGCTGGAAGAAGTAGTACATGAACAGATGATGGACGGAATAGAAGAGCGACAGGAACAAGACAGATATCCATAACAGCACAATCTCCATCCCCAGCCAATCGTTGCCCGCTGCGGCTTGCAGGATGGCAAGGACCGTTCCGAGAGCCGCGGCGATCAGCAGGTTGAAGGCTGCGATCCGGACAAGGCGAAGGCGAAAATGCTGGCTCGCGGCCGACCGGTAGAAGCTGTGCCGCATCAGGCTGAGGTCGCAGTGGTAAAACATGGCCTTGCACATTTTTTCTCCGACCGCGATGAAGTTGAAGCCCAGCAAAAGATACGGGTATACCATCGCCAGCTCCAGCCCGAGCCCGTCGAGCTGCTCGCGAAATGCCAGCGCGGCTGCGGCCAGCAAGGCTCCCCCCGCTCCAATGACGATCAGGCGCATTTTGACTGGGGCTACGAGCAGGCTGCGATGGCGGGCAAAAAAGATCGCATTCAAATAGCGGTAGCCTTCCAGTCCTTCCAGCTTGCTTCTTGATTGCAGGGTATAGTCGCTGTCCTTTGATTGGACGCTTGTCTTCTGCGCCTCCGACATCATGCGTCCGACGTCCAGCAGCGGGTCATCCCGCTTGGCGGCGGCATCGACCGTCCTTCTGTACTGCTTGTAGCGCCACAGCCGGACGGCCGCAAGCAAGCCGGCCGCCGCCATTACAAGCTGAATGGGCCGGCTGAGCATCCAGGCTCCGGCTGCGGGTACGGCATCGCTCAGGAGCGGCGCATATGCAGCCGCGAACGAGAGGCAGATGACGATCCAGACCAGCCCGACTTTCTTGATCAGGATGATTCCCTTGCGGTCATACAGCAGCAGATGAAGATATTCCATGAAAATCCGCCACAGGGTCAGCGCCGCTGCGAGCAGGATGGCATCCAGCGCGCCAGCCCCTAGCGCCAGAGCGAAAATGATCAGGACCGGCACATAAAAAACAAAATAAGCCGCATAGCGGTATGCCAGTGCTGCCTTCATGTATCGGGCCGGAGACAGCCTCATCAGCTTGACCGCGACGTACTTCTCCCGCTTGGGCTCCAGAATGGTCGCTGCGCTGACGCCCGCCGCGACAAAGCTGGTCAGGAAAAACAGATGAAGAAACAGCGTCCACCGCTCATCCCCGGATAGATCCGGCACGGCCGACACCGGCAAATAGAGAAATAGTCCGACAAACGCCAGCTTGCCGGCAAAGTTCCCGAGCAGGCTGAGGAGGAATGCCGCTGCCGACAAGATTTTCTTCGCGCCCAGCTTGGCGTAGAGCCTGTCTGGAATCCGCTTGCCGACAAGCGGCAGCTTCTGAAGGTAGTAGACGACTAGATTCGCCATGGACGAGGTGCGGATCGCGATCAGGGTGCTAAGCGTTTTCTGCATGGCTCTCGTCCTTCAGCAGATCGATGACGCTCTGCTCGAACTCCGGGCTGCGCAGCAGATCGGCAGGCACGGAGGACAGCCTGCCCTTGCTCAGAACGACCAGCTCGTCGCATAGATCGGAGGCGAGCTGCAGGATATGCGTGGAGAAGATGAGAATATGGTCCCTTTTCATTTCCCGCAGCATGGTTTTCATTTCCAGCGCCACGATGACGTCGAAGGAAGTAAGAGGCTCATCCAGCAGGATGACCAGCGGCTTGGTGATGAGGAACAGCAGCATCTGGAGCTTGTTCTTCATGCCGTGGGAATAACCTTTGATCAGCTTATGCCGATCCTCCTCGGTCATGCTCATCATGTCAAAGTATTCATCAATGGTCCGGTCCATCTGCAGCCTGCCCCGGTTGATGTCCATGAAAAACCGGACGAACTCGTAGCCGGTCAGGAACTCGGGCAGGATGGGCAGCGAATAGATGTAGCCGACGTCCTGCTCGTCCAGCTCCCGTGCCTGACGGTCTTCCTCCAGAAGCACTTTCCCTCCGTCCATCCCCATTTCTCCGCTCAAGCAGTTGAACAGCGTTGTTTTGCCCGCGCCGTTGCGTCCGAGCAGGCCGTAGATTTTCCCTTTCTCAAACGTATAGGACGCTCCCTGGAGCACCTTTTTGCCGTCGAATTCCTTGACGACTCCATCGATCCGCAATCGCATTCGCAGTTCCTCCATCTTTTCCAAAAAACGGATTTTTGTGTTAGCCGTACTATACGGACCAACCGCGGAGAGGTCTCAAAATGGGAACGGGACGGATTCGGAGGGCTTCTCCCGAATCCTCTTTTTTCATCAACTAATTTACACTTCATGTAACCTCTATATATACTGGATGGATATACATAATGAACCCAATGGGGAGGGATTTTGGTGCAAAAGACAATCCAAATAGGCATCGTAGGTTACGGAAACCTCGGAAAAGGCGTCGAGAAAGCGATCGCTCAAAATCCGGACATGGAGCTTGCGGCTATTTTTACCCGCAGACAGCCTGATGAAATGATCGGCGGAGAAGGCGTCCGCTTCGAACCTATTTCGGCCGTAGAGCAATACAAGGGCATTATCGATGTCATGATTCTATGCGGGGGCTCCGCCACCGACCTGCCTGAGCAGACTCCCGCGATTGCGGGTATGTTCAACACCGTCGACAGCTTCGATACCCATGCCAAAATTCCGGAATTCTTTGAAAAGGTCCATGCCGTTGCCTTGCAGTCAGGCACGCTCAGCATTATCTCGACAGGCTGGGATCCGGGTCTATTCTCGCTCAATCGTCTCCTGGCGGAAGCCATTCTTCCCCAAGGCCAAGAGTACACGTTCTGGGGCAAAGGCGTCAGCCAAGGCCACTCCGATGCCATTCGCCGGATACCTGGCGTCAAGGCGGGAGTTCAATATACCGTGCCGGTTCAAGAAGTCATCGACCAGATTCGTTCGGGTCAAACGCCGGAGCTCGCGACGCGGGACAAGCATGTAAGGGAATGTTTTGTCGTTGCGGAGGAAGGCGCGGATAAAAAGGCGATTGCCGAGACGATCGTCACCATGCCGAACTACTTCTCCGACTACGATACGACCGTAACCTTCATTACCGAAGAACAGCTGCAAGCGGAGCATCAAGGCATGCCGCATGGCGGTTTTGTCATCCGCAGCGGTGTGACCGGTACCGGAACGAAGCAGATTATGGAGTTCGGCCTGAAGCTCGAAAGCAATCCGGAATTCACGGCAAGCGTTCTGGTCGCATGCGCGAGAGCGGGGCATCGTTTGAGCCAAGAGGGAAATAAGGGGGCGAAAACCCTGTTCGACCTTCCGATCGGCTATTTGTCGCCGAAGTCGGCCGAGCAGCTGCGGCGCGAGCTTCTGTAGCCGTTTCCTCCGATATAAAAAACGGCATTGCCGGGCAACTTTGCCCTGGCAGTGCCGTTTTTTCTTTTCATAGACTATGCCTATTCGCTAGATGATTCTCATATTGCTCGATTGAATCTGCAAATGGGTCTTTCCCATACAGCGCATTCAAATGATCGATGAGCTCGATTCCCCAATCATTCATTGCCTTCAATAAAGGCGTCAGGCGTTGACCGTATACCGTTATCGAATATTCGACTTTGGGAGGAATTTGGGATAGATTTCGCGATGGATGATATCGTGATGCTCCAATTCCCTCAACTGTTTCGCAAGCATTTTCTTGGTGATGTCCGGAATCGCTTTTTGAAGCTCGCTGAACCTCATCGTGCCATTCGCAAAAAGGCGCAGCAGAATGACAGGCTTCCATTTTCCTATGAATATTTCCAAAGTCTTTTCAAATTTGCAATAAGCCGTCATTCCTATCCTCCGATCCGTTATTCCATCCAGGTATACTTTTGTATCCCAGGTCTATTTCAAGTGCCTACTTCCGCTAAAGCAGCCTACAAAATACTATAGTCCTAGGAGCTGTGAATGCACAAATAAAGGAGCTGCCCCATCATGAATATGACGTTATGGATTGTGCAAGGACTATTGGCGGCAGGATTTATTTTTTCCGGCTGGATGAAGGCGTTCCAGCATGAAAAGGCAAAATCGTCCTGGTCTTGGGTCAAAGACGTTTCGAGAGGATTCGTAGTCTTTATCGGTATCGTCGAACTGCTTGGGGTGCTTGGCTTAATTCTGCCTCAAGCGACGGATACCGCATCGGTCCTGACGCCCCTGGCCGCCGGCGGGCTTGGCGTTATTGTGCTGTTGGGGGCCATATTCCATGTCAGGCGCAAAGAATTCAAAGAGATTGGCGTAAACGTGGTTTTCCTTGCGCTGCTTCTATTTGTAGCGCTAGGCCGCAGAGTCTGGGGATACTAGGGAGAGAGCGGATAAGGCCTGAGTGGAGCTGGGGAGATTTTCGGGAGGAACGATAAGGCGGAAAGGCCCTGCAGATTAATTTGCGGGGCCTTTTTGGTGTAGCTGATGGGTCTAAAGGTTGTATTGTCTTGCTGGATTTTATGACCGGATTGGCAACTCTTAATGGTTTCACGTGTTTACTTTGACAAGTTGAGCGCTAGAATCAATCTTTAAAAAATCGCTCATGGTGTCAAAAAAATATGCAATAACGTAATCAAATCAATGCACGATTTGATATATTCACTAATTTCTCCAATTCTTTTATTCTAATATGATTAAGCTTGTCTTTTTGTAGCATAGAATATCTTAATAATTTTGCAAAGTCGTTCTCAGTCGGCCACTTGCTAGCATTCTCTATGTTTTTATTAATATATTTATCATACTCCTTGCCTGAGCAAAAAGCCTTAAAATACCATTCTATTGCCTTGTCCATCATCTTTATCTTTTCTTCCAAAATCGACTCCAATGACCAAAGACGACCGCAGATTAAAGAAATGGTAAGTGCACATTTGAGCTTATGATCTTCATTTTCTTTAGCCATGTCGTAACTCTTTATTCCAAAAGTAAATGCCCTTGATAAAGCCTCTTTATCCTTACCCCTTATATTGTAATGAGCTTTGGCTCTTTGCAACCAATAATGCATGTCACTCGAAAGAATAACATCTAACTCAGAATATAAGTTAAGTATTAAAGAACTTACTCCTGAAACCTCTTTTGAACTAAAAAGTTGATTTAATGTGTCATACAACATTATTGTTTTTGATGTTTCATTATAGCGAGGGTTACCTGCTAATTTTTTCACGACTAGGCTTATTGCGTTGATAATTTTTTGATTTCCGATACCTGAACTTAAATAATTAATCAATGCACCTTTACTATTGTGAACCAATTTCCTTCCTGAATGATACTCTTGTTCTTCACGAGTAGTTTCTTCAGTTTCTATTAATAAAGACATTTTCCTAGTTAATTGTTCAATTTGATTTGTATCAAACCCGATAGAAAGCAATTCTCCATAATACGCTTTATCTCTGGAAGCAACAATTATTATAGCAGCTAATTCTTTTTCACTAAGTGTACCTGTCGCTTGAAATTTTTTGGAATCACCTACCTTTTGAACACTATTCAAGTAAAAAATGTAATCAATATTTGTCTGTGTGGATATTCTATCTATCCAACCCAATTTCGATGCACTTTGATTAAATGCTTTAAGTTCATCTATTGAGAAATAGTTTCTTACATAGTACTCGTCTTTATTATCAAATCGTGACCATATTCCATCACTTGAATTTGTTGCAATTATTATCTTTATCCTATTTTCTATCAACCGCGATTGAAGGTCGAGCAATAATCTACTTGCACTATAAATAATTGAATTGGAATCAAAAAGAAAGATACAATCTTGCTCATTTACCAAACTTTGAATTAATATATCATCCACTGTGATATTTGATGGAAAATAATAAATACTTCTATCTGGTAACATTTCAGTGATATTGGCGAGCAAGTAGGACTTACCGCTAAATCGTCTTCCTTTAATACAGACTATTACTTTATCAGATAATTCCCTTACAATTTTGCTTGCTAGTGTTCTTTGAATATAAAATTCCGCTTTGCTAAATACATTGGCATTAATCTCAAACATTTTTTCGCCGTATAAGAGATCAAGTTGCCTTTTATAATTACTTGTTTCAACTCTTTCAAATGATGGGTTCTTATATTTATATTTTCCGAATCTATCTTTCCCTTGAATCTCCTGAAGTTTTTTAGAAAATTCAGAATAAAAAATATCATATGACTCAACAAGAAGTATATCTGTTATCCCCTTATTAGAGAGAGCTATTTCTTGTGCCTTATCAGGTTTAGATGTTCTTACTAAAATACGCTTGTTATATTGTAAATCATTTTCAGGAATAAGTTTTAAAATGTACCCTATATCAAACTCTTTTAATAAACTACACCCAACAAATATTATATTTTTGGTACCGAAATCTGCACGTATGTAGTCTCTCATGGTCTTATTCTCTTCACTTGCTAATGAGCGTTCATATTGAGAGGGACTGAATATTAAGTTTTCAGCATCCTCATATTCAACTTCATAATTTGCATCACCGTGTAGTTTAAAAACAGGCTTTTTGTGTTTGAAAATCGAACTTGATATTTTTTTGTATGGAACAATTTTTTCGAAATTTGTGTTCTTTTCAATTGCATCATCAATATTTAAAGTATAAATATAAGGCCAATCAAGATTCACAAAACTATGCCTAGCATCACTTTTGTCAATAACAACTTTTGTAAAGTAATTTGTAAGAAAATCGCGTTGTTTATCTTTTGGAACCTCTCTAGAAAAGAAAACCGATGACGTATTATCTAATTCATAATCATGAATACTATCCTCAGATATTTCTGGGCAAGAAGCTATAATAATTTTTTTCATAATTTCATTTGCTTCATTTCCATCAGGTACAATGCCACGCTTACTCTTTAAACCTCGCGTAAATCCACTTCCTATAAGAGGAATGAGTTTACCTTCGGCAGCTAGTTGTGTCATTCTAAATAGCTCTTCATTGAAATTTAAATAATTCATATTTACCTCCATATTTGAATATAAATTATATCCATCCTAATGCACTTTTCAAGGAAATAAAAGTCTTTTTTCGACATCATTTATTAAACATTAACTCCCCAGAAAAACAATTGTTTTCAACTTTTTATAACAAATATCTACAGGGGATTTATCTTGTCTTGTGACCCCTACGGTGTAAGAACATTGTAGAATATGTTTGAATTTATATTTCGGTTAAATTTTTTATTAAATTTAAAAATAATTATTAAATTATGGAATTATTAATATGTTTTTAAAAAAAGAGCATGGCTTCAAAATCACCATGCTCTTTTTTCAGAATGAATACACTGCTAATCGCCCCTCGGCTATTCTTGATCTTCTGTTACGATTAGATTAGAAGAGTAGCTGATCCAATCGCTCCAGCTGCCCGCATACAGCTTCACATTCGTGAAGCCTGCCGCTTCCAGCGCGAGCACGTTCGGCGTGGCCGTTACGCCGGAGCCGCAGTAGACGATCAGCTCGCGGTCCTTCGGAATGCCGGCGAAAGCCTCGTCCAGAGCGGCGCCGGACTTCCAGCGGCCCTGCTCGTCCTGCACGCCCTTCCAGAACCGATTGACGGCGCCGGGAATATGCCCGGCCTTGGCGTCAAGCGGCTCCTCGATGCCCGCATACCGGATCGGGTCGCGGGAGTCGATCAGCAGCGGGGCGGCGGCTTCGCTCGCCCCTTCCGCTGCCTCGTTCGGCTCCTCTATCGAGCCGAACGCCGCTTCGAGGCCGTCTACGACGGAGGCCTCGAAGCCGAGGCGGTCAACCGGGGCCAGATTCCCCGGTTGGACCGCCTCCACGGATGCGTGCCCGCCGGCCGCATCCGTCCCGGCATGGCCGCCGCTGACGCCGGCGGCCCAAGACCCTGGCGCCGCCGCAGACGAGGCGGCGCGCACTTCCTCCAGGCCCGCGAGCCGATGCGGCTGCGGCCTGGCGGCAAAGCCGCCCGGGACGACGATCCGCGTCTCGGCCGTCACGGGAAAGCCTGCGGCTTGCCAGGCGCCGAAGCCTTCGTCCATGACGTAGACCGCGTCATGACCGAGCCAGCGCAGCAGCCACCACAGGCGCGAGGCCATAGCCCCGCCCTGGTCGTCGTACGCGACGACACGGGAGTCCGGGCCGATGCCCGCGCGGCGGAACACCGCCTGCAGCGCTTCCGGCTCCGGCAGCGGGTGGCGCCCGCCATGCGTTCCGACCGGAGCGGACAAATCCTGCTCCAGGTCCAGGTACACGGCGCCGGGAATATGGGCTTCCTCATAGGCAGAGCGCCCCGACAGCGGCTTGCCTAGAGCGAACCGGCAGTCCGCGATGACGAGATCAGGTTCATACATTCGGGCCAGCAGCCATTTCGGCGATACGATGGTTCCCATGGACGAAATCCTCCTCATAAGCGAATAGGCTTGGCTCCGATCCAAGCCTGCGCCGTGATCGGTTCCAGCGATTCTAGAAGCGTGTTGAAAAATAGGTGGCCTGCGGTCGGTATGGGTCTCCAATCGCTGTTGCCGTTCTGATTTCATTGAATAAGGGATTAGCAGTTGAAATCAGACGACAAAGGAGAACGCTGACGCTTTTTCGACTCCATTCCGACCCTCCGGTCACTTTTTCACCACGCTTCCAGAGCTTGTTCTGCAAGTACCCAGGCTGTTCATCCGAGCAGAATGCCAATGTTAGCCTCTTCTATTCAACTGCTCGGCGCTCTATCCAGCCCCCGATGCAGTTTCCCCATCTATTGCGCTTCCAACCCGGCCGGCTCACTCCGCAGCAGCCGGACCTTTCCCGCTCTTCCGCTCGCCGCCCCGCATCGCAAGAAGCGCGAGCAGCAGCAAGAGCAGAATGGCGGCCATCGCCGCCGTCATCTGCAGCAGGACATTCCAGTCATAGGCGTCGAGAATCCAGCCTGCCAGCTTGGGGAACAGCGCTCCGCCAAGGCCGCCGCAGGCGACCATGAGGCTCGTCGTGCGATCCGTCATGCCCGGCAGCTTCTCGTTGACGTAGATGAGCGCGACCGCGAAAATCCCCGCCATGAACAATCCGGCGAGCGCGACCAGCACCAGCATCCAGGACAAGCCCGACTCCGATACGCCCGACATCAGAACGAGAGATACGAGCGATGCTCCAACGGATACAAGCAGATAAGTCCGGTAGCCCGCAGCCTTGGTCGCCGCTCCGATGAAGAGACGTCCAGCCACCATCGTTCCCCAGAACAGGCTGAGAACGGCCGATGCTTCCGCTTCCTTGAGTCCAGCCTGCGCGGTCATGACCGAGGGCAGATAGTTCGCGAACACCATCTCCATGCCGACATAGAGGAAAAAGAACAGCATGCCTGCCGTCAACAGCGGCATCGAGCCTCTTGCATAGCGGGGACGGAAAGGCCGGTCGGTTGCCCGCCCTTCCGCAGGCTCCGGCGAGGAGCCGCCGACGCTGCCGGCCGGATGGGCGAGACCTTGCCTCGCTGCAGCCGTTCCATGGGATGGATGCCCGTTCTCCCCTCTTGCATCGGCCCTAACAGCCGAAGCTCTGCCGGATCCGGCAGCAGGCGCTGCGGAAGAAGCCAGCCCTTCTCCGGCAAGTCCTCCGTCTTCGCCTGCAGCTCCGGCGGTCACAGCGCCCGTTCCCCCGGCGTCTTCGCCATCCGTCCTCTGCTTGACCATGACCGGACCATCCAGGCCCGGCGCAGGCGCTTCGCCAGGCGAGCCTTCAAGGAGTGCGGGCCGGCGCGGAACATAGGCCACCGCCTCTTCCGCCTCCCCGAACGACAGCGTCATCCAGAGCAGGAGGCAGATGCCGGCCAGCGCGGTGAGCACCGGGAAGCTCATGGGCCAGATTCCGCCCTGGATGAGCAAGGAAGCCACTCCGGGCATCACGAGCGCTCCGATGCCGAAGCAGACTTCGAGCCAGCCCATCGCGGAAGCTTTCCCCTTGACGAATACGTCCATGATCAGGGCGCCTACGACGGCCTCCGTCATGCCGAAGCCGAACCCGGCCACCGGCGCGACCAGCAGAATGATATCCCAAGGCGGCAAAGTGCTGTATACCGCTTCGGCAATTGTCAGCGCTCCCATAGCAAGCACCAGCGTGCTCCTGCGGCCGATCCGCGAGGAGAGAGCCGGCGCCGCCAGAACGCCGATCAGAAACCCGATGAATTGGTTGGTGATCCATTGCCCTGCCGAGCTGTAGTCAAGCGCATACTCCTTCATGACCGGCTCCAGCAGCGCCCCGGCGACGACATGGGCAAGCCCTATGACGAAATAGGACAGGCAACCTAGCAAAATCAGTTTTCGCATCGCAGCTCCCTCAGGTGCAAGTTTTACATGATGAGTTCCTGTTGTCTCCCCATCATATCATGAGAGCAATCGGGAATGGTATAATGGCCATGCCGGGCAACCGTTATCACGGCCGAAGGAGTGAACCCCTCTATGACGAATAAACCCGACGGCGGGCTGGGCTGGCAGGTCGTGCCCATGACGGAGCGGCATGCCGAGGAAGTATGCGGCTGGCGCTTCGAGCCCCCCTATGACGTCTACAATAACGATCCTTGGGAAGTGCTCAGGAAGCTGGAGATCGAGATCGGCGATCCCAAGCTCAGGCAGGAGCAGTATGCAGCCGTGGTCGACCCGGAGGACGGCGAGCTGATGGGCTACGCGCAGTTTTTTCCCATCCAGGGCGTCACCCGCCTCGGTCTGGCGATGCGGCCCGATCTGTGCGGAGACGGGCTCGGCCCGGCCTTCGTCTCGCTGCTTGTCCAGGAAGCCAAGCGTCGCAAGCCTGGAGACGAAATCGACCTCGAAGTGCTCATATGGAACCACCGCGCGAAGCGGGCCTACGAGAAAGCCGGGTTCCGCCTGACCGACACCTACGAGCGCGGGACGCCGGAAGGACCGAAAATGTTCCACTGCATGGTGTACAAGGGCCGCTGACCGTCTGCGGCCCGGATTGAGATCGGTTCTATTTCTTCCTGCGGCACTATCCTCTATTCATCCTGCCACCCGGATCGATACCAGCTCTATTCATTCCAGCGCCTGGATGGACATCAGCCTCTATTCCTTCCAGCAGCTCAAACTCGCTGGAGCCGCCATATGTACTCCCGTCAGCCAAGCTCATCCTCCCGGACATCCACTAGCAGGAACATGTCCGGTCCCGCCGGCACGGACACGGTACGCACCCGGCCGCCCCGGTCCAGATCCGTGTACGGCCTGGAGATAGCGAAGCGCCGTCCGGACAGCAGCTCCACGCTGCTGTAGACGAAATAGGGACGCCAGCTCCAATCCGAGCCCCGGTAATGTTCTTCCCGAATCCATCCGCCCTCCGTCCGCTGGTAGTTGGCGGAGAGCTGAATGCCGTCGGACCGGCACAGGTAGGCGCGCATGCAGCCAGCATCTAGCTTGCGGAGCAGCGGCGCCAGGAAAGCCTCTTCGCCGCCCTCCCCTCCGCTGTCCCGGAGCAGCCGCTCCGCCTCGCGGGCGAGCTCCTCGGCCTGCCTCCAGCGTCCGCTTTCCTCTCCCGCCTGCTTCCGCTTGGTGTCCAGCAGCTCCGAGTCCAGCAGACGCTTATACCGGTCCCGGCTGCCGAAGGCAGCCTCCGCTCCCGAGAACAGATAGCCCTGCACGTAGCGCGCCCCGGCCGATATCGCCCGCTGCAGATCCTGCCGGGTCTCGACCCCTTCCATGAGCAGGGAGGCGCCGATGCCGTCGGCGATGGCCGAGAGCGATCGCAGCACCCCGTGGAAGCCTTCGTGATGGGCGCTCCGGGATACCATATTCATATCCACCTTGAGCATATCCGGCTGGATATGCGCGATCCGGTCCAGGTTGCTGAACCGGCTCCCGACGTCGTCGACGGCGATGCTGCAGCCCGCCCGGCGGAATTCACGCACCGCTCCGACCAGGCATTCGATTTCTCCGTCGAAATCCTCCTCCGTCACCTCGATGCAGATCAGGCTTGGATCAACCTTGCACTGCTCCAGCAGCTTCAACATCGGAAGGACAGAGCTGTCCACGCTCCCGGAGGACCCGCCGGACAGCCACCCCGGCTGAAGATTGATGAACAGCTTCTCGGTCCGTCCCAGCCGGCCATGCTCCCGCACGGCCTGCTCCCGGATGAAGGCGTCGAGCTCCCTCTTGGCTTTCTCGGAAACGCCGGGATGGCTGAAATAAGCCCCCAGGCTGCGCGCTCCGGAGGCTCCGCAATCTCTTCCAAGGACTTCGTATCCGGTTACGATCCGGGTATCCAGGGCCAGGATCGGCTGATAGTAGGCTCTCGGGTTCTGCGGGCGGGACGGCTGGTCCGCCTCCGGCCGCTCGCTTGAATCCATCGTCATCGCTGGGGCCTCTCCTGTACCGGTCAATTATGTAAGATAATCTGACATTAATTGCTATTGTATCGGACTCTCCCTTGCGTGACAAGCTTTGGAAGAGCTCCAGGAGAGCCGGCAGCCCTTTCCCCAGCCATCTTTCGCGCATCGCGATCAGCCGGCATGCGATGCGCATCCGGCTGGTCGTTTTATTGTATCGGCAGTTTTCGCCGGCGCGCTCCTGCCCGCTCTCGGCTGACCCATTCGCGCGGAGCGGCCGCTCAGATCAGCCGCACGATGCGGGCTTCCTTGCCGTCCACCAGCACCTCGATGACATGGAACTTCGGCTTGTAGGCGACGACGCCCTCGCCCACATGCAGGATCGGCTCCTCGCCGAGACCGTAGAAGACATCGTCCGCCAGCGCCTCCATCACTTCATGCTTCTCCTGGTCGCCAAGCTCGCTCCAATCCTCCTGGCTCATATCGAAAAAGGAGTAACTATCGCGAATCGCGCTCACCGCGACCGTCAGATCTTCCAAAATTTCCTTGTATTCCCTCGCATGCTTTACGCCCATGCCTTCCGCCATCCTTCCTGTAAATACGGATCTATTTTCCTATTGTACACGGATATGTGGGGCCTTAACGCCTGGTGACACAATAAAAGCCAAAATTTCTCTAATCGCAACCAGCCGAGAAGTCGATATATAGGACACAAAGGGCTCGGCTCCGCATCGCCTCGGCGCTTGGAGAGCCTGTCATCAACCATTTTTGGACGGGGTGTATTATGGAAAAATCCACATTCATCGGTATTGTACTGGGTTTTGCCGCCGTATTGGTCGGCATGGTGCTTAAGGGAGCTCCGCTCCACAATCTCGCCAACCCGGCGGCATTTATGATCATCATTGTCGGAACGGCCGCGGCGCTCTTCATCGGCTTCCCGATGTCGGAGATCGCCAAGTTTCCGACTCTCTTGAAGCTCGTCTTCTTCAGTCCCAAGCTGCTCTCCCGCCAAAATCTGATCGGCATGTTCGCCGACTGGGCTTCCGTAACCCGCCGCGAAGGACTTCTCGCTCTGGAGACCAAAGTCGAGGACATCGAGGATCCGTTCCTGAAGAACGGCATGCGCATGATCATCGACGGCAACGACCAGGACTTCGTGCGCGAGGTGCTGCTCGAGGACATCGCGGCGACGGAGGACAGGCACAAGGCCGGCGCCCTCATCTTCACCCAAGCCGGCACCTACGCCCCTACGCTCGGGGTTCTCGGAGCCGTAGTCGGCCTCATCGCGGCCCTCTCGGACATGAGCGACATGGAGAAGCTGGCTCATGCGATCGCCGGCGCGTTCATCGCGACGCTGCTCGGCATCTTCACCGGCTACGTGCTGTGGCATCCGATCGCCAACAAGCTGAAGCGGATTTCCAAGCGCGAGATCCAGCTCAAGCTCATGATGGTCGAAGGCCTCCTCTCCATCCAGTCCGGCGTCTCCACGATCGCCATCAACCAGAAGCTGTCGGTCTACCTGACGCCGAAGGAACGAATCCAAATGCAGGAATCGAAAGAAGGGAAGCTCATTGAGCAAGAAACATAAGCACGACGACCACGAAGAGCATGTGGACGAGTCCTGGCTCATCCCTTATGCCGACCTGCTCACCCTGCTGCTCGCCCTCTTCATCGTTCTCTACGCTTCCAGCTCGGTCGACGCCAAGAAGTTCGAGCAGATGAGCCGCGCCTTCAACATCGCCCTCAGCGGAGGCAACGGCGTCCTCGAGAGCTACAAGTCGATCGACGCCCAGGCGATGGTATCCGACAAGAAGGAAAAGGAGCAGGGACAGTCCTCCTCCCAGTCGTCGCAGTCGACCCAGGACTCCCAGAGCCTGGACAAGGCGATGCAGGAGCTGATGCGCAAGGAGCAGGAGGATCTCGAGAAGCTCAAGCGCCAGGTGGACAAGTACATCAAGGACAACGGCCTCAGCACCCAGCTGGAGACGAAGCTCAACCAGTCCCGCCTGATGATTACGATCAGCGACCGCGCCTTGTTCCCTTCCGGCAGCGCGGCGGTGAAGCCCGAATCCCGCAAGCTCGGCACCTTCATCGGCGGCATGCTGCAGAAGTATCCCAATTACGAGATCATGGTGTCGGGCCATACCGACAACCAGCCGATCAACAATTCCGAATTCAGCTCCAACTGGGATTTGAGCACGATGCGCGCCGTCCGCTTCATGGACGTCCTTCTGCTCAATTCGAACCTCGATCCCAAGCGCTTCAGCGCCGTCGGTTACGGCGAGTACAAGCCTCTGGCCACCAACGACACCGATGTCGGCAGAGCCAAGAACCGGCGGGTCGAGGTGTCCATCATCCGCAACTACGCCGAGCCTTCAGCCAAAAGCGAAGTATCGGAAGTGTTCAAGTAGACAAAAGCCCCGCTTTCGCCGGTCGAACCGGAGAAAGCGGGGCTTTTCTTTTTAGCAGGGCTCGCACGAGCAGCGCTCGGCGGCGGCGCCAGGGGCTCGCAGACATCTCCGGCCCCCCCTCAGCCGGCTCCATCGGCAGCTTGATCCCTGCCGCCGGTTCAGCTCCGGCTTCCTGCGGGCGAAGCCGGCTCGTAGTCCAGATCGGAGAACAGCTGCTGCAGCTCCTCGCGGCTTAGATCGCGCCACTTGCCGACCGGCAGGCTGCCGAGCTGGATGTTCATGATCCGCAGCCGCTGCAGCCGGCGCACCTTGTAGCCGAAAGCGCTGCACATGCGCCGAATCTGCCGGTTCTTGCCCTCGGTGAGAATGATCCGGAATGTCCTCTCTCCGACCTTGGCCACCTTGCAGGGCAGCGTCATGCTGCCGAGGATGCGGACGCCCTCGCTCATTCCCTTCAGGAACATCGGCGTGACCGGCTGGTCGATGGTCACGACGTACTCCTTTTCATGGCGCCCTTCCGCGCGGAGGATCCGATTGACGATATCTCCGTCGTTGGTGAGCAGAATCAGCCCCTCGGAATCCTTGTCCAGGCGTCCGATCGGGAAGATCCGTTCCTTATGGCCGACAAAATCGACGATATTGCCCTCGATGTGGGACTCCGTCGTCGACGTAATGCCTACCGGCTTGTTCAGAGCCAGATAGACGTGGCCCCGGTGGGCGGATACCAGCTCGCCCTTCACCCGGACCTCGTCGCCGTCCTGGACTTGGGATCCCAGGACGGCAAGCGCGCCGTTGATCGTAACCTGTCCGCCTTCTACCAGCTTGTCCGCTTCCCTGCGGGAGCAGAACCCCGTTTCGCTGATCCATTTATTGATACGCAATCGATCCACCTCGGCTCTTGCTGCCTGCCTAAGCGCCGCTTCGGCAGCAGCTTCAATGGTACCATTGTACCACACCCTCAGCCGCTCTCAAGAAGCCGCTCCGTCTCCGCCGCTGCGCCGATCGGGAGACATGGGCAGCGTAATGAGGATGGATGTGCCCTGGCCCAGCTTGCTTTGGATTTCCATGCGGCCTTTGTGGCTCTGGATGATCCGCTGGCTCACCATGATGCCGAGCCCCGTTCCGGTTTCTTTGCCCGTAAAGAAAGGATTCCCGATTTTGGGGATGATATCCTCCGGAATGCCGATCCCTTCATCCGTGATCCGGACCAGGACGGAATGCGGCTCTTCCCTTTGGATGTCGAAGTATACGTTGCCGCCTTGCGGCATGGCTTCGATCGCGTTTTTGATGACATTGATGAATACCTGCTTGAGCTGGTTCTCCTCGCAGGAGATCAGGCAGCTGTCCGTCGTGAAGCGGGTATGGAAGACGGCATTTTTGAGATGGCCCTCGCTGTCCAGCAGCGAGATGACGTCGCCCAGCGTGTACCGAACATCCTTGATCTCGAACTTGGCGGCTTGAGGCTTCGCCAGGATGAGGAATTCGCTTACGATCAGATTGATCCGGTCAAGCTCGGCCAGCATGATGTCGTTATGCTGCAGATTCAGCCTGCCGCTCTGCTGCTGCAGCTGGAGAAAACCGCGCAGTGTCGTCAGAGGATTGCGGATCTCATGGGCGACGCCGGCAGCGAGCTGGCCGACCGTCGTCAGCTTCTCCGACTGCCGCAGCAGCTCTTCCATCTTCGCTCTGGAGGTGACGTCGCGGGCGACCGCCACCAGGCTCCACACCTCCCCCTGCGAGTTGCGGACGGCGGACATCGTCACGCCCACCGTCAGGTAATCCCCATCCTTGTGGCGCCACTTCTCTTCTCCGGGAGGCAGCGCCTCCCCCTGGAGCATGCGGGCAAGCTCCGGATGCTTGTAGGCATGCTCGACGGGATGGACCACATCCGTAATGCGCAAAGAGGAAATGTCCGCAGGAGAATACCCGAATGTATGGAGGAAGGATTCGTTGACCCTCAGCAGGTTCCCGTCCAAGCCGATGATGACGATGGAATCGGCCGTGTTGTTGAAGATCGATTCCAGCTCTTCTTTCATGAGCGCATTTTCATTGACAGCCGCCTTCAGCTTGTCCGTATACGATTTCAAGCTTCCCGACATATGGTTGATGCGGCTCGCCAGTTCCCCGATCTCATCGCTGCGCTTCACCTCGATATCCCGGTCGAACCTGCCGAACGCGACTTCGTTGACTTTGTGCAGAATCCCCTTGAGAGGCCGCAGGAGCAGTTGGATGATGACCCATGTCCCGATCAGCGTCGCGGCCAGAATGAGCAGCGAGCTGCCGATCTGGTTGCGCCGGTGCATGGAGGAGAGATTCTCAATCTGCGTCCGGTCGACAACGACAGAGATGACGTAATTGCTGTTCTTCGCTTCCTCGAAAGGATACCAGGACCGGAGCACGGACTTGCCCCCGATGACCGCCTGTTCCGACTGTGCCTTGCCGGCTTCCGCCAGCTTCATCAGCTCGATGCCGCGCGAATCGGAAGTGTACTGCTCGCTTCCGTATTTCAAGGCGCTGGCGTCAACCCCCTTTTGCCCGCTCATGCTCCAGATGCCGATCTCAAGCACCTCGGGCTGATAGGTCCTGACTTGCTCGATCAGCGTGTCCGGAGAGTATCCGTGTGAATAGATTGTCAATGCAAGTATGTAAGGATGTTCGGAATCGGCGTAATAGCCCCACGATACGGGCACCTTGTCTCCATCGGAAAAAGTGTCCTTCATGAGATAGCGCTCCCCGCTTGCAGGAGGTCCGCCTGCCCACTCCGCAGGAAGGTCGCTCATTTTGAGCGCCATCTGGCCGATCCGGCTTGCGTCGCTAGAAGCCGTAACCCGGTAGCCTCCGGACACCGGCTTCAGCAGCTCCAGCTTTTCGGCTCCTGTCAGCTTGGCAACCTTCCTCAGGCTGGCCACGTTCTCCGCTCCCCCTACCAGAGATGCCGCGCCCTCGATGGCATGGCGCAGTATCGTCGCCGCTTTCTCGCGCTCCTTCTCTCTTCCTTCCAGAAAGTCTTCCACCAATACCGATGTTTGACGGCCTACCGTCTCCGAGAACATGGCATTCTGCGAATTCAGTTCCCGACGGATAAAGTGCTCGTTGATGAAAACATTCAGGACCAGCATCACGCTGACCAGCAAGGAAATGATAAGGGAAAGCCTGGTTTTGACGGACAATGCCGGACACATCCTTATAAGAGGATCAATATCCAGATGATACCACATATACCCAGACTGCGGCCTCTTCTGTTCAGGGTCAAACGGCATAAAAGGACTTTTGATCCACAGTTCAACGTCCTCTTCTTCTCTTTTTCGGATGTATTCACAGCTCTGTCCACAAAAATGATGACTTATCAACATTTTCGGGGAGTTGTACACAGCGTTTCAGTGGATAGTTTGCGGGAAGATTCTAATAATTTATAGTTATCCACAAAATTGTGCACAACATGTTAACAAAAGAATGTTTGTTCGTAGCATAAAACGCTATTATTCGACATTCCCTCTCTGTCGAAAGTCACTGCTTGACGGCAGGAACGGGCGGGCAAGCTTGCTTCGGCCTTTTATGCACAGATTCTGTTGACAAGCGGCTTGCATCCGCCACGGGTATCGGGGACAATAAGTCCATAAACCCGCTTCAGGAAGGAAAGATTGATTTGCTTCGTCAGGAAGAAGATGAACGCTGGATGCGCGAGGCGATCGCCGAGGCCCGAAAAGCGGAAGCGATCGGAGAAGTGCCGATCGGCGCCGTCATCGTGCATGAGGGAAAGATCATCGGACGCGGCCACAACTTGAGGGAATCGATCCCCGACTCCACCGCGCATGCGGAGATGCTGGCCATCCGCGAAGCGAGCCGGAGCCTTGCCGCGTGGAGGCTGCTGGACTGCACGCTGTACGTCACGCTTGAGCCCTGCCCGATGTGCGCCGGAGCTTTGGTCCAATCCAGGGTCAAGCGGGTTGTGTACGGCACTCCCGATCCAAAGGCCGGCTGCGCCGGCACGCTGATGAATCTTCTGGATGAGCCGAGGTTCAACCATGAAGCCGAGCTTACGTCCGGGGTGCTGCAAGAGGAGTGCGCTTCGCTGCTCACCGATTTTTTCAGACGTCTGCGCAAATCCCGTTCCACCCGGTAAGAACAAAGTAAGGGCCTGCAGCTCCGGTTCTCAAGGGAGGCATCATCCGCTCTCTTGCTCACCGGGCCGCAGGCCCTTGTTTCCATATTCGTTCGAGCTTGAACTCGCGCTGCTGCTGCTGCAGCTCGACAATCAAGCGGTCCGCTTCCTCGCTGATGGCCAGAACTTCGGGATCCGTGAGGCTTCCCCGTTCCTCCGCTGCCTGGTATAGCCTTCTGCGCAGCTCCTGCAGCCTCTCCAATCGTTCGTTCCTCATCATATCGTCGCTCAAGCTACGCTCCTCACCTGGATGCTTCTTCCGTCGGGCTGTTCTTTATTATACCCGTATGGGGAGGATTTGTTTGTAATAACTTGTCGACAAAATAACGATAAATGGTGGAAATATTCGACAAATCCGGTTTCAGATCAGGACTTTAGGCTCATTTGAATAGGACTAAGGATTCAAATATAAGGGGGCCAAGGCAAATCCAAGGATAATGGCGAGGATCACCCACGAAACCGGATGGCCCCAGTTGAGCGTAAATCCGATGCCCGTCCGTTTCTCGACGAAAATAGCGGAGTCCGACCGGTCCCAATAGAAAGCTCCCGCCTTCCATTTCGCATCCTCCCCCGGTCTCGAAGCCTCCATCCTGCCCTTGCCGAGCTTCATCATGCTGACGACGGCAGCCGCCGACATGACAAGCGGCGCAATGCCCGCCGCCCCGATCAGGACTCCATTCATCCGGCTTCCCCCGTACAGCATGAAGGCTTGCAGGAATCCCATGAAGATCACCATGCCCAGGCCCAGCAGGAGCATCAGCAAGGACATTCCCTTGCGATAGCGGCGCTGCTGCTCCTCCGAGCGCTCCGGGTCGGCCGGATCGATCTTCATCCGGGCTGCCCCCGTCGTATAGTTGACGAAGATGAATATGGCCAGCATGAACAGCTGGACGAGATTCATCTCGAACACAGTGCCGTAGGATTTGTCCTGAATCCGGTCCGGAATTCCTCGAGCGTTGTAGTGGGTAATGATGCTGTCCGGTATTTTGTCGTACAGCAGCCAAGCGGCTCCGGCAGAAATAAGGATAACGAGCAGATGGGGAGCAAAGGCATAGAGCGGGTAGTGGAGCCGTTCCTTGCGGAGCGACAGGCTGGCGGCGGTCCTTCTCTCCTCCTGCCAGCCTGACTCGCGCTTCAGGCGCTCCGCCTTCTGATGGAAAGCGACGAACAGGCCTCCCGAAATGCCGAACAGCGCCAGCAGAGCGCCGACCGGCAGCGTCGCCAGCCATTGCGTGTCATCGGCAGGCATCGTCCCGCCTGTTTTCCAAAGGATTCCCGCGGCAACCAGGATGCCGAATGCGAGGCCGTACCCGATCACCTGACCCGTATAGGAACGGCGAAGCTTGCGGACGGCATCATCGTCGACGGCCGACTTCGGAATTGAGATTCCGAACAGGATATTCCGCGGAGCAAGAGAAGGCTGGAAAGCCGCCACGGCCAGGACCAGCACATAGACAGCCCCCATCGTCAAGCCGAATCCGTACAAAGACATGTTCATCGCTCCCTTCCCCCTTCATGCGTATCTCTTGCTTGAGGCCGGATGCTCCGATAGGCGCTTCGGCATCTCTCCAGAAACTCTTCCTCCCGCATGCTTCGGCATAACGCCTCCGAGGCAAGCGATTCCAGCTGCCGCTCCATCCGCGTTCGAAAAGCATCCGTGACTGGCAGCGAGCCGGCCGGCTGCACGACCGCTCCCTTTTGCCGGTGGATATGGACAAAGCCCTCCTGCTTCAGCAGCTGGTACGTCTTGTTGACCGTATGCAGGTTGATGCCGAGGTCGCCGGCGAGGCTGCGGACCGAGGGCAGATTCTCCCCGGACTCCAGCCGGCCCGATGCGATGCCTCGGACGATTTCGTCATATAGCTGCGTATAGAGCGGAGTGTCGGACTCGTAGTCGATGGAGACGATCATGGCGGCATCCTCCTCCCTTTATTACCGTATGTTTGTTATACACAAAGCATAACAGATAGAACGATACGAAGCAATAAAGCTTCCGCCATACTCCTTGCCGGCTTCAAGTTCTGAATCTCGTCCCATCCTCATAGAAATAGAGACAGAGAACAGGTCTGGCGGGCTCGCTCGACGGGAAAGCTGATAGGAACGAAAGCGGAAGGATGGATGAATGAGGATGGAAAAGAAACGCAAGGAGCAATTCGCCGCGGACGCCAGGATGGTGTACTGCCTCGACACGCATCGCCTGCTGGCTGCCGATGACCGGCTGTACGTGTTCAACACGGCATTCCGGACCTGGAGAGGGGTCAACTATCCGATTGCGGTCCGCAAGGAGTCGCTGCGCCCGTCCTACCTGATGGCCGTGTCGGATTGACGCCTCCGGTTGCAGGGACGCCGTCAACCATGGTATAGTAAATCCGATGCGCGCCCGTAGCTCAGCAGGATAGAGCGACAGTTTCCTAAACTGCAGGTCGTACGTTCGAATCGTATCGGGCGCGCCATTTCTACTTAAATGATCGGGAACCGTACGCTTGTGCGGTTCTTTTTTATTTCCTTCCCCGTATAAATGGAACTTTTTCCCTCATGGCGCGTTAGAAGGGGAAAGCGGAATGAAGGAAAGGGCGATGATCAATGGGCTTATTCGACGGGCTGATGGGAAATGCATCCGAGCTTGCTCCTGCCGAGGTGCAGAAGGAATTCCAGCATATGCTGGGCCGGAACGAACGCGTGGAGAAAGCCTACAAGCTGATACGAGACATGTTCCTGTTCACCGACCGCAGGCTGATCCTCATCGACAAGCAGGGACTGACCGGCAAGAAGACGGAGTACCATTCGTACCCGTACAAAAGCATTACGCATTTCGCTGTCGAGACCGCCGGCCACTTCGATCTGGACGCCGAGCTGAAGTTCTGGGTATCCGGCAGTCCGACGCCGGTCTCGAAGACGTTCAACAAGTCTCTCAATATTTACGAGCTTCAAGCCGTTTTGACCGAATACGTGTGCAAATGAGCGTGAGCCCTTCGTCCTTTGGATGAAGGGCTTCTTCCATCTTTACAGCTCCTTTGCATCCATGCTATTATTTTTTTGCAAAGTTTTCGAGACGTGGCTCAGCTTGGTAGAGCGCTTGCTTCGGGAGCAAGAGGTCGCAGGTTCAAATCCTGTCGTCTCGACCATCACAAACCCTTACAACCGGTGCCTGAGGCAGCGGTTTTTTTGTTGTTCCCTCCGTTCTTTTTACCAAACGGTGTCGAATCGGCCCATCCAGCGTTTATAATAGGGTAAAACCTTACCGATCGGAGGCGTCGCATGGGACTTTTCGATTTTCTGAAGGGCCAATTCATCGAAGTGATCGAGTGGCTGGATGACACCGGCTCCATGGTCTACCGTTTCCCCGTCTACGACAATGCCATCAAAATGGGAGCCAAGCTCGTCGTGCGCGAGTCGCAGGCGGCCGTCTTCGTCAACGAAGGCCAGATCGCCGATGTTTTCGGCCCCGGCACCTATACGCTGAGCACGCAGAACATGCCGGTTCTGACCGCCCTCAAATCGTGGAAGTACGGCTTCAACTCGCCGTTTAAGGCCGACGTCTACTTCGTCAGCACGCGCAACTTCACGCAGCTCAAGTGGGGGACCTCCAACCCGGTCATCATGAGGGATGCGGAGTTCGGCATGGTGCGGCTGCGCGGCTTCGGCAACTACGCCCTGAAGGTCCATGATCCGGCGGTGTTTCTCCGGGAAATCTTCGGCACCCAAGCGGCCTTCTCGGCGGAAAATGTCGGGAGCTACCTGAAATCCGTCATCGTGTCCGGAATCAGCGACCTGCTGGGCGAATCGCGGATTCCCGTCATCGATCTCGCCGCATCGTATGACGAGCTCGGCAGCGCCGCGGCCGCCAAGCTGCAGCCCCAATTCGCCTCCATGGGGCTCGGACTCACCGCCCTCACGATCGAGAACCTGTCGCTCCCCGAAGAAGTGGAGCGCGCCATCGACCGCAGATCGTCCATGGGAATCGTGGGCAATCTGGACACCTATATGAAGTACCAATCCGCCGAAGCGATCCGGGAGGCGGCCAACAACCCGGACGGAGGCGCCGGCGCCGGCATCGGCCTCGGAGCCGGAATGGCGATGGGCCAGGCGATGGGCCGGATGCTGTCGCAGCAAGGCGAAGAAAGCTCCGGCAGCCCTTCGGCAGCGGGCGGCAGTCACGCTGGAGGCGGCGCAAGCGGCGCCGCAGGGACCAGCTCCTCCGGAGGCGGCTCCGCCGCGAGCGGCGCGGCGACGGATTCAGGCTCTGCTCCCGGAAGCAAGAAGTTCTGTTCCGAATGCGGCCAGCCGCTCGCGCCCGGCGCGAAGTTCTGCTCCAACTGCGGAACCAAGGTGTAGATTCCGATGGCCGAAGAAGTCAAGGTTCCGGAGGTCGTTGCTTTTCCTTGCGCCGGATGCGGAGGTCCCATGCTGTTCGATGTCGGCAGCCAGCAGCTCAAATGCCAATACTGCGGCCGCTTGCAGGAAATCGAAGAAGACCGCACCCCGCCCAGCGAGCATGATCTCGAGGACGGCAAGGACGATGCCGACACGGACTGGGGCATCGCCCAGGTCGCGGTCAAATGCGGCAATTGCGGCGGCGAGAGCCTCATTCCCGCGCAGCAGACGGCGACGGTATGCGCGTTTTGCGGCTCTCCCAAGGTGCTGCCGCAGCCGGAGACGGCGAGCATACGTCCGGAATCGCTCATTCCCTTCCATGTCGACAGCGTTGCTGCGGAGGCTTCCTTCCGGTCCTGGAAGAAGAAGCGCTGGTTTCTGCCCAATGCCTTCAAGCGGGAGCGCACGGCCGCCAGGCTGACGGGAATCTATATCCCCTATTGGACGTATGATACGGACACGGACTCCTCCTACTCCGCCCAGCGGGGCGATTATCATTACCGGACTGTGACCCGCACCCGGACGGTAGACGGCAAAACCGAAACGTATACCGAGCAGGAGCGCTATACGGTCTGGCATTTCGTAAGCGGCAGCTACGACCATTTCTTCGACGATGTCCTCATTCCCGCTTCCGGCCAATACGACGCCAAGCTGCTGGACCGGCTCGGCGACTTCCGTCTGGACGGACTGCTCGGCTACAAGCCGGACTATCTCAGCGGTTATGTCGCCGAGCGGTATTCGATCGGCCGCTCCCGGGGCTGGGAGCTGGCCAAGGCGAGAATCGCCTCCTCGGTGGAAAGCGCTGTCCGCTCCCAGATCGGAGGTGACGAGATCAGCAATCTGAGCATCAGCACCCGGTACGCCAACCAGACCTACAAGCATCTGCTGCTGCCGGTATGGAACGCGACCTATACGTACAAATCCAAGCCGTACCGCTTCATGGTCAACGGGCAGACCGGGCTTGTATCCGGCCACGCTCCGCGCAGCCCTTGGAAAATCGCCTTTTTTACACTGGCTTGCCTGGCCGTCCTCGCCGCAGTCGTACTGCTCGTGATGAGCCGCCAAGGACAAGGATAGTGCGGAACCTGCCGGCCGCTGGATGGAATGAATGGCAAAGAGGCTTGGGATGATCCCCAAGCCTCTTTTTTTGATCTTATCGGCTCAGCAAGCGGTAGAGCGCCGCCGCGCTTTCTGCGCGGGTCAGCTGATCGCCCGGAGCGAAGGAGCCGTTGTCCCGTCCTCCGAGCAGTCCAAGGCCTGCGGCTGCAAGGACATCCTTCGCTGCCCAGCCGCTGATGGCGGACTCGTCCTTGAAGGATGGAACGGACGGATTCGACGGCACAGCCGTCAGAATGCCTTCTTTGATTCCGTATGCATAAGCGCGCATCAGCATGACGGCCATTTCCTCGCGGGTAACGGACGCTCCCGGAGCGAAGGCATCACGGCCCCTGCCGCCAATGATGCCGGCGTCATAGGCGGCGCTGACGGAATCCGCGTACCAGGCGTTCTCGCCTACATCCGCGAAAGGCTTGGCGCTGCCCGGCTTCAGCTCCAGGATTCGGGCGAGCATGGCGGCGAATTCCGCGCGGGTGACGGCCTTGTTCGGAGCGAACTGCTGCTCCGAGACGCCGTTCACGAGCTCGCGGGCCGCCAGGAACTGGACGGCGGCTGCCGACCAATGTCCGGCAGGGAGATCGGCGAATTCGCGGCCGGCATGCAGCAGCGCATAAGCGGAGCTGCCGTCGGCCGGAACGGTCCAGCTGCCGTCGGCGCCGTTCCACGTTCCGCGGACATAGGTCCCGGTTCCGGTTCCGTCGATCCGGTATACGTTGGCCGTCTTCCCGTCCGCCGCGGAAGCCGCTTTGAAGCTCAGCTTCATTCCCTTTGCGGATACCGCCTGCTCGGAATCTCCGTTCTGGACGAGCAGTCTGGCCTTAATGGCAGAGCCGATCGCCGCGAGGCTGCCGAATCGGCCTTGCTTCTTGAGCCCGGCCAGAAGAGCGTCCGCCTCTGTGCCGGAGACTTCATCCAAACGGAGGACAAGGCTGCCCTTGCCTTCCGCAGCCGCTGCGGCCAACAGCTCCTGCGGCAGCACGATCGTGGTTGTGCCCTTATGGATCCGCAGCACGGAGCCTGCGGCCAGACCGGCGGCTTCTCTAGGGATCAGCACCGTCTGGACGGCCTCGCCCAGCGTCACGTTCACTTCGCCGCCTGTATCCGGCTTGAGGTCGGCAGCCAAGATCGAGAAGGTCTGCCCGACCGGCGTTGGAGACGGAGAAGCACTGGGAGCAGCAGTCGGTGCCGGCGTCGAAGGCGGGCTGCTCGGGCTTGGCGTCGCACTCGGCGACTCGCTCGGCGTTGCGCTTGGCGACTCGCTCGGCGTCGCACTTGGCGCCTCGCTCGGCTTCGCGCTTGGCGTCGCTTCGCCCGAAGAGCGGTCAATGACGACATTGATCGTCTTGGTTGCTTGGCTTGCCCGCCCTTTATCCGTGTAGAACGGCAGGTTCAGAGTCTCTTGAGTCGGTTCGATATGGAGCACGAACTTGTTCTCTCCAGGCATCAGAGGAATGTTCTTCAGGTACACATTGCCTTGTGCATCCATAGCTCCGTCCGCGATCGGCTGGTTGTTGATCGTGAAGGCTACGCCGTACGGAACGTTGGCGCTAAGCGTCCAATGGTTCTCATCCGTGGAGTAGCGAATGTCCTCCCCGTAGGAAATGCGCGGCTGCAGAACCATCAACGGCATGTCCACCCAGCGGAGGACGTAGTCGTCGACGACCATTCGGTTGCCGCCCTGATTGGAAATTTGAAGCTGCATATTCGTATCGGTGGAGCTGTAGGCCCAGTTCCCCGGATCCGTCGTATCCCCGGCAAGATGCTTGTGGCTGGTGAGAGCTTCCTTGTCCCAGTCGCCGCGGGCGTATTTGTACTGGATCGACTTGCCGGCCATCATCTTGAACGTATATTCCACCACGCTGCGGTTCGTCGCGCCGCTCGGCACGTTCAGCTTCGTCGACGTCACGTTCCAGCCGTTGAAATCGCCGGCGATGGTGATGTCATCCGTGCTTGGCGTATAATCCGGCAGATGGAGACGGAGCGTCACATCCACCATGACCAGCTTCGGCGTCACGCTCTGCTCTTCCGAGAAGCTGCGGTTGTACGCCATGTCATAGGCCGCGACCTTGTAGCGATAGGTCGTATCGTTGCTCACCGTAAAGTCGGTATAGCTGCGCTTGCCGCCCGTAACCGAGGCGATCCGGACGAAGGAGCCATCCGCTCCGGCAGCTCGGTAGATTTCGAAGCCATAGACGGAGTCATCTTCGCTCGTCCAGTTCAGCACCGCCCGGCTGGATTCCACCGTAATGGCGGCGAGCGCCGGAGGTGCCGGCGCATCCGTGTCCTCATTCGGGAACACCGTGACATGCGACAGCCCCGTGGATTCCGTCCAGGTCTCTCCGTTATCGGCAGAGAAGGCGGCGTAATAATGGTACACGCCCGCTTGCAGCGGCTCGAAGGAAGCCGCGTACACCTTGTCCCCGTCGGCTCCGTCCGCCTTGAACTTCAGCGGCTTGGAAGCCGCCTCGGCCTTGGCCGAGCCGTCCGGGAAATACATCAGCTTGCCGATGAGACCGGCCGGCTGCAGGCCGTCTCCCCGGTCCGTCAGGCCGGGAGCCTTCACGGATACGGTCAGCTCGCCCGTCGTCCGGCCTACGCCGAGATAGACGTCCGCAGCGACGGTCGATACGGCCGACACTTCCGTGATGGGATAGGCCGGGGTCGCCGACACGGTCGGGCCCGGCAAGCCTTCGGAAGCGCCTTGGAAGGCAGCAACGCTGTAATAGTACTTCGTTCCATTGGTTACGGCCGTATCGGTGAATGCCGCTTCCGTGCTTGTACCGGCCAGCTCCAGCTTGCCGCCGTCGATCAGCGAACGGTAGACGCGGTAGCCCTCGGCGCCGTCAACGGCATTCCAGGAAAGCTCGACGCTGCCGTTGCCCGCCTTGGCCAGCAGGCCGCCGACTTCCGCGACAGGCGACAGAGCGCCTTCGGAAATCATCATGACGCCGGAGAGAGCCGGCAGCGTGTATTCCAGCTTGCCTCCGGTTACGACGGCGCTGATGCCGCTGCCCAGGCCGTCGACAAGCGTCAGGCCGTCCGGCAGGTAGCCCGTCACGTCGGCCATGATCTTCTGCGCGGCATCCCCGCGGTTGATGGAGACGAGCGCGGCCTTCGTGTCGTTCTTGCGGGCGTAAGCGATGGCGTCGCCGGTAGCGTAGACCGCCTTCAGATCGCCCGTTCTCAGCACCGCCTCCGACTCGCGGAGCTTGGCCGCCTTTTGATAGGAGTCCAGCAGTCCGGCATAAGAGCCGGTTGCCGAATAGCTTTTGCCGTCAGGACCTTCGCTCTCCACGACCCGCTCCCACGGGAACGTACGGCGGGAATCCGGATCCTTCGTGCCGGTCACTCCGACCTCGTCGCCGTAATAGATCGTCGGCGCGCCCGGATAGCCCATCTGGAACAGAGCGACCAGCGCCTGCTGCTTGAGCGCCTTGTCGTCCGCATCCTTGGCGATGACCAGATGCTCCTCCTCGTAGTTCGGGAACATCAGCTTCGTGATGGAACGCGTCGTATCATGGGAATCCACCAGGTTGAGCATCGCCTGCCATGCCTGCTCCGGGTAATCCTCGCGGATGGACTCAAGCGTATCGTTGAAGGTTTTGGCATCGCCGCCGATGAGGAACGCCTGCAGCGCGCCGCGGAAGCGATAGTTCATGACGGAGTCGAATTGGTCTCCGAGCAGGTAATGAGTCGCCACGCCCCACTCCTCGCCCAAAATGATCGGATCCTCGATATCGTTGCCGCCTGCGTCCTTGAGGCCCGCCGTCGACTTGACGGCTTCGCGGAACTTCTGCCAGGTTCCGGTCGATACGTCCGGAGCGACGTCCAGCCGCCAGCCGCCGGAGCCCATCCAAGGCCAGCGCTGCGAGACGACGTTCTGCATGGCCGCTTCGGCATCCTCGGCGGATTTGCCGCTCAAGTCGTGGCCGATGACCGCTTCGCGGTAGCCGATATTGTTCCATTCATGCTGCTCCTCGGAGGAGCCGATCGCGTCCGCGTCGCCAGGCTGCGGCGTCTTGGCATCCATCGCCGGCAGGGAATCGTAGCCCCACCAGGCGTCGTATTTGTAATGCGTGCTCGTGCTGTCCTTGTCCGCCACCTTCACGTTCTCGACCGTGAACCAGTCGATGAAGCCGAAGTCGGCCGGGTATTCGTAGTTCTTGCCCGTCGCGGGGTTCACCTTGCCCGTGAAGAAAGCACGGGCCTGCTGCTCGGCTGCCGCCTTGTCGAGGCTCTCTCCTTTATCCTTTGCCGCGTTTTGCAAGTCGTAGACCTTCGCCCAATACTCGTAAGCGCCGATCTCCGGATATTTGCCGTAGCGGTCGAAATAAATGCTGTCGTCGCCGACGTGGTTGAACACGCCGTCCGTGATGAGATGCATGCCCCTGGCCTTGACGGCCTTGGAGAAGTCGATGAACACCTTGTCCGACGCCTTGCGCGTCTCCTCATAGTTGAGGCCTGAGGCCGGATCGCCAGGCTTGTTGTACACCGGCTCGCCGAACATCGGGTCCAGATGCTTGTAGTCGGTGGCATCGTATTTGTGGTTGGATGCCGCCCATGCGACGGGGTTGAGGTAGATCGCCGTCACGCCGAGAGACTGCAGGTAATCCAGCTTCATCCCGATGCCCTGGATATCCCCGCCGTAGAATTCGTTGGTCCAGGTGCCGTCCGAAGTCGCGTTCGGGTAATACGGCTTGTTCTCCGGCTTCACGCGGTCCGGATTTTCCGGCACGTCGCTCCACTGTCCCGCGACTTGTCCGGGAGCAGGGTCGTTCGCTACTCCGCCGTCAAAGTATTGCAAAGGCAGCGACTTGATCGGAGCGTCCTTGTCGACCCGATTCTCGTTCCGATCCCCGCGGTAGCCGTCCACCAGCTTGGCGCGGTTGTTGTCCGGATTCCCGTCGAAGAAGCGGTCCGGGAAGATCTGGTACACGACGGCGTTCTTCATCCAGTCCGGAGTTTTGTAATCGGCTTTGTATACCGTCAGATCGAATGGTACGGCGCCGTCCTCCGCGGCCATGCCCGTCCCGCCGCGGCTGGACGTGCCGTTCTTGTCGTCGCCGAGCTCCAGCTTGGCCGAGCCGTCGATGAGGATGAATTTATAGCCCCAGATGCCGATTCCGGTGAAGACGGACTTCGGAATGATCGCTTCCCAGTAGTCCTTGCCGTCCACGGTCGTCACCTTGCGCATTTCGTGCGTCGATGCGAGGCCCTCTGCATTCGTCAGCTCCACCCGCGCCATCTGCACGTCGTCCTTGGCAGCGGCCACGCGGAGCGTGAGGTCCGCGCCGTTCTCGGCGATGGCGCCGAACGGCTTCTTGAAGGTGAGCGAGCGGCTGTCGAACTGGATGGCGTCCTTGTTGATCTTGCCGTTCGAACCGCCGCCGGCAAGGAATGTGTCGGCCTTCAGCTTTTGATCTCCTTTGTAGTCGATGCTGAAGATGGCGTACAGATCGTCGCCTCCGACAATATTCAGATTGCCGCCGTTTGGACCTGTCGCGCCGTAGTTCTCCTCCCAGCTCGGGCCAAAGGCAACCTTGGCCTCATACCGGCCTTCCGGCAGCTGGACTTGGAGCTTGTACACGCTGCCGTCCAGGTTGTAGTCGAGGAACCGGTATGTCGCGCCGGCCGGATCCCAATCCGCGGGATCGCCGAGCTTCTTCTGCATGGTTCCGACCAGACGAGGCCATTTCATATCGTCCAGGGATGGAACGTATTGGGCCAGGCCGTGCACCCCAGGCACCGAGATACGGGCTTGTCCGATTTCGTCGTTGACGAAGAAGGTGACCGATTCCGCTTGGTCCAGCTTAAGCTTGAAGTTGTTCCCGTTGTCGCCGAAGCCGTCCCAGGTGCCGTTCTTGGTCAGCTTGAACTCGTAATCGCCGGCAGCGAGCGCCGCCGTATAGGCGTACAAGCAGCCCGTCAGATGCTTGAACTTCCAATTGGCGTCGGCATTGTTCCAGTCGTTCACAGTACCGGCGACATACCAGCTGGACGTGCCGCCCGGCTGATCCTGATAGATGCTGGATGATGCAGGAGGAACAGACACCTCGCTGTTAGCGCTTACAATCGATGCCTGTCCCATGCCGGCCAACAGTTGCAGAACAAGCAGGCAGGCCATGACGGCCCCTATGCTCCGGTTGCGGATGATCCGCTGCCATTTCATCTTGTTTCCCCCCAGATTAGAATAGGGCCTAAATAAGGCCAAAGGATAACGATAGTGCAAACGTTTGCGCATGTTTCTATTATTTAGCATATCATTCCTGTTTTTCCTCTGTCAATGAAAAAAGTAATCGCTTCCATTTTTATTCCAGACGATTTCTCTTTTCGATTTTTTTCATAAAAAAACCGCCTCGGGCCGAGGCGGTTCCAGGGTCGATTAAAGCAAGGCTTCAGACCTGTTTTTATTTGCTGGCGGCCGATCCTTGCAGCGCCGCTTCAAGCTGCTCGACCGGAATCGCATCTGTCGGAATGGCGCCCGTAAAGGCAGCCTTCTCGCCGACTTTGCTGTATGATGTCGTGGAATGCATGACGAGCTTGAGCGGACCGGATTTGCCCCCGGCATACTCGATGTTGGCGTCGACGCTTTCGTAGGCCATTTTGCCGTCCTTGACCGCTCCGAGCACCTTGACCTCGCTGAGCTTCAGCTGTTCCTTCAGCTTCTTGGACAGCTCCGATTGCGGATCTTGCAGCTGTTTCTTGCTGTCTTCCGCTTCCGCCTTGTCCATGCCGAGCGCCTTCAGGTACTGCTCGTTGCCGAGCACCACGTCAAGCACGGCAGGAATCGCCTTCTGCGCCGCAGTCGCCTTCGCATCCTCGGCATTGGAGGAATCGATCAGGAACTGGGAGACGGAGTCCGGCTCCAGGCCTTCAGGAAGACCCTGCACGTCTTTCGCTTTCAAGCTCTTGAAGTAGGTCTTCTCTTCAAAAGGCTTGATGAAAGCAGCTCCGGCTTCCAGCATAAGCTTCTGCTGCACCGCAGGATCCAGCGCCGCGGCTTGCTCGCCCTGCTCCTCGGCCAGCTTGTCCGTGTCGATGACGACATACTTGTCCGCCAGCTGCGCGGTCGCAGGCAGGGCCGGTATCGACGGAACCTTCACATACAGCTTGCTGCCGGTCATGATGATCGGCAGCGTCAGATTCATCTGAGGATTGCCGGGAAGCGCCAGCTGGACGTTGGCATCCGTGCGCATCGGATCCTTCTGGTAGACGCCGTCCATCGTTATGTTCATTCCCTTCAGCAGGCTGGCGGCTTCGCCGGTTGCTGCGCCTGCAGCCTGACCGGAAGGGAGCTGAAGATCGTCAAAATTAACAGTCGAATGGAAAGCGTAAGAGGAAGCCGCTGCGATGCTCGCAAGGGCGGATTCGAGCTCTGCCTTCGGAGATGGGGATTTGCTGCATCCGGCGGCCGCTACAAGCGCCGCAGCGGACAGGACTGCGAGCGTTTGCTTCCAGGGCCGGTTTTTCGCGTTCAATGTATTTCCTCCTTTGAAATCCTGCGTGAAATCTACTCTTTGTATTCTACCATTGTCGATGGGAATTGAATAAGGGGGAGAACAAGTAATCAAAAAATTATTCAATTCGAGTAATGATTTGCATATCAAAAAAACCGCTCCCGCACTACGGGAACGGCCTCGATCCCACCCGCTGTTCCTTCCGGCTTAACTGCCCTCGGGATTGTGATGGTCGACATGATTGCGGTTTTTGACCGTCTTGCTGCCCGACATCGGCTGCTGCGGCTGTCCGTGGTCCCGGTCGCGGGATGCCTTGCGGTCTTCATCCGGATTGGGAACCGGAATGCTGTCCGGCTTGCTCATCGGCTTCTCCTCCTTTTGCTGTCTAAGGTCAGGTCAATTGATGATCCAGATCGGTCTCGTCGCCATGGTTCAGATTGTCCTGATGCCTGCGGTCCTCCGATTGGCGCTGCAGCTGGTTGGCATTATGCGCGTTCACCGGCTCCATTTCGAGATCCTTGGCCACATTCTGCAGGTTTTTATCCGGTCCTTTTTGCTTCGTCAAGCTCCATTCCCCCTTTGCTCAGACTTTGGTCAAGCGATGCAGCGCCTGGGCGCATTCATGCAAATGCCGGATATAGTCGGCTACCTGCTCCTGTACGAGCTCCTTGCGCTCGTCGATCGTCTGCTTGTCCTGATCGACATCGATCAGCGTCACTTGAACTTCCCGGCTGTCCACATAGGTAACCTTGAAGTCGTACGAGTACATCTGATGCCCGGCGCCGAAGATCGTGACCCGCAGCGATCGCGGATCCTCTTCATCGGCATGGACTTCGCAGCGGTCGGTCTCATTCATCGTTGTCGGGAGCGTTTCATTCCAGGCCTCGACCAAGCGGGACTGGTCCAGCTGAAGCATATCGGGATTGCTCATTGGCCTTCCACCTCCATCCCGTAGGTTGCATCGAAATCAGGTTTTCTATGCCTCGATACGGCCTAATACGGCGGATGACGAAGATGCTTGCAAAATGTTTCCTGACGGCTGAACGACAATCGGCTCCTGCTGCAGCAAAAATAAAAAAGCCCGGACATTCCTGTCCGGGCTTGAGCTTTAGTTGAAATGAATTGGCGGAGAGAGTGGGATTCGAACCCACGTGGGCTTGCACCCTAACGGTTTTCAAGACCGCCCCGTTATGACCGCTTCGGTATCTCTCCATCGTTCAATACCTGAGCATTGTACCATAGCCGTTTCCCTCTAGGCAACCGATTCAAGGCAAAAAAAGCGCCATTCCTGGAAGGAATGGCGCTCCAAGCATGAAGAGAGTCAATCAACCGCGCGGACCGATAACCTCAATGCCGCCCATGTAAGGACGAAGCACCTCAGGCACGAGGATCGTTCCGTCGGCTTGCTGATAATTCTCCAGGACTGCGGCGACCGTACGGCCTACCGCAAGACCGGAGCCGTTCAGCGTGTGCACGAACTCCGGCTTGCTCTTGGCGTCGCGCTTGAAGCGGATGCCGGCACGGCGCGCCTGGAAATCCTCGCAGTTGGAGCAGGAGGAGATTTCGCGGTACGTATTGGCGCTTGGAAGCCAAACTTCGAGATCGTAGGTCTTCGCGGCCGAGAAGCCCATGTCGCCGGTGCAGAGCTGCAGCACGCGGTAGGGAAGGCCCAGCAGCTGCAGCACGCGCTCGGCGTTCTGCGTCATGGACTCGAGCTCGTCATAGGATTCCTCGGGCTTGGCCAGCTTCACGAGCTCCACCTTGTTGAACTGATGCTGGCGAATCAGGCCGCGCGTGTCCCGTCCTGCCGCTCCGGCTTCGGAACGGAAGCAGGCGCTGAAGGCGACAAAACGCTTCGGAAGGTCATCCGCGGCAAGGATTTCTTCCCGGTGCAGGTTCGTTACCGAAACCTCCGCCGTCGGAATCAGATAGTACTCGCTGTCCTTGATTTTGAACAAATCTTCTTCGAACTTAGGCAGCTGTCCGGTTCCGACCAGGCTGTCGCGGTTCACGATCTGCGGAGGCAGCACCTCGGAGTAGCCGTGCTGGTCGCTGTGCAGATCCATCATGAAGTTGAGGAGAGCACGCTCCAGGCGGGCGCCCAGACCCGTGTAGAAGACGAACCGGGAGCCGGTGACCTTGGCCGCACGCTCGAAGTCGAGAAGGCCGAGTCCTTCAGCCAGATCCCAGTGGGCCTTCGGCTCGAACTCATACGTGCGGGGCTCGCCATGACGGCGGATTTCCACGTTGTCTTCCTCGCCGCCGCCGACGGGCACGCTATCATTCGGCATGTTCGGAATCGCGAGCAGAAGAGCCTCAAGCTCCTCGTCCAGCACGCGCAGCTCTTCGTCGAGCTCCTTGATGCGGTCGCCGACCTCGCGCATCTCCACGATGAGGGCTTCGGCGTCGCCGCCGTTTTTCTTCAGCTTGGCTACTTCCTGAGACACCGTGTTGCGGCGGTTCTTCAGCGTTTCGCCTTCCTGCAATATTCCGCGGCGCTTCGCGTCCAGCTCCGGGAAGGAGGAGATGAGGTCCAGCGGTTTCTTGCGGTCGGTCAGCGCTTTGGCTACCCGGTCATATTCATTTCTAAGCAGTCGTACGTCAAGCACGGTCGGGGCACCCCTCTCTGATTCTTGAAAAACAGACATCAGGGCGGACGTTATAACGTCCACCCTGACGGATTGATTATCGCTTCACCTGCGCCGCTTCTTGAACCATGTTCGCGAAGTAGGCGTGCAGGCTGTAATCATCGGTAAGCTCCGGATGGAACGATGCCGCCAGCAGCGTTCCTTCGCGGGCAGCGACTATCTCGCCGTTATGCGTCGAGAGGACCTCGACGCCGCTGCCTACCTCGCCGATCAATGGAGCGCGGATGAACACGGCTCGCACCGGATTGTCGATGCTTTGGATGGCGAGCTCCGTCTCGAAGCTTTCGCGCTGGCGGCCGAATGCGTTGCGTACGACAGTCATGTCCATCAAGCCGAGATGAGGCTCCTCGCCCCCTTGGATCGTCTTGGCCAAGACGATAAGCCCTGCGCACGTTCCGAACAGCGGCTTGCCCGCTTCATGGAACTTGCGCAGCGCGTCGATGAAGCCGTACTTGCGCATCAGCTTGCCGATGGTCGTGCTCTCGCCGCCAGGGATGACAAGCCCGTCCAGCTGCTCCAGATCTTCGACTCGCTTGACCGCGACCGCTTCCGCGCCGGCAGCCTGGAGACTGCGAATGTGCTCTGCTACGGCGCCCTGCAGCGCCAGTACACCGATCTTCTGGGTCATTTCGCTAAGGCCTTCTTTCTTTCTGCCGCCAGCCGCTTACCAGCCCCGGTCGGACATGCGCTCATGCGGCGCCAGCTTGGAGATCTCGATGCCTTTCATCGCGCCGCCGAGGTTTTTGGATACTTCGGCGATCAGCTTGTAGTCCGTATAGTGAGTCGTCGCTTCCACGATGGCGCGGGCGAATTTCTCCGGGTTGTCGGACTTGAAGATGCCGGAGCCGACGAATACGCCGTCAGCGCCCAGATGCATCATCAGAGCCGCATCGGATGGCGTAGCCACGCCGCCTGCAGCGAAGTTGACGACCGGAAGCTTGCCCGTCTCGTGCACGTCGAGCAGCAGCTCGTAGTTGACGCCCAGGTTTTTGGCTTCCGCATACAGCTCGTCCTTGGACAGGCCTTTGATCTTGCGGATCTGGCCCGTGATCAGGCGCATGTGGCGAACGGCTTCAACAATGTTGCCCGTTCCCGGCTCGCCCTTGGTACGCATCATCGATGCGCCTTCCTGGATGCGGCGCAGAGCCTCGCCCAGATCCTTGGCTCCGCATACGAACGGAACCGTGAATTCGCGCTTGTCGATATGGAACACTTCGTCGGCCGGCGTGAGCACTTCGCTCTCGTCGATATAGTCGGCGCCGAGCGCTTCCAGCACGCGCGCTTCCACATAATGGCCGATGCGGGCTTTGGCCATGACCGGGATGGAAACGACCTTCATCACCTCTTCGAGGACAGTCGGGTCCGCCATGCGGGCTACGCCGCCTGCGGCGCGGATATCCGAAGGCACGCGCTCAAGGGCCATGACTGCCGTAGCGCCTGCCGCTTCGGCGATCTTGGCCTGCTCCGCGTTCATGACGTCCATGATGACGCCGCCTTTTTGCATTTCCGCCATACCTCGTTTAACTCGCGATGTTCCTGTTTCCAACATGGTCTGAAAGCCTCCTATAGTCTGTTCGCCCAAGACGGGGCGATGACAACTTTTCCGAGTTGATTATCCCAAATTCTATCATGTACGCCAAGCGGCGACAACTCATGCATGAAACTATTGCAGGAAAGCCTCAGGTGTTATTGCCCGTTCCCGGCGGATTCCTCCCGCGGTCAGCGAGACCCGTATGACCGCGCTCCGCGCAGTTCGGCTGAGCATGCTTATCCCGCTATAACCGTTCGTATTAGAACAAATCGACGATGCCCTTGAACAGCCCGGAGAAAAATCCTCCGATGCCGCGCAGCATCAGCTTGAACCAGCCTGCCTTCTCCACGCCTTCCGCGGCGATGAGATTGATCTCTTTCGTAACCGCTGTGCCGGTGTCGGCATCCGTATACTTATACGTAACCGTTCCGATCTTCTGTCCCTGTGCGACCGGAGCGACAAGCTCGCCCGTCTTGGGGATCGACGTGGCAATGATCTTCGGCTCGACTGCCGCGCCTTTCTTCACCATAAGCGTGAAGTCGGATTCCGTCACCAGGCCTACGGTTTTCGCTTTGCCTTTTGTTATTGTAGCCTCCGCGGCGGATTCTACTACGGTTTTCGGCTGAACGATCGTTTTGCGCTCCAGGTTGCTGAAAGCCCAGTCGTACAGCTTGCGCGTCTCGAGGAAACGGGCGCCTTTCGTCTTGGTATGGTACACGACGCTGATCAGGCGGGTGTCGCCGCGCTTGACCGTTCCCGTGAAGCAGTAACCCGCTGCGCTGAGATAGCCGGTCTTCATGCCGTCCACGCCGTCATAGACATACTGCTTGAAGTTGGTGTTGCCTTTGTTGCCTTCAAGCATCCAATCGTTGTTGATCATCGGCTTGGCGTCCCGTTCCCGGAACTTGACGGAAGGAATCTTGGAGTAGTCCAGGAATTCCGGAGTTTCCTTCAATATGATCATGGCGAGCTTGGCCATATCCTTGGCTGCGATGACGGTCGTATCGAGAAGACCTGTCGCGCTCGTGAACTGAGCCGTCTTGAGGCCGAGCTCCTGAGCCTTGGCATTCATCTCGGTGACGAAGCCGGCCTCGGATCCTCCTAGGAAGGAAGCCAGCGCGACAGTCGCATCATTGGCCGACGCGACCGACATAGCGGTGTACAGTTCCTTGACCGTATGGGTATCGCCTTCCGCCAGATAGATCTGGGATCCGTCCTTCGGCGTGCTTGCCGCTTCCTTGCTGACCGATATTTCCTGATCCCACTTAAGCTTGCCGCTTTTGACGGCGTTGAGGACCATATATTCCGTCATCATCTTGGTCATGCTTGCCGGAGGCAGAGGCTTGTCAATGTTATAGGAATAGAGGACTTGTCCCGTGTCGGCATCGATCAGGATGGCCGCATCGGCAGCCAGGCCAAGCGGATTGTCTTTGCTGACTGCCGGGGCGTTGCTGCTGCTCGTATTGGGTGCCGCGGATGCCGCGGGAGTAATAGCCGGAGCGATATAAGAGCCTGCAATGAGAGTAGCCGCCACGATGGCGGAGACAACCGGCTTCACGAGAGCCGGAGCGAATCTTGCTTTCAATTTGTTCTCTCCTTCACCATGGATTAATCAGGTTTTATTGTACCATACCGTTAACGAGGCGGGGGATGTTTTTGCTTTATCCGACATGCAAAAAGAGCAGTCCGCGCGCGGCGCGGACTGCTTCTTAGAAAAATCTAATCCTTGTTCCTAGAGCGAATAGTTCGGGGCTTCCTTCGTGATCTGCACGTCATGCGGATGGCTCTCGCGAAGACCTGCGCCCGTAATGCGGATGAACGAGGTATCGTTCTTGAGCGCTTCTATGGTCGCCGTTCCGCAATAGCCCATTCCTGCTCGCAAGCCGCCGATCAGCTGGTGGACCGTATCGGCCAGCGGCCCTTTGTAAGGCAAGCGGCCTTCGATGCCTTCCGGCACGAGCTTGTTCTCGTTCTCCTGGAAGTAGCGGTCCTTGCTGCCTTCCTTCATCGCGCCGAGTGAGCCCATGCCGCGATATACCTTGAAGCGGCGGCCCTGGTAGATCTCCGATTCGCCCGGGCTTTCTTCCGTTCCGGCGAACAGGCTGCCGATCATGATCGCGCTGGCGCCGGCTGCGATCGCTTTGGTGATGTCGCCGGAATACTTGATTCCGCCGTCGGCGATGACCGGCACATTGTACTCGCGTGCCGCCGTGGCGCAGTCATAGATCGCCGTTACCTGCGGCACGCCGATGCCGGCGATGACGCGTGTCGTACAGATGGAGCCGGGGCCGATGCCGACTTTGACGACCGAGGCTCCAGCTTCGATCAGGTCTCTCGTCGCTTCGGCCGTGGCGACGTTGCCCGCGATGATCGTCAGCTCGGGGTAAATGCTCCGCAAATTGCGGACGGCTTCGATGATATTAATATGATGCCCGTGCGCGGAGTCCACGACCAGAACGTCGATGCCTGCTTCGACGAGCGCCGCAGCGCGCTCTTCCGTGTCCTTGGAGATGCCGACGGCAGCTCCGCATAAGAGCCTGCCCTGCTTGTCCTTGGCTGCGTTCGGGAATTGAATCGCCTTTTCGATATCTTTGATCGTGATGAGGCCTTTAAGCGTATTCGTCTCGTCTACGAGCGGCAGCTTCTCGATCTTATGCTTCTGAAGCAAGACTTCCGCTTCTTGCAGCGTCGTTCCCACAGGAGCCGTTACCAGCTCTTCGTGGGTCATCACTTCTTTGATTTTCATGGAGTAATCATGTACGAAACGAAGGTCGCGGTTCGTCAAAATGCCGACCAGCTTGCCCTCTTCGTTGACAATCGGCACGCCGGAAATGCGGTATTTGCCCATCAGCTCTTCCGCGTCGTACACATGATGCTCGGGAGTCAGGGAGAACGGGTTCGTGATGACGCCGCTCTCGGAGCGCTTGACGCGGTCGACCTCTTCCGCCTGCTGGGCGATCGTCATGTTCTTGTGAATGATGCCGATGCCGCCTTCTCTCGCCAGCGCGATCGCCAAGGCAGCCTCCGTTACGGTATCCATGCCCGCGCTGATCAGCGGGATGTTCAGCTTGACGCTGTCGCTCAGCTGGGTACCGACCTGGACTGCGCGCGGCAGCACCTCCGAGCGGCGGGGTACAAGCAGCACATCGTCGAACGTGAGGCCTTCTTTAGCGAATTTCGATTCCCACACGAATGATTTCCTCCTATTTGTTATGGCTTGCCGAAATATATTATTGACCATCTTAGCAGAGGGGTATAGGGCTGTCAACCTAGCGGAATCTTGCTTTCATAGTCATTTTCAGAGGCGCTTCCACCTCTTGCCAGACCTTGTGTCTCTTGGATGTATGCCTGCAATAGGCAGATGCCGATCATCCTTGGTGTTCATCGGTCAAAGGATAGATGCAGCGCGGACTCCAGAGCAGATATTGATCGACCCCTGCTTCGCGGGCGGCCCGAATCTGCTCCCGGATTTCCTTCTCTCCATAGGCAAGGTGGGGATGCAGCCATGTCGCCGTAAAGCTTTGCAGCCAAGGCCTGATCTGAGCGGGCTTGATTCCGCTCTGGATCAGATAGCGGTTGCGGGCAGCCGCGTCGCTCATCGATTTCCGGATGACAGCGGATGGATTGAGATCGGGCTGTGGAATTCCATACATGCCCGCCGAGTAATGCGAAGGATAGACCATCGGCGAAATGGCATCCACGCTCGAAGCTACCGAACGCCACGTCTGGCCAATCCCCATATCATCCGAAGAGGATGTAACCAGGCCGAATACATCCGCGGATATCGGCTTTCCATGCAGCTTATCCCTCGCACGGCCGAGGAATTGCCCGATCGCTTCCGATTTGTTTGTCCCGTGCGAGCCATAATCAATGACCGCCTCTGCCCGCTTTCCATTGGCGGGGAAGCGGACGTAGTCGAATTGAATCTCGTCAAATCCCAGCTCGGCGGCTTCCTGGGCGATCGCAATATTATAATTCCATACCTCGCTTCGATAAGGATTGATCCAGGCCTTCCCCTTGGAATCCCTCCATACCTTGCCGCTCTGCTCATGCAGTGCCCAATCCGGTACACGGCTGGCCAGCCAGGCATCCTTGAAAACGACCAGCCTTCCGATCACGTAGAGCCCTTCGGCATGGAGCTCGTCGATCAATTGCGTAGGCTGAGCCATGAGAGGCCTGCGATCGGCTCCAATTCGATGAGCCAGCCGCACTTTCGAAGGATAAGTCAGCAAGCCGTAATCATCTTTGACATCGATGACCATGGCATTGATTTCTGTCCGCTTCGCCAGATCGCGAAGCCTTCCCATCGCCTTCGGGCTTCCTGCCGCGTAGCCGGATACGTAGATGCCTCTGACGGGTTCGGCAACAGGCCCTTTGGCCGAATCCGCCCTTTGACCGATTCCGGTCGGCTCCTTCGCACCAGCTGCCGCGGCTGTGCTGCTGACTTTGAAAGGTTCCTTAAGCGTCTTTAAAGTATTTTCAGCAACGGAATGGGCGTGATCAATCTGCTTTTGGAGATTATCCGGGTGTTTCTCGATACCGGTGTTCCAACCTTCGGAAGCCGTCAGCATATGCGCTCCGGGTGCAATTCCATTTCCTTCGGGGATGGCAAGCCCCAGCATCATGATTCCGGCGAACGCCAATGCGACTCGAATGCTTCGATTCCCCTTCATCTGCTTCACCTCCAATGACCGATTTGGTGATGATTAGTATGAGCGGATTGAAGGGAAATAATCGGGCAAAGACGGTTTGTCCGAAATGCGCCTCTGTCCAACACACATGCGCTTATTCTGAATAGAAAAAAAAGCCTGACCGGCGATTGCTCGCAGATCAGGCTTCTCTCTGTGCTTGGCGA
>NZ_BIMD01000020.1 GCF_004000905.1 Paenibacillus humicus NBRC 102415
TTCGCCGCTGGAGCGCCGAGGCAAACGGAATAAGAAGAAACTCGTCTAACTCGCTGCTTAAGGTCTGGAATTAGAATAATAAGCCGAAAAAATTCCAGCCCATGGGCTGGAATTTTTTTTAATCAGGCTCATTTGATGTAGACGCCTCCGAACGGCAGCAGCTCCCGCAGCGTCCTCCGCAGGAAGCCGTCCCGCTGCAGAGGCTCGACAAGGCCCGGATCCAGCGATCCGGTCTGCACCAGCACGGAGCCGCGCCCCTTCAGCTCCCATTGGACGTTCATATGCTGAGTAGCCAGCGGGTTGCCGTAGACGGCGAGCTTCACCTCCGCCGACTCCGGGAAAGCGACGAGCGAGGCCGTATCGACATAGAGCGGCAGCTCCTCGGACAGCTTCATGGAGGCAAGGCCGCCTGCGGTAAGGATGCCGAGTGTACCGGGGCCTGTGAAGCGCATCCGGGTCAGTTCGCGCGTGATCCAAGCGGTCTTGAGCTTGTGGATGCGCGTCTTCATCGCCATGCCGTCGCTGTAGAAGACGATATGCCGGAAATCGAACAGCAGGTCGCTGTCCTCGGGCAGCGCCACCGCTTCCAGGCCGCAGCCGGGCGGCAGGCCGAGCAGGAACTCGCTCGGTCCCTGGATCCGGGAGCGGATCCATTTGCGCTTGCGATAGACGCCGGCGACATCCATGAAGCGGTCCTCGCGGGCACCCGGCGGGCCGCGGAACGCAATGATCGCCTTCGGGTGCAGCACCTGCAGCTTGTCGGCTTCTTCAAGCTCGATCCGGACATGCCCGTGAGGCGGCGGCGCGGTCACGATCATAAGCCGGCTGCCTTTCCTTGGTCGCGCCGCTGGGCGCGGTAGACGCGGTAGCGCCACACCCGTACGGCCGCGATATAGGCCAGCAGGGCGGAAGCTCCAACGAGCACGGCGACCGCGATGCCGTGCTTCAGCGAAGCCTGCTTCTGCCTGGCGGCTGCCATGCTCGCCTCCAGCTGCCGGTTCTGCTCCGCCAGCGCTTCGTTCTGCTTGCGGAAGTCCTCGTTCTGCTGCTGCAGCTCCTGCTGCCTCGCTTCGAACTCCGCCTGCTTCTGCTCGTAATCCTGCTTCAGGCGGTCCTGCTGCTGCTCCAGCCGGGCAATCGATTCCGTATATTGCTTCTGCAGCTCGTCCACCTTGGCCGGCGTGTCATAGATGTCTTTGAGATTGTCCCAGATGCCGGCATGCGCCTGCCCGGGCCAGCCGGCTCCGGCCAAAGCGACGATGAATAGTGCGGCAGCCAGGCTTGTCCGCTTGATCCGTTTTGTCCGCTTGATCCGTTTCGACCTCATATGGACCCATCCCCCCTCGCGGCGCTCTTCACAATCTATTACCCAGTATAGCAAGAGTCGGATGCTGCTGTAAGAGACTGGGGACAATTGTCGGATTATCATGGGCTTTGGAGAGAGCTTATCCGTTTCCTGCTGCTGCGAGATGTCGTTCTAGAGCTCGAAAAGACAACGAATCGAATGGTTTGGCGCCGCTTACGACTGCTGGGCGGCATTGTCTGAACGGAGGAAATGAGGTATATTCACTGACAAAAAGGCCCAGGCCGGAAAAGAGGAGACAAAATGGCAGAAGCATCCACGTCTTATACGCTGTACATAGGCTCTTACGGTGAGGCCAAGGATCCGACCGTCCATGCATGCCGGCTCGACGGCGGCACAGGAGAGCTGTCGGTATTCCAGAAGATCGCCGGCATCGAGCAGGCTTCGTTCCTGGCTGTCCATCCCGCGGGCAGCATGCTCTATGCCGCCAGCGAAACCGGCGAGACGAGAGGGCAGTCCGGCGGCTCCGTCCATGCGCTGGCCATCGATCCGCAGAGCGGCGAGCTCGAGGTGCTTGGCGACCAGCTGACTCACGGGGAGCACCCCTGCCATGTCAGCCTGTCCTTTGACCGTCAAAGCCTGTACGTCTCCAATTACAGCGGAGGCAATGCGGCGGTCTTTCCGCTTGAGGCGGACGGACAGCTGTCGGAGCCGGCTTCGGCGCTCGTATCCGGGGAAGGCGAGCTCGGACCGGCAGCAGACCGGCAGGAGAAGCCTCATATCCACAGCGCCGGACCGGTCCCCGGCACTCCCTTTGTATACATATGCGATCTCGGCACCGACTCGGTCTATATGTACCGGCAGTCCGCCGACGGACGCTCTCTGCTCAAGGCCGGCACCGCCAGACTGGAGCCGGGCACCGGCCCCCGCCATGCAGCGATTTCAGCCGTCCGTCCTTATGTCTACGTAGCCGGAGAGCTGGATTCGTACGTAAACGTGCTTCGGATGGACAAGGAAACGGGCATCCTGGAAAGCGTGCAGCGAATATCCGGCCTCCCGAAGGAATTCGCCGGCACCAGCTGGGCGGCGGATATCCATCTTTCTCCGGACGGCCGGTTTCTGTACATGTCCAACCGGGGCCATGACAGCATCGCCGTGTTCGCCGTCAATACCGACGACGGGACGCTGACGGCGGTGGAGCACTGCCCGACCGGAGGCCGTACGCCGCGCAACTTCGCCATCTCTCCGGACGGCAGCTGGCTGCTCGCCGCCAACCAGGAGAGCGGCACGATCCATTCCTTCCGGAGAAATGCGGACAGCGGCAAGCTGGATCCTGCGCCTGCTTCCTTGCGCATTCCGGCGCCGGTATGCATCTGCTTCGCCTGAGGAGACCGACCTCTCTCTGACGCCGGATGCGCGCCGACCTTGATCAGGCGGCCGCATGCCTGCGTTCCTTCATTTGCTGACGAACACCTCCATACCATCCATCCAAGCGACGAAAGGAAGTCCTGTCCATGTCCGCTTCGCAATCGGCCCGGATCGGCGCTGCCCGCACCGGGACCATCTATGCGATTCTGATCGCCATCAGCGCCGTCCACATGCTCAACGATTCCATGCAATCCGTCATTCCCGCCCTCTATCCGATCTTCCAGGATACGCTCAATATCAGCTACACCCAGATCGGGTGGCTGACGTTCACGCTGCAGATGACTTCATCGGTCATGCAGCCGGTCGTCGGGCTCGTCTCCGACCGCAAGCCGTCGCCGTGGATGCTGCCGGTCGGCATGCTCATGAGCATGATCGGCATGGCCGGCATGGCGTTCGCCCCGAGCTTCGGCATGCTCATCTTCTTCATCGTATTCGTCGGACTCGGCTCGGCCGTCTTCCATCCGGAAGGCTCGCGCGTCGTTTATTTCGCCGCCGGGGGCAGGCGCGGCTTCGCCCAGTCCATCTACCAGGTCGGAGGCAACTTCGGCCAGTCGCTGGCGCCGCTCATGACGATCTTCATCTTCATCCCGCTCGGGCAGCGCGGCGCCGTTTGGGGCACGCTGCTGGCAGCCGCGGCGATCCTCATCCTGCTGAAGGTGGTGCCATGGTACCGCAAGCAGCTGGAGGAGCACGGCAAGCCGGTGAAAAAAGCGGCCGTGCCGAGAGGCGAGCTGTCCATCGACGCGAAGAAGCATAAAAATGTCGTCGCCTTCGCGCTGTCGGTGCTGATTCTGCTCGTGTTCGCCCGCTCCTGGTACGGTGCGGCGATCGGCACCTTCTACCAGTTCTATCTCATCCACGACTACGGCCTCAGCAAGCAGGCCGCCCAGGTGCCGCTGCTGCTGTTCATGATCGCCGGAGTCGTCGGAACGTTTTTCGGCGGGATGGTTTCGGACCGGATCGGGGCCAAGCGCACGATGCTGCTGTCCATCCTGGGAGCGGCGCCGTTCACGCTGCTGCTGCCGCATCTGCCGCTCGTCTGGATGTATCCCGTCGCCGCGCTCATCGGCCTGATCATCCAGGCGAGCTTCTCGGTCAGCGTCGTCTACGCGCAGGAGCTGATGCCGGGCCGGGTCGGCATGGCATCCGGACTCATCACCGGCTTCGCCTTCGGGATGGGCGCGCTCGGCGCCGTCGTGCTGGGCAAGCTTGGCGACATCTACGGCCTGCAGAGCGTCATGTACTGGACCAGCGTGCTGCCGGTCGCAGGCGCGCTCGCCTTCCTGCTCCCCCGCGACCGGAAGGAAGCGGCGGCATAACAGAGCAACAAAAAAAGGACTGTCCCCGTACCGTTGCTGAAACGGCGGGGCAGTCCTTTTTCAGGTTCAGCGGGCGGCGGCGCTCCGGCGGTCCCATGCCGCTAGGCATAGCGCCAGCAGCAGGGCGATGAGGGAGAATGCCGATGCCGTCCACGGCAGCACGCCGTAGTCATACGCTCCGGGAGCTGTCTCGAAAAACAGCACGATCCAGCCGCCGAAAAAGGCGCCGAAGGCGTTGCCGAAGTTCAGGACAGCGTGATTGGATGTCGAAGCCAGAGCGGGCGCATCCTTGGCCAGATTCATGATGCGGACCTGCAGCCCCGGCATCGCGGAGAAGCTAGCAGCCCCCCACAGGAAGATGAGGGCAAGCGTAGCGGGCAAGGAAACGTCCGCGAAGCCGAGCACCGCCAGAATGACCGCTTGGGCCAGGAAGGAGACGATGACCGTCGGCATCAGCTTGAGGTCGGCCAGCTTGCCTCCCAGGATGTTGCCGATCGTGACGCCGCAGCCGAACAGGACGAGAATCCAGGGCACGATGCCCTCGGCGACGCCGGTTACGCCGGTGAGCAGCGGCTTGATGTAGCTGAACAGGCTGAACAGGCTGCAGCAGCCGAAGGCGCCCGTGATCAGCACGAGAAACAGCTTGGGCTGCAGGAGAGCCTTGATCTGCCTAGCTGCGTTGGTGTCGTCCGTCTGCTTGATCGAAGGAATCATGGCGATCAGGCCGACCAGCGTGACGGCGCCCATCGCCGCGACGACGAAGAACGACATCCGCCATCCAAGCTCCTGCCCGATGAAGGTTCCGAACGGCACGCCGAGAATGTTGGCGATCGTCAGGCCGGCCATCATGACCGACACCGCTCCGGCTCGGCGTCTGGGCGAGACGAGGCTCGCCGCAAGCACGGCCCCGATGCCGAAGAAGGTGCCGTGGGCAAGCGAAGTGAAGATGCGGGCCGCCAGCAGGAGGCCGTAATTCGGAGCCAGGGCGGCCCCCAGGTTGCCGATGATGAACAGCACCATCAGCAGGGAAAGAAGCAGCTTCTTGGGGAAGCGGGCCGTTGCCAGCGCAAGCACGGGAGCGCCGATGCCGACTCCGAGCGCGTAGCCGGTAATAAGGTTGCCCGCCTTCGGCACGCTTACGCCGAGGTCCGCGGCTACTTCGGGAAGCAGGCCCATGATGACGAATTCCGTCAAGCCGATCGCGAAGGCTCCGACCGTGAGGGAGTAGAGAGAGAGCGGGTATCGTTCCTTGTCGGTTAACGAGGATGCAATCGACGGTTGATCTTGATGCATGAATGTCTGACCTTCTTTCTGAAAGCGCTGACTGTAAATAGCAGGAAATGACTTACCTTTGGAAATCAACTTCCGCCAGTATAGCAGATTTTGCGCTTCGCGAAAGAGGAAATTCACGCCTTAATCGTAATAGACCGGCATGCCCGGCTGCCGTCCGTACTGGAACATCATGCGCAGCTGGCTTTCCGTGTTGCGGCTGAGCGACAGGGGAGGCAGCTCGTCCTCGCCGAAAAACTCGACCTCGCTTGTCTCCACGCCGCCGGAAGCCTGCCCGCCCGTGATCTCGCAGTGGAAAAAAAGCTTATAGATATGATGCGCATCGGGAGGATGCCCATGCCGGATTTTGTCCATGACGGCAAGCAGCCTGACCGTCCTGGCTTCGAAGCCCGTCTCTTCCCTGATCTCCTTGATCACGCATTGACTCGGGGTCAGGCCGATATCCGCCCAGCCGCCGGGAAGGCACCAGGCGCCGTCCGATCTTTCCCGGACGAGCAGGATGCGGCCTTCCCGGAAAACGGCTCCCCGCACGTCCACCTTCGGCGTAGCATAGCCGGAATCGCCGGCGAAAGCGAGCCGGATCTCTTCCTTGCCTGCGGAGGTATGCGTCTCCATGATCTCGACGCTCAGCTCCCGCAGAGCTTCAAAGCGTTCGATGTCATAGACGTCGCGCCCGTAGGCAAGCCCGGTCTGGGCGATAGCTTGGATTTGCTTTGCCCATTCGAGCCACTTCGGTTCCATTTCCGTTCCTCCTCGCTGGAATGGCAGGTATGTGCATGAATACGGCGGTTGAAGCCGGCCGCAGGGACCATTTCTCGGTCAGCGCACCGGAATCCTGTTTCGCCCCGCGTCCAAGCGGGTAAAAATCCGTATTGTTGTTCGAGCTTCCGCGTTCCTTGCGGAAACCGGCAGCGCCGCAGGGGCATGACCGCTCTGCGGCCGGCTGCCGGTTTGTCGTCTTTAGGGACCGGCTTCAAAATGTGGACGAGGACGGGAAGGGATTTGCTTCAAAAAGTGGAATAGATTAGATAAAAGATCCGTTAAACGTTTATCGCTTTATTTCATCCATTTGACCTGAAGGGAGAGACAGGGCATGGTTGTCGAAGTCGGAAGGGGAGGCACAGTCTATGTGCCGGATACAGGGATGACGGGGGACGGAAGTCCTCGCATGGGCATCTTGACAGGGAGGCAGATCGCTGCCGGGCGAGTCAAGCCTCGGCCTGCAAGAGGCGCCGTGCTGCTTGGAGACGGCTCAGGCGCCTCTTATCATCCCTTGCAGGCCGTTCAGGAAACGATTCTCGGCGCCTTGAAGGATGATTTCGACGCGGAAGCGACGGAGGATTACAGCGTTCTCGAAAGCCCCGCTTCCGGAACAGGCCTGATAGCCGCGTATACCGACCGCTGGAAAGATCCCGTCACACCGGAGCAAGCCAAGGGCATCATCAATTTTGTCGGCCAAGGAGGAGGACTCGTTCTGATCCATTCCGGCATTTCTCTTGCAGCCGACCCCCGGCTTGAGGAAATGATCGGAGCGCGGTTTCTCGGACATCCCCCTTATCAGACCCTTTCCTTCGAACCGGTCGTAGGCAAGGGCGGAGCGCATCCGATCGTACAGAATATCGAGCCCTTCGATTCCCCCGACGAGCCTTACCGCTACTCCTTCAGCAGGTCGAAGGACCGAGAGGTCATCCTGGAGTACTGGCTGGACGGGTGCTGCTACCCCGCAGCCTGGGTGCAGCGCTACGGCGAAGGCCGAATCGCCGTCCTGATGCCGGGCCATGACCGGGCTTCGTTCGAGAGCGGGCAGGTGCAGCGGCTGATCCGATCGGCCAGTCTGTGGGCAGCGGGGCGGATATAAGCCATCTTTAGAACGATGCGGGTCTGCGGACCCGCTTTTTGTTTTCGATTTTTTGATTTTGGCCCTAAATCTCCGTCTGGAAAATGTCGATGTGTACTTACGACATGTTGTCATTTAGTTGGCATCGATATTGAAGACGGGGGAAATCAGATGGCATTCAGACAGCCGGAATCGATTCAAGCGAAAGAACAGGGCAGCCGCTCCCTGAACAGCAAGGACACGGAGGCCGACGGAAAGAATCCAAAGCAGGAGATGCCTGCAGGCCGGCCTTCCGCGGACCGGCAAAGCCTCGCCTACTCCGATCGCAGAAGGCGCAGTACGGCCGTCCTGGCCGTCCTGTCGATCTATTACGCCCTTGTTGCCGGCATGATGACTTCATTCGATACGGAAGCGGCTTACACGAAGGCTTTGTTGATTCCTGCGGGCATCGTCTTGGTCTTGTTATGGGCGGGGCATGTCCTGCGCAGGCTGGAGCCGATCATTCCGTACATGACCGTCGCGCTAGTCGGCTACATGACCATTACCTCCGTACAATACGACAGCCGGAGCGTGCTGTCCGCGCTGCCCGCATTCTTCCTCCTGGCGCTCGGCGTCATGTACAACAGCCGAATCACGCTCTTGTACGGCACTCTCAGCGGGGCGGGACTAGTCGTCTATAAGTTCGCGATGTATCCCGGCAGCAACGAAGTCGACTATGATCTCGTTTACTTCCTGTTCTACTTCTTGATCGTGTCCGGCCTGCTGATCAGCCAATCCGAGATCGGCCGCTCCATCCTGAAGCGGGTAAGCCGGTTCCAGCTCGAGGCGGAGCGCACTCTGGAGCGCGAACGGCAGCGGGACAAGGTCATGCGGGTGTCCGTGCGGACCCTCTCCGAGGGGATGGAAGGAATACGCCAGAACGGCCATGACAATGCGGCCTCCTTCCAGGAAATGAATACCGCTTTCCAGGAAATGTCCTCGGGCGTGAACAGCCAGGCCGAATCCATCTCCGACATCGCGTCCAAAGTATCGGATTCCACCAGCCAGCTCGCGACCATGATGGGTACGCTGGGAGAGATGATCGGCAACATCGAGCGGACAAGAGAGGCGTCCGTGAGCGGCAGAGAAGTCATGGAACGGCTGACGGATACGATCCAGCGCTTCCAGGACAGCTTGAAGGAGTCAAAGAGCGATTTTGAGAAGCTGAGCGAGACGATACGGGATGTCCTTCCTATGACCGCCTCCATCCAGGAGGTCGCCAGGCAGACGAACCTGCTTTCCCTCAATGCGAGCATCGAGGCTGCGCGGGCCGGGGAGCACGGTGCCGGCTTCGGCGTCGTCGCCTCCGAGATCCGCAAGCTTGCCGTAACCGCCGGCGAAGCCGCGGAGCGCATAACGGCCAGCCTCGACCTGGCGGCTGTGCGCACGGAAAGCTCGGCCTCCTCCATGGACGCCAATGTGCAGAGGATGGAGGAGAGCTTCGCGCTCGTCGACCTGACGCGCAGCGCGTTCGCCGGCATCGGGCAATCCGTCCAGCGGCTGCACGAGGACGCGAGGACGGTCGGCGGAGAGATGGACAATGTCGGCGCCTCCAGCAGGGAAGTGGAGGAGCAGGTGGAGAATTTCGCCGCTGTCATGCAGCAATCGTCGGCTACTCTGGAGGAGCTGCTGGCTACGGTCGAGACGCTGACGAGGCAGAATGCGCAGCTGCAGGAGCGCATCGAGCAATCGGAGGAAGCCTTGCGCGAGCTGGCGGCTGAGAAAGAGTCCGCTTAGCCCTCAAGGTCCGATTCCAGCCATGATGCCGGCAGGCATGGCGCCGATTGCGGCCGCATGCAAGCAGATGCCGGTTGCAGCCATATCCCGGTCAGCCGAAAGAAAAAGCGGCGGTCCGTCCGGCATTCCATGCCGGGCTGACCGCCGCTTTGCTCTGTTTCAGTATCCGTCTGTCTTGTGTCCGGAGCGCTCCGCCTTCTCGGCTCCCTCGCGCATGCCGGACGATCCGACATGCTCCATGTCGGCCTTCGCCTTGGCGAGCCCTTCCGCTACGCGGCGGCCGTAGTCGGCATCCGCCTCGGTGAAGTGGGCGATCATGTTCTGCTGAATGACGGGCGCGCTGATCTTGAGCGCATCGACGAGATTGGAGATGAGCTCCTCGCGCTCCCACTCCTCGAACTTCCGGTACGTCTCTCCGGCTTGCTGGAAGTCGTTCGGCCGGGATATCTTCTCCCGCACCAGAGCGGCATTGTACATCGGCTCATGCTCCTTGCCCGCAGGGGCCGCTTCCTTCAGTCCGCCAAGCGAGGAGGGCTCATAGTTGACATGGGGATTCTGATGCTGTCCCTTGTCGACATTGAAGGCCATCTGGCCGTCCCGCTGATTCGTCGCCACCGTCGTTTTCGGCGCGTTGATCGGCAGCTGCAAGTAGTTCGTGCCGACCCGGTAGCGCTGCGTGTCGGAATACGAGAATGTCCGGCCCTGCAGCAGCTTGTCGTCGGAGAAGTCGAGGCCGTCGACGAGCACGCCGGTTCCGAAGGCCGCCTGCTCCACCTCGGCGAAGTAGTTGTCCGGGTTGCGGTTCAGCACCATTTTGCCGACCGGAAGGAAGGGGAACTTGTCCTGGTCCCATAGCTTGGTCGGGTCGAGCGGATCGAAGTCGAGCTCGGGATGCTCGTCGTCGCTCAGAATCTGCACGTTCAGCTCCCATTCCGGATAGTCGCCGCGCTGTATCGCCTCGTACAGATCCTGGGTCGCATGGCTCGTATTTTTGGCTTGGATTTCGTCGGCTTCCTTCTGGGTAAGGTTTTTGATGCCGACCTTCAGAGGCTCCCAGTGGTACTTGACGAGATAACCCGTCCCTTCCTTGTTGACCCATTTGTAGGTATTGACGCCGGAGCCTTGCATTTGCCTGTAATTGGCCGGAATACCCCACGGAGAGAAGAGAAAGGTAATCATATGCGTCGCTTCCGGGGAATTGGAGACGAAGTCGAACATTCGCTCCGGGTTGCCCAGGCTCGTGACCGGATCGGGCTTGAACGCATGCACCATGTCCGGGAATTTGAGCGGATCGCGGATGAAGAAGATTTTCAGGTTGTTGCCGACGAGATCCCAGTTGCCGTCCTCGGTATAGAATTTGACGGCGAAGCCGCGAGGGTCGCGGAACGTCTCCGGGGAATGGCCGCCGTGCACGACAGTCGAGAAGCGGACGAATACGGGCGTCTGCTTTCCCGCCTCCTGGAACAGCTTGGCGCGGGTATACTTGGATACGGCTTCGCTGCCCGCCTTGCCATACGCTTCGAAATACCCGTGGGCACCGGCGCCTCGGGCATGCACGATCCGTTCCGGTATCTTTTCCCGGTCGAAGTGGGAAATCTTTTCAATGAAATGATAATTCTCCAGCGTGGACGGTCCGCGGTTTCCGACGGTGCGGATGTTTTGGTTGTCCGTGACGGGATGGCCTTGCCTGTTGGTCAAGATATCCTTCGGATCGTTGTTTTCGGTAGGGGAACTCATTATGTAGGACTTCCTTCCTGTGTTCATCTATTCGTTCCCGCTTACCTTTTCCATCTGACCTCTTTCTATACCAGATAAGGGAAACGTTGATCCGCCTAAAAAAAGATGAGACCAATTGCTTCTGGACATTAAAGCGTTTTTTCGATAAATTAATAATCTCTTCCCAACATGAAAAGCTGGAGGCAAATCATCCATGAGAAAGTCATCAAGCAACTCCCCCGGCGGCTCCTTGAAAAAGGCGGAGCGCTTCTCCTCGTCAGGGTTCATTCTGGCAGCGATCGGCAGCTCGGTCGGGCTGGGCAATATGTGGAAGTTTCCGTACATTACCGGAGAGCATGGAGGGGCGGCTTTCTTCCTTCTGTTCATCGTCTGCCTGATTGCGGTCGGCTTGCCTGTCCTGCTGGCGGAGATGACGATCGGACGCGGCGGCCGGGGCAACGCGGCGACGTCGCTGTTCAATCTGACCGGCAACAAGTATTGGAAATGGTTCGGCGCCCTGTCCGTTCTGACAGCGTTCCTGATTATGTCCTATTATGCCGTCGTGGCAGGCTGGACGTTCCAATATACGCTCGATTCCCTTACCGGCGGCCTTTCGCACAAGGGAATGGACTACGAAGCGCATTTCAACGATTTCGCCGGCGGCCTCATGCCGATCTTCTGGCAAGCCGCCGTCATGCTCATCTCCGGGTATGTCGTCGCCAGAGGCATCTCCGGCGGCATCGAGAAATTCAACAAAATACTGATCCCGGGCTTTCTGATCATCCTGCTGATTCTGATGGTCCGTTCGCTTACGCTGCCGGGAGCCTCCGCAGGCGTGGAGTTCTTCCTGAAGCCGGACTTCGCCAAGCTGGACAGCGAATCCGTGCTGGTCGCTCTCGGACATGCTTTCTTCTCCCTGTCTCTGGGCATGGGATGCATGCTGACCTACGGCTCTTATGTGAAAAAAGAGCAGTCCCTCGGCAAGGCGACGATCGCGATCGGCATCGGCGATCTCGGGTACGCCTTCATCGCCGGCCTGATCATCTTCCCGACCGTCTTTTCATACGGACTGCAGCCGGACAAGGGGGTCGGCCTCGCATTCATGGCGCTGCCGGCCGCCTTCTCGCAAATGCCTTTCGGCGCCTTCTTCGGGGGCTTGTTCTTCATCCTGCTGGCCATCGCGGCGCTGACGTCGGCGGTGTCCATCCTTGAAGTGCCTGTGGCCTTCGCCATGACCCAGTGGAAATGGTCCCGCCGGAAGGCCGCTGCGATCGTGGCTTCCGTCTGCTTCGTGCTCGGCATTCCGGCGGCGCTGTCCGTGACGGGCTCCCTGAGCGGCTTCCTGATCTTCGGCAAGACCGTGTTCGACTGGTTCGACTTCTCCACCGCATATCTGCTCATGCCGATCGGGGGACTCGTCGTCACCTTGTTCACCGGGTATGCCTGGAAGCGGGCCGGGGAAGAAGCCGGCCTTACGGGCTTCTGGTACAAGGCGTGGATGGTCACGCTGCGCTATGTCGCTCCTCTCCTCATCCTGGTGGTGCTGCTCTACTCGCTGTTCGTCAAGCCGGTGTAACGGCAATGAAAAAAAAGAGGCTGCGCCCTTCGTCATTCCATCGACGCAGGGCGCAGCCTCTTTATATGGGTTGGAGCTTCAGGAAAAGCAGGAGCTTGATCATCGGGAAACCAGGTGTTCATCGGGCATGAAGTTCGCTCACATGGAAGGAAGAAGCTGGGCCTTGCCGGCTTTGACCCGGTCCAAAAAGGCGCTCGCGGCCAAGTGCGCCGCTCCTCTCACCGCCGACGCATCGCCAAGCTCCGCGAACAGGACGCGCAGGCGGCTGCGGTGGTAAGGGAGCGCGCGGCTCTCCAGCTCCCGGGCGAGCGGGCCTTCGAGCCAGCGCTTGGCCCGGCTCAGCCTGTTCCCGATGAGCACGGCTTCCGGATTGAAGACATTGGCGATGGTCGCGATGCCCACTCCAAGCATGGCTCCCGTGCGCTCCAGGACGTCGACGATCGCCTTGTCGCCTGCGTTGGCCCGTTCCAGGATCCCATCCAGCGTGCGGCAGCCAAGAGGAAGAGCGTTGTCCAGCAGCGCCTGCTCGGAGGCGTACAGCTCCCAGCAGCCCCGGTTGCCGCAGCGGCAAGGCGGGCCGGCATAATCGACGGAGAGATGCCCGAGCTCGCCGGAGTGACCGGTGGAGCCGCGGTACAGCTTGCCGTCGAGCACGAGGCCCGTTCCGATGCCGATGCCCGCGCTGACGTAGACCAGATGGCGGATGCCCGAGCCCGCTCCGAACACCTGCTCGCCGAGGGCGCCGAAGTTGGCTTCGTTGTCGACCCGCACCGGCACGCCGAAGGCGGCTTCCGTCAGCCGGGCCACTTCGGTAGGCTCCCAGTCCATATTCGGGGCGAACAGGAGGGATCCCGTCTCGTCCACGATGCCGGGAAGGCCGATCCCGATGCCTACGAGGCCGTAAGGGCTGGCTTCGGCTGCAGCTGCCAGCTCCTCGATAAGCCCGAACAGCAGCTTCATGATGGATGCCGCCGACCGGGCTTCATGAGGGCGTCTGATTTCCTTGAGGACAGCGCCCTCCAGATCGGTCAGCACGCCGAGGATGTAGTTCGTCCCGACGTCGACGCCGACCGTATGTCCGGCCCGGTTGTTGAATACAAGCATGACCGGCTTGCGGCCGCCGCTCGATTGTCCCTGCCCGGTTTCGAGGACGAGCTGCTGGTCCAGCAGATCCTGCACGAGGGAGGACACCGTCGCTTTGTTGAGGCCGGTCTTCTCGGATATCGCCGCTCTGGACAAGGGGGCGTGCCTCAGAACGGCTTCAAGCGCGATGCCCGTGTTGATGCGCCGGATCATCGCCGGATCTCCGGTGGCGGTAGTCGGTTTCATAGGTGCAGCTCTCCTTCTATGTTGCGGCCTGCGGCCGGTTGCTGGTCAAGACAAGTATATATCGGATGAGAAAGGAAACAAAACCTGCCCGGATGCGAATCCGCTTAAGTATACCAAAAATAACTTAGTTTGTTTAGTAGACAAACTAAGTTGAACGATGGTAAATTAGATTCCGTAGAGCGTTTACATTTCCGCATTCGGGGAGGCAATCATTCATGGGATATTTTGATGGGATCGGCAGCATTCGCTACGAAGGCAGGGACACGGACAATCCGCTCGCTTTCCGGCATTACAACGCAAATGAAGTCGTGCTGGGCAAAACGATGGCCGAGCATCTGCGCTTCGCCGTCGCTTACTGGCATACGTACGTAGCCGACGGATCCGATCCGTTCGGCTCCGGCACGGCGGTTCGTCCATGGGACAAATTCGCCGGCCTGGACCGCGCCAAGGCGCGCGCGGAAGCGAACTTCGAGTTCATGGACAAGCTGGATCTGCCTTTCTTCTGCTTCCACGACCGGGATATCGCTCCGGAAGGCGACACGCTCCAGGAAACGAACAAAAACCTCGACGTCATCGTCGCCCTGCTGAAGGACGGCATGAAATCGAGCGGCCGCAAGCTGCTCTGGAACACCGCGAACATGTTCACCAATCCGCGCTTCACGCATGGCGCCGGCACGGCTCCGAACGCCCAGGTATATGCCTATGCGGGAGCTCAGCTGAAGAAAAGCCTGGAGATCGGCAAAGAGCTCGGAGCCCAGAACTACGTGTTCTGGGGCGGCCGCGAAGGGTACGAGACGCTCCTCAATACGGATGTGGAGCTTGAGCTCGACAACCTCGCCCGCCTGTACCAGATGGCGATCGCCTACGCCGACGAGATCGGCTTCGACGCCCAGTTCCTGATCGAGCCGAAGCCGAAGGAGCCTTCCAAGCACCAGTACGACTTCGATGCCGCCACGACGCTCTCGTTCCTGCAGAAGTACGGCCTGAAGGACCGCTTCAAGCTGAATCTGGAGGCGAACCATGCGACTCTGGCCGGCCATACGTTCGAGCATGAGGTCCGCGTCGCGGCGATCAACGGCGCGCTCGGCTCGCTGGACGCCAACCAGGGCGACCTGCTGCTCGGCTGGGACACGGACGAATTCCCGACGGATCTGTACAGCACGACGCTGACGATGTACGAGGTGCTGAAGGCAGGCGGACTCGGACGCGGCGGCGTCAACTTCGACGCCAAGGTGCGCCGCGGCTCCTTCGAGCTGGACGATCTGTTCCTCGGCCATATCGCCGGCATGGACAGCTTCGCATGGGGGCTGAAGGCGGCCGCCAAGCTGATCGAGGACAAGGTTCTCGACAAGGTCGTGGAGGATCGTTACGCCAGCTTCGGAGAAGGCATCGGCGCCGAGATCGTATCGGGGCGGGCGACGCTGGCCTCGCTGGAGCAGTACGCGCTCCAGAACAACCCGATCGTCAACGCCTCCGGACGTCTGGAAGCGATCAAAGCGAAGCTGAACGAAGCGATCTTCCGTGTCTGAGTACGTCATCGGCATCGATCTGGGAACCAGCAGCGTCAAGGCGCTGCTGGTCGACCGGGAAGGAAATGTAGCGGCAGAGGCTTCTCGCGAATATCCGCTGCACAGCCCGAAGGCCGGCTGGAGCGAGCAGGATCCGGAGCAATGGGTCGAGGGAACGCTGGCTGTGCTGGGCGAGCTCGGAGCTTCCGATGCTTTGAAGACAGGAGTTGTCGATGGCATCAGCTTCTCCGGACAGATGCACGGCCTTGTGCTGCTGGACAAGGACAATCGCCCGCTGCGGCCGGCCATTCTGTGGAACGACACGCGCACGACGGCGCAATGCCGGGAGATCGAGGCCAGGCTCGGCGGCAAGCTGCTGGACATTGCCCGCAATCCGGCCCTGGAAGGCTTCACGCTGCCCAAGATTCTGTGGGTGCGCGAGCAGGAGCCGGAAATCTTCGGGCAGGCGGCGTTGTTCCTGCTGCCGAAGGATTACGTCCGCTACCGGCTGTGCGGAACGATCCGCATGGATTACTCCGACGCCGCCGGAACGCTGCTGCTGAACGTGCCGGAGCGCGCATGGAGCGCGGAGATTCTGGAAGCATTCGGTCTGGACGCATCGCTATGCCCGCCGCTTGCGGAGTCTGCCGAGCAGACGGGAGTGCTGCTGCCGAAGCTGGCCGAAGAGGCAGGGCTTCGAGGGCCGCTGGCGATATTCGCCGGCGGCGCGGACAATGCCTGCGGCGCCATCGGCGCAGGCATTCTGCAGGAAGGGGAGGCCTTGTGCAGCATCGGCACTTCCGGCGTCATGCTGTCCTACGAATCGGATCGCGGACGCGATTACGGCGGCAAGGTCCACTTCTTCAACCATGGCGAGAAGGACGCTTATTATTCTATGGGCGTAACGCTTGCCGCCGGTTATTCCATGAGCTGGTTCCGTCGGCTGATGGGCGGCTTGCCTTACGAGGAGCTGCTCGAGGGCGCGGATCAGGTGCCGGCGGGCGCTGGCGGACTGCTGTTCGCGCCTTATCTGGCCGGCGAGCGGACCCCGCATGCGGATGCGGCCATCCGGGCCAGCTTCATCGGGCTGGACGGCTCGCATGGCCGCTCCCATATGGCGCGGGCCGTCATGGAGGGAATCACGTTCTCCTTGAACGAGACGCTTCATATGTACCGCGAGGCGGGGAAAGAGATGAGCGCCGTCATCTCCATCGGCGGAGGCGCCCGCAATCCGCTGTGGCTGCAGATCCAGGCGGACATCTTCCAGGTGCCGGTAACGGCGCTGGCCAATGAGCAGGGGCCCGGCATGGGAGCTGCGATGCTGGCTGCGGCCGGCTGCGGCTGGTACGGCGATCTGCGGGAATGCGCCGCGGCTTTCGTACGCCGAGGCCGGACATACGAGCCGAATGCCGCTGCAGCCGAAGTTTATGAGCGGCTGTTCCCGGTATACCAGCAGGTGTACGGAGCGACCCGGTCCTTGAGCGAGGCGCTCATGACGTTCAGAAGCTGAACGCGCTGGATGCGCCTATAGCCGCCGCTCTGGAAGATGCGATCTTCCAGAGCGGCGGCTTTTTGCTGCGGATCGGTATCGGGGCGAATAGCAGGCTGAACGGCCCGAGGGACCGGCCGGGCGGAGAGCTGTCCCGGCAGCATTCATATTTTCATCGCCAATTGGTTATCGTAATGCTGCCCGGCAACAACCCAAAAGGAGACCCGATCCCGATGACCGAACGCCATGACCATTCCCTGCTCTTCCGCTTCACGGATCCAGCCTCTGCTTCCGTCGCCGTATCGACGCTTCGCGAGCTTGGATACGACGCCGTCGCTGCGGACAACGCGGAACTCCGCCTGTCTCTCCACGGCAACGACCTGACGTCCGCTCTTGAGATCGCCTTCGCCCATGGAGGCGAGCTGGACGTCCCGGAAGACACGATCACCATTCCGGCGCATATGGTCAATGAAGATCTGGTCGCTTGGGAGGAGGGCTTCTCCCTGAGCTCCTCCTTGCCCGGCGGCAGCGCCGATTCCGGCCTCCGCAACCGAGACGAAGCGGCGGAAGGCGAGGAGGCATTTCCTGAACAGGACGCCTCGCTCAGCTATTTTTCGGGGGATGTCCACATCTGAGCGGATGAAGGATTCCCTGGATTAGACTTCACGTCAGGCGCAGTCAGCAAAGGCCGTCACCGATCTCTGCCCGCGAATGCGGCGGAGAGCGGAACGGCCTTTTTGGCGATTCAAGACCATCAGCGCTGCCGCAGCACCGCTTCCGCCGCGCTGCGGCCGGCATGGTACCCGGTCGTGAAGGCGGCGGTGATGTTGTAGCCTCCGGTGAAGCCATGGATGTCGAGCACTTCTCCGCAAAAGTAAAGGCCTTGCTGCAGCTTGGACTCCATCGTGGCGGGGCTGATTTCCTTCACATGGACTCCGCCGCCGGTGACGAAGGCTTCCTCGATCGAGAGCGTGCCGTCCACCATGACGGGCAGCTGCTTGAGCAGCCTCGCGAACTCCAGCCACGCCGCTCTGTTCAGGTTGTCGTAGGTCGTCATGGGATTGATGTCCGCGCAGGCAAGGGCATATTCCGCCATCCGGTCCTGCATGACGGCGGGCAGCACGTTTTTGACCGCCTTCTTCGGCTCGCTTGCCGCCAGGCCGAGCAGCTCGCCGTAAAGGGCGTCGGCGGACCGGTCCGGATACAGGTCCAGAGTCACCTTGACCGGCTGACCGGACGTTTTTTTCCTTTCCTTGACGACATACTGGCTGCAGCGGAGGGCCGCAGGACCCGACAGGCCGAAATGGGTGAAGATCATGTCGCCCTCCTGCTCGGTCAGCCGCTTGCCCTTGGCGCTCCACACCGTCATGACAATTCCGCGAAGCGAGAGCCCTTGCAGCTCCCGGCTGCGGATGAACGGCTCGGACGAGGTGAGGGGCACCTCGGTCGGATACAGCTCCGTCACGGTATGCCCGGCATCCTCTGCCCATGGATACGCGTCTCCCGTCGATCCCGTATGGGGAACGGATTTGCCCCCGGCGGCGACGATGACGGCTCTCGACCGGATGATCCGGCCATCCGTCAGCTTGACGCCCTTGACCTTGCCGTCCTTGAACAGCAGCCCGGCGACCTTCTCGTTCATGCGGACGGCGACCCCGCCTTCGCCTACATGGCGGATCAGGGCGTCGACCACCGATTTGGCTTTGTCGGATACCGGAAACATCCGGCCTCTGTCCTCTTCCTTCAGACGGATGCCGAGCCCCTCGAACATGGCAGCGATTTCCCGGCTGCCGAAGCTGGAGAGAGCGCTGTGGAGGAATTTTCCGTTGCCCGGAATATAGCGGATCAGCTCCTCCGGCTCCTTGTTGTTCGTCACGTTGCACCGGCCTCCGCCGGATATGCCGAGCTTGCGTCCGAGCTTGCTTCCCTTGTCGAGCAGCAGCGTGCCGGCTCCCGCGTGTCCGGCCGCCGCCGCGGCCATCAGTCCGGAAGGACCGCCCCCGATGACGATGACTTCATAAAATTCCTGGCTGGACATGGCTTGATGAAAGCTCCTTCTTCTCTGCCGCATGCGGACAGGGTATTCAATCTGTTCGCAGATTCTCACTGATTCTAACAGATTCCCCGATCAGTTGGAAAACAGCCCAGGGGCAGGACGGCAGTTCCTATGAAATAAGCTCCATTTTGCCTCAAATAAATGAAGCCGATGCTTCAAATCGACGGCATGAGCCAGAATCTTACAATCGTCGATTGTCAAATATCGCCACCTGTGCTTTAATCGGAGTTATCGAAGGTGCGGAAGGGGGAAACTCGTGCTCTGATGTGGGACAAACTAATTTTGCAAGCATTCGTTTCCTTGCTGCCGATATTTGTCTACCAGCTGTGGATGTACCGGATCAATCACGAACGGAAGTCTGCCGCTTACTTCTGCGCAGCCTACGGCTTGTCCCTTGCCGGATGTTTTGCCCTGTCCATCCGCACCGAATACGGATTTGACCTCGACTTGCGCTTGCTCCCTCTGTTTCTGGGATCGCTGTATGGCGGCTATCCCGCCGTCGCGGTGCTGAGCGTGATTTATGGCAGCTTGCAGATCCCCATTCTGGACAGCCCGTACGAAACGACCAGCTTCATCCTGTTCATCGGCTTGTTCATCCCGGTCATTCTCCTCACGGTCCGCCCGTTCCAGCGAGCGCGGATGAAGGACAAGCTGCGCATCGCCTTTACATTGATGGCGCTGGCTTTTCTTTATTATGCCGGCACATACATAGGGTATTTGCGGACATACGACCCGGACGGGCTGAGCAGCGGGCTCGCGACTCTCGCCGGAATCGCCTGCATATACGTCATCGTGACGGCGATGACGCTGTATACGATCAGCAGCATCGTGGAGCATCATCAGCTGCAGATCCAGCTGAGGCGGATGTCCTCCAATTATAGGAACGAAGTCCATAAGCTCCAGCAATTCGTCGACCAGATGTCCATGGGAACCGTCATCGTAGATCGTGACGGCAGGCTTTCGCATCTCAATGATGCGGCAATACGTTTCAGCGGGCAAGCAATGAAGGGCAGGGACAAGCTGGAGTTTGCGGGAATCAGCTATGAATCCTTTTTCCGCGATCACGACAGCTGCCGCAGCCTCTTCGATTCGGCTCTGGACGGAACCCCGGTTCCTTCCCAGATTCACCAGGAGAGCGAACGCGTCTACCTGCTGACAGCCTTCCCCATCCTGGACCTGCAGGCGGGAGACGCTCCGGGCGCAGCGATGATGATTCAGGACATCTCCGAGCTCAACCAGCTGCGCAACGAGCTCAGCAAGATGGAGCGGCTCAGCCTTGTCGGACAGATGGCCGCGAGCATCACGCATGAAATCCGCAATCCGATGGCCGTCATACGCGGATTCGTCCAGCTGATGCGCGAGCGCAGCCCCGACAGCCAGCAGGAATACTTCCGGATCATCATCGAGGAGCTTGACCGGGCCAATTCCATCATCAACGACTTCCTCTCGCTTGCCCAGAACCGGGTCATCGCCAAGGAGGTCGGTTCCCTGCATCATGTCATCAACGAGCTTCTTCCTCTCTTGTGGGCGGACGCCAATCTGAGGGGCCAGTCCATCGAGCTGGATTTTGCCGAGACGATTCCGCCGCTGGAGCTCAATGACAAGGAGATCAAGCAGCTGATCCTGAATCTGGCCCGCAACGGCATGGAGGCGATGGGCGAGAAAGGGGTCCTGACGCAGACGCTGAGCACCCGGCAGAGCGGCAGCAACATCGAGCTGCGGGTCGAGGATACCGGCGAAGGCATTCCGGAGGACAAGAGAGAGCGGCTGTTCGAGCCGTTCTATACGACCAAGGCCCGCGGCACCGGACTCGGTCTTCCGCTGTGCCTCAGCATCGCGGAGCGCCACAACGGCAGGATCGAGGTCCACTCCGTGCCGGGGCAAGGCACTTCCTTCATCATCACCTTCGAAATTCCCGAATCCGTCCACAGCGGCGGGGCTACGGCATAACACGGCATGCTTTGATGCATCATAAGCCGAAGGCGGCCGGCCTGAGGCGAGCTGCCCATCATGAGACGGGAGCTGAGATGCCATGAGCAAGAACGAGAACGAATCCAAGGAAAAGCTGCAGCAGGAGAGCGCTGCGGCAAAGAACCGCTCCAGCAAGTCCCCGGAAGCGGCCGGCTACGATAAAAAGCTGGACGGGCCGAACCGTCCTTCCATTTGATGCCATGACAGGCAAGGACCGGCCGGAGCTCGATCCTTACGAGCTGGAGTTCCGTCCCGAATTCAAGAGCGGCCGCGGACCTCGGGAGCCGTTCGTCAACGAGCACGGAGTCGTGATCGGGGACCACGAGTACGTGTCGGCCGCTTCTCCTCTCGAACAATGGTCGGAGGAGACGGACCCGTCCGTGATGGCGGGGGACGAATGGGTGCATCCGTTCAAGGACGTCGGTTTCCTGACGGAGGAGAACCGGGACTATTTCGAGCGGGGCATCGAGCCGCGTCCGGGCAGCTTCGGGCACCCGGAGCACAACGTTCGGAGCGGCATCGACGAGGATGCCGGCAAGGAACAATAACGCCGGAGTCCGGGATTGCCCGCCGCTTCGGAGCTGTGAGCATGGAGGCCGCCGAAGCGGCCTTTTCCTATTGGCGCCGGCAGACGCAGGCCAAGGAGCGGGTTTTCCCAATCGGCGCAGGATGCGCTATAATAGCGGAGAAGGTTATTATTCTCCGAAAGGTGGTAAACAAAGATGTCAATGTCTTTTGAAAGATACATGTTCGATATGGTTCAACCGATGCGCGACGAGCTGACCCGTCTGGGAATCCAGGAGCTGCGCACGCCCGAGGAAGTGGAGGAGAAGCTTCCGGATGCCAAGGGCACCACGCTTGTCGTCATCAACTCCGTCTGCGGCTGCGCGGCCGGACAATGCCGTCCAGGCGTTGCCGACGCTCTGAATCATGACATCACTCCGGACCACCTGTACACAGTGTTCGCCGGGCAGGACAAGGAAGCGACAGCCAAGGCCCGCGAGTACTTCGCGCCTTACCCGCCGTCCTCTCCTTCCATCGCCCTCCTCAAGGACGGCGAGCTCGTGCACTTCATCGAACGGCATCAGATCGAGAACCGCTCCGCCGCTGAAATTTCCGCGGATCTCGCCAGCGCGTTCGACCGTTTCTGCCGCTAATCCATTTCCCTTACGCCAGGAGGAATTCCCGTGAGTCTTCAGCAGGAAATCATTGCCAAGCTGGGCGTCAAGCCAAGCATCGATCCGGAACAGGAAATCCGCCGCAGGGTTGACTTTCTGAAGGATTACGTGAAAAAAGCGGGCGCTTCGGGACTGCTGATCGCCATCAGCGGCGGCATCGACAGCGCCGTCGCGGCGGGACTGTGCAAAAGAGCGACCGACGAGCTGTCGCAGGAATCCGGCCGGGAGTACATCACTCTCGGCGTGTTCCAGCCTTACGGCGAGCAAGCCGACATTTCGCACAGCTATGAGGTCGCGGATGCCTTCCAGCTCACTCACCGCATGGAGACCAACATCCAGGAAGCGGTCGACGAGATCGCGCTTGAGGTGGAGCACGGGCTCAAATCCATCGGCATGTCCCGGCATGTGAACCGCGGCGTCAAAGGCAACATCAAGGCGCGCACGCGCATGGTGGCCCAGTATGCGCTGGCGGGAGAGCTGAACCTGCTCGTCGTCGGCACGGACCATGCTTCCGAAGCGATTACCGGCTTCTATACCAAGTGGGGCGACGGAGCGGTCGACATCACGCCGCTCAGCACGCTGAACAAGCATCAGGTACGCCAGGTTGCGGCCGCGCTCGGCGTTCCGGCCAGCGTCCAGGAGAAGGCTCCTACAGCCGGACTGTGGGAAGGCCAGACGGACGAAGACGAGCTCGGCATCAAATACGACGACAACAGCGCTTACCTCGAAGGCCGGGAAGTGGCTCCCGAAGTCCGCGAGCTGCTGGAGAAGCAGTATTTGAAGACCGAGCATAAGCGCACGACGATTCCGGGAATCTAGGGACAGGCTCTGCCTCCATGATCATCGGAATCGGCCACGACCTATGCGATGTCGACCGGATCGAGGCTCTTTTGAACGGAGCGTCCGGAAGGCGCTTCGAGGAGCGGATTCTCGCTCCTGCCGAGCGGAAGCTGGCGGCGGAGCTGGCGGGCCGCAGACGCGCCGAGTTCGTCGCCGGCCGCTTCGCCGCCAAGGAAGCTGTCTCCAAGGCGCTTGGCTGCGGCATCGGCGGCATTTGCGGCTTCCGCGACATCTCCGTGCTGCGTTCCTCCGCGGGCAGGCCCGTCTGCGAGCTGTCGCCGCATACGCTGCAGGCGCTCGGACTTCAGGCACAGCCGCTGCTGCATGCGAGCATCACCCATGAGCGGGGGCTCGCCTCCGCCGTTGCCGTATTGGAGAGTGCCCAGCTTCTCCTCCGTCCTGCGTTTTAGACCGCAAACGCCTGCCGCCCCGATCGGGACGGCAGGCGTTTTTTCTCTTGCCTCATTTCTTGTCTTTCAGCCATTGGGTCAAGCTGTCGATCTGCTCCGGGGTAAGCTTGTCCTTGAAGGGGGGCATCAGGCTTCCGCCGCTGCCGATCTGCTCCGCAATCCTCTCCGGCGCAAGGCGGCTTCCCGCGTCATGAATATCCGTCTCGGGACCCATCCTGCCCTTGAGATCCGCTCCGTGGCAGGAAAGGCAATGCGACTTGTACAGCGTGATGGTCTCTTTGGGGCCCTGCAGAGCGGTGCCCGAGCTGCCGCTTCCGGAGCTCCCGCATCCGGACAACAGCAGCAGCGCGGCGGCTATGGCCGCCAGGCCGGTCAGGCGCATGGCGCATTCCTCCTTATCGGTTCCATTATAACGTCTCGAAGCACGGCCAGCCATCGCTGTCAGACGTTTCCTTTCCCAGAATGATTCCACTCCAAGGAAGATTTCCGTATAATTAGAAATGGAACAGCTTCATGGACCTGACGGCCCAACACGAGTTCCGGGAGCATCAGCAATGGACAAACCAATGAATCTAATCCTTCAAACCCGGCTTCGGCAAATGCAGGTCATCTACGCCATGGCTGCGCGAAGCGAATGGAAGCCCGGGAGCGTCATAGAAAATTCGAGCCAGGGGCATCACTGCCTTGCGTTGCCGATTACCGGCTCCGTGAGCTTGAATGCGTCCGATGGGCACTTCCAGGCCGGTCCCGGACGCATGTACTGCATCCCTCCGGGAAGCAAGCATACTTATACCGTCGACAAAGGCGGCCCATTCCGCTGTTACTGGGTGAGATTCGAGCTGGATGCCGGCAGCACGGAGTTTTTCAAGTCGCTGCAGCTTCCCTTGTCGGCAGCGGTGGACGAGCCCGATCAGCTCGAAGCGCGATACCGGCGCCTGATCTCCTTGTCCGGGAACATCACGGACGAGCTGAGGGCGAGAGCCATCATTATGGAGCTCGTCGCCGCTTATCTGCAAAGAGGGCTGGAAGGGCATTCAAGCGCCTCCGTCGCCACCGAGCTGAGCCTATTCTCCGAAATTCTCGATTATATCGAGCGGCATCCGGCCGACAATCTGTCGGTCGACGACCTCGCCAGGCAGATGTATCTGCATCCGAACTACTTCATTTCCTTGTTCCGCAGCTTCACCGGCTGCACGCCGATTCAATACGTGAACCAGCGCAAGATGGAGCATGCCCGCAGACTGCTGGACGAGAGCGCGCTGCCGGTGCGGGACATCGCCGGCGAGGTCGGCCTGACAGGCCCTTATTTCTCCCGCATGTTCAAGCAGCTGATCGGGACCTCGCCGCGGCGCTACAGGCAGCTGATGGAGGAAACCCGGATGCTGAGGATGGAAAAACCGGATGGAAACAACCAAACGGGTTGTTCCATCAAGATGGAAAACCCGGGAGAGGACAACCACACGGGTTGTTCCATCAAGATGGAAAACCCGGATGGAAACAACCAAACGGGTTGTTCCATCAAGATGGAAAACCCGGTAGAGGACAACCAAACGGGTTCTTCCATCAAGATGGAAAACCCGGATGGAAACAAGCACACGGGATCTTCCATCAAGATGGAAAACCCGGATGGAAACAGCCAAACGGGTTGTTCCATCAAGAAAGAAAACCCGAAAAGCGGACCCGTATCGGGCTGCTTCCCTTCCCTCAATGAAGAGTTCGGATGGCTGGAGGACGCGGTCGGATACGGGAGGACGGCAGCCGCCTATTCCATTTTTGACCGAAAAAGCGGAAACAGCTTCAAATAAGGAGAGACAAATCAAGAATGACAGAATACGAAGCCGCCCTCCAGGACGGAAGCGGGGCAAGTCCATCCGCCTATTTCAGCAGGGAGCTGCTGATCTGGTACCGCCAAAATCGAAGGGTGCTGCCATGGCGGCGCAATCGGGATCCCTATCGGATCTGGGTGTCGGAAATAATGCTGCAGCAGACGAGAGTGGATACGGTCATTCCGTATTACGAGAGGTTCATGAGCCGGTTCCCGACGCTTGCCGATTTGGCGGAGGCGCCGGAAGCGGATGTGCTCAAGCACTGGGAAGGCCTCGGCTACTATTCCAGAGCCCGCAATCTGCAAGCCGGGGCCAAGGAAGTCATGACCGTTCACGGAGGCTCGATTCCCGATGACAAGACAGCCGTTTCTTCGCTCAAGGGTGTAGGACCCTATACGTCCGGGGCGATCATGAGCATCGCCTTCAACCGTCCGGAGCCTGCTGTCGACGGCAATGTCATGCGCGTGCTGTCCCGCTACTTCAACCGCGACGAGGATATCGCCAAGCCTGCTACCCGTGTTGGAATGGAAAAGCTGGCCGCTTCTCTCATCCCGGATGGAGCCGCGGGCGATTTCAATCAGGGCTTGATGGAGCTGGGCGCGCTCGTATGCACCCCGAGAACGCCTGGCTGCCTGACCTGTCCCGTCATGGTCCACTGCGCGGGCCGCATCGCCGGGCGAGAGCTGGAGCTGCCGGTCAAGACGAAGGCCAAGCCGCCCAAGCCTCAAGTACGGCTGACCGCCGTCATTGAAGGCACCGGCGAGCATGCCGGCCGCGTCCTCATCCGCCAGCGCCCGGATACCGGCCTTCTTGCGAGCCTCTGGGAGCTGCCGCATGTGCTGCTGGACGAGCCCGGAGCCGGTCCCGCCAAGCGAGGCCGCAAGCCGGACCTGCTCGCGGAGCCTCCGGTGGAGCGCCAGGCGGCCGATGCCGGCGACCTGCGGCGCCTGCTGCGCGAGGAGAGCGGGCTGACGGCCGTTCCCCGCCGCTGGTGGGGAGCGGAGGAGCATACGTTCAGCCATCTTCATTGGACAATGCGCGTATATCTGGCCGAGCTGGACTCTTCCGGAAGCGCGGCGTGGCCTCGGGCAGCAAGCGCCGCCGCCGAGACGGGAGAAGCCTATGCGGCTTCCGTGGAGACGGCAGCGGCGTCGCAGAGCGCGACGGCCGGCGCGAATGCGGCAGCTGCAGGCAATTCACCTGAGCTGCCCCCGGAATACCGCTGGATCGGCCCTGGCGACATGCGCCATTATGCCTTTCCGAATTTATTTGCCAAGATCCTGTACGACTACTGGGACAAAGCCGAAGACGGGGAAAGGGCGTAAATCCGATGGCCAAGCTGCTTGATGTGCTGCTGGAGGAAAAAATCGTCGCGATATTCCGGGGTATCGGAGCGCAGGAAGCGGATGCTGCGGCAGGAGCGCTCATCCGCGGCGGCATCTCCTTGATGGAGGTTACGCTTAATACCGACGAAGCTTTGCCGATCCTTTCCCGCTGGCGAGAGCTTTATGACGGACAGGCCTATATTGGCGCCGGAACGGTACTGGATCTCAAGCAGGCGAGGGAAGCGGCTTCCGCCGGCGCGCAGTTCATCATCTCGCCGAACCTCGACGAGGAAGTGGTCGCCTTCGGCGCTGCCGAAGGCATATCCGTATGGCCGGGAGTCATGACGCCGACCGAGATCGTCCGAGCCTGGAAGGCGGGGGCGGAAGCGGTCAAAATATTCCCGATGGCCTCCCTCGGCCATCGTTACCTGCAGGAGCTGAAAGCTCCGTTGAATCTTATTCCCATGATGGCGACCGGCGGCGTCGATCTGGACAACATCGGGGATTATTTGCGGGCGGGAGCGGATGCCGTAGGCTTGGGAAGCAAGATTGTCAATCTGCAATGGGCTCGCGAGGGCCGGTTCGACCTCATGGAGGATCGGGCACGGCAGTTCGCGGAAGCGGTGCGGGCACAGCGGAGTTAACAAGGATAAAAAAAGGCAACGGATGAGGCGCATGCCCCCGCTGCCTTTTTTTTCGCTTTTATCGGAGCTTCATCCTCGACATCGCGAAGGGTCGAATCAAATCGCCCGGACTCCGAGCAGCGTTTTCAGGACGCGCTTCGGAGGGGCGCAAAGCCGGCGGCGATCATGCCGGAATGGCCCAGGCAGTTGAACGATGGATTGGGACAAGAAGCCTGCCGCTTCAAGGGGACGAAGGAGAAAAGCCTCGGCAAAAAAAAGAGGCCCGCGATTGCTCGCGGGCCCAGAGAGAATATATGAATAAGGGGGGTCTGATAGTAGTATAAAACCGGTTACTGAAACCTAGCTGAAGGAATTATTACATTTGTATTACAAGCAGAGAGGGATCGTTCTCGGCTGATACCGGAGTTCAGAGCTTGCGAAAGGCGAAGAAATAGAGGCGGAGAGAGAATGGAACGATTGAGATGCAGAATTTGTAAAATATGGTTCTATCCTGAAACAAAGCCGAGTTGAAGGCTGTTTTATATATAGATCGGCAAAATGGCCGTTTTCTTGCGAAATCTTTGGTGAAATCCAATCCGTTCGTGGAGGAGCGAAGCAATGTGAAAAAGAAGGCATTTCTTTTCTCAGGCATCGTGTTGATCCTGGCTGCAGGAGCTGGGGCTGCGTATGGGACTTACCCGGATAAAGTTCAGGGATCGCTCAAAGTTTTCGATGGCGTGATCTTCTCTGAAACCGATCAGGCAGCCCAAAAAGACATCATTGATTCCATCGATCCCGTGTCTGGTAAAGCCGCTAAAGAACATCCGTCCAAAGCTGCAAAGCTAACGGAGGCCGGCATCGAGGTGGACAAAAATAAAAAGGAGAAGACAATCGACTTTGATTTCGATGGTAAAAAGACCAAGCTGAAATTCTCTTCCGTTGCAAATGGGAAGAAAGAAGTCGTGCTGCCGAATAGCGAAGAAGGCTACCAGCTCACCCCGATCGCAAATCAAAGCGGATATGTGCTGGATTACAATGGCTCCTTGTATGGACTGGATATCGCGGAGGGCAAGATTGCGAAGATGCTGTCCGACACTGTCGGTGAGTATGACAGGGAAACCTTGGAAAAGAAACAGATCGAGAATCTCCCTCTCGTTTGGGGCGGTCGCGCTCGTGTCAACCCCAAGGGAGAATTCATGATTTTCTTCTCCAACCGCGAAGCCGTTGAAAATGGCCGGGGCGATGGACAGCTTTGGGTGAAAAACTTTAAGACTCAAGAACAATTCCCGGCATTCTCCGGCGGTTATGAATTCATTGGATGGGGGGAAGGCAATCAGGCCTTTATCCGTTCTCAGGACACCATCTTCGGCATCGATCTCGAAAATCGCAAGCAGTCCATTGTCCAAGACCACGTAAGCCCAGAGAGCGTAGTTTCCTATCCGTACCTGGTCATTCCTGAGCTTAAGAGCGTCAAAGTAGCCAGTCTTACTTCGAAGAAAGAGCTGTCGCTGGTTGAAGGCATAGGCAGGGTCGATATGATTCTGGCCGATATTGCGTCCCCTAAATTTGCGATGCTGAATTTCCCCGATCCGACCTCTTTCAATACGAACATTATTGTTGTCACCGATCCCGAGAATGCCGCAACCAAGGTTATTTCCCCTGACGCAGGATCTGTTATCGAGACCTTCTCCTGGATCGATTCAGAGAATCTCCTGGTTGTTGCCTTGAAAAAGGGCACGACTGCTCAAGTATCCTACGTTGTAAACATCAATAAATTACATCCTCCGGATTAAACGTGTCCATGGTATGACGTGCCGTCAAGACATCTATAATGTAATAGCAAGTTATCGTTAAAAAGAGAGGAGCCCAATCTGGGCTTCTCTCTTTTGCTATCTTGCTAAGGATTGCTTTCTTTCCTATCCCATTTTACAACAGCAATTCTTTCAACACAGAAACAACCATGGAGTGATCTTCCTCGCCAGGCAGTCCCGATACCGTTATGGTGCCAACGATTCCTTCCTTTTCCAAGCGCAGCGGGAAGGCGCCGCCTTCAGCCTTGTAATCATCCGGATTGAGACCGTAGGCTTTCACCGTTGAACCGGTCGATTTCATCAGGATGTGCATATAGTAGGAACTATGGCCGAAATGATGGACAACGTTATTTTTCCATGACACCCATTCATCGTTATGAGAAGATGTGCCTTCCATTCTGCTGTAAAATAACAGCTCGCCGTTTTTTCGAATATCGACGACGATCGATTTGTTCTCCAGCAACGCTTTTTCTATCATGCTGGTTCCAACCTTGTATGCGGTTTCGTTCGTGAAAAGGGAGAACTGAAGGTCCGTCTCTTCTTGCAGCAATGGTTGTAATAAAGCGTCGTGTCGGTTCACAGGGAGCACTCCCGTTTCTTGTGAATTAGTATTTCTTGGTCGTTATTATACATGCTTGCGATGGTTTTATCGAGGCGTACAGAGCAGTAGGCGAATGAATCAGTAACACCAGCGGAGCTTTTTTCATACGTATATGTCATGAACGTTTGTCGGCATAGGACCAGTTGGATTGTTCTCCTTTCATTTCCTTTTTTGTGCGTGCCGATGATCTTCACATGAACATATAACGGAGGCTACTAAGATGAATGAATTTAAGAACGATCTTCAAAATTTGAATATGGATGCGTTCAAAGCGAGCGGCATAACTCCGAATGCGGGTCAAGGTCAAGTGGATCCTAATAATGCTCGTCTTTGTATCGGCGTTTGCATCGGCTTTTGTATCGGTTTTTGCGGCGGCTGCGGTGGATGCGGCGGCTGCGGAGGCTGCGCAGGATGTGCCCGCTGTGCCCGCTGCGGAGGCTGCGCCCGCTGCGGAGGCTGCGCCCGTTGCCGGTAATAAGGCGGCTATAGCGTTAAATGAAGGTTCAAGACATCTCTGCAAACGCTTTTGGGTTGCAGGGGTGTCTTATTTCTATGCATGTGCTGGCATGACGGACAAATAGCCTTACATACCCTTATAAAGGACCTCATTTCTTATGAAAAGTTGGATTTCATCCTAAGGAGGAATGAAATTTGGATCCTTCTACGCGCCTTAAAGTGAGAGGAGATACTTTTTTTCTCCCCAGCTCGGACGGAAGCGTCTATTTCCGCAACAATATCGGTTCATTTCGGATGGAAGGCAGCACGATTGGTCAATGGATTGAAAAATTGATGCCTGTATTCAACGGTGAGCATACGATGCATGATTTAACGGACGGATTGCCGGAACAATACCGCAATCATGTTTATGAGATTGCAAAAGTATTGTATGCGAACGGTTATGTCCAAGATGTAAGTCAGGATCGCCCCCATCAGCTGGAAGAGCGTATTGTGAAGAACTATGGTTCTCAAATTGAATTTTTGGACAGCTTTGACGGGTCAGGCGCATATCGATTTCAATTGTATCGTCAGTCCAGCGTGCTTGTTGTTGGAGCTGGCACTTTTTTGGTTTCGCTTGTCAAATCATTATTCGAGTCCGGATTGCCGCAATTCGGCTTGCTGAGCCTGAACTCGGAAACGGCGGACCGAAAACGGATTTTGGAGCTGGAGCAGCATTATCGCAAGTTGGATTCAGAGGTCAAGGTGGACGAGATCAGCTTGCCGAAGGACGGGGGGGTGGATTGGTCTTCGATTGTAGAGCCTTATGATGCGGTATTGTTCGTCTCGGATCAAGAAGGAGAGCCGGAGCTGAGATTGCTTAATGAAAGTTGCAGACAAAAAAACAAGGTGCTGCTGCCGGCTGTTATTTTTGGGCAGGCTGGTCTGGCGGTTCCGCTCTCGTATTCGAATTCGGAGGGTGATTGGGAATCGGCATGGCGCAGAGTCCATCATTCTGCCGTTTATAAGGATGCAAATATTCACGCTGCTTCGTCCATTGCGGAATCGCTGCTCGCTAACGTTATCGTCTTCGAATGGTTGAAAACAGCAGCAGAAGTAACAAAACCGGAGAAAAACAATAAGCTGTTTCTACTTAATCTAGAAACGCTGGAAGGGAATTGGCATTCGTTTCTTCCTCATCCATTGGCTGATGGTCGACGATTCATCGAGAGGATCGAAGCTGTCGAGCTGCAAGCAGGAGCGGATCCAGAGAAACGGGGTTCTAGTGAACTGCTGCCTTTCTTCAGTCAGCTGACATCAACGGAAACAGGCCTCTTCCATCTATGGGAGGAAGGGGAGCTGAGGCAGCTTCCGCTATCGCAGTGCCGTGTACAGCCTGTCGATCCGCTGTCCGTCGGCCCTGCGCTTCTTCTTCCTGAAAAGATTTGTAACGGTTATACGCATGAAGAGGCTCGCAGGGAAGCGGGTCTCAGCGGAATCGAAGCTTATGTGTCGCGTATGGCGGCGAATGTGCAGACCGATCAGGCTTATGAGGAAAGCGGACTATCCGACGTTCCAGGCTTCGATAAGATCACAAGCGTAGGTGCCGGCGAGACGATGGAGGAGGGCGTTTGCCGCGCCTTGCAAAAGTATTTGATGAATGCCCGGATCAAGGCATACGAAGCTCGCACACCGTCTATAAAGCTGGTGAAGCTGAGCCAGGTAGAGGATGAGCGATGCCGTTACTATATCAACGCCTTGACTGCGATGCAAGAATCGCCAACGTTCGGACTGGGCGAGGCAGTATCCGGTTTTCCTGTTGTGTGGCTGCAAGCCAACGGCCGCTGGTACGATGCCGCTGATCTCAATGTAACCCGGGCGCTGCGGAGCGTGCTGATGACTGCCCTGCTGGATGCTCAAAACAAAGCGGATCCATTGGCGGGGAAAGGGCATCATATGTCTTCCATACATGTAAAGGAAGCTGCAATGGACTCGATTTCAATCCCTGCCTGCGACCCATTGAAGCATCGGGAGGTTTTGCAGGCTGCTGTGCGGCATTTGAACCGCAGCCGCAAGCTTCTGCTCGTATTTGACTTGACTCCAGAGCCTTTTTTGAAAGAGAAGCTGGCCGGAGTATACGGCATCTCGCTTCGAGAGGAGGTTGAAGCGTGAGCGCTACTGTGGCGGTTGTTGGCGCGGGTCAGCTTGCGGACTATGTAAACGATCTATTGTCTGCAAGCTGTCAGCTTGCAAGAGTGAACAATATGGATTCCGAGCTGCCCGAAACGGCTGATCTTGCGCTCGTGCTTAGCGACGGCTGCGATTCAGCCTCGCATCTTAAGGCAGAGGAACTATTCAAGCAATCCGGTATACCGTGGCTGCGCGGTTTTGTAGCCTTTGGCGAAGGCGTCATCGGCCCGCTTGTCGTTCCTGGGAAAGCAGGCTGCTCGCAATGCGCTGATTTGCGGCTTTTAATGGCTGGGAACGATCGGAAGGACATGTGGGAGCTGCAGCACTTTATTAGGCAAGGGGAAGTTTTCTCCGATATATGGTCTTCTCGCAGCGGGCTATGGCATATGGCTCATCTGATTGCAGCAGAAGTCCATACCTTTCTTGCCTCAAATACGGCTCAAGTTGAGAATCATATCAAGCTCGTCCATTTGCAATCGCTCCATAGCTCAGCTCATTTTTATTTGCCGGATCCGCTGTGTGCCGTATGCGGGGGAATACCGGATGACTCTGCCACAGCTTCGCGAATAAAGCTGCAGTCCAGCCCGAAAATCAGCGGGAACAGCTACCGCACCCGTTCGATGGAGGAATTGAAGGCCGTGCTTTCCCATGATTATCTGGACAATCGCAGCGGTTTTTTGAATGCAAAAATGATCGACCTCATCTCGCCATTTGCTGACGCCAGCATTGTTTTACCAATGTTTTCAGGGGATGAAGGCTGCGCAGGGCGCACACATTCTTTTGCGGACAGTGAAATGACGGCGATATTGGAAGGTTTGGAACGTTATTGCGGCATATCGCCGCGAGGAAAGAAGACGGCGGTTCATGACAGCTTCAATCAGTTAACAGAGTCGGCGCTGAACCCCGCTCGAGTAGGATTCCATGACGCGGCGCAGTATGAGCGGCCCGATTTTCCGTTTCAACCCTTCGATCCAGACCGGAAGATCGACTGGGTGTGGGGATATTCGTTCCTTCAGGAGAAGCCTATTCTCGTGCCGGAACGGCTCGCTTATTACAGCTCCGGCTGCGGCCACGGATTTGTATATGAAACCTCCAACGGCTGCGCTTTGGGAGGAAGCTTGGAGGAAGCCATCTTTTACGGCATCCTGGAGGTTATCGAGCGGGATTCGTTTCTGATGACGTGGTACGCGCAGCTGCCGCTCGTTCCGCTGGATCCCTGTTCCACAGGGGATTTGGAAATGAATCTGATGGTGGAGCGGCTGCGCGATGTTTTCGGGTATGAGGTGCATCTGTTCGATTCGACGATGGAGCACGGCATTCCAAGCGTGTGGGCGCTTGCCAAAAACAGGACGGATCAAGGCGTAAATATGATTTGCGCCGCCGGCGCGCATCCTGATCCTGTGAGGGCGGCAAAGGGCGCCATTCATGAGATTGCGGGCATGCTGCTTGCTTTCAACGAAAAGCTGGAGGCGAACCGCGAGCAGTACGAGCAAATGCTGCATGATCCTTTTCTCGTTCGGCAAATGGAAGACCACTCCATGCTGTACAGCTTGAAGGAAGCAGAAGAACGTCTGAATTTCCTGCTCGATCCTGATCGTCCCGTGATCTCCTTCCAAGAAGCGTTTAAACCAAAAGCATGGCATGCAGATTTGACCGATGAATTGAATCTTATTCTGCAAACATTCAGCGAGCTGAATCTCGAGGTGATCGTTGTCGATCAAACGACGCCGGAAACGCTGAGAAACGGACTTCATTGTGTGAAGGTGCTCATTCCCGGCATGCTTCCCATGACGTTCGGCCATCATCTTGTCCGCTTGACTGGCCTGGAACGGGTGCTGCGAATACCGGCAGAGCTCGGTTATGTAAAGGAACCGCTTCAGCAGGAGCAGCTTAATGGTTATCCGCATCCGTTTCCATAAGAAGCTTCTTCTCGTATGCGTTGGTTTCCTCGTGCTGGGAATTAGGAGGAGGAGAAATGAGCCTGAAGGCATTTTTGCACCAATTGCAATGCGAGCCTGACAAAACCAAGCCGCAGGATGCGGAGGTTGATTGGGAGAACGCGCCTCTGCCGTATAAGCTGTATCGTCATTTGCCCGTATTTCCGCTCGCTTCGAATGTGCCGCTGAGGCTAACGGGCAACCAAGGCGATGGGAAGCCGACAATGCGGGATATCGGGTGTCTTCTATGGTATACCTTCGGTCTGGCACAGCTTAGTCAATCTGTTGTTGAGCAATATACGGGGGAACAATGGGAAAGCTCCTTGCAGCTTTGCAGACGGTTTGTCCCTTCAGGCGGAGGGCTGTATCCGAGCGAAATTTACCTGTATTTGAAGCTGGAGGAAATTCCGGACGGTATTTATCATTATGATGCGGCTCATCATCGGTTGATTTTATTGCGTGAAGGTCGATTTGATTCCTATGTAGGCAACGCTCTAGGCGATCGTTGCGACGTAACGGGCTGCTTCGCAGCTGTTTTTGTATCGACTTTATTTTGGAAAAACTTTTATAAATACGATAATTTCTCGTATCGTCTGCAGGGACTGGACGCAGGTCTGGTAATAGGCCAGCTGCTCGAGGTGGCGAAGCGCTTCGACTTTGAGACGGGAGTGTATTTTCAGTTTCTTGACCGTGCCGTCAACCATTTGCTTGGACTGTCGGAGGCAGAGGAGAGTGTATACGCTGTAATTCCGCTTGCGGCAGATTCAACCATGGAATGGTTCCGCCATGACATCAGCACTAATAATCGGATGTCTTCAGCCGAATTATGCAGCGAGCTTCCCATCCTTAAGCACGATCACTATGTACGTTCAAAAAAAGTATCGGACTATCCCATGCTGACCAAGCTGAACGAAGCATCCATAATGGATTCCGCCCTTTTGTTCAAACAGCTGGGAAGAGAGCAACAGGCCGTCCATCAAGACGAGGGTCATTTTTTGCCTCAAGCAGATAGGCTCACGTATGATTTGGCAGAGGCTTGCAGGCAGCGTTACTCGCCGGAAAATGAATTTGTATTGAAACCAGTGAGTCAGTCTGATTTGGCGGCACTATTGCAAGAGACCATGAGCTCCTATCGCTATCGAAACGATCTGGACGGTTCAATCCAGAGTCCGATGTCCCGCGTACAGCTGTATGGCTGCTTTTATGGCGTTGAAGGAATTCGCGATGGTTCCTATCATTATGATGGCATGACGCATGCGTTGCAGCTTGTTAAGGCTGGAGATCAAAGGCCGCGGCTTCAGGATGCGATGTCTTTGGATAACGTGAACTTATTCCAGGTTCCGCTGAGCTTTCATGTGGCGGGCGATCGGGGACATCTTCATGCCGAGCTTGGCTATCGCGGCTATCGGATTCTGCAAATGGAAGCGGGAATGCTGGTTCAGCGCTTGCTGCTCGCTGCTTGTGCATCCGGAATGGAGGGGCGTCCGCTGCTAGGGTTTGATGTCAATTCCATGAATGAGCTTTATGGATTGGCCCCGCTCGGACAAACGAGCCTGATCCAAATCCCGATCGGCCCATGCAGGAGCCGTTCGAGGCTTGAGGGCAGTCTGGCACCATAATGGATGTTGAGATAAAAAGGGCAGATTGAATGTCATTGCCAGTCAAACTGCCTTTTTTAGTTTAACTTAGGGTTGTTGATAGGCCGCCTTCTTCTGCGATTCGCCAGCCGGTTGGCAAGGAACGGGGACACAGAAGTGATGAGGATGAGGATGTATATACGTCATAGGATGCAGCCAAGCATGATGATAATCGTAGGATTCGAACTCCCATCCATCGTAAAGAGGATGGTAGTAATCGTGGAACATATGCTCATCCCACATTTCATCCATCATCGGGTGGTAATCATGCATCGGGTGGCATCCGTCCATCATCGGGTGGTAATCATACATCGGGTGGCATCCGTCCATCATGGGGTAATAGCCATCCATCATGGGGTGACAGCCATACATCGGGTGGAAATCATGCATGGGGTGATAGTCGTGCATGTGGTGATAGTCGTGCATGTAAGGAAGGGATTGAATTTGACCAGAATCAACGCTGTTATGATAGGGGGAAGGAGCAGGCTGCTCATAAGCTTGAGGTCCCAAATTAGCCTGGCTCGGGCTTGATTGCATCTGTTGGTAATGCTCAGGCATAACAGCCGATTGTGGCATATAAGATTGATTGTGTAGCATGGTGTGCCTCCTTTTTGTCATACTCTACAATATGCTTTGAATGATAAAAGGGCACCTGTCCATATAAAATAGGCTGCAGTCTCCTTGTCGTCGACATGATCGCGTGATTTGAAAGCCAAATCCCCCAACCAGCCTAAAAAGAACTAAACAAGCTGGGATGGAATGGGGGCGCTTCGGGATTCGAGTCCCAAGGGCAGTTGCGTTCGCTCCCTGGCAGCCGTATTTATAAATCTACTAGACCCACCCTAGCATCAGCACAAATATACTACCCGTCCAAACATCTCAACGATTAGATTCATAAAGTAGGGTAGAATCAACGAGAGGGGGTATGAACAATGTCTGAAGCTGGATATGGCGATGCATTCAAAAGCCCAGCTGCCGTTTTGGTCCTGTTCATTCTGCTGGTCATCATCACAAAATCTTTCTGGTCCTAATTTAAGGTTATCCACGCAAAGAAAGATGCGGAACGATAGGTTCGCATCTTTTTCCTTCTTACTGGGGGAAAACGGAAAATCCGTTGACGCCGGCTGCATGCCGCGTATAAGATAATTTCAACCGCATAGGCGATGGAGTTCGCCTTTAAACGCCCAAGGGCTGATGACTCCTACCAGCGCTGCTTGCTGGTAGGGGTCTATTTTATTGCACTCGTTCAACATCTGGTCGACGAAAGAAGGAGAAGATCGAGATGATTTATATGCTGATGGGCATAGGAGGCACGCTTGGAGCGCTGCTGCGTTATAGCCTGGGCCAATGGGTCGGAACGGGGGGCAGCTCCCTCTTCCCATTCGGCACGTTGGCCGTGAATTTCGCGGGATGTTTCGTGCTCGCCTTCTTTTATACGGCGACGACGACCCGGTTCATCGTCCATCCGCATTTCCGTTCTTCGTTCGGAACCGGGTTTATCGGCTCCTTCACGACGTTCTCCGCCTTTTCCCGGGAAATGACGGAGCTGATGGGAACAGGACATTTGTGGACCGCCGCCTTGTATGCGGGTGGGAGTCTGCTGGGAGGCTTCCTGGTGACGATGGCCGGGGTGAAGCTGGGAACGTTCGAAAGAAATCAAGCGGGAGAGGAGCGAGGCCAATGACGTGGATGTATATCGGAATCGGAGGTTTCGCGGGAGCGATTCTGCGATTCGTACTGATCGAGCTTGTCCGCAAGAGGAGCTCGTCCGGCTTTCCTTACGGAACGCTGCTGGTCAATCTGTCCGGCTCGTTTCTGATCGGCCTGCTGTACGGCGCTACCTCGGACTCGCGTCTGATCCTGCTGCTGGGCACCGGCTTCCTGGGAGCCTATACGACCTTCTCTACGTTCCAGTATGAGCTGGCCGGTTATGGGCGGATGAAGCAGTGGATGCCGCTGTTCGGGTATTTGGCCGTCAGCGTCGCGCTCGGCTTGCTGCTCGCCGCAGCCGGCCATTCGGCCGGCATGCTGCTGCGGTAGCCAGGCTGCGGGGGGGACAAGAAAAGCGGAGAAATGGCGGAAAGCGGAGAAGGGATTGACCTTCCCCCGGCGGCAATGTTTTAGAATGGATGTCGAGGCTCCCTATTGAATGGAGGTCAAAGCCATGCTTACGATCAGGCAGATGGCCGGCATCTTCGACGTGTCGGCAAAGACGCTTCGCCATTACGATTCCATCGGCTTGTTCAGTCCGCTTGCCGTCGGAGAGGACAACCGCTACCGCTATTACGGGTTCGAGCAGCTCGGCATGCTGCGGCGGATCATGTGGCTGCGCTCGCTCGGGGTCGGCCTGGACACGATTCAAGCTCTCAAAGACAGCGGAGACCTGCATGAAGATGAGTCCTTGGAGCCGCTGCTGAAGGAGCGTGAAGCAGCTATCCGAGGGCAAATGGAAGAGCTCGGCAAGCTGCTGGGCAAAGTCGAGGCGATGAGTGAAAGACTGCAGCAGAGCCGTAAACTCCGGGACGGGCCGAGAATCGTCGTCAAGGATGCCTTTACGGTCGTGGGGCTGGATTGGGATGCCCGGCAGCTGACGGAAGAGAATGGAATTCCACAGCTTTGGGAGCGCTTTTTGCGGCGTGCCCACGAGATTGCGGGCAGGGTGAATCCGAACGAGCTGATCGGATCCGGCGGCCCGCGCGAATCCGGGGTGTTCGGGTATATCGCGGGATTTGAGACCGCGGATGCCGGAGCGGTTCCGCAGGGGTTGACGGCTGTGGCCGTTCCGGCCTGTACCTACGCGGTATTTGAACTGGAGGATCTCGGGAAGATCTGGGAGATGAGGGAAGCGATCTATACCAGGCTGCTGCCCGGACTCGGCCTCTCGCCGGCGAATGGAATCATGTACGAGAAGTACGACGACCGGTTCGGCGGAGCGGACGGGCAAATCGAGTTGATGATCCCTCTGCATGCGGCGGGGGAGAAAAAGGATGGGGCGGAATGACTGGAATGCTGCAACGGATTGAATGGCGCCAAACCACTCCGGAATGGGACGAGCTGCTTCTCGATCCGGCCGGAACTCAGCCGTTCCCGATGGAATCCGGATTCGAGGCCGAGGTGGCAGGAGTCGCGCGGGGGAGCTTGCGATATGTCGTGAAGACGTGGAGCAAGCATGCCAGGCCAGACGCCGGTGTCCAATATCGGCTGCTGGAGTGGATGAAGGGACTCGGAATGTCCGTTCCAACGCCGGTAGCCTGGGGGCAGAGCGAAGGGGAGGGAGAAGGAAGGGATTGGCCCGTACTGGTGACCGTCCACGGAGGGGAGGCCATCGTCAAGGCGGACGCGGAGACGGTGGCCGCAAGCGCCAGGCTGATGGCCGGCTTTCACCGGGCTTCCGCAGCTGCGGACATGCCCGATTTCATTCCCAGGCCGGAGCTGGAGAATCATGCGTATTTCTATGCCGGCATCAGGGACGAGCCTGAGCTTCACGACCTGCTCCGGGTGCTCGTTGAATCCGCGGGGGTTTGCAATGAATGCGTCATTCATATGGACCTGCATCTGGCCAATATCGTCGTGCGGGAGGGGCGTTATATGGCGTTGGATTGGACCAACGGCCAGCTTGGAGACCGGAGGATCGACTATGCCCGGACGCTGGTCTACTACAGCACTTTCTTCGCCGACCCATGGAGAGCCTCGGCATTCCGTTCCGCCTACTTGAGCGAGTATCCGATGACCGAAAAAGAGGAGAGCCTGTTCGAGGCGATTGTTCTCGTCGGCCTGCTGCTTCAGGAGCGGCGCGGGCAGCCGCTGAGCTTGCGTGCGCGCAGACTCGTTCGGCGGAACGAAGCGCTGCGGGAAGCGGGACTGGGAACGGCACCGAGAAGCTCAAAGAGGAGAAAAATAGACGAGGTGCCTGGGACAGCGAAAGTACAGGCACAGGCTTCTAAAATAGGCGGAATGAATTTGACTGCCGCATTCGGTGATTTTCCTTGGCTCGGCGGAAGCTCAGTGGAGCTGGCCAAGATCGAGCCCTTCCATGCGGAAGCGCTTCATGCCCTCATCAACCGGGACCGCAGGCAAAGCCTGAACGCGGTACGCAACATCGTCGGGCATTTGGAACGGGACTACTACAAGCGGAAAAGCGTATCGTGGGGAATCGTCGCCCCGGATGAACCGGAAGCTCTTGCCGGATGGATGACGGTGCATTTCGATAAAAAAACGCGGACCGCGCTGCTTGCCGCCGTCTTGCCGGATCGGCCGGAGGAGCGGGAAGCGGCGGCGGCATGGATGGCTCTGACGGGCGGCGCTGTTCGGGCGTTGGGAGCGTATTTGTTCCATCATGTCCACGTGGAGGAAATTCGAGCGGAGCTGCCTCTGGCAAAGGAAGGGGCCATCGGCCTGTTGTCGGATTGCGGCTTCAGGATGATCGAGACCGTTCGGCGGGAGAGCGTCTGGCAGAACGGGGTCAAAGAGCCGGCCGACATGGCTGTTCTGGCGTGGCGGAACCCTGGCGAATGATGCGGGCCGCAACCTTGTGCAGCGGCAACAAGTGAAACCGTCAAGCTGAATCGATGGATTTCTTCCCTTTCCCTTTTCAGCTGAATGGCAATTTAGCTGAATGGCAATTTAAGCGATCCTGCATATGCAGGACCGCTTTTTTATTTGTCTACCTGCCAGGAACCTAAAAAGGATTAGGACCATGAGCACTTATTTCTTTTCCAAACTAGCTCTTTATCTTCATTTTCATGACGAATAGCACTAAATAAGAAGGAATTGGATAAAAAATCGTCGAAAGCCAGATGATCAGTATCGAAAGTAATTATTGAAATTCAAATAAATGTATATGATAGCAATAATACACATTTTATAGAGACTTTAATTAGGTAAGTAGAGATTTCAATCCAGGAAAAAAATAACGGTTTAAGTCGTTTTAACTAGTTCTAGAGCGGTTATAGGTAAATAATCACATATTTGTTTTTCTGCTTTAAAGGATTTCTTTCCAAACATAGCTGATTGCATATAACGAAAGAAATGCGGCGAGAACGAAGGGCGCGAATGGGACCGAAACGATCCGGCGTTTCATTCCGACTCGGACCAGAGCCGCGCAGGCAAGCGCCAAAAGACAGGCGGCCAGGAATACATACAGATTCAGCAGCCATCCTGCAGCTGCGCCCGTCGCGGCCAGCAGCTTGATGTCGCCTGCGCCGACGCGCCCCAGCCAGGAGCGCAGCAGCAGCAGCGGCAAGGAAGGCAGCAGGATGCCAGGCAAGGATTCCAGAGGCGTTCCGGACAGGAACTGGCGGCCTATGCCTGCCAGAAGCAGCAAGAGAAGCCATTTGTTTGGAATCCGCCTCCATCTGATATCCGCTACGGAACATAGAAGAAGCAGCAATAGGATGAATCCATCCATGAATACATAAGGCATGCCTTTGCCACCTTCAGGTCTAGAAATATTGAAGCTTGCTTTGGAAAAGAACGGCGCTATTCTCTCATATTGGCTGGTCAAGGTCAATGATAGAGATTTGCATAAAGATAGAATTCTATGACGCCAGGTGATTCGATTGAAAGTATTGCTCGTATCCGGTCTCTCGCACCGGTTTGCCGCGGCCTACGCGCCGAAACCCAAAGATATTCTCAACGTCGAAGAGCTCTTGCTGGGCAGCGTCCTGAATGGCCTCGAAGAAGCGAGACCTGACGTCGACGGCCTGTTGGTGACAGACGACGCCTTGACCGGAGATTCCGGCACAGACCGCCATCATCTGGAAAGAATCGCCGCCTGGATGTCCCGCAACCGGCCATCGGGGTTCCGATTGGTGCTTTTGCTCCGTCATGAGAGGCGGCTGAAGGGGATGGAACATCTTCTCCGCGCGTATTCAGGGCAGATCGTCACGCTCTCATGCCCATATCCCCGCATCCCGGCTTATATGTACCGGCAGGCTTTCGAGGCGCTCTCGGACATCAGGAACAACAAAGAAGCCGCCCGATCCGATCGGGAGCCTGCCGCTCAGCGGCGCCGGGAAGCCGAGTCGGAGCCCGACCGCAAAAAATCATTCCTGGACCGGTTCCGGCCCAAACCGAGGGAAGAGGCGCCGCTTGAAGCGACGGATCCTCTCGCCAGAGCGTTCGACGGCATCGGGAGAGGCATCAGCCGGGCTGTCGCTGTGACCGGACACCGCGGCAGCGGAGTGACGAGTACCGCTGTCAATCTCGTCTCCGAGGCGGAGAAGCGGGGACTAAGCGCCTTCCTGATCGACCTCGATCTGGAGTACCGCAGCTCAAACATGTATTTCAGCCGCTTCCACGACGAGACCAAGAGGGACGAGGAACTTAATGCATCTTTGATCCGAACTCTCGCGAGGCCTCAGGATTACATGACGACCGCCTTTCCGGTCAAGGACAACCTCTGGCTGGCGGCGCTCGGTTATTCGTTCCAGGACCGCAAGCTGATCGAGCAGTTCTGCACCAGCTCCAAGCTGGTCGGATTGCTGTCGATGCTGCGGAACCGGTTCAATCTCATCGTGCTGGATCTGCCGATGGATCTGCTGCCCGCGTTCCGGGATGCGATGATTCATGTCGATGCCTTCGGGCTGTGCGTGCCCAACAATATCCACGCCGTGCTCAGCACGGCGCGCAATGCGGAGGTCGCGCTGAGCCGGGATGACGCGCTGTATATGAACGCCAAGTCCAAGGTCATCGTCACGAAATACAACGACCGCTCCAGGCTGCAGGGGGAGCCGTTCACGCCGGACAAGACGGCCGAGCTTCTCTCCTCCGGGCTCAGCGAAAGCTTCGGCTATGAGATGAAGACGGCCGGCTGCATTCCTTTCAGCCATGAGTTCGACACCCAGATTGAAACCGATATAACGGCGGTCCATTCCGGCAAGGAATACGAGAGAGCGTTCGGAGACCTGCTGCTGCGACTGATGGAGGGAGCCAAGTAAGATGGATTTGAGCACGATCAAGAGCGTTTCGCCCAACCGCAATACGTTCAAGAAAATCATGGCGCTGCTGTTCAGCCTCGCTGTCATCGCCGATTCGTTCGTCGTCATCACCAATGCCAACAAGGCTGCCAAGGATACGGTCGACGTGCTGCGGGTCAGCGATAGCGGAGGCATTCCGGCCCATACCGTCCTGACGGAAAAGCAGCTGCAGAAATATGCGATCATCCGCAAGGAGTATACCGACGATATGGTGCTGGCTGAGCATATGGACGAGGCTGTCGGCAAATTCAGCAAGTATTACCTGCGCGGCAACGGCGTTCTCTACAAGGATCAGCTGGCCGCCGAGGTGCCGAAGAAAAACGAATGGCTGTACAAGCTGGACGACAAGCAGGAGGTGCTGACGCTCCCCTACAACTTTCTCGAAGCCGGCGGCGACATCCTGATGCCGGGCGACCGCGTCCGGATCCGGGTATCCTATGAGGTCGACAAGCCTGCGGCCAGCAATCCCAACGACATCTACAGCGTGTCCCAGGGCAAGACGACCAAGACCGAGGTGCTGTTCGACAGCATTGTCGTCAAGGATATGCTGAACGGCAACAGCCACTCCATTTACGAAGTGTACAAGGAAGTGCTGAAGCTGAGCGAGGACAAGCGCCAGACCGTCATGAAAAGCGAGGATTTCCTCAAGAACATCCAGCCGAGAGCCTTGCTCCTGGAAGGCTCCAGCGACCAGATCAACTACTATGCGAAGTTCAAGAGCATGGAGAACAAGTCCCTGCTGATCACGATCCTCAGCCGCAGCGACAGCCAGGCGATCGTAGACCAGCTGCCGACGCTGCAGAACGAGGTGGAGTCGTGGATCGACAAGCAGAACGGAAATTAGGAGGCATCTTTCAAAAGCTCAGCCCGACCGATCTCGTCGGAGCGGAGCTGCAGGACAGCCGGCTGATCTACAGCGTCGTCGGCTTCATGCCGGCGAGCGATTTTACGGACAACGCGCTGCTCATCAGCAATCTGGCTTATCTGCTGTCGCAGAAGGGGCTCAATACCTGCGTGGTCGATCTCAAGGTGTTCTATCCGAATCTCTATCAATACTTCGATGTCAAGCCGAACAAGCGGGGCGGCGGGCTGATCCGGGTGCTCAAGAGCGACAAGGCCGACTTCCGCGACGAGCTGATCCAGACCAGGCACGAGCGGCTGTACCTGCTGTCGCCCAGCCCTTACGACCTGATCGAAGAATATTTCGACTTCGAGTTCGAGCATCTGGAGCGGGTCATCGAGACGCTTAAGGGAATGTTCGACATCATCCTGCTGGATATCCCGAACATCCCGGCTCTGGAGCTCAGCGTGGGCGCGATGAAGTATTGCCATGTCGGCTTCTTCACCGGCTCGGAGCGGGTCGACGTCGCGGGCAACATCATGAAGATGCTCGACTATGTCTCCTCGATCGGCATCAGCACGGCCAAGTTCACAAGCGTGATCCTCATGAACCTGCAGAACCTGCCGTTCGATCACAAAGTGCTGGGCGACTTCGGGCTCAAGATCGCAGCGGCGCTGCCGCTCGTCAAAGGCGCTGCCGGCGGGGTGCTGGAGGGCAAGCTGTACGTGAAGGATACGACACTGATGAACAAATATTTCCTGCGCGAGATGCGCAAGCTGGCCGATCTGCTCGGAAGCCAATAGAGGGGGAGGAAAGTCATGCTTACGCGGGCCAAGGTCAGCGAGCTGCAGCAGAGAGTGTCCCATCAGGCGCAGAGCGCCGAGGATATGGAGGACCTGAAAAGCAAGTATACGACGATCACCTTCGACGAGGTGCTCGAGCTGTGCCAGAAGTACATCACCAAGATCGCGACGCATGCTTTCCGCCGCGAGAGCGATCCCGGGCGCAAGCGGGAGATGACGAAGTCCTACATCAACGAGTTCGTCGATTCCCAGCGTCCAACGGTCGAGGGCCACTACGATCTGCTTTCGCTCAAGCAGGCGCTTGTCGACGAGATCACCCACTATGGGCCGATCACCAAGGCGATGGAGGATCCGGCGATCGACGAGATCCGGGCGAACGGCCCGGAGCAGATCTTTGTCGAGAGCGGAGGCAAGTCGCTCGCCTGGGATCAGCATTTCAGCGACCGGGAGCATATGGAGCGGATCATATCCAAGCTGATCGGCGTCTCCAAGGTGAGGCTGACTCCGAAGATTCCGATGGTCAACGCCCGCACGATCGAGGGTTACCGGGTCAACGCGACCCATGCGGAAATCTCGCCTTACGACATGCCGGCCTTTGTCATCCGGAAGTTCAGCAAGAAGTCGGTCACGCCGGAGATGATGATCCAGAACGAATCGTTCTCGGCCAACATGTTCAAGCTGCTGTCGCTCATCCCCAAGGCGGATCTCTCCTGGATCACGGTCGGGCCGACAGGCAGCGGCAAGACGACTCTGAACGAGGTGCTGATCAAGGAGATCAATCCGCTGTCGCGCATCATTACGATCGAGAATCCTTCGGAGATGAGGCTGCTGCGCAGAGAAGGCGGCACCGATCACGGACGTGTCATCAACGACGTGCTCCAGTACGAATCGGTGCCGGACGAGGATGACTCCAGCCCGGCGACGATGGAGAATCTGCTCATCAACGCGATGCGGCAGTCGCCGCACTGGATCGGTCCGGGCGAGCTGCGGACGCCGGGCGAGTTCGCGACTGCGCTGCGTGCCGCGCAGACGGGACACTACTTCTTCACCACGCTGCATGCCGAGGGCGACAGGGAAGCGATCTACCGGTTCCTGACCGCTTACCTCATGGCCTCCAACGAGCCGGCGGAGCTGGCGCTGAGGAATATATGCACGGCGGTCAAGTTTGTCATCTTCCAAGAGAAGCTGGCCGACGGCACGCGCAAGGTGACCTCCATATCCGAGATTCTCGGCTCCGAGGGTCTGGAGCCGATCGTGAACCCGATCTACAAGTTCATCTCGGAGGATGTGCTGGAGGAGAAGGGCACGCACCGGGTGCTCAAGATCGTCGGCAAGCATAAGCGCGTCGGCATGCTGTCGGAGAAGGTGCAGCAGTCCATGCTCAAGGCGGGCATCAAGCGCAGCCGCTTCGACTTCCTGACCCGGATGCCGGACGACAACGAGACAGAGAGGTATGTGCCGGATGAATACGACGCTTCTCGTTAGCCTGTTTCTCGGCATCGGCGCCTTCGTGCTCTTCAATGCGGTGTTCGAGGTCCGCTTCTTCCAGGGTGCCGGCCGGTTCATCCTGAATCTGGTCGACACGCTGGCGGAGCATCTCGGCCGCTACAACACCAGGCGTTATGTGGAGCGGATCAAGCGGGAGCGGATCGTGCGGCGCAAGGAGAACGTGTTCACCAAATACAACCGGCTGGCAGAGGAGCTGATCCTCGACTTCCGGCTGCCGCTGACGCTGGAGAGCTTCACCTCCCTCCTCTGCATCCTGTTCGCCCTGACGGCGCTCCTGATCGTGTTCTTCATGCAGAATGTGACGCTGTCGGTCGTCGTCACGATCTCGATCTTCATCGGGCTGCTGACCTACTTCGTCATGCAGTCCAAGTCGATCAAGGCGGAGCGGCTGGAGGCGATCATGGACGCCGAGGACATCATCTGTCCGCTGGCGCGCGACGGGGTGCTGGTCGCGATCAAGAAGGTGATGGCGACGGAAGAATACATACGCCCTGCTCTCCGGCCTTACTTCCAGCAGTTCATCGACAACTGCGAGAACAACGGCTATTCGTTCAAGCAGGCCATCCTGCTGCTGAACCGGCAGCTTGGCCCCAAGTTCGACAACTTCACGAAGAAGGCCATCACATTCGAGTACAACGAGCGCAAGGGGATGGCGGATATCTTCCTCGACATCGTCGACGAAAACGCCGTGCTGCGCGAGATCAACGTCCGCAAGGATCGAATCTTCCGCAAGATGAACCGCGATTTCCTGCTCAAGACGCTGATCATCGTCCTGTTCTTCTTTTACGCTCTGTCGGTGCCCGACTTCCGGGAATTCATGCTCCATACGACAGCAGGCAAAGTGATCAACTCCCTGCTCGTCAGCGTCATCTGCATCAGCTTCGCCCGCTGCCAGGCGCTGCAGGGCAATCTCGGGCCGGGAGGCGGTGGGGCCAAATGATCGCAATCGCCAAAATAAGCGCGCTGATCTCGGTGCTGTACATTGTCAAAGCGTTCTTGTATCCGATGTTCCGGCCGGTCAACCGGCGGCAGAAGCAGCGCGCCCGCCGGCTGCTCAAGGAACGGCGGAGCGAGGCGAGGCGCGCCCGGTTCCAGCAGTTCAAGAGCGGAACGGCCGCCAGATATGCCGACCGTCTGATGGGCTCGCCGGAGCGGCTGCGGCTGCAGAAGCTGATCGATCGGCTCGATCTGGCGAAGAAGCCGGCGGAGATCCGGGTGGAGCAGCTGCTGTATTCGGGTGGAGCGGTGCTGATTACGCTGCTGGCGCTGAGCGCCAACCGGCTGATCGGGTGCGTGGCGGCCGTGCTGATCTTCCTCGGCTGGCTGTACCCGGCCTCCGAGCTGGAAAAGAAGATCGAGCGCAAGAACCGCAACATCGCGCTCGATTTCCCGGGATTCTACAGCATGGCGTATTACCAGTACGCCAAGTCCGTCAACATTTATCTCGCGGACGTCATCCGGGACTATCTGCCGAGCGCCAATCCGGATATGGCCGAGGAGCTTGGAGTCATGCTCGACAATATCGAGTACGGCGAGGAATACGCGCTCAAGCAGTTCAAGAAGCGGGTGCCGCTGCACTACATCATCAAGTTCTGCGACATCATGGAGACCCGGCTCAAAGGGTACGACAACATCTCGCAGATGGAGTACCTCAAGAACGAGGTCGACGAGTTCCGCGTCGTCGCGCTGGAAGACGATCTAAAGCGGCGCGAGCGGAGCAATTCCCGCCTGCAGCTGGTGCTGATCGCGGTGCTGATCGTGTACATCGCCATATACTATCTGTTCACGGTTCTGGATTCGATCAAGATGTTCCAGTAATTCAGGAGTCCATCATATAAACATTCCACCTGCGCGAGGCCGCTTATTGGCTGCATTCGCGGAGCATTGTTCCAATCGCTGTTGTCCCCGAATTTCTGCCTCCACCTGAGCAGCGGTCTTTGTACAATTTTCAAGCTCATCTATTACATCATTCATTTCACTGGGGGAAACGGTCATGGATAAGAAACCGGTCAAGAAACAATCGTTCTGGAGCGAGGAGTCGGGTGACTTCGGCATCAAGGGCATTGCGATCACAGTGGCGGTCATCGTCATCATCGGCGCCGTCGTCGCCATCATCAACCAGAACCTGAACACCTGGGTGACGGACGTGTGGGACATGTTCATCAAGAAGATCGATGATCTGATCAAATAAAGGCGGGTGAGTCCATGCGCGGCATAGCCAAAGCCCTGCTGGCGACGATGCTGGTGTCGGTGGCCATCATGCTGTTCACGAATCTCGTCTTCTTCTTTCCCTGGTATACGACGCTCATCGTAGAGACGTTCAATCTGTCCCAGGTGGCGGCAGGCGACAACTATGTCAAGCGCAGCTATTACGACGATGCTCTCGACCGGCTCAAGAACAGGCCGATCTACAGAGAAAAGGCGAACGACATCAAGCTGACAGTCGTCAACGCGGACGACTACGACGCCGTCGGCTCCGACGACGAGGCCAGCTACGAGAACGCGACCGAGATTCAGAAGCCGTACAGGCAGAGAGGCAAGCCGGTCAAGGTGACGCTGAGCGCCGTCTACCCGCTGAGCATCACGGTTTGGGGCAGGAAGATCGAGGAGGAGGTGCCGGTGAGCTTCTCGCTTACGACAGTCGGCCTCAAGCATTACAAGGACTTGACCTACTATTTCGATTAGACGGGACTGAGGGGAATGCGTACGATCGCGATCGGACTGCTGCTGGTTATCCTCGCATCCATCCTGATCGAGCCGTTGGTGGAGATCAGCCTCGTGATGAAGGACAAGATTGCTCTGGGCACCTCGCTCAGCAATGCAGCCCGGTCCGCCAAGGACCGCAGCCTGCAGTACGAGGCGATGCGCGGCCTGGACGCCAAGGTCGATCCCGAACGGTTCAAGGATTACTTCTCGGAGGCATTCGGCGCGGCGATGAACGCCTCGCTCGATTCCAGATCCGGAGACACGCTCCGCTTCCGCTCCAACAACGGCAAGTGGAACGATATCGTCGTCACTCTGGACATCGCGGAGAACGAGGATCCCTCGACGGAGCGGACGGTGACGAAGGTGGAGGTATCGGCCGAATCGGATTACCGGTTCAAAACGAAGTACCTGAGAGCGGCAAGCGGGGCAGGAACGACTTCTCCCTTCCGGATGAAGATGGACCGCGAGCTGCTGCTGTCGGTGAAGAATTGACGGAAAGGAAGCTTCTGCATGGACTACATCATGGTGACCTTCCAGGCGGATAGGCGCCCTGCCGTGGATCTGAAGATCCCGGCCTTCGTTACGGCCGGCGAGCTGCTCGCCATGCTGGACGAAGCGCTGAATCTGGAGCTGGATGCCGGGCAGGGAGGCAGGCTGCAGGCGGAGCCGCTGGGGCGCATTCTGGACGGGCGCCGCACGCTGGAGGAAGAAGGAGTCGGACACGGAGCTCTGCTCACGCTGATATAGGGAGGTGACGAGGTGCAGGGAAATCTGGCGAATGGAGGACTCGTCCTGCAGGCGGGGAACGGAGTCTGGATCAGCGATGTCGACCGCTACTCAGGGACGCTCTGCCTCGATCCGTCCGGCGGCGTCTCCCGGATCGACGGCCTGCTCTGGTTCATGAACGCCGGAGCGGATGCCGTGTACGGCAGCGACCAGCTGCGCGGCGGCGCGTTATGCGCGTACGATCCCGCGAGCGGCCGCGGCCGGCTGCTGTCCGAGACTCCCTGCAGCGGTCTGACGCTGCGGGGGGAATGGCTTTATTACTTAAGCGAGAAGGATCTGCGGCTGTACCGCTGCCATACCGACGGCAGCGGAGAAACACGGCTGACGGACGAGCAGGCGCGCGGCTTCCTTGTGGACGAGGACCGGATCTACTTCAGTGCGGATGCAGGAATCCATGTCATCCGGACGGGCGGGAAGCAGCGGGAGCGGCTGTCGGCTTGCCGCTGCGGGGCGATCGTTCCGATCGGCGGCTGGCTTGCGTTCGGCGATCCCGACAACCGCGGTACGCTGACGCTGATCGATAAGGAAAGCGGAGCCGTGGCGGAGGCTTTCGAGGATATCGAAGCGGGCAGCATCGTCGCCGACGGACGTTATCTGTATGTCGCCAATCTTCGCAACGGCGGCACGATCTATCGGATCGATCCCATCCAGGGCCGGACCATCCGCATCTGCGGCGAACGGGCCGAGAGCCTGCATATAATCGGAGGCGATCTGTTCTTCCGGGACGGCTCCGGCTGGAGCCGGATGTCGCTGCTCGGGGGACAAGCCTCTCGGGTCGAGCTGCAGGATGGAGGGATGGCATGATGAAGACCAGCCAGCATGCCTTCAGCCGCCAGCCTCGTTTCATGCCTGACATGCCGGGTGGAGAGGTCGCCATTCCCGATCCGCCGTATTCCCAGGAGAAGCCCGACATCGCCTGGTTCACGATTCTCGCGCCGCCGGCGGTCATGCTCGTCATCACGTTCATGCTGGCGCTGACGTCGCAGTCGATGTTCCTGCTGATCTCGATCGCGACGACCGCCATTACGCTCGTCACCTCGCTGACGGGGGCCGCATCGCAGATCCGCCGGTACAAGAACCGCAAGAAGGAGCGCGAGAGCAAGTACCTGCAGTTCATCGCGGACCGGCGCAGCGAGCTGGCGATCGCCCGCGAGCAGCAGGCCAAGGCGATGAACGAGCTCCATCCGGAGCCGGCCGTCTGCCTCCAGCGGATCGCCAGCCTGGACGGCAAGCTGTGGGAGAGGACGTCCTCGTACCCGGACTTTCTGGCTCTGCGCCTCGGCCTCGGCAACGTGCCGCTCTCGATGACGATCAAGCACAGCCCGCAGGCAATCCTGCTTGAGAGCGATCCGCTGCAGATGGAGCCGCAGCGGCTGGCGCTCGAATTCGAGCGTGTTCCGGACGTGCCGGTGGCGGTCGATCTTGCCGGCTCGGAGATTTGCGGAATCGCAGGCGAGGATGGCAAGACGGCGGAGCTGGCGAGGCTCATGCTGCTGCAGCTCATCACCCATCACGGCTACGACGACGTCCGCGTCGTCGTGCTGGCCGCCGACGACGGCGCCGCCAAGTGGGATTGGCTGAAGTTTCTGCCGCATCTGTGGGATGACGCCATGGAGACGAGATATCTGCTGTGCGGCAAGGCGGTCGCCCATCAGGCGCTCGGCGACCTGTACGCCGTCCTGAAGGACCGGGAGTTCCGCACGGTAGGCGGTTCGACGCTGCCGCATTATGTCTTCGTTGTTGAGGACGCATCCCTCCTCGATTACGAGCCGATCAACAAATACGTGTTCAACCGCTGCGGGCACCTGGGCGTCTCCTCGGTGTTCCTTGCCGGCAACCAGGCTTACCTGCCGATGAACTGCCGGACCGTCATTACGCTGCAGGGCAAGACCGGCGAGCTGGCGGACCGGGAGAGCGGCGGCAAGATTCTGTTCCGCCCGGACAAGCTCGACTTCAAGAGCCTGCAGCAGACAGTCAGGCGGCTCGGACCGCTGCGGCTGCGGGAGAACGGCGCGAGCTTCTCCCTGCCCGCCTCCGTCACGCTGCTCGATCTGCTCCGTGTCCGTACGGTCGGCGAGGTCGAGCTGGCGGAGCGCTGGAGCCGCAACCGCACGTTCAAGGGCATCAGCGTGCCGATCGGCGTGAAAGGCGGCGGCTCGCTGTTCAGCCTCGATCTGCATGAGACGGGGCACGGTCCGCACGGCCTCGTCGCCGGCACGACGGGATCGGGCAAGAGCGAGCTGCTGCAGAGCATCATCATCTCGCTGGCGGTGAACTATCATCCCCATGACATTGTCTTCGTCCTGATCGACTACAAGGGCGGCGGCATGGCGGATGTATTCAAGGGCATGCCGCATCTTGTCGGCACGATCACGAACCTTGGAGGCAATCAGACGACGCGGGCGCTGCTATCGATCAAGAGCGAGCTGCAGCGGCGGCAGCGGCTCTTCTCCCGGTACGGAGTCAACAATATCGACCGCTACCAGAAGCTCTATTACAGCCTCGACGACCGGGGAGACATGCCTCCGATTCCGCATCTGGTCATGATCGCCGACGAGTTCGCCGAGCTGAAGCAGGACCAGCCTGAGTTCATGAAGGAGCTCGTCAGCGCGGCTCGCGTCGGCCGAAGCCTCGGGGTCCATTTGATTCTGGCCACCCAGAAGCCGGCCGGCGTCGTGGACGACCAGATCTGGAGCAACTCGAAGTTCAAGATCTGCCTCAAGGTCCAGGACGAGGCCGACAGCAAGGATGTCATCAAGCGTCCGGATGCGGCCCTGATCAAGGAGCCGGGCCGGGCTTACATCCAGGTCGGCAACGACGAGATCTTCGAGCTCTTCCAGTCTGCCTACTCCGGAGCCGACTATGATCCCGAGGGCGAGATGCTGCGCAGCGAGAACCGCGTCAAGCGGATCTACGAGCTGGGGCCGGGAGGCAGGGCGGAGCAGATCTATCCCGCGGAGGAAGAGAAGATCGCGGCGAGGGAGCTGCCGAGCCAGCTCAAGGCGATGGTCGATCATATCGCGTCGACGGCAAGGGACGGCGGCATCCTGCCGCTGGAAGGTCCGTGGATGCCGCCGCTGCCGGAGCAGCTCGACCTGAAGGGCATGCTGCCGGAGGCGGCGCTGGCTTCCTGCGAGAGCGGCATCTGGCCGGCGGACAAGCCGATCTTCGCCGTCTCCGCCGGCATGCTCGACGATCCGCGCGGCCAGCTGCAGGAGCCGCTTGTCATCGATTTTGCCGCTGAAGGCAATCTGTTCGTGTACGGGGCGCCGGGAACGGGCAAGACGGTGCTGCTGAGGACGCTCTGCCTGTCGATCGCCATGTCCTATTCGCCGGACGAAGCCCGGATTTACGTCATGGACTTCGGCGGTTCTTCCTTCAAGGCGATGGAGAAGCTTCCCCATTGCGGCGGCGTGATGACGCTGGAGCAGGAGAGCCGGATCAGCCAGTTCATGCTCTACATCTTCCGCCTGATGGAAGAGCGCAAGCGGCTCTTCGAGCAATCCGGCAGCGACGGCTTCGCCGACTACCGCGGCAAGGGCGGCAGGCTGCCCGCCGTCGCCGTCGTCATCGACAATTACTTCGCGCTGTCGGAAACCTATGAGGCGGTGGACGACAAAATGATCGTGCTCGCCCGGGAAGGCTTCAAGTACGGCATCTACATGGTCGTCACCGCGACCAACTCGGCGCTCGTCCGGTACAAGTTCGCCGTCAACTTCAAGATGGCCGTCAGCCTGCAGCTGACGGACAAAAGCGAGTATGACGGCATCGTCGGCCGGACGGAAGGGCTCGTGCCTGCCCGCGTGCCGGGACGGGCGCTCGTGCGCGGAACGCCGCCTCTGGAATTCCAGACGGCGCTTCCGGAATGGGACGGGCTTGGCAGCGATGTCCTGATCGGCAAGTTCAGCAGGCTTGCCGAGGACGGCCTGATCAGCCGGGCGGAGCCGATTCCGATGATGCCGGAGCGGATCTTCATCGACGAGCTCAATGACGGCGGAGCCGATGTCCCGGCAGGCGGCCGGATCGCGATCGGCCTCGCCGACCGCGATCTGCAGCCGGTGAGCCTAGAGCTGGCCGCGACCCCGGTCGTCATGGTCGCCGGAGATCCGATGGCGGGCAAGAGCACGCTGCTCGTGTCCTGGGTCGAGATGCTCCGCCGCCGCCTCGGAGATGACGGCATGCAAGTGTATGTGCAGGATTCCAGCTCGATGGGATTGTACCCGCTGCTCGTCAAGCCGGGGGCGGAAGATTTGTCCAGGATCGAGGATATGTATGCGTTCACGGAGGAGCTCAAGGAGGAGCTGGCCGCACGCAGGTCCCAGCTGCTAGCCGTCCGCCGCTCCGGCGGAGATGCGGACGCTCTCATGGCTTCATGGAAGCAGCTGGTCTTCGTCATCGACCGCCTCTCGGAGTTCACGGCAGGCGATCAATACGCGCTCAAGGAGCTGCTGGAGCGGATCGTCAAGCAGGAGCGCGGCATGAAGGTCGCCGTGCTCGCCGCCGATACGACCTCGGAGCTCGCGAACAACTGGGACAGCCTCGGCAAGGCGATCCGAGAGGAGCAGACGGGCATTCTGCTCGGCAGCCTCAAGGATCAGAACCTCTACAACGCAAGACTTCCTTACGGCAGCCAGGAGAAGGAATTCGAGCAGGGCGACGGGTATCTGGTCGTGAAAAACAAATTCACCGGACTCAGGACGGCGATCCTGTCCGGGAGGTAAAGGAGGCGCCGCACATGCCCACACCGTCGGAAATCCGCGGCAACGCCGCTGCCGTGAATGCGGCCGCGGACGAAATCAGGCGGGCTGAAGCCCGCTACAGAACGGAGGTATCCGCCGCAGCCTCGTGGTGGCAGGGGGAAGCGGGCAAGGCATTCGCGGATTCCTACAAGGAAATCCAGGCGGATATCAACCGTCTGCTGTCCAAGATGGACGGCCTGGAGAGCAGCCTCAAAGGGCTGGCCGGAGATGTCCAGCGCGCCGACGACGAGCGCCGCCGCAAGCTCGAGGAGGAGCGGCGACGGGCTCAGGAGCAGGAGCAGCGGCGCCGCGAGGAAGAAGCGCGCAAGTCGGCGGGACGCCGCTAGAAGCCCACCGGCACAGCCCCGGCTGCTGATCTGAGGAAGGCACGGCATTTCTTTTGAAAGGAGGTGAATCCAAATGGCAAACCAGACATTCAGCCCCGAACAGGCGAGAAGCGTAGCAAGCTCCATCAAGAACAAGGGCCAGAACGCGAAAAGCGTCGTTGATCAGCTCGACCGCGAGATCAAATCCGTGGAAGGCTGGTGGCAGGGCGAATCCGCCAAGGCCTTCGTCGACGAATTCAACCAGTTGAAGCCAAGCCTCGACAAGCTCGTCGAGTGTGTGAACAACATCAGCACTTCCCTGCAGAAGGTCGCGGATATCAAGGAACAAAGCGACCGCGATATCGCCAGCCAGCTTCGCAAGTAATCATGCTCTTCATCGGCGTGCTGAGGGAGCCCGTCTCCCTCCAACACGCTTTTCCTCCGAAAACGACAGAACGGAGCCATGACGGCGAATTCGATCACATATAGATATGTCAGCTTGTGGAAAGGAGTGCAGGCTTGTGATTCTGAAGGTGAATCCCGACAGCGTATCCAAATTGGCCGCAGGCATGAAAAGCCTGGAGAAGCCGTTCGAGCCGGTAGCGGCAGGCTTGTCCCGGTCCGTCGGCGGCATGATCGCCAGCACGAAGTCGGCGTATCCCGAATCCTATGTCCAGTCTGGCGCCAGAAGCGCGGAATCGGCTCTGGCGGAGATCGGCCGTATGGCCAGCTCTATCGGCGATCGGCTGACAGACAAGATGAATACGCTCAGGGAGATCGCGGCCGAATACAAAAAGGCCGAGGAGCGGTCGAAGGGATACGCGACGGCGAAGGAAACCGTGAAGATGTACAAGAACGCCTGGGGATTGTTCGACAAAGTCGTCATCGGCGCATACTCCGTCATGCAGGGCTACCATTTTCAGATCAAGGGCGATTATGTGCATGTATACGGCTCTAAAACTCCCAAAGGGTTCTTGGGCAGCCAATACATCAAATGGCGCAAAAAAGACAATCTGATGGGGACCCGATACCGCTATGACAATGGCAAAGTCGGAAAGTATATGGACCCTAAAACAGCCATTAAAGGCGATTTGTCGAGCAGCTACAATATCTTGAAGAAAAGCGCCTGGAAAAACTCCCTTAAAGGCGGAGGCATCCTTGGAGCCGCCTTCACTGTCGGAGGAAGCGTCTACAGCTACGGCTGGGGCGAGAACAAGAACCACGGTCTGGCCAGCACCGAGTTCGCTTCCGATCTCGTCGTGGAGTCGGCGGTCATGGTCGGAACGACCGCGCTTAGCGCCGCGGCGGGCGCAGGAGCCGGCGCTCTGGCCGGCGCGGCCTTCGGCAGCGTTGTTCCTGGACTTGGGACCGCAGTCGGCTTCTTCGTCGGATTGGGCGTCGGCGTATTCATGAGCTCCGATACGGGCAAGGCGATCAAGGATTGGACCAAAGACAAGCTCAATAAGGGCATCGAAGGAACCGTCGCAGGCGTGAAGGCAGCCGGAAAAGCGTTGAAGCAAGGCGCGGAGTTCACCGGGAAAGCGATCAGCGCCGCTGCAGGTGCCGTCCACAGCACGATTGAGACAGGCGTCAAAAAAGCGAAGCAGGCCGCCGACGAGATTCTTGAAAAAGGTTCTCAAGCGGCTGATCTGATCGGGAAGGCGGCCGGCTCGCTCGTCGGCGGACTCAAATCACTCTTTTAGCAAGGAGGCGTATCGATGCCGCGCGAAGCTAGGCCTGCCCGAAGCTCAAATGCCTTGTACGCTGCTTTTTTTGTGCCTCTTGTCGGCGCCGTGCTCATGTCCGTCATTCCGGCCTGGTCGCCACGGACGGCCTGGTTCGCCATTACGGCAGGCGTGCTGAACATGGCGTTTGTTTTGATCATGAGGAGAACACGGACGCTGGAGAAATCCCGCAAGCGGAAAGTGATTTTCGGCATCTCCCAATTCAATCTCTTTGTCCTTTTCATGCTGGGGATCGTCTGGAGGGTTTGGGACGGGGGGCTGCTGCTGGCAGCGGGACTTTTGCTGCTGAACGTCGTTTGCGCTTTTGTCGGCTTGAGATTCCGGAGGTTCATTTTTCAGGAAGCCGCGAATCCTCAGACAAAAACCGGCAGAATCATTTATACGATCGGGCTCGCAGGCGCAGGCGCCGCAGGCATTCTCGGCTATTCGCTGGGAAATCTTCTGGGAGAGAGGTTCGCCGGCAAGCTGCCTCTCTTTCTCACCCTCGCCTTTGTTCCCGTTTCCATGTATGTGCTGCTGGTGATTTATTCCGCTTGGAGCAAGGTAGATGATCCCGACTGGGATCCGATGGATGCGAAGGGCAGCTTCAGGTCAGGCGCCTAGCATCCCATGATGACGACAGGAGCGTGAAGAAATGACGGCTACACCGCAGACATCCATTCCCATTGATTTGAACGATCCCATGGAAATGGAAGCATTCTCGAACAAGCTGTTGATCGAATATGGGGACGGAGGCTCCAGCCTGAAGCCGGAGCACAGCCGGGAGCTTGCGCAGCTGATCCAGAACAAGTGGATCGGGCTGCAGGGCTATGCGCATGCTTACGCCCGTGACTGGGTGAACAACGAGGATATGGTGAAGCAGATCGGAGAGGATCTTGAAAAGGCCGAATCCCATGAGGAAGCGACAGAGGCGGTGCTCATTCATTTGCGCCGCTGGGGCAGGCAGGCTGCTGGCGACTTCATCGGCGCCTTCTGCTTCCTGGAAGCCAAGGCCGGGAGCGAGGGGGGAGATGACGCCATCATCGCCGAGATCCGCCGCACCGAACGGGCTTACGCCGGTTATCTGGCTGCCCATGAGCAGGAGCTGATCATCGATGAAACCGCCAGCGGGCTGAGTCCCGGGGATTCCCTCTACATTGCCCAGCCGCTGTTCCAGCATGCCCCGGGGTTCATGGACTGGCTGTTCGGGGCGGTCGATATATCCCTGCTCAACCGCAGGCCTCTGATCAAGGACGCTCTCATCGCCGACAGCTTTGAGCAGCTGCTGCTGAAGACGCTTCTCGCCTCGGGCGGCGTCGTCGAGGAGGTTTCGCTGTTTGCCGCTTATTGCGCGCATCTGCTTGATTTGCCACGGTTTTACCATCTTGGCGAAGAGGCCGTATGATCGGCAGGCTTTACCGTCGATGGGAAAGCTGGAATGACCGCTGGTGGCAAGATCTGAGCGATACATACAAGAGGTACAAAAAGGAGCATCGCAAGATGATCCGCAAAAACCGGCAGGGAAATGAAGAGATGGTGCAGGCGGGCCATTTCTACCGATTTTGGCTTGGAGAAAGGGAACTGAAGCCCGGGCAAAGGTTCTGGACCCGCTTCCTTTTCGATTGGCATTTCAGCCGGATGGAATGGATCGAAGCGCGCATCTCCTTCCCCTTTTTCATCGTCATGGCTTTGCTTGTGGCGGTCGTCCTCGGCATCGTGCTGCTGTTCGTCATTTAATCCAAGGAGGAAACCATCATGAAGAAAATCATTTCCTTGCTCGCTGCCGGCACGATCGCGGCAGCTGCCGTTCCCGTTGCTGCACAGGCGGCGGCATTGCCGCTGCGCATCGTCGTCAATGGCGAGAAGATCAGCCTGCCGGACGCGCAGCCGTTCGTGGATAAAAGCTCCCGTGCACAAGTGCCTTTACGTTTCGTCAGCCAGGCGCTCGGAGCGAAGGTGGATTGGAACAGCGGAGCCAAGCTGGCGTCGGTATCGGCTGCCAGCATGAACGTAGCCGTGACGGTCGGCAAGAAAGAATACAAGGTCAACGGCGAGAAGAAGCTCATGGATACCGCCGCTCTCGTGAAGAGCAGCCGCACGTTCGTGCCGATCCGCTTCGTGAGCGAAGCGCTGGGCGCATCGGTCAACTGGGACAAGAAAATCAATACGATCTATATCGATACGACGGGAATCGGGACGGCGAAGCCTCCGGCGACGGGCGGAACCGGGGACGAAATCAATGCCAACGGCTTCGTCATCAAAAAGGAATATGAGTCGAAGCTTCTGGTCGACGTTTCGGAGCCGTCCGAAGTGAAGGAAGACGGAGGGGTCATCGTCCTCATTCTGCCTTTCGGATTGAAGGGTGCGGACTTCGAGAGGCAGCTAGTTGAAGCCGAATTCATCCTGAAGCAGAAAATCGAGGCCAAGACGGTGGACGCCATCATCGCATACGCGAAAAAGAAGAACAAGAGAGACATGGAGCTCGAAACGAAAAAATTCGAGGATGCGACCTACAAGGTGCTGGTCGGCTCCGCCTATTACAGCGACACAGCCATCACGGTCATTTTGAAAAAATACTAGCGGGCATGCGGGTGAAAAATGAAAAGAATCCTATCTATCTCTCTAGTCCTTGCGGCTGTTTCCAGCTTGTTCCCTTCGGCAGTCCCATCCTTCGCAGCAGCCCAGGGCGATCCTCCGGAGCGCGCGCTGACGAGCAGTTCCGATCCATCCGAAGTGTTGGCCGCGATCAACCGGGACATGTTCGATATTTACGGGCTTGAAAGCTATTTCCCGGAAAATACATCCAAGTTCGGACCCTACCGGAAGGATCTGATCCGGAACAAGCTGCAGGAATCGCAAAAAATTGATGGGCATTATGCCTTTGAAGTGGTATACGGATCCGATCATGGCGACACGCTGATCCACATGAATCCTCCGGTGAAGGAGTATTCGGGCTATACGCTGGCCGGCTCCTCGGTTCCGACGGAAGGAACCCCTTGGTATGCGGGCTGGAGCGGCCACAAGATTCAGGATATGAAGATGATCGAGGAGCCTTGGCGCAAGGAAAAAGTGACCGACCGCTATTTCATCGTGCAGAATCAGTTCAATAAGCGGGGCAATGGCTTCACGGATCGGAACGTTACGCTCGAGGATTCGATTCAGGAAGGGCTGAACAGGCTGTACGCAGGCAAGAAGTACAGCCAATTCATCTACAACCGTCAGAATGAAGCGTATAAGGACCGAATCGTGTTCGACAAAGGCGCGAAACCGAGCCTGGGAGGAAAATGGCAGGATTATGTGCATGTCTTTCAGCCTCCGACGCGGATTTCATGGGGCTACGGCATGATCTTCATTGAAAATACGCCTGGAAAAATAACGTTTCTAGGCATCCCGATGGCGCCGTTCGATCTGGTCGGTCCTCCCGAAGCCGACTTGTCGGCCAGCTTCGAGCAGCTGCCATCGGCGGCCGTATCCGGCAGCGAGGTGAGAATCGGCGTCAGAGTGAAGTCGACGTTCAAGAATCAAGTGACGGCGCCCTTCTCCTGGAGTGTGGTCGAGACGGGAACAGACCGCTCGGTCCGAGGCGTCGCCTACTCGGTCAAAGGAGAGGAGGGAACCGCTCCAACCGGCCGACTCACGCTGAATCCAAACGGAGAATCGGTACTCTATGCGACGTTCACCATGCCGGAGCGCGACGTCCGCGTCCAGTTCAACGTCAACCGGGATGGAGATTCGCCGAAAGAATCCTACACGGCAAACAATTCCATCGACTCTCTTCCGAGAGCCGTGAAAAAAATCACGCCGATCGAGGTCGGTTATGACGTCCTCTCCCGGCAGCTGGACTTCCCGCTGGCCAACGGAGCGGATATAACGGCTGTTCTCCGTCTCCCGGGCGGTTCCAGCTATGCCTGGACCGGCAATGCGGCCGGCGCTCTGAGCGTCTCGAACCAGGCGCCTGACCTGTACAGGCAGTTCCGGGACGACAACAATCCGCCTGTCGACGAGGCGGGAACGGTCATTACGCGCAACCCGCAGATCAAGGCGGTCGTCGACCGCAAGGACTTCGGGGACGATCCTGTCGGCGGCCGTTTCTTCCAGGGCGCCGAGCCGGCATCGGCGGACCGGATCGGCAGCATTCTCTATTCCGGCGATGTCGTCCGGCCTTGGAAATACGAGTACGACTACTGCGCGGAAGCGGACGAGAACGGCGGCTGCAAGAGAATGGAAACCGAGCGGCGGACAGGGACGGCGTCGGCAAGCTTTGACGACGGCACCGATACGAAGGCTTTCCTCGTCCACATTTACAACGGCTCCAAAACTCTCGTGCAGCATAAATATGACCAGAAGATCGAGGGAAACCAGGACAAGACAGCCGAGCCGAAAAAGCTGTACTGGGAAAACGAAGCCTACAAATTCGACGTCGTCCGCTGGATGAAAGATGTCGATGCGGCCGGCAAGGCGATCAAGTGGACGGCCGTCGACGGCCGCTATGAGCGCAGCTTCACCCAGCAGGCGAGCGGGGAGCTGGACTGGGGCGTGAAAACCTCGATGGCCGGCAGCTATAAGACGGCCAGGGAGGCGGCGAAAAACGGCGCGGGCAGCAAATCCAGCTATGACAAGGCCGTATTCGCTACGGACCGCGAGCTGCAGAAGTTCGCCTATCCAATCAAGTCGGGCTACTACTTCAATCCCGCCGGAATCTACACGTTCAAGGTGAAGACGGTGACCTACAAGCCGACCCCGGACGATACGCAGGATCATAAAGACCTGGTCGAGGCTGCAACGGACTCATTCCGTTACGGAACCGATCTGATGTACATCGACTCCGGCAAGCGTGCGGTCAACATCCGGGGCGAGCAGCTCTCCGCCAGCGGGGGAAGCTTCGAGCGCAAAATGGGCGTCCTGTCCGCCAAAAACAACAAGGGCGTGGACGGGAAAGAGCTGCTGACGGTCAGCGGCAGGAAAGAAAGCAGCGACAGCTACAAAAAAACCGTGAGGGAGATCAAATCCTCTGCAGCCCGGGAGCAGGACGGCGATGCGACGGATCCTTATTGGAAGAAAGTGATGGAGGGTTATTCCGAGTCTTCCACGGCGGGCAGCCAGAGCAGCTACCAATACCGCGAGTACGTGAAGAACGGCAAGATGTATGAGATAACGGAAACGACGACGGTGACCATTCAGATCAACAAGGGCAATCTGCCGCTTTATACGCATGCCAATATGGCGAACGGCGGCTATACGATCCGGGCCTGGGTCGAGGATATCGACCTGTCCAAAGAAAAACATGCCTATAACGTTCTTCCGGCCTTGAAGGGAATCAAGGAACTGGACATCGTCGGCATTACTGTGCAAGGCTCCATGCTGGATGATTTGAACAACTGAGATGAGATTGAGGACGCCGGTCGATAGGACGGCGTCTTTTTTTGCCCGATAGCCTGTAAGGATCCAGTTCAAGCTCCAGGAGGTGAGTAAAGAGAATGAGACAGTCTGTTCAACTCGACAAGCTGGGCAGCTTGTCGGATGGAATGAAGCGTCTTGCCGTTTCGTTGGAGGAGACGACCGTACGAGGTATGGCAGGGCTGGAGCGGATGGAGGATTCCATTCGGTCCGAGTATGGAGAGTCTTAGGTGCAGAGATCGGTAATCCGTGTGCAGGAAATGCACCGGGAAGCCAGCCAGCTGGCTGCCCATCTGGACGATAAGATGCAGCGCCAGGCAGCAGAGCTGCGCCGTGCTGCAGAAGCGTATGCGGATGCAGAGCAGCGGAACATGACGCTGATTCGCTCCTTGTCAGGCGGAATGGACTGGGGTGGAGCGGGATATCAGACTCCGTTGGGCGGCATTGGACTGGCCGACCTGAAGATGCAGGCCGAAGCGGGTCTTCATCGATTGAAGCCGCTGCCTTCGATGGATCTCCTGGAGCAGGATCCGCTGGTTCGGAGTATGCGAGAGGCGGCGGCGGATCTCAAGCGGGCGCCGGAAGACAGGGAGGCCGCTCAAGCGGAACTGGACAGGATGTTCCAGCTTCGGCTGGATATTGCGAAGGCGCAGACGGCCTATCAGGTGTACAAGGCCTATGGAAACCAAGGGCTGATGGATGCGATGCATGAGATGGCCGAGGCGGCGAGGAAAGAGCTGAAGGTCCAGGGTGTCCGCGAGGCCGCATATGGTGACAATGTGGATCTCACGCCCTATTTCAGGAGGGCCGCGATTGAGGCCTGTGACTTCGATCCTTTGTGTATGGCCCAGCCGATGCCGCTGCCGCTGAACCCGAAATACCGGCTGCTGCTGAGCCTGGGCGTTCAGGAAGGAATCATGAGGGACTGGGCAAGGACAGAGCTGACTAGGCTGTCGGCAATAGAACCCTCTCTCCAATCGGCAGAGGACATGCAACAGAAAGAGCTGCAAGAGAAAGTCGAGGCGTATGCTAAAAGCATGCTGCCGCCGACACATTTGTCCGATGGAACGCTGATTACAGCCGCCCAAAAAGAAAATGAGCTTACCTTTGCGTACTTTAATGAGCATGTGCTGGAAAAAGATAAAGAGTATATGAACGTTCAAGTCCCGTATACGGCTTATGTCGCGTGGATAAGAACGATCTATGGGAGAAACGGTTGGGAGCAGGCGATGCATTTAAGCGAGGAATTTGTTCTCGGTCTGGGCACGGAAGTCATCACGAGCGTCATCGATATGAGTGAGTTGGTAGTGGAGTTTGTGATCGACCCGGCTCAGACGACCAGAGAAGCGATTGAAGCAGTCAAACAAACGGCAGGAAGTGTCGCGTATTTCGTCGAGAATCCCGATAAGCTTGTAGACGTTGCCAAACAGGTCTATGCAGACTTCGAGCAGATGAGTCCGGAAGAGAAAGCGCGGGCGCTTGGAGCGATATCAACGATTCTGATACCCGGAGCAGCGATCACCAAGGTCACCAAAGCAGGCAAGGTAGTCGAAGGAATAACCACGTTGACGAAGAAGGCAGGTGGAGCGGTACCGACGGGATTGGATAGAATCTCGCTCGGACCTGTCCCTGTGACGGCAGGACCGAGAATGCCAACCGATCTAAGTCCAGGTTGGGATATCGGCGCGTTGCCTCGCACGCCTGTTCAGGATAACTATTTAAGGCAGATGGAAATTTCTCGGAGTGAGTTGGCTGATCTAGCTGCTGGGAATAAAGGGAACGCGGATGTTAAGGGGGCGGATTCTGATCGTTTTTTGAAGGTTGAGGGGATGGATGCAGATGATGCTCCTTCTGCCTTTAAACAGACTAAATTTGCTAGTTCTTATGAAGCGAGACTTCATCAAACGCCATCACCTAATAATAAAACGGTTGGTTTTGAGGGGCAAAGGGGCGAATCAAAATGTATTTTAAAACCACCACCAGACCCTGAATTGAAGAAGATATTAGACGAAGCAGGTATTAATGGGATAAATTATAAAATCGGAGTACCTGATTTTTCGCCTGTAGCAAAAGCAGAACTTGAAATTGACCATATGGTGGGCGGAGTTGGTAGCAATGGAACTAAAGCTAGAACTGCGAATTTTAAACAAGCAGATATAAAATTTGCTGAGCAACTTAATAACTCACCTGAGTTGGCTAGTCAATTTGGGTTAACCCCAGGGAAAATTAAAGCAGGGGACATTGCAGATGTTCGAGAGGAATTAAAGCTGACTTGGCACGAATTAAATGATGGTAAAACAATTCAGCTTGTGCCGTCTGAAATTAACAGTAAATTCGGACATCTAGGTGGCGTAGGAGAGATAAACGCAGGAGCGTTTGAGCCTGGCGGATTTGCCGATAATTAGAAGGGAGATTTCTCAAAGTGAAAATTAATGATGCAGTTTTCGGTGAACTTGAATACGATTATGTGTGGAGCAAGGATATTACAATTGAGTTTTTCGGAAAAGAAGTCAATATTGCTTTGATGGTAGATGGTGAAGAAGATGGAGAATTTAGTGAAAAACAGTATGCTTCATATAACACTTTAAAAGAAAATTGGGGGGATATTCAGCAAAATATTCTGACCCCAATTTTAGATTATTACAAAGAGAAGCGGTCTGAACTTGGGTACGACGTTTCATATGATGAAAATTACCCTTTAATTGAAACAAATGATAAACTTCTTGAAAATATCAAGCTAGTTGGAATTTATGTGCCATCTGCAAGACGATTTGAAGCCAGATATATTGGACTAACATTTGACTGTACATGGGATGAAGAAAATGGGGTTGGTATACGTCTAATTAATGAAGAAGTAGCTAGGGTGGGATACCAAGATGTGGCGCTTTGAGTATATATGGGCTACTACCCAGTGCCGAATAAACTCATCATTCAACCAATAGCATTGTAGTATCGTTCAATCAGAGCTTCAATTTTAAATAGCAATCGGCAATGTTCGATTCATTCCGGGAGCGACGTCCGCCGCCTTCGCTGAGAACAGCGAGCGGATCAGGCCTGGCGGCAAGCGTACGTTGACAACGTTTCCAGCAGGCCGATATAATGAATTCAAGTTAATAGGGCGACGGAGAAAGGGAGGTCCGCATCAAGCGCTGTTTCATTGCAAACGGCAGCTTGACGCGGGCTTTTTCCTTTTTTCGGTCAGGAAGATAAGGGGCTATGAGTCCGATAAGGGAGGAAGACGGCATGGCCTTCAAGGGACAGCTGATCCTGCCGGCGATCCGCAAGCCGAAGGATCTGGAGAAGCTCATGGGCTTCTCCTATGAATACATCGTTCTGCTCGACAGCCACATCAGCCAGCTGAAGCCGATCCTTGATCTGGCGAGGTCCGGCGGCAAGCAGCTGCTCATCCACGCCGATCTCATCGAAGGGCTTAAGAACGACGAGCATGCAGCGGAATTTCTGTGCCAGATCATAAGGCCGGCGGGAATCCTCTCCACGAGGGCGAGCGTCATCGCGAAGACCAGGCAGAATGGCCTGCTCGCCATCCAGCGGGTATTTCTGCTCGACTCCGGCGCGCTGAACAAGAGCTATGCGCTGCTGGAGCGCTCGCAGCCCGATTACATCGAGGTGCTGCCGGGAGTCATCCCGGATATGATCGCCGAGGTAAAGGAGAGGACCGGCATTCCTATCTTCGCCGGAGGGCTGATCCGCTCGGTATGGGATGTGGAGAAGGCGGCGGCGGCCGGAGCGGCGGCGGTCACGACCTCGCGCGTGGAGCTGTGGAAGCATTTTGATCGGAAGAGCGAAGAGGCTCCCGAGCCGGTATAGGCGGGAAAGGCTTTAATAGGAAGCAAAGCAGGAAGATTGCGATAAGCAGGCATGAACGTATATAGCATTTGCTGAAGCAAAAGGAGGAGCAGCTATGAGCGATACCTATATCCTGTCCATCGATCAGGGAACGACCAGCACGCGTGCGGTCATCGTCGGCCGGGGGGGCGAGTTCGTCGCATCGGCTCAGCAGGAGATCGTCCAGCATTATCCCCGTCCGGGCTGGGTGGAGCATGACGCAAGCGAGATCTGGGTGTCCGTGCTGGGGGTCATGGCGGCGGCGCTGTCCAAGGCAGGCCTGCGCCCCGACCAGATCGAAGCGATCGGCATCACGAACCAGCGGGAGACGGCGGTCGTCTGGGATCGCAGCACCGGCCATCCCGTCTACCGCGCCGTCGTCTGGCAGTCCAGGCAGACCGCGGATATTTGCGAGGAGCTGCGCCGATCAGGGCTGGAGGAGCTGTTCCGCTCCAAGACGGGCCTCCTGATCGATCCGTATTTCTCCGGCACGAAGGTGAAGTGGATTCTCGACCATGTCGACGGAGCGAGGGAGCGGGCGGAGCGCGGGGAGCTGCTGTTCGGAACGATCGACTCCTGGCTCATCTGGAAGCTGACCGGCGGTGCTTCCCATAAGACGGACTACACCAACGCTTCGAGGACGCTTCTCTTCAATATCCACGAAATGAAATGGGATGGGGAGCTGCTGGAAGATTTGGACGTCCCTGCCGCCATGCTTCCCGAAGCGCTGCCTTCCTCCGGCGTGTTCGGCCATACGGTCCCTCATCACTTTTTCGGCTGCAGCATTCCCATCGCGGGCGTAGCCGGAGACCAGCAGGCGGCCCTGTTCGGCCAAGCCTGCTTCGAGGAGGGGATGGCCAAGAACACGTACGGCACCGGCTGCTTCATGCTGATGCATACCGGCTCCAAGCCGGTGAAATCCTCTCACGGGCTGCTCACGACGGTGGCGTGCTGCGCGGAGGGAGAGGAGCCGCAATATGCGCTGGAGGGCAGCGTCTTCGTCGCCGGATCGGCCGTGCAGTGGCTGCGGGACGGACTGCGCATGATCAAGTCGGCTGCCGACAGCGAAGCGTATGCCTCCCGGGTAACCTCGACCAAGGGCGTTTATGTCGTGCCGGCCTTTGTCGGACTCGGCACTCCCTACTGGGACAGCGAGGCGCGCGGGGCGGTGTTCGGCCTGACGAGCGGAGCGGAAAAGGAGCATTTCATCCGCGCCGTGCTGGAGTCGCTGGCCTATCAGTCCAAGGACGTCATCGCCGCCATGGAAGAGGATTCCGGCATGCCGCTGTCCTCGCTGCGGGTGGACGGCGGTGTCGTGAAGAACGATTTCCTCATGCAGTTCCAGAGCGATATTTTGGGCGTGCCGGTGGAGCGTCCGGAAATCAACGAAACGACGGTGCTTGGCGCGGCCTATCTCGCCGGACTTGCCGTCGGGTACTGGAAGGACCGCTCGGAGGTGGGCGGCAGCTGGCGGATGAACCGCCGCTTCGAGGCCGCGATGGAGGCGGAGGAGAGGGACTCCCTCTACGCCGGGTGGAAAAAAGCCGTTGCGGCAACTCGGGCTTTCCAATAGCGCGCTGTTCTGGTACGCTTGAAGCAAGTTAATATCGGCCTGTAGATATCGGAGAACGCCGCAAGCGTCCGGCTGCCCCTCATGGAGCAGCCCGGACGGCTTGCGGCTTTTTTGTTGGATTTCAGAGGATTTGGATCGAGGAGGCTTGTCCATGGAAACCCGGTTTTCAGCGTTGGATAGAAGCTCGCTGCTGAAGGAGCTGTCGGATGAGACTTGGGACGTGCTCGTCATCGGAGGAGGAATTACGGGCGCCGGCATCGCGCTGGACGCGCAGTCGAGGGGGATGAGGACCGCGCTGATCGAGATGCAGGATTTTGCTGCGGGCACTTCCAGCCGCTCGACCAAGCTGGTTCACGGCGGTCTGCGCTATCTGAAGCAATTCGAGGTGAAGATGGTGGCCGAGGTCGGACGCGAGCGGGCGGTCGTCTACGAGAACGGTCCTCATGTGACGACGCCGGAGTGGATGCTGCTGCCGATCTACAAGGGAGGCACGTTCGGCAAGCTCTCCACCTCCATCGGGCTGGCGGTCTATGACCGGCTGGCGGGCGTCAAGCTGCGCGAGCGGAGACGGATGCTCGGAGTCGAGGCGGCGCTGTCCAAGGAGCCGCTGCTCAAGAAGGAGGGCCTCAAGGGCGGCGGCTATTATGTCGAGTACCGGACCGACGACGCGCGGCTGACGATCGAGGTGATGAAAAAAGCGGCCGAGCTGGGGGCGAAGGCTGCCAATTATGTCAAGGCGGAGGAGCTGCTCTACGAGAACGGCCGCATCTGCGGCGTCCGCGCGGCGGACGTGATCGGCGGCAGGTCTTGCGTCATAAAGGCCCGGCATATCGTCAACGCGGCCGGCCCGTGGGTGGACGGCATCCGCGAGCTGGACGGGTCCCGGCAGGGCAAGACGCTGCGCCTCACCAAGGGCATCCATCTCGTCTTCGACGGCAGCCGATTTCCGCTGCGTCAGGCCGTCTACTTCGATACGCCGGACGGCCGCATGATGTTCGCCATCCCCCGCGACGGCAAAACGTATGTCGGCACGACCGACACCGATTACGACGGAGACGCCGCCGCGCCGAAGATGACGGAAGCCGACCGGAAGTATGTCGTGGAGGCGGCGGCAGCGATGTTCCCGTCGCTCGGACTGACCGAGGCCGACGTGGAGTCCAGCTGGGCGGGGCTGCGGCCGCTCATCTACGAGGAGGGAAAGTCTCCCTCCGAGGTTTCGCGCCGCGACGAGGTGTTCCGCTCGGATTCCGGCTTGCTCACGATCGCCGGAGGCAAGCTGACCGGCTATCGGCGGATGGCGGAGACGGTGACGGACATGCTTGCCGCCGAGCTTGGACGCGAGAGCGGACGGAAGTTTCCGAAGTGCCCCACGAAGGATATTCCGCTGTCGGGCGGCGATGTCGGCGGCTCATCCGGCTTCCCCGGTTTCCGCGAACAGTCGGAGGCGATGGGCCGGATGCAGGGCTTGTCCGGGCCGGCCGCCGCGCTGGTCGCCGGCCGCTACGGCAGCAATGCCGGAACCGTGTACTCGCTGCTGCCGGGAGCCGGCGAGCGCCGGCCGGCCATGCGGCCCGAAGGCGCGGGCAAGCTGCCGCCGGAGATCCATGCCGCCCTGCTGTACGCGATCCGGCATGAGATGGCGGCCAAGCCTGCAGACTTTCTGATCCGCCGGACCGGAGCATTGTTCTTCGACCGGGCGAGCGCGCTGCAGTGGAAGGACGCGGCAGCGGCGGTCATGGCTTCCGAGCTTGGCTATGGCGAAGAGACGATGAGTCGGTTCATGGCGGAGCTGGAGACGGAGCTGCGGGACGCGGTCGATGCCAAGCCGGACTCGGCCTTTGCCGAGCCGTAAAATAGAGCTGAAAATAGCTTTGGACTCCGGCACCGGATGGACGGCGGATGAGCCCGAATAGAGGATGTTCGGCTCCATGACGGTATGCACGGCATCCAGCCCTTCTTCACGGCAGGCCAGAAGGGCGGAACCCGGAGATGAAAGCGCAAGATTGCATAAAACGGCGGCATGGCGCGCCTTCCAATTCCTTGGAAGGCGCGCCTGTTGTTTTCCCGCTTTTTTTCATCGGAATGAAAAACGGGGTGCCAAATCAGGAAATATATACAATCCGGTGTGTCGGAATGTGTATAATAGAGTAGGTTTATAGATCCACGTTCCATAGATTCATAGACATATTTCAAAGGAGTCATCCAAATGTCCCAACAAATTCTCAGGCCGATGGGAATCGGCCGCATCCTTGACCGAAGCTTCCAGCTTTACCGCACGCATTTTGTGACGCTGGCCATCCTCATGCTCGTCATGTACGGGCCGATGCTGCTGCTGGCAAGCGCCTTGATCGGGAACTCCGGAAGCCAATACGGCAGCCTGATCGAGCAGCTCCAGTCCGGCGGCGGCTTGGAATCTTACCTCGAATCGACCGTGGAGACGGAGAGCTCGGATATGTCCGCCGCAACAATTCTGTTCGGCATTCTCGGCATCATCGGCACGGCGCTGCTGTCGCCGGTCGTCATCGGCGCAATCGTCCATCTGGTGCGGGCGCAGGTCGACGGCGAGCCGATACCTGGACCGGGCGAGCTGTTGAAGCGCAGCTTCCGCCGCTTTTGGCAGCTGATCGGCAGCTCCCTGCTTTTCGGCTTCATCAGCATGGGCTTGTACTTGCTGATTGTAGCCGTATTTGCGCTTGTATTCGGCATCCTGGTGGCTACTGCCCTCAGCGGAGGCGGCTCCGGCTCTTCGGCCGGATTAATTATTCTCATGATCATCGCGATTCCTGCTCTCGTAATCGGCATTTCCTTTTTCGTGCTCCGCTGGTCCTACTTCCTTCCTTACGTCGCCCTCGGCGAGGAAGGCGTCGGCATCGGCCGCAGCTGGAGAGTGACCAAGGGAAGCTTCTGGAGGCTGCTGCTCATGTATATCGTGCTCGGCATCATCCTTTATATCATTACGATCGTCCTCGGGTTGATCACAGGCCTATTCGGCGGGGGCGTCCTCTCGCAAATCCTCTACGGACTGGTGACGATTGTGATCGGGTCCTTGTGGATCCTTCCTTACGCCGTCAGCTTCTTCGATCTGCGCGTGCGCCGCGAGGGCTACGGCCTTGATTCTCTGCTCGGAGGCAATCCGGCCTATCCGGGCATGGCACCGCCGCCGCCGCCGGCTTCCTGGAACAACGAGGGGCCGCCGGACAACCGTCCATGAGTCAGCGCGAACAGCTGGAGGACATCCTCTCCGGCAGCGAATACGAGGCCTACCGCAATCAAGGCGGCGGATTTTCCTTTTGGGACTGGCTGCTCGAGAAGATCGGCCGGTTTCTGAGCTGGCTGCTGCCTGATCTGAAGCCAGGCGAAGGCACGCTCAACATCTTCGCTCTGGTTCTGGTGCTTGCGCTCGCGGGTCTGCTCGCCTGGATCGGCGTGCTGATCGCGCGGCGTTATTCCGGCGGAGGCAGGCTTCGCTCCAGAGACTATATGGCCTCCGGCGAGGAAAGCCGCTCCTGGAGGCATTATTGGGCGCAGGCGGAGAAGCATGCCGAGCTGGGAGCCTGGAGAGACGGAGTCAGGGCTGTTTTCCTGGCCCTTCTTTTTTATCTGGAACAAAGAGACCGGCTCCGCGTCGAGCCATGGAAAACGAACCGCGAATATGCCGAGGAGCTGGCGGAGTCCAATGCCGGGACGGCCGCAGGCTTCCTTCAGGCCGCGATGACTTTCGAACGCAGCTGGTACGGCCGCGGCGAAGTGACGGGGGAGCAGCTGGAGGCATTCCGCAGGCAGGCGGAGTCGCTCATGAAGGAAGCGGGTGATCCGGAGCCATGAAATGGAACAAGCGTTACGCGGCGCTGCTTGTTTGCGCGGCCTTATTCATCGGCATCGGCCTATGGGTCGCGAAGCCTGCAGTCAAGGACCAGCCGCCATGGCTCAGCTTCTCGGCCGACACGGACGGGCTGAAGGGCTGGCGCGAGCTGGTGGAGTCCGGACAGTCCCGCACGGGAGAGTGGAAGCTGCGCTGGGAGCGTCTGCCGGCAGGAAGCAACCAGCTGCTCGTCGTCGCGGAGCCGCTCGGCGTCGGACCGGAGGAGTGGACAGCTCTCAAGAGCTGGGTGCGCGCCGGCAACCATTTGATTCTTCTCGACCGCAATCCCGACAGCTTTTTCGGGTTTGAAACGGCCGAAACCGAAGGGCCGGACGCAGCCGCTGCGGACGGAGAGGACAAATCCGGCAATAGCGGCTCGGATGAATCCGCGCCCGTGCCGGTCGAGGCTCCGCTGCTGTCTGGCCGAAGCGGCCTCACGGCGCTGGCCTTGAGTCCGGTGCGGATCAAGCCCGGCAAAGGAGACGAGGTGCTCGTCTCCGACAAGCAGGGCGTGCTCGCGAGCCGGATGAAGGTCGGCAGCGGCAGCGCGGCGCTCGTGCTGGAGCCGGAGTGGCTGCAGAACGGGGAGGCTTTGAAGGCTTCCCATCTCGATCTGATGTGGCCGCTGTTCGCCGAGGAGCGGACGTCGGTCCTGTTCGACGAGACTCATCACGGTTACGGAGTGAAGCCGGGCCTGTTTGCCATTTATCCGGTCTGGCTGCTGCTGGTCAGCATCCAGCTCGCGGCGGCTCTGGCGCTGTGGCTCTGGCTGAAGGGCAAGCGTTTCGGACCGGTCCATGTTCCGAGAGAATGGACCGTGCGCCGCGGCGATGAGACGGTCCGCGCGCTTGCGGCCTGGTACCATCGCAGCGGCTTGATGGAGGAGGCGCTGGAGCATGGGCGCCAGCGGCTGAGGCAGCTGCTCGCCCAGCGCTGGGGGCTCGGCCCCGACACCTCTCCCGCGCAGGCGGCTGCGGCGGCTCGAAGCCGCTGGAGCGCGGAGGATGCGCGGCGGCTGGAGCAGGCGCTGCAGCCGCTGCCGCTGCCGTCCGGGAGAGGCAAGGCGGCAAGGCAGGAATTCATGCGGCGATCAAGAGACAACGCGGAGCTGACGGCTATGCTCGAGAGCGGCAGACAGCCCGGAAGGGGAGATAGGCAATGAACGATATCATCGCATCGCTGGAACGGCGAATTTATGGACAGAAGCGCAACATCCGCCTGCTCGTGACGGCGCTCGTCGCGGGAGGCCATGTGCTGCTGGAGGGGGTGCCGGGTCTCGGCAAGACGAGCCTGGCGCGGGAGCTGGCCGCTGCGTCGGGCTGCGGCTGGAGACGGATCCAGTTCACGCCCGACCTGATGCCGGGAGACATTACCGGCAGCGTCACCTACAATTTGCAGGACCAGTCGTTTTCCACCGTCAAGGGACCGGTATTCACGAACGTGCTGCTCGCCGACGAAATCAACCGTTCGGGACCGAAAACCCAGGCAGCGCTGCTGGAAGCGATGGAGGAGCGCCAAGTGACGATCCAGGGAACGACCTATCCGCTGCCGGAAATCTTCTTCGTCGTGGCGACCCAGAATCCGGTTGAATACGAGGGGACCTATCCGCTGCCGGAAGCGCAGCTGGACCGCTTTTTGTTCAAGCTGATCCTGGACTACCCAGGCGAGGAAGCGGAGATCGAGATTTTGAAAGGGAACCGAAATCCAGGAGCTGCCAAGGAGCCTGAAGCTCCTGTCGTTTCCGCCGAGGAAATCGCAGCGCTGCAGCGGCAGCTCGGCAGCGTGGCTGTCGAGGATTCCATTTACGCCTATGCGGCGGCGCTCGTCCGGCTGACGCGCTCGCTGGAGGGCGTGCAGCTGGGGGCAAGCCCCCGCGCCGGCATCTCCCTGATCCGCGCGGCGTCGGCGTGGGCGCTGCTGGAAGGGCGCGCGTATGTCACTCCCGACGATATCAAGGAAATGGCGCTTCCGGTGCTGAGGCACAGGCTGATGCTGACGCCGCAGGCAGAACTGGAGGGCATGACGAGTGAAAGCATCGTCCGGCAGACGCTGGCCACTGTCCCGGTTCCTCGCTAGGCGGCTGAGGCGGTTCATCCTGCCGACGCGCCGCATGGTCTGGCTGGCCGCGGCGGGAGCGGCATTGCCGGCGGCTGCCGCAGCCGCGGGAGCATCGCCGTGGCCTCTTTTCATTCTGTGGTGGGGGCTGCTTGCCGCCGCCAGCATCTGCGATCTGCTCCTGCTTCCGCGCCGAGGCGACTGGAGCGTGAAGCGGCAGCTGCCGGAGAGCGCCGAGATCCGCAAGGAATTCGAAGTCAGGCTCGACATCCGCTGCCGCTCGAAGCAAGCCGTGAGGGTAACACTGGCGGATGATCTGCCTTTGACCTTCCGCTCGGAGCCTGCTTTCCCCGGGGGGAGGATTCAGGGCAGCGGACGCTTCCATGTCGCGATGGCGGCCTCCGAGCGCGGCCGCTACCGGCTTGGAAGCATCGATCTGCGCTGGAGCGGAGGCCTTGGCCTGTGGGAGAGGCAGACGCAGCTCTCCGAGGAGAGCGGAATCCGGATCGATCCGGATCTGTCCGGCGTGCGGGACGTGCTGAATTCCGCCCAGGACTCGCTCCTCATCGACGGGCAGCGCATTTACAAGAGGCAGCGGGGAGGCACGGAGTTCGACTCCATCCGCGAGTACGCCTTCGGGGACGACATCCGTGAAGTGAACTGGAGAGCGACGGCGCGGGCGGGCAAGCTGCTGACCAATGTATATCGCCCGGAGAAGGGCAAGACGGTCGCGATCCTGCTCGACTGCGGTCGCCAAATGGGCGTTGAGCTGGACCATCAGGTCAAGCTCGACCGCACGCTGGAAGCGGCTCTTGCCGTAGCCGCGGCAGCCTTGAAGCAGGACGATCAGGTCGCCCTCATCGCTTATTCGAGCCGGGTGAAGCTCTATCTGCCGCCCGGGCGGGGACTGGCCCATCTTCAGGCGATGACGAAGGCGGTCAGCGATCTGCGCAGCGACTACGAGGAGTCGGGCGCAGGCGTCGGACTCGGCTATCTGCTGCGCAGGCTGCGGCGCCGCTCGTTCGCCGTGCTGTTCTCCGACATGGATCATTACCGCCATGACCCCGAGCTGCTGCCTTATGCGGCCAGGACCAAGCGGAGCCACCATCTGCTGCTGCTGTCCATCCGCAATCCTGTGCTGCATGAACTTGAAAAAGCCCGCCCGGAGGATGTCCAGGGGGCTTATGTCCAGTCGATCGCGGCCAAGGAGAACGGAGAGCGCCAGCTGCTGTCGCGCAAGCTGGCAGGCAGCGGCGTTCCGCTAATCGACGCGCCGGCCGACAGGCTGGCCGTGACCGCGGTCAACGCGTATTTGGAATCGCGGGAGCGGGGCGCATTCTAATCGTTCCGAGCACGTAGTACGCGGCCAGGACGGCCAGCGTGAGCAGCGCGACGGCGTATTTGATCCACAGCGGCATGTAGACCGGCGTGATGTAGCCTTCGATCAGGCCGGCGACGACGAAGAGCGGCACGGAGCCGATCAGCAGCAGGGCGGATTCCTTGGCCGCTTGCAGGAAGACGAGCTTGCGCGGAAGCTTGCCGGGCACGAAGAACCGGTACCCCATGTAGAGGCCGGCTCCGCCGGCGATGAAGATGGCGGTCAGCTCGATGATTCCATGCGGCAGGATGTAGGCCCAGAATGTGTAGCTGTAGCCTTCCCTGGCGAATACGGCGGCGAGAGCCCCGATCATGAGCCCGTTGTAGACCATGAGGTAGACGGTGCCGATTCCAAGGGTGATGCCGCTCAGGAAAGCCATGACCGCGACGCGGATGTTGTTGGTCATGATCGTCGTGGACATGATCGGACTGTGCACGTCTCCGCGGTCGCTGTTCGTCTTGGAAGGATCGATGACATCGGACATGCCGGCCGGAAGGACGGAGTGGACGGCCATCGGATCCTGCCAGACCGACAAGTAGCCGAGCAGTCCGCCCAGCAGGAACAGCAGCGTCGCCGCTCCGATGAACCATCCCCGCTGCCGGACGAGATGGGGGAAGCCCGTCCGGAAGAAGCTGCCGAGACGGCTGTTTCCTTCCCCGGCTCCATGCATCGTGTTGTGGGCGCGGGAGACGAGATCGTTGAGGCTCGCCTCGGCTTCGCTGCCGGGAGCGTGAGTCTGCAGATAGGCCAGGTGGGACGATGCCGAGCGGTACAGCTCATGAAAGCGGTCCAGCTGCCCGGCCGGCGCCCGCTTGCCGCGTCCCCCCAGCAGCGTAAGAAGGCCGTCGAGCTCGGACCACTGGCTTTTGTTGCGGCGGATGAAGGCTGTTATTTCCATCAAGGTTCTCCTTAAGTTCCCATATTGTTTTTCTATTCTATCATGACATTACTATTCGCAGAAGGCGGTGAATCTCCTTGCATGACTTGCCTGAAAAGGGGACGACCCTTCTGACGCCGGAGCAGGTCCGCCTGCAATACCGCACCGCCGGCATCGGCAGCCGGGCGCTGGCGCATCTGGTCGACGCGCTGCTCATGCTCGCAGCCGCGCTCCTCATTCTGCTCGGGTTCGCCGGGGCCATGTATCTGTTGTCCAAGACGTGGCTGCCGAGCAGCGGCTCCGATTATCTGGTCGCCATCATGATCATTCTGATGCTGGTCGTCGTCATCGGTTATTTCATCGGGATGGAAGCCTACAGGGGCGGCCAGACGGTCGGCAAAAAAGCGTTCGGCCTGCGGGTCGTAAACTCGCGCGGAGGCTCCGCATCGCTGCTCTCGGTCATCATCCGCAACCTGTTCCGGCTGATCGACCTGCTGCCGGTCGGCTACTTCGCGGGGGCAGTGGCCATGATGTTCAGCCCGTCCGACAAGCGCATCGGCGACATGGTCGCCGGCACGGTCGTCGTGCTGGAATCCGGCGCCGAGAACAAGAAGCGCCGCACCGGCGTCGAGCGCAAGCTGCTCCGCCTGCAGAAGACGACGGCGCTGCCGGAGCTCGCTCTCACGGAGGAGCAGCGCAAGCTGGTGACGCCGGAGGATTGGCAGCTGCTCCAGGGCTGGGCGGAGCGGCTGGAGCCTTCTCCGGAGCGGAGAATGATGGAGATGGAATACCGGATTTTCATCCACTTCACGGAGCGTCTGGGCCATCTGCGCACGCTGTACGCGGCTCCGGCAGCCTATCTGGCAGCCTTGTACATGGATTTGCGCGGGGATTGGGAGTTTTAGAGGGAAAGGCGGAAGTACCGGCCATCTGTCAGGCTGCCTCGTCATGCATATGCGGCGGGTTCATGGATGGAACGGGGGGTCTTCCACGAAAGAATCCTGCTCATACACTTGCAAGCAGGCTGCCTGTTCACCTGCAGGCAGCCTGCTCGACCTGTCTATTCATCTGAAAGCGAATGCTCCATCTGTCTATTCACCTGCAAGCGAATGCTCCGCGGCAGCTCTTTCCGAGCTGTCCGCCGCTTGTTAAGCCTTTCAAGCAAGCCCGAACGGTATCGGAGCCCCGCCTCGCCGCCTGAGCCGCTCTTCCTCCGCAAGGAGCCGAGGAGCGGCTTTTGCTTGATTCATCATGACCCCGGAGCGTCTACATATACATAAATGAAGGTTTTGCAAAGCCTAGCTTCCGGGGAGGTCATCCGATGCGCCGACATGTTATCGTCAACTCGCTGCTAGCCGCATCCCTTGCTCTGTCCGTCTTCATGCTCGAAGGCAGGCTTGAGCCGCCGGTCCAGGCCGGTAGCGAGAACATCCAGCCGACCGCCGCGGCTGCGGCCGTCTCCTACAGCCCCCGCGCCAAGCTCGTGGATGAGCTGGCAGCAGGCTTCAAGGGGAGGAGCGCCGATTTCCAGACCTCCTACAGGGGCGACCATGCGGATCTGGTGAAGGCCATGCCGGATCTCGTCAAGCAGGCGCTTTTCCGGGACGATTATTCCGCCTATGTGCTTGAATCCTATTCCTATAAAATCCGCACGGTAGGCGACAATTCTTCCATCCGGGTGAAGGTCCGCTACCGGGAAACTCCGGAGCAGACAGCGGCGGTAAAAGAGAAATCCCGCCAGACGCTCAAGGAAATCATCCAGCCGGGCATGAACGAGGAAGAGAAACTCCGGGCCATCCATGACTGGATCGTGCGCCATGTCCGTTATGACGAGTCGCTTACCCGGTACACGGCTTACGACGCTGTCGTCAACGGAACAGCCGTCTGCCAAGGCTATGCCCTGCTGATGTACCGCATGGCTGCCGACGCCGGCATCGAAGTCCGCATCGTCGAAGGCACCGTCGATTCCGGGGATCATGCCTGGAACCTGGTGCGGCTGGACGGAAGCTGGTACCATATCGACGCGACCTGGGACGATCCCGTTCCCGACCGGGGCAGCCAAGTCCGGCATACGTATTTCCTCCTGTCGGATGAGCAGATCCGCAAGGATCATTCATGGACCCGCGATTATCCTGCCGCCCGGCAGGCGTACAAGGGAACAGCTTCGCCATCCTAAGGCGAGGTTGGATCCTATCGGTATGGAACCAAGCATGCTGAAAGTGACCAGGAAGCAGCCGGCCCCCGTGAGAAGGGGAGGCTGCTTTTTTTGCGGGGATGATGCGGTTAGGTCCGCGGCAGCGGTGGAAAGGGCGAGGGAAAGGGAAAGGGCAGACGAACGGGGAGCCGCTATCCACTTTATCTAGGCGGATCTGGCGGCGATGGAGCAGCGAACAGTCCGCCGACCTCTTCCAAAGCAAGGATGGCGAGCGATGCGAATTCTTCCCGGCTCGTCCTGCGCCCTTCCTTGTTCCAGGCGTGCGACATGCCGTAGATGCTCCGGCTGAGAAGGGTGGCGACCAGCTTGTCCTTCTCCGTACCTGTGACGTCAGCAGGGTCTGAAGCGCCGGGAGCGCCGGGAGCCGAGCCCAGGGGACCGGGGCTCCGCCGGATCATGGACAAAAAGAACTCCTCCAGCGCCTCGTTGATCCGGCTTTCGATATGAGGACCGAGCGAGCCGTAATTGCGCTTGAAGTGTCCGCTGACCTCTTCGTGGAAGGTGCACATGATGACGATGATTTTCAGCAGCGTGTCCCGGTTGAAGCCGTCATGGCATTGAAGCTGCTTCTTCAGATTTTCCCAGAGCACATCGGTCAGGGTATGATCCATCAGCTGGTATTTGTCGGTGAAATGGGCATAGAAGGTCGCCCGGTTGACAGTCGCCTTCGCCGTAATATCCTTGACCGTTATGTCGCTGAAATCCTTATTCTTCATGCACAATATGAATGCGTCCTGAATCAGCTTCCTCGTGCGGAGCACCCGAGGATCCAGCTTCGGCGTTTCCATGTGCGCCGCCCCCTCCCGATCGGTCTTTGCGCGATTACGCAACAGATCCCCGCATATGTCGCCTAAGCGATCAATCCGCTCCAAATGACGGTTGCCGCCTTTTCCGCTTTAGCTTAACATAACTTTCGCAACGGGTGTTGTTAAGTTGGATGGGGAGGGACAGAGAGATGAACATCGTCGTCATCGTGCTTCAAATTTTGCTTGGGGCCGCTTTTCTAGGGTCGGGGTTCAGCAAGGTGACAGGCAATAAAATGCAGGTGGAGAGCTTCCGCACGCTTGGACTGCCTCAGTGGTTCAGGGTGCTGACCGGACTGCTGCAGCTCGCCGGCGCCGCCGCCCTCATCGCCGGATTCTGGCTGCCGAGCTGGCTGGCATGGGGCGCGCTTCTGCTGGCCGTCATCATGCTCGGAGCGGTATTCTTCCATGTGAAGGCCGGCGATTCCTTCGGCAAAGCCGTCCCTGCGCTCGTGCTTGCGCTGCTCGCAGCGGCTCTGCTTGCGCTTCGCTTCTCGGAGCTGTCGGCTTTCCCGGGATAGTCTCGAAGTTATCCAGCAGGTTCATTTTGCTGTTGGCGGCAAGAAACGCTAGCCCGGAGGGCAGCTTGGGCAAGACGCTGCTCTCTGCCGCTTGCACATAAGCACAGCCAGCGCAAACAGCCCTTTGGCCGATATCGGCCAAAGGGCTGTTTGCAGTTGTCCTTATTCCGGCTTGGCTTCGCTTTCGCGGCTGCGCATCGCCGTCATCTGCTGCCAGACGGAGCCGGCGGCTTCCTCGCCCCGGCGGATGCGCTCCAGCGCGATCTGCGCCTGCAGCTTAATCTCGAATTCGGCATCCTGCGCGGCTTCTTCGAGCGCTTCCAGCGCGCTCTCGTCGCCGACCTCGTACAGGAACCGGGCCGCGCGCCAGCGGACCAGCTTGTTGCGGTCCTTGAGCGCCTCGATCATGGCGCCGGTCGCTCCCGCATCGCCTAGATCGGACAGCGTGTCGCCGGCCGTGCGGCGTACGGAGGCGGACTTGTCGCGCAGCCCGCGGATAAGCAGCGGCAGCGCCGCCGGACTCTCACGCAGGTCGCCGAGATACACGACGGCGAGCCGCCTTATGCTCGCGTTATCGTCGCCGAGGGCGCGCTCCAGAAGCGGCAGCGCGCTCTCGTCAGGCGACAGCCGCTCCAGAGCTGCATAGCGGCTCTGCCAATCCTCCGCCGCCATGAGCGGCTCGGCTTCGGCCGCGCTCAGCGGCGCAGGACGGACCGCCGCCTCGGCAGGGGCTTCGCCGGGGCCGGCCGCAAGCGAGGCCTCGACGAGAGCGTCCAGCCTCTCGGCCGTATAGGCCGCTTCGAGCTCGCGCACGATCTCGGCGGCGATCTCCTCCGGCTCGCCGTAACGGACGCCGAACTCCTCCAGCCGCCGCTCGCGGATCATCGTGGAGCCGGCGGCGCGGCCGACCGCATCGGTGAACTTGGCCGGCATCGCGGCGCGGGTCTCTCCGTCGCCAAGCCGGACGCGGACTTGGATCGGGATGCCGCGGAACATCTGGACGAGCACATGCGCCTCGCCGAAGCCGGCCGCCGACTCGGGACCGGCTGCGGCAGGCTGCCCTCCGTCCTCGGCTTGGAGGATTCGGCGGGCTTCCGCCAGAATGGCGGCCCAGTCCGCGCCGGGCTTGCGGTCGAGGGCGATGAAGTCGGCGGTGCGGAACACGCCGCGCACGCCGTCGATCGAGAGCAGCGACTGCAGCGGCTCCGGCGCCGTGTCCGCTTCGGAAGGCGAGTACGTGAAGCGGCGGCCTCGCGGCAGCATTTCGCTCACGTTCAATTTCATCGAGTTGGGACTCGGGGTAGGCTCAATGGATATTAGATTCATTATTCGTTCCTCCTGTTAAGGGGTAAGAAGATGAAGCTCTGCCTCCAGTGTAACTCAATCGGAGGACCGAAGCGAATGACAGCCGCCGGTTGCAGTTGATCGGAGACCGGCAGATTGATATGGTAGGGTACAAGACAGGCGGTCCGGCGTATCGGCCGGTCGTCCGCCAGCCTTCGAAAGCGAGGAATCACATCATGGCCAAATCCAAGTTCGGCAATATGGACCCGGTCTCCACACAGAAGACTTCCAAGCACTTCAAGCGCTGGAGGCAGGAGAAAATATGGAACCGCCAGGACCGGGACTACTCGTTCACGGTGCCCAATGCGGCTCCCGACCTGGACTTCCTGCACCGCAACCGCCAGCAGCCGTCGCTAACCTGGATCGGGCATTCGACCTTTCTGATCCAGCTGGCCGGCGTAAATATCGTCACCGATCCCGTCTGGGCGGGCAAGATGGCGTTTCAACGCCGCCTTACGCCGCCCGGCGTCGAGCTGGAACAGATGCCTCCGGTCGACCTCGTGCTCGTGTCGCATTCGCATTACGACCATCTCCACATGGCTTCCCTTCGCCGGCTTGGGGGCTCCAAGACGATTCTCGTGCCGGCCGGTCTCGGCGCCAAGCTGCGAGGCAAAGGCTTTCCCCGCGTGCATGAGCTGCATTGGTGGGAGAGCTTCCACTTCCGCGGGCTCAAGCTGACCTTCGTTCCGAGCCAGCATTGGACCCGCCGCAGTCCTTGGGATATGAACGCCTCGCATTGGGGCGGCTGGGTCATCCAGCCCGAGCATGGCTTGAGCCATGTGCCGGGGGAAGGGACGATACCGGCTGCAGCGGCTCCAGGCGAATCACAGTCAAGCGATAGCCATGGTCCGGGCATCTCGCATGAGGGCGCCGCTGAAGCTGCGGGCGGGCATCCGGCGGGAGAGGCTTGGCACCGGGAAAGAGAGCGGGCTTTGGAAGCCGCTGAAGCTGTGAGCGGGAGCAGGGCGGATAACGTTTGGCAAAATGCCCGTGAGCGAGCTTCGGAAGGCGCTGCCGAGGACTGCCCGGATCAAGAGCAGGCATCGGGAAACGAGCTCGATGCTCAAGCATCCGATGCAGGAGGCAAGAGGGCCCAGCCGTCGGAGGCGGCCATGAGAGGGCCGTACGATCCGTTCCACCCGGAAGCTCCGCGTCCTTGCGCAGGGCTGTATCCGACGATTTATTTTGCTGGAGACAGCGGTTATTTCCGCGGCTTCGCGGATATCGGACGACGTTTCAAAATCGATGTCGCCATGCTGCCGATCGGCGCCTACGATCCCGAAGCGTTCATGGGGCCGCAGCATACGACGCCGGAGCAGGCGCTGCAGGCTTTCCGCGATCTGGGCGCCAAGCTGTTCGTTCCTATGCATTACGGCGCTTTCAAGCTGGCCGACGATACGCCTCGGGAGGCGCTTGAGCGGCTGGAATCCGGCCGATGCTCCTTTGGGCTGGAATCCGACAGGCTTGTCATGCTTCCGCATGGAGAGACGTGGAAGATGGGCGGCTGACATCCTCCCGGCTTCGGCCGCCGTGCCAACTTTGGACATGAAGGCGCCAAGATCCCACATCGTTAAGCGGTTCCAACCGTGATATACTGGTTGGGACAAGCACGATACAGGAGGATTCGACCATGACCCAATCACCGCTGCGCATAGGCATTATTGGAGCAGGGGGCATCGGCAATGTTCATATGGATATTTTCAAGCAAATTCCGGAAGTGAAGATAGAGGCTGTCACCGACGTGTTCCTGCCCCTCGCCGAGAAGAGAGCCGAGGAGCACGGGATTCCAACCGTTCACCAGAGTCCTCAGGAGCTGCTCGAAAATCCTGATCTCGACGCCGTCGTCATTTGCGTTCCGAACCAGTTCCATGCTTCCCTGGCCATCGAAGCTCTCAAACAAGGCAAGCATGTTCTGCTGGAGAAGCCGATGGCGATCAGCCTGGAGGATGCCCGCGCCATCCTGGACGCCAAGCATGCTTCCGGCAAGGTGCTGATGGTGGCGCATCAAATGCGATTTGGCGGCCTAAGCCGCGCGATCAAAGGCTACATCGACGAAGGCAAGCTGGGACGCGTCTACAACGCGAAGACGGGCTGGTGGCGCAAGAAGGGCATCCCGGGCTGGGGCTCCTGGTTCACCCGCAAGGACATGGCCGGCGGCGGCCCGCTCATCGACATCGGCGTGCATATGCTGGACCTGTCGCTGTATCTGATGGGCAATCCCCGTCCGGTCAGCGTCTATGGCACGACCTATGCCGAGTTCGGCCCGCGCCGCGAGGGCATCGGCAACTGGGGCACGCCGAACTGGGACGGTTATTACGACGTCGAGGATCTGGCTACGGCGATGATCAAGATGGACAACGGCGCGACGCTGACGCTGGAAGTAAGCTGGGCGGCCCATTCCGCCGGTCTCGGCGAAGATCCGTTCATTCATCTGATGGGCACCGAAGGCGGAGCCTATTATGCAGGCAGCAGCGGCCTTTACGTGACGCATAGCGAGGAAGGCGTCGTGCAGGAAGACATCGCTCCGCTGTCCGGCGACGACGATCGGATCCTGCTCAGCCGCCACTTCCTGGACTGCATCCGCACCGGCCGCGAGCCGATCAGCTCCGCGATGACGGGCTACACGAACAACCGCATCCTCGATGCGATCTACGAGTCCTCCCGTACGGGCAGCGAAGTCAAGCTGGCCTGGAACTGAGGATTTGTCATACCAGAGAGAAGGCTTGCCGGTTGCCCGGCAGGCCTTGTTTTTAAGTGGATGGAAAAATAGCGAGCCGGCTCTCCTTCCCGTTTCCAGTGACCTCTGCACGGTGTGCGAACCGAATGTCGGAACGAGGAGAAGGCTGGCTCTTTTTTGCCAAGAGGAAGCCAAGCTGTATGCATGGCGATGAACGGCGATGCAGGGCGATGAATGGCGATGAACGGCGATGAACGGCGATGAACGGCGATGAACGGCGATGAACGGCGAAGCTTGCACTCTTGTGTATTGGCTTGAGTTTGGCTTTTAGCTGCCAAGCGGAAGCCAAGCTGTATGCACGGCGATGAACTGAAGCTTGCACTCTTGTATTTTGGCTTGGGTTTGGCTTTTAGCTGCCAAGCGGAAGCCAAGCTGTATGCACAGCGATGAACTGCAGGGCGAAGCTCTTGTGTTTTCGCTTGGGTTTGGCTTTTGCCTGCATGGAGAAGGTTTTGCTGTTGCCTGAGTCCGGGCTTCTGTTTGTTGGCTGAACCATGAATCTCATTTTTCAGGAGGAACGATTATGTCTACGAGCAAGGAATGGATCCGCCATATGGTCATTTTCGATCTCAAGCATCCGCAAGGATCCAGCGAAGCAGCTGCATTTCTCGAGGACGGGGAACGCATCTTGACCTCTATCCCGTATGTACGTCAATTCGCAGCAAGCGGACAGATCAGCTTGAAAAACGACTACCAGTACGTCTTTACGATGGACTTCAAGGATGAAGAGGATTATCGGCTCTACAATGAACATTCCTCCCATGCATCCTTCGTGAAGGAACGCTGGGAATCGGAGGTCTCCCGCTTTCTGGAAATCGACTTCCGCGTCCCGGCGGGGGCCAGCTCATGAGCGGCGGGTTGAGGCTGGATCTGACGGGAAGAACGGCGCTGGTGACGGGATCGACGGGACAGCTTGGGCGCGTCATAGCCCGCACGCTTGCGGAATGCGGCGCGGATGTGGTTCTTCATTACCGAGGCAGCGAGGCAAAAGCGCTGGAGCTGCATGCGGAGATTTCTGCCATGGGCCGGAATGTGATGATCGCCCAGGCCGACATCACTCGGCTTGATTCCGTGTCGGCGATGCGGGATGCCGTGGCCGCCGGGCTCGGCAGTATCGATATTATTGTGGCTAATGCAGTCATTCAGTATGAGTGGACTTCAGTGCTGGAGCAGCCTGTGGAGGATTACGTCAGCCAATTCGAGTCCTGCGTTCTGCAAAGCGTGCATCTGGCCAAAGCCTTTATCCCCGGCATGCAAGCCAAGGGCAAGGGACGTTTCATCGGCATCAACACGGAATGCGCCATGCAGAACTTCCCTGGCCAGTCCGCCTATACGGCGGGCAAGCGGGGAATGGACGGCGTATATCGCGTGCTCGCCAAGGAGGTCGGAGGCCACGGCATCACCGTCAACCAGGTGGCGCCGGGCTGGACGATCAGCGAGCGGGACCGCGAGAACGGCACGGAGCGCAACGAGGGCTACGAAAGCACCGTGCCGCTAAAGCGTCGCGGCACCGATCAGGAAATCGCGAACGCCGTCGCATTCCTCGCCTCGGATCTGTCGAGCTTCATCACCGGGACTTACTTGCCGGTGAACGGCGGCAACGTGATGCCCGGGATTTAGGCAGCAGCGTTGCGGGCAGTGCTTGAACAAGCCAAGTAAGCAGGAGATAA
>NZ_BIMD01000021.1 GCF_004000905.1 Paenibacillus humicus NBRC 102415
CAGCGCGAATTACAAGAAATAGCGGATTGTATGTCCGAAAGCGAGCAGAATAGCGCGATTTACGAGAAATAGCGGAACGTATGTCCGATAGGGAGCAGAATAGCGCGAATTAAGAGAAATAGCGGAACGTATGTCCGATAGCGAGCAGAATAGCGCGAATTACGAGAAATATCGGAACTTATGTCCGAAAGCGAGCAGAATAGCGCGAATTACGAGAAACAGCGGAACGTATGTCCGATAGACAGCATAATAGCACGAATTACGAGTATAGCGGACGTATGGTCCGATAGCGAAGCGCCTGACCTGAAAGGGGCCAGCCGGGAAAACCGGCTGGCCTGATTCAAGTTCGGTCCGGCCTAGGCTTCTCGAGCAGTGCCGGACATTATTTTCGCAGCAAAGCCAGGTCGAACTCCGGAACGAGGCCTTCCCTCGCCGCTCGTCCGAGCAAGGACTCGACGGCGTTGTAGCCGTCCTCGCCAAGCTCGCGGGTGAACTCGTTCACATAGAGGGCGATGTGGGCGCTGGTGACCTCGGGGGACATTTCCTGGGCATGGGATCGTACGTAATCGGCAGATTGAGCGGGATGCTCCCAGGCGTATTCGACGGAAGAGCGGGCCCATGCCGCGATGGAGCTGCGGTCGAGGGAGCGCTTGGCGATGATGGCGCCCAGCGGAATCGGGAGGCCCGTATCGGCTTCCCACCATGCGCCCATGTCGGCCATCAGCGACAGCCCGTATTCGGGATAAGTGAAGCGCGCTTCGTGAATGACGAGCCCGGCATCGATACGGCCGTCTCGAACGGCGGGCATGATTTCGTGGAAAGGCATGACGACGATCTCCCCGACGCCTCCAGGAACATTCTGCGCCGCCCAGAGCCGGAACAGCAGGTAGGCGGTCGACCGTTCGCTCGGCACAGCGACCCGCTTGCCGCTCAGCCACGATGGATCCGCGCCGGGAGCGGCAGCTCCGCTGTGGGCATGGGCGGAGCCGGCAGCAGGAACGAGGGCCTTATCGGAGGCTTGATCCTGCTGTCCATACGGGACATCGAGGCCTGCCGAGACATACGGCTTTGCCGCAGCATCCGTACCGCCAGCAAGCGTGCCGCCGGCAGCATCCGTACCGCCAGCAAGCGTACCGCCAGCAGCAACCGTGCCGCCAGCGGCGATAGGTGCTCCCGGCATGGCGTCAGCATGGCTGCGCGAGGTTCCGCCGCCGGCGGTCAGCACGAGCGGACCGCAGCCGCGGCCGAGAGCGCCGCCGCAAGGGATGAGCGCGTAGTCTTCCAGAACCCAGGGCAGGGCGGCATAGGAAATTTTCATGACCTCGGGCCCGATGCGGTCGGCTGCCCAGCCGTTGGTGATGTCGATATCGGCATAAGTCACCTCCAGCTCAGGCGCGCCTTCGATAAGGCCATGCGACCAAGCGTGAAAGACAAAGGTATCGTTGGGACAAGGGGAATAAGCGATTTTCATTGGATTCCAAGCACCTCCGGCAGTAAAAATCCCGTCTTTTCAAGCGCCTGGAGCGCGTCGCCGATCCGCCAGGCTTCGCGGTCGCGCGGACCGACCGCATTGGAGATTGCCCGGATTTCCAGCGCCTCGATGCCTTGCATAGCGGCGGCTATGGCGACGCCATAGCCCTCCATCGCTTCAGCGGCAGCTCCCGGCACCCTTGCCTGAAGCTCGGCTGCCGACTCGGCCGATCCCGTGACGGTGGAGAGCGTCAGCACGGGGCCGGCGGCGGCTGCGACAGGCTCATTCGCCGTGCGCAGAGCTTCGGCGATGCGCTCCGCCAGCTCGCGGTCGGCCGCAACGCGCCACGAGCCGAAGCCGAGCTGATCCACGCTTGCGAAGCCGTCTGCCGTCTCGGCGCCCAAATCCGCCGCGATGATATCCGTCGCGATGACGACGGAGCCGACGGGCGCAATCGGGGAGAAGCCTCCGCCGATGCCGGCGCTGATGACATAGCGGAAGGAAGGGCCGCCAGCAATGGCGAGGGCGGCGCTGGCGGCTGCGGCGGCCGGGCCTACGCCGCCCGCGAGCACGATATAGCGGCCGACCCGCCGCAGCGGACCTTCGACCTCGCCGCATACTTCGGAGGGACAGGCTTTGAGCAGGCCGCGGACGACGGCGTCCCGCTCGGCCTCCACGGCGGTGACGACCAGGACGTAATGCGGCGTTGGATCCAGCTTTTTGATCATGAATAGTATCTCTCCCGGGGGGCTTCTTCTCGTAGAAAAAGCCCGTTAATAGTCAAGGGCATGCAGCCCGCTGGTGAAGGGCGAGAACTCGAATGCGCATGGGCAGGAGCTCGTCCGGGTCCGTGATGGACGGTTCATCTCTAACCATACTCCTATGCGGGCGTCCGTTCAAGGAAGCCCCCTCTCTTCCGCCAGTCTATGCACGATAAGCACCGCCGCCTCGAGCAGAGAGGAGACATTCCAGTCCGCCGTGAACGAAGCTCTACCATGTCTACGCGGCCTTCGTGCAGAACCGGCTCCCTCCCGGCTGCCGTCCGCCCTTCCCTTGCTCCTGTCCGCCGCACCGTTCACTCGAATTGTCCGCGTGCCGGCAGCCCGGCCGGCTGCGATATCGCTCTCGCGGTCTCCGATCATGTAGCTCTCGCTCAGCGAGAGGCGATGCCGCTTCGCCAGCTCCAGCAGCATGCCGGGCTGCGGCTTGCGGCAGGCACATCCGTAATCAGGCTTATGCGGGCAGAAGGCGATGCCGTCCAGCCGGGCCCCTTTTTTCGCCAGCAGCTCCTCCAGCCGTTTATGCACCGCCTCCAGATCCGCCAAGGACATGTAGCCGAGGCCGACGCCGCCTTGATTCGTCACCACATACACCCGGTAGCCCGCTTCCGCCAGCCCGCGGATCGCTTCGGCGGTTCCAGGCAATAGATGGACATCGTCCGGACCGTTCACCTGGCGTACACGCCCCGTATTCATCTCGTTGACGACGCCGTCCCGGTCCAGAAAGACCGCTTTCGCTGATTTCATTCCGCATCCTCCTCTTCCGAATTTCCTGCCCCGGGCATTCAGGCTATGCCCAGAGCGGAGCGTAAGCGCACCGGAGCCGTACCTTCCGAGTGGCTTTAGGCCCCTTTGCCTTGTCCGCTTCGCCCCCGCCCCGCTGCCGCCCCGCTGTCGTCCCGCTTCCTATTTCCTTATCTTACCCCGCTCCTCAGCTTCCCATCTTGATTGGCTGCTCCCGGACTGAGGGTAAAAGAGACCAGACTATCCGGCAAGGAGGCATACCGTCCATGCAAACGATCTGGAGGGGAGCGGTCGGCTTCGGCCTCGTCAACGTTCCGGTGCGGCTGTACGCAGCGACCGAGGACAATGACATCCCGATGCGGATGCTCCACAAGAAATACAACCAGCCGATCAAATACCACCGTACCTGTCCCAAATGCGAGGAGGACGTTTCCTGGAGCGACATCGTCAAAGGATACGAGTATGAGGATGGCCGCTTTGTCACCTTCGAGAAGGACGAGCTGGAGCAGCTCGCCTCGAAAACCTCGCGTGAGATCCGTATCCTCGATTTTGTGGATTTGGAGGAAATAGACCCCATCTATTTTCAGAAAACCTATTATCTTTCTCCGGAGGAAACCGGCAAGCACGCCTATCGGCTGCTCGTCGAGGCGCTGAAAAGCACCAAGAAAATCGGCGTGGCCAACGTGACGATCCGGCAGAAGAGCAGCCTTGCGGCTATCCGCGTCGTCGACGGAGTGCTTTCCCTCGTCACCATGTTTTATGAAGACGAGATCCGCGAGAAAAACCATATTCCGGGCCTGCCGGAGGAGGAGAAGATCGACCGGCGGGAGCTGGACATGGCGAAATCGCTGATCGAGCAACTGACGGGAAGCTTCGAGCCGGGGAAATACAAGGACGAGTACCGGGAGAGGCTGCTGGAGGCGATCGAGGACAAGGTGGAAGGCAAGGAGGTCAAGGTCGCCGAAGAGGAGTCGGAGCCGAATGTGCTGGACTTGATGGACGCGCTGCAAAAGAGTTTGAAGCAGCTGAAGCCCGCAGGCGGCACGGATTCCGGGAACGCGGGCAAGCCGTCCAAGCCGCGCAGGGGGGCCGCCTCCAAAGCCAGGCCGAAATCATCCAAAGCCGGATCCTCTTCCTCGAAAGCAAAGCCGTCGGAATCCAAGGGGAAGCCGGCTGCCGCCAAGCCGAAGCGCCGTTCGGGAACCCGCCCGAAAGAGACAGGGTCATAAGGGATGAAGCCTTTCGTCCCGATGTCGCCAATTTTGACGGATAGTCTGCCTGCGGGCGGCGAGTGGGCCTATCAGCTGAAGTGGGACGGCTTCCGCATCATCTCTGTCCTCCGCAGCGGGGAAGCGAGCCTATGGTCGAAGAAGATGAAGCCGAGGACCGAATCCTATCCTGATCTGGCCCATGCGCTCGAAGACCGTGCCGCCGAAGGCTTTCCGGATCTGATGCTGGACGGAGAGGCGTTTCTCCTGGATCCCCATACCGCCAAGCCCAGCTTTCAGATGATGCAGGGCCGGGACAAGCTGCGCGGCCGGGAACGGATCGAGCGGGCCTCGCGCCGCCAGCCGGTCGGTTATCTGATTTTCGATCTGCTCCAGGTGGGAAGAGAGGATCTGCGCAGCTTGCCGTTCGAGGAGCGCAGCGCCCGGCTGAAGAAGCTCTGCTCGAGCTGGCAGCCTCCCTTTTTCCTTGCGGATATGTATGAGGACGGCGAGTCGCTCTGGCGGTGGGCGGAGGAAAACGGCTGGGAGGGCGTTGTCGCCAAGCGGCGCGGCAGCCGGTATTCGGAGGGCAAGGAACACGGTGACTGGTACAAGCGGAAGACGTTTTTTCACCGCGAAGTCGATATCGTGGCTTTGCTTTATAAGGAAGGCAAGCTGTCGAGTCTGGTCATGAGCGGGCAGGGCCGGTACATGGGGCGCATCTCTTCGGGCTTGAACGAAAGAGCCAAGCGGCAGCTTTCCATGCAGAAGACGATGTCGGGGCGCCAGGGTGAATTTGGAGGCAGCCTGCCGGAAGGATTGCGGGGCACCGATATCCGCTGGCTGGCCAGCCCCATTGCGGCCGGCGTGAGCGGCCGGGAGCTGACGCAGTCGGGCCTGCTACGGCATCCCAAGCTGGAATGGCTGGAGGGGATCGTATTATGAGCCGAAGCATGCTGGAAGTGGAGGGCAACCGCATCGAGATCACCCATCCGGATAAAATGCTGTGGCCGGCGCCGGGAATCCGCAAAGCCGATTATTTGCAAAAGCTCGTCCAGCTGGCGCCGTATCTTCTCCGCTATTGCAGCGGACGCCGGCTGACGGCAATCCGGTTCCCGGATGGCGTAGGCGGCAAGTCCTTCTACCAGAAGAACGCGCCTGAACCGACGCCTGAATTCGTGGCGATCGCCGAAGTCGACGGAGTCCGCTACATCAATCTGAACTCCTTATCGACGCTGCTGTGGCTCGGCAATCTCGGCGTGCTGGAGTTTCACCCCTCCTTCGACAAAATCGGGGACGGCATGCCGGGCGAGTGGGTGCTCGACATCGACCCGTCGGAGGAAACCCGTCCCCGCCTGATGGAGGCGGGGAGCCTGATCGGCGAGGCGCTGGACGGCATGGGCATCGCCGCCGTGCCCAAAACGTCGGGAGCGACGGGCATCCAGATCGTCACCCCGCTGGCCAAGCCGTATACGTTCGGGCAGCTTCGGAGCCTGGGCTCTTTTCTGGGGCATTATTTATCCGACAAATATCCGCGGCTGTTCACGGTCGAGCGTTCGATCCGGGCGCGCCGAGGAAGGATCTATATCGACTACGTCCAGCATGCGGCGGGCAAGAGCCTCTCGGCTCCCTACACCCCGAGAGGGCGGGCGGTAGCGACCGTGAGCACGCCGCTAACTTGGGATGAGGTGAGGGGAGAAGCCGATCCGCAAGCGTTCACCCTGCTTACGATCGGGGATCGCCTGCAGCGGATGGGCGACCTGCTCGCCGCGGCGGAGCCTCAGAATCTCGACGCGGTGCTGGAATTCACAGCCAAGCGGGCCGAAGCCTGAATGCCGCTTGGCCGCTGGTTCAAGAAATTCAATCCAGGGAGGAATTTGCAATGGAAGACCAACGCAAAGGAAACGTGCATATTACGCCGGACGGGGACGAGGGATGGGCAACCCAGCGCGAAGGACGCGTGCTCAGCCGTCACGCTACGAAGGCGGAAGCCGAGGAGCGCGGCCGGGCAGAGGCGCGCCAGGCGAAGACGGAGCTGAAGATCCATACCAAGGATGGCCGAATAAGCGAATCCCACAGCTATGGCAACGACCCCTTTCCGCCGAGAGGCTGATGGGCGGGGCAGCTTGCCGAGCGTGTTTCGATTCGAGGCGTGCTTTATTTTAATTCCCTTGAAAACATGAATATAATCGCAAAAATACCGGTCCGCAGGCCTGATGGCCAGTCGGAGCCGGTTTTTTGTGGTTTGAGTCAACGCTGCTTGAGGGATATATTCCCTGACCCGGCCGAGAGGCGGACCGGGATCTCGCCGTTCCCGAACACGATCGTGTCGGTGTCGGCATCGCCCTTTTTCTCTCCGCCGCCCCAGTCGATCCGGAAGGTGCCGGACCCCGTGGAATAGCTGACGGCAGCGGATTCCGGAGCCTTTTTCGTCTGGATCGTGACGTTGCCGCTGCCGGAGCGGGCCTCGAGCGGATGCATAAGCGCGTCGAGCTCGACGCGGATGTTGCCGCTGCTGGTCTTCGCCCTGATCGCCCCCTCCACGTCAGTCAGGCGGATATTGCCGCTGCCGACGGTCGTCTCAAGCTCATTCATGCGGCTCTCTTCGATGGAGAGGTTGCCGGAACTGGTTTTGATCTTGGCTCCGTCCGCTTCGACCTCGCTTATTTCAACGTTTCCGGAGCCGTTGTAAAGCTCCAGAACGGAGGCTTTCAGCCCTTCGAAGTTGATGTCGCCGCTGCCGGAGTCCACGATGATGGAGTCGTATTGACGCTCCGGCAAGGAGATCTCCAGATTCACGTTGACGATGTTGAGGCCCATCGTGAAGCCGGTGTCGGCATCGCTTTTCAGGATGGCCGTATCGCCTTCCTTGACGAGCTCGACGCGGATTTTTTTCAGGGCTTTTCCGTTCGCCTTGCCGGTTGCGGCCGCTTCGATGACATCCGCCTTTCCTTTGACCAGGGCGACGTCCATGCTGCCGGATTCAACCTTGAGGCGGGCAATGCCGACGGCGGGGATTTCCTTGCGGATATCGACTTCCTTCAAGCCGAAGCTGAGGTCGGAACCGGCAAAGGTGAAGCCCCCGCCGACCAAGCCGGCCAGAAGCAGGATGAGCGCGAATACAACGAGATTGCGCATCAGGATTTCCTCCCTTTCATGACTCGGGTATTCAATTGAAGATACTTCAGCGTCAGCCTCATGAAGCCGCGGGTCAGCTTGTAGGTGCCGGCGCCGGCGAGCAGTCCAAGCGAGAGCAGAACCATGGCGGCGGAGATCGCCTGCGGCCCGGTCAGCGCGTCTCCGAACCAGCCTTCATAGAGGACGGGAACGACGGAGAGCACGAGAGCGGCCGATGCCGCCCAGAACCCGAACAGAACTCCAAGCAGGCCGATATACGGACCGAGGACGAAGACCAGATTGAAGAAACCGATGCCGACGGCGGCAAATACGGCTCTGGAAACGGAGGGCAGGCTGCCGCCCTTGCTTTCCGCTTCGGCTACCCGGTATCCGAGCAGCAGCTCCTTGGCGGCCAGCTTCGGATCTCCGAGCTCGGAGGCGGCTTCCTCCTCAAGGCGTCCGTGCTCGGCCGCCAACCGGAAATGCTCCTCGTAATCGTACATCCATTCCTTGCGGGTGCGCTCTGGAACCGGAGACAGCAGATTCCACAATTGCTGAAGATATTGCTCTCTGTTCATCGTTCGACACCTTCCTTGATCAATTCATCCACCGCGATCGAGAACGACCGCCATTCGCTGATGAGAGACATGAGATGGGAATGTCCCTGCGGGGTCAGCTTGTAGTACTTGCGGGGAGGCCCCTCCGTCGATTCCCGGAGATAGGTCGTGAAATAGCCTTCCTGCGTCAGGCGGTTGAGCAGCGGATAGACGCTCCCGACCGCGACCTCGAACTTTGCGGACATCGCGACGGCGAGCTCGTAACCGTACCGGTCTTCCCATGCCGCAAGTGCAAGCACGCATAGATCCAGCACACCTTTTTTGAATTGTACATTCATATGCGTTGCTCCTAACTATAATAAGGTATTCATTAATGTAGAATAGCTGGCTGTGAAGAATACCGTCCGATGGCTATACTATACCACTCACTATTATGCTTTGCAATATAGACTTGGAAATATTGGCAGATGCCCGGAGAGGTTTCCTAAAAAACGAAAACCTTGAAAAAGCAAACCTCACACCTTGAGGATGCCTCATTGTTGAAAACGATTTCTTGGCGGATAATTCGACTATAAACTTTGCAAGGGGGACACAACAGGTGGAAAACCAAGTAAAGAAAAACCACGCCATCAAAAAAACGGTCAGCGTCCTGACTATCGGCGCTCTTGCAGTCGGCCTCGCAGCCTGCGGCAGCAGCAACGACAATAACGGGGGCAATTCCGGCGGAACGAACACGGCAGCCAACACGGGATCGAGCACGAATGCCGGAGGCGCCGCGACGGATTCCGGCAAGAAAGTCACGATTACATTCCAGAACATTTATCCGGACGCGACTTCTCCGGCCAACAAGCTGCTGAAGGAGCTCGTCGCCCAATACGAATCCGAGCATCCGAACATCAAGATCGAGCTGGATTCGCTCAATACCGACCAGCAGAAGCTGAAGCTGAAAACGCAGGCCGGCAACAAAGAGATTCCGGATATCACGATTGTGAACCCGGCGGCTCAGATGAAGCCATACGTGGATGCCAAGCTCCTCGCTCCGCTCAACGATATGCTGGATCAGAACGGCCTGAAGGATACCTTCCAAAAAGGCCTGCTCGATTACTACAGCTTCGACGGCAACACGTACGCGCTTCCTGACGGCAACAATATCGAAGTCGTCTACTACAACAAGGACCTGTTCACCCAAGCCGGCATCAGCGACGTTCCGAAAACGTTCGACGAGCTGATCGCAGACGTGAAGGCGCTCAAGGCCAAAGGCATCACTCCAATCGCCATCGGCGAGAAGGACACCTGGACCGGCTCCTTCCTGTTCATGAACATCCTGCTCCGCACGAACGGCGGCCCTGGTTTCCTGCAGGACGTTCTCGACGGCAAGAAGGACTTCAACGATCCGGCGTTCACGGAAGCGGTCGACGCCTTCCAGGAGCTGGTTCAAGCCGGAGCGTTCCCTGAAGGCGCGACTTCCATCGACGCCAATGCCGGCGGCAACATCTTCAAAACCGGCAAAGCGGCCATGTTCATCATCGGTTCGTGGGAAACGGGCAACATCGACGCTTCCTCGGTAGCGGGCAAAGTCGGAGCCTTCACGTTCCCGACCGTAAACGGCAAAGGCGACCTGAACCAGTTCATGCTGGCACCGGGATCCGGCTTCGCGATCTCCGCGAACAGCAAGCATCTGCAAGAAACGAAGGACTTCCTGAACTTCTTCATGACGGAGTTCCCGAAAAAGAAATTCGAGCTTAAAGACGCTGTCGGCGTAGGCCAAGTGGTTGAAGGCGACTTCAAGGCGGCAGGCTACTCGGATCTGGCCATCAACATCCTGGATCTGTTCAAAAACGTCAGCGGCGGAGACCTCGCCTTCGACAACACGATGAACCCTGCGGTCGCGCAAGCGCATCTGAGCAGCATCCAGAACCTCTTCGTCCAGAAGGTAGACTCCAAGCAAGTGGCAAAAGAACACCAAGACGCATTCGCTGCCAACAAGTAAGCGATAGCAAGGCGCATGCCGGCGCCAGAAGCCGGATCGAGATGGGCGGCAAGGGCGGACTCCGGCATGGAGCCGCCCTTGCCCCGCTCCATGCGATAGAGAACGGAGGAGTTGAAGAACCATGAATGTGCTCAAGGTCCCCAAGCTTACGATTGCCGTGTTCGTTCTGCCTTGCTTGCTGCTGTATGTCAGCATGGTGTTCGTGCCGATCCTGTTTTCCGTCTACAACAGTACGTTCCAGTGGGACGGCCTTTCCTCGGTGAAAGAGTTCGTCGGCCTGGAAAACTATAAGAATATCCTGCTTAACGATCCTTACTTCTGGCCTGCCGTCCGGCGCACGCTCATGTACGCCGTCTTCTCCATGGTGGAGATTCCGGTCTGCCTGCTCTTTGCAATTCTGATCAACCGCTACGTCCGCAAGGGCAACACGCTCGTATCCATCTACTTCATGCCGGTCATCCTCTCGGTCGTCATCATCGGCCAGCTGTGGAAGACGATCTACAATCCGCTCGATATGGGCGGCATGATCAACGGCGTGCTGCATTTCCTGGGCATGGACTCGTCCATGAAGGCATGGCTGAGCTCGCCCAAGTTCGCGATGTACTGCCTTTATATCGTTTCGCTCTGGCAATACTTCGGCTACCATCTGCTCATCCAGTTCACCGGGGTGCAGAATATTCCGGCCGATATTTACGAGGCCGCCCGGATCGACGGCGCCGAAGGCTTCAAGGCCGACCGTTACATCACGCTTCCGCTGATCGTGCCGGTGTTCAAGATTTCCATCGTGCTGGCCTTCATCGGTTCGCTCCAGGCTTTCGACCTCATCATGGTCATGACGGGCGGAGGTCCGGCCCATGCGACGGATGTCATCTCCACGCTCATGTACAACAATACGTTTATGTCCAATAAATACGGTTACGGCAGCGCGCTGGCCATCGTTCTGGTCATCATCTGCCTGGTGTTCACGGTCCTCATCAACACGATTTTCAAACGCGTAGAGAATAAGGTAAGCTAAGGGAGGAAAAACATCCATGTCCGCTATCAAGAAATGGATCGTCTATCTTCTCCTGGCGATCCTTGTCGTAACCCAGCTGTACCCGCTGCTCTGGCTCGTCCTGTACTCGTTCAAGACCAACGAGGAGATTTTGGGAGGCAGCTTCTTCGCCCTTCCTCAAAATCCCCGCTTCGCGAACTACACGGAAGCGTTCGAGGCAGGCAATTATCTTCGCTATCTTGCGAACAGCGTCATCGTCACGGTCGTCACGATGGTATGCGTCATCGTGCTGGCCAGCATGGTCGCCTACGCAATATCCCGGTTCCGCTGGAAGCTGGCGCCGGTCGCGCTCATCATCTTCATGCTGGGCCTGATGATCCCGATGCAGGCGACCTTGCTGCCGCTGATGACGATCTTCAAGGGCATTCCGTTCCTGAAAAACACGCTCGGCATGCTTATTTTGCCTTATATCGCCTTCCAGACTCCGGTAGCGGTTTTCATCCTGAGCGGATTCATGAAAGGCATTCCGCATGAGATCGAGGAATCGGCATTCATGGACGGAGCGAGCGTCTACCGGATCTTCCGCAGCATCATCCTGCCGATCTCCGTTCCTCCGATCATGACGGTGTGTATCCTTACCTTCATTAATATCTGGAACGAATACATCCTGGCGGCGACGTTCATCTCCAAGGAAAGCCTCAAGACGCTTCCCTTCGGCGTCAACAGCTTCGTCAGCCAATATGCCGTCAACTACGGCAATATCGGAGCGTTCCTCGTCATGGGCGCGATTCCGGTTATCCTGATCTACTTCATCCTGTCCGAGCGAATTACGAAGGGCATGGTGGCAGGCGCGGTCAAAGGGTAAAGGCTAGCTGCGCGGCTTCGGCCGAAAGCTGCTGCGCATCGACAGCAACAGCATCTGCGCATCGACGGCGAAGCCCCGCAGAGCACGGCTGAACGAAATAGATAAAAGCCGCCTGGTAAGCGGCGCGACAACCCCGTCCGTGAAACCGCTCACGGACGGGGATTTGTCATTAAAAAACGGGAAGGGGTCATGCAGCTTGAAGCGGCGAGGAAGCAACTCATTTCAAACCTGGCTGTTCATCGTGCTGCTCAGCTGCATGACAGGCATGGTGATCATCGTCAGCCTGCTGTTCTACAACCGGACGACAGAGCAGCTGAGGGCAAAGATCCACGATCTCTCCAGCAAAAACGTCGCCCAGACAATCGGCCTGTTCGATCTGGTCGACAAAGGCTTCGACAGCCTGTCCAAGTCGATCAGCAACAACTTTGATCTCGTCCGCCTGCTGACCAGCCATCCGACCGAGCCTCAAGAGCAGTTCGCGAATGAGAGGGCGATCACGAACATTATCGGAACGAACTTCTTTTCCCGCGACGACCTGATCGGCATCCATGTCATGACGAACCAAAAGCGCATCTACAACTATGGGAACTACATCAACGAGGTCAAGCCGGGCTACGACAAGACCGGCTGGTACAAAAGCATCGTCGACGAAGGCGGGAAAATCGTCTGGCTGGGCCTATTTCCAACATCCGTCATCGATGAGAACGAAACCCGTCCGGTCCTGGCCTTCGGGCGTCAGCTGTATGATCTCGATGTGCACAAGCCGATTGGAGTCGTTCTCTACGAAACAAGCCCGGCCCCGATATTGAAGGCGCTTGAAAATCTCAAGCTCAGCTCCAACAGCAAGGTCTATCTGCTCGATGAGCGCGGCAGTCTCGTCAGCGCTACCGACGGCTCGGAGGACCTGCCGGCATTCGCCGATGTCCGCCGCCCGGATAACGTCGGAGAGACCGAGGTATACAGCCGGGACGGCCGGCTCATCGTCACGTCGCGCCTTCCGTTCGCAGACTGGACAGCCATCACGGTCACGCCGGAAAAGGATTTGAACGTCGAGCTGGTGGAGATGCGCCGGTACTTGTTTATCGTTGGGCTTATCCTCATTCTTGTCTCCATCGTCGTAGCGACGATACTGTCCAACACGATTTCTTCGCCGCTCAAGCGGGTCATCCGCGAGATGAAAAAGGTCGAGCTCGGCAATTTCCAAGGGCAGGTTCAGGTCCGGAGCTACCGGGAAATCAATTCGCTGGCCGGCTCCTTCAATGAAATGGTGCGGCAGATCGATCAGCTCGTCGAGCGGGTGAAGATCAGCTCGATGAGCGAGAAGAACGCGGAGCTGCTGGCGCTTCAGTCCCAGGTCAATCCCCATTTCCTGTACAATACGCTGGACATGATCTATTGGATGCTCGACGAAAAGGAAGAGGATCATCTCGGCGAGGTCGTTCTGTCCCTCTCCCGCATGTTCCGCTACAGCAGCCATTGGGAGCAGGGGGCGCTGGTGACGCTGGGCGAGGAGCTGGAGCAGATCCGCGATTATCTGACGATCATTACGATCCGGCTCGAAGGCAGAGTCTCGGTGATCATGGAAGTTCCGCCCGAATATCTTTCGGTTCCGCTGCCGAAAATGACGCTGCAGCCGATTATCGAGAATGCTGTCAAGCATGGACTTGAGCCGCTTGGCGGTGAAGGATGCCTGGTCATCACCGCCGGCAGCCAGGGGGCGCGGCTGACGATTACGGTGAAGGATAACGGAGTCGGGATGGATGCGGCCGCGCTGGCCATGCTCAGAGCCTCTCTGGACAGCGAGATCAACGCGCCGGGAAACGTCTTGGAGCCGGGGATCAAGCGCAAGGGCGGCATTGGCCTTCCCAACGTGCACCGCCGCCTCATCCACACATTCGGACCGGAATATGGACTGCGCCTGAGCAGCGAGAGAGACGAGGGAACGACGGCATCCATCACGCTCCCGCTTCCGCCGCGCCAGACGCCGGTTATTCCGCTACCCAAGAAGGAGGAGTGACTCATGCATATTCTGGTCGCCGACGATGAAAGCATCATCCGGACAGGGGTGAGACGGACGCTGGAGCAGGCACGGCCCGGATATACGATCCACTTGGCGGATTCCGCCGATCAAGCGGCGAAGCTGCTTACGGAGCATCCGATCGATATCGTGCTGACGGACATCCTCATGCCCGGCATGAACGGTCTGGAGTTCATGCAGCTGTCGAGAGCGAAGCATCCCGGAATCAAATGGGTCGTCATATCGGCTCATTCGGAATTTTCCTATGCGCAGAAGGCGGTGCAGCTGGGGGCCAAGGACTATCTGTTGAAGCCGATCGGTAAAAAGCGGCTCGTCGAGCTTCTGGAAGAGCTGGAGGCGGAGCTTGGCCGGGAGCGGTCGGAGGTCAAGCAAAGCGAGCTGCTGAGGACGAATTTGAAATACTTGCGGGAAGGCATGTTCCAAAGGCTGGCTGCAGGCCATGATATCCGAAACCTGGACATCGGGCCGCTCATGGACCGGTATCCGGAATTTTATCTCGTCGTCGTCCGTTTGGAGGCGGGCAGCCGCGATGCGGGGCTGGAGCATTTCATCGTGGACAATGTGTTCTCCGAGCTCATCGGCCGTTACGGCGAAGGCTTCGTCGTCAGCTACGACCGGCTGACGCTGATCGGGCTCGCTTCCGTAGAGACCGAGGACGCGTTTGCCCAGCTGATCGCTTCGCTGCGGGGATATTTGGGCCATTATCTGAAGCTTCCTTTCCGAATAGCAAGCAGCGGCGTCATGAAGGAGATCCGTTCCGTCCCGGACACGATCATGAAGCTTGCCCGCCAGGCATCGCATGCCGCGGCCGGACAGGAGGAGGCGGTCCGGATCAAGGGAGGCAGCGACAACAAGGCGATTGAAGTCGCGCTCCAGTATATTGAGGCGCATTATAAGGAAGAAACTCTATCGCTCGAGAGGATCGCTTCCGTCGTTTACCTCAATCCGGTCTACTTCAGCCAGCTGTTCAAGCAGAAGACCGGGCAGGGCTTCAAGGACTACATCATCGGGCTGAGGCTGGAGGAAGCCAAGCTGCTGCTGCGGGAATCGGATCTGAAGCTCGCGGATATCGCGGAGCGGATCGGATATCAGGACATGCGCCATTTCACGCAAGTATTCCGCAAGAGATTCATGCAGACGCCGACGGAATATCGGACCCGCAAGAAAATGGAACAGCGGTAACTGTCCATAGCTGACATGGACGTGGCACCTAATTAGGCTTCCCGCCTCTTCAAGAGGGCCGGGATGCCTATTTATGTAAAAGGCGATTCGGGATCTGGAAGGAAGTGTGGGAAACGGCAATCCTTCCAGGGAACCATGTATATAGAAGGGAAGTCAGGTGAGAATAGGACAGTGGCGGGATTGGAAACAGCCGGCGGGTTCTATCGGGGCTTTTGCCGGCTGGTCGGGGAGAGGTCGTTTGCCGGTTGTAGAAGACCGGAACAGCTCGGGGAATTTATAAATAAAGATGAGAATCCATAAATAAAAATTCATCTTGATTTGCTTAGAAATTGTAAAGAATAGGGCAAGTTTTCCGATAAATCATTTCATCCGTTGCGGCTCCTATGAATAATACTTTATCAAATAATTGCGTTAATTGAATGAAGCGTCAGTGTGATGAAATTAACATTGAATAATTATAAGTGTAAAAAATTGAGAATTCTCCTTGAGGCGCGAATAAATTTATCGGCCGAAAGAAAATAATGCAAGTTGTTATTCTTACTATGTAATAGTATAATTCATTTATGCTATTCAACCATTAATGTGAGGGGCGTGTAAGGTTAGTGTACAAAAAGACAGGATTGACACTGGCAGCACTGATGATCGCAGGCAGCGTGCTTGCAGCATGCGGCGACGGCAACAATAACAGCAACTCCGGCAATACCGGCAACACCGGCGGAGATGCGGCCGGCAACACGGCAACGAACACCGCCGAAAATACCGGCGGCGAAGCAGCCGGCAACCTGGCCGCAGATCAAGTCTTCCGCATGAACCTCACTTCCGAGCCTCCTACTTTGGACCCGGCTCTGATGCAGGACAACGTGTCCGGCACGGTTGCAAACGGCCTGTTCGAAGGTCTGACGAAAGCCGATAAGAACGGCGAGATCGTTGGAGGCATGGCCGAGAAATGGGATGTTTCCGAAGACGGCAAAACGTACACGTTCCACATTCGCCAAGGCTCCAAATGGTCCTCCGGCAACCCGGTCACGGCTCATGACTTCGAGTTCTCCTGGAAACGCACGCTGGATCCGAAAGCGGCTACACCAGCTCCTTACGCTTACCAGCTTTACTACCTGGCCGGCGCTGAAGAGTACAACACGGGCAAAGGCAGCGTAGATGCCGTTGGCGTCAAGGCGATCGACGACAGCACGCTGGAAGTCAAGCTGAAAAACCCGACGACTTACTTCCTCAGCCTGCAGACGTTCTACACATACTTCCCTGTAGACAAAGTCGCAGCCGAGAAGGATCCGAACTGGGCCAACGAAGCGGCAACGTTCTCCAGCAACGGACCGTTCAAGCTCGCTGCCTGGAAGCACAACGATTCCGTTGAGCTCACTCCGAACGACGGCTACTACGGCAAAGCCGACGTGAAGCTGCAAAAAGTCCAGTTCTCCATGATCGCAGACTCCAACACCGAGTTCAACAGCTTCAATACGGGCAAGCTGGACTGGGCAGGAGCGCCGACCGGCACGATTCCGCTGCCGCAACTGGCCAAGCTGCGCAAAGAGAACAGCGACAAGCTGCAAATCAAAGACACGGCGAACACGTACTTCTATATCTTCAACCAGTCGAAGAAGCCGTTCAACAACGCCAAGGTCCGCAAAGCCCTCTCGATGGCGATCGACCGCCAGCTGCTGATCGACCGCGTCGTATCCGGCGGCCAAAAACCGGCCTTCGGCTTCGTACCGCCAAGCATCACGGGCGAATCGAAGAGCTTCCGCGAGGAAACGCAGGATGCTTACTTCAAGGAAGACGTCGCTCAAGCGAAAACGCTGCTTGCCGAAGGTCTGAAAGAAGAAGGCATGGCTTCCTTCCCTGCGACGACGCTGCTCTTCAACACCTCCGATGCGCATAAGCAAATCGCTGAAGCTGTAGTCGACATGTGGAAAACGAACCTCGGCATCGAAGTGAAGCCGGAAGTCCAAGAGTGGAAAGTCTTCCTGAAAAACCGTACCGCTCTTAACTACGACATCGCCCGCGCAGGCTGGGGCGCCGACTACAACGATGCCATGACGTTCCTCGACCTGTACGTAACGGGCGGCGGCAACAACGACATCGGCCACAAAAACCCAGAATACGACAAGCTGATCAAGGACGCTTATGCTTCCCCGGTTCAAGCGGATCGCGTGAAAATGATGGCGCAAGCCGAAAAAATCCTCATCGAGGACGAAATGGCTGTAATGCCGATCTACTACTACACGAGCTCCGAACTGGTTAATCCAAAAGTCAAAGACGTTATCATGGATTATGCCGGCAACATCAACTACAACAACGGTTACTTTGAGAAATAAGCCATACCGCTGAACAGCTGACAGAGAGAAGAAGGGATCGCGGCTGGAGCCGCCGTCCGGTGCTGGACACCGGACCGTCTCCGGCCGTCCCTTCTTTCTTTGCGGTTGGGCTGGGTAACGAAAAGAGGTGCTGGAATGTTTCGATTCATCGTTCGGAGGCTCATCAATATCGTCATCTCGCTCGTCGTGCTAGCGTCAGCGACGTTTTTCCTGATGAAAGCCGTTCCGGGCAACCCTTTCCTTAACGAAAAAAACTCGCAGGCCACCATTGATGCGATGATGAAATATTACGGTCTGGACAAGCCGTTGTGGCAGCAATACCTGACTTATATGAAAAACCTGTTCCAAGGTGAATTGGGCGAGTCGCTCAAGACGCCGGGGCGTTTTGTTACCGACATCATTTCCCAATCGTTCGGCAACTCCCTCAAGCTCGGCCTTGTCGCCGTTGTCGTCTCTGTCATCGTAGGCGTGGCGCTCGGCATGATCGCCGCGATGTACAACCGCAAGCTGATCGACAAGATTGCCGTGTTTGTCGCCATTCTCGGCATTTCCATTCCGAACTTCGTCGTCGGTTCCGTCATGCAGTATCTGCTTGGCGTCAAAGTCACCTGGTTCAACGTCGCCGGACTTGCAGGACCGATGGATTACGTATTGCCTACGATCGCGCTCTCCGCGCTGCCGATCGCTTTCATCACCCGCTTGACACGCTCTTCCATGCTTGAAGTGCTGACCGCAGATTACATCCGTACAGCCAAGGCCAAGGGGCTGTCTCCTATGCGCATTGTGCTGCGCCACGGATTGCGCAATGCGATTCTGCCGGTCGTCACCTATCTCGGCCCGATGAGCGCCAACGTCATCACCGGCTCCGTCGTCGTCGAGAAAATCTATGCCATCGCAGGCTTGGGCAAATTCTTCACGGACAGCATCGCGAACCGCGATTATCCGCTGATTATGGGCATCACGCTGTTTTACGCGGTCATTCTCATGGTGGCAAGGTTCCTGGCCGATATCGGCTACGCGCTGGTGGATCCGCGCATGAAGAAGAGCAAAGGAGGCTGATTCCAACATGGACAACACAACTGACCAACGCCGGCCTTTGCCGGATCCGAAAAAGTTCATTCCGCTGAAGAAGCGGGAGAACATCCAGCAGCAGATGGCGCCAAGCTACACGACCTGGAAGCTCGCGATGATGAAGCTGACTTCCAACAAGTTCGCCATGGCTGGCGGCGTCGTTCTGATTCTGCTCATTCTGATGGCCATCTTCGGCCCGATGATGACCAAATACGACTTCCGCACGACAAGCCTGCTCAATTCTTTCCTGCCTCCCGGAGCCGATCATTACTTCGGCACCGACGACCTCGGACGCGATATCTTCGCGCGGAGCTGGAAAGGCGCGCAAATCTCTCTGACCGTGGGCATCATCGCCGCGCTTGCCGATGTCATTCTCGGCATCATCATCGGCGGCATCATGGGCTTCTTCGGCGGCAAAGTCGATGAAGTGCTCAACAAGATCACCGAAATCCTTTATTCGATTCCTTACCTGCTCGTCGTTATCCTGCTCGGCGTCGTGCTGGGACAAGGCATGCTCACCATCATCATCGCCCTTAGCGCGACGGGATGGATCAACATGGCCTGGATCGTGCGAGGCCAGATCAAGCAGCTCAAAAATCAGGAATACGTCCTGGCGGCTCAAGCTGTCGGCTCCGGCGGATTCCGCATCCTTTTCAAGCATCTGATTCCGAATACGATGGGCCCTATCATCGTCACGATGACGCTGACCGTTCCGAGCGCGATTTTCGCCGAAGCTTTCCTGAGCTTCCTCGGTCTAGGCGTGCAATCCCCGGCTGCATCATGGGGAACGATGATCAACGATTCGATCGTAAGTTATCAGCTGTACCCTTGGACGCTTCTGTTCCCGGCCGGACTTCTCTGTATCGCCATGCTGGCTTTCAACATTTTCGGCGATGGCCTGCGCGATGCATTCGATCCGAAAACCAAGGTGGAATAGGAAGACCCGACTATCGAAAGCTCTGTCTCCGCTGCTGCTGAGACGGGCAGCCGGATGACTTCTATACCCCGACAAGATGAAGTTGAATGCTTGCTGTTCGGCGCAGCAGGCGGAATTTCCCCGGAAAAGCGACAGCGCTCGCCTTTGAAGACCGGATTCCAACCCTGTAAGGGGATGGACAATGAAGGAATCCGGGCTTCAACAGCGATTGAAAGGGACATCCGACCTGCGAAGCGCATCGATAGCGACATTCAACTTACTAGCTACCACCGACATGAGGAAGGTGAAACTCTTATGGAACCGATTCTTACAGTCGACGGCCTGCGCGTCTCTTTCCGCGTCCGCGGCGGCGAAGTGCAGGCCGTACGCGGCGTCTCCTTCTCGATGGACAAAGGAGAGGCGCTGGCAATCGTCGGCGAGTCCGGATCCGGCAAGAGCGTCACGGCCCAATCCATTATGCGTCTGATTCCTACGCCTCCGGGCGTTTTCAAGGACGGCTCGATCGTTTTCGAAGGCAGCGACCTGCTGAAGAAGACCGAGAAGCAAATGGAATCCGTACGCGGCCGCGATATCGGCATGATATTCCAGGATCCCATGACATCGCTCAATCCGACGATGACCATCGGCGGACAGATTATTGAAGTGCTGGTCCGCCATCAGAATATGTCCCGCGGCGACGCCGAGAAGCGCGCCGTCGAAATGCTGCGGATCGTCGGCATTCCGAATCCGGAAGCCCGCGTCAAGCAGTATCCGCATGAATTCTCCGGCGGCATGCGCCAGCGCGCGATGATCGCCATCGCGCTGAGCTGCGACCCTACGCTGCTCATCGCCGATGAGCCGACGACCGCTCTCGACGTCACGATTCAGGCTCAGATCCTTCAGGTCATGAAGGACATGCAGGAGAAGCTCGGCACGTCGATCATTCTTATCACCCATGACCTTGGCATCGTTGCCGACATGTGTGATAAAGTTATTGTTATGTATGCCGGACAGGTCGTGGAGCGAGGCAACAAGTTCGAAATCTTTAAAAACCCTCAGCATCCTTACACCCAAGGTCTTCTGAAGTCCTTGCCGCGCATGGATCAGAGAAAAGACGAGCCGCTGATCCCGATTGAAGGCACGCCTCCGGATATGGCCAACCCGCCTCACGGCTGTCCGTTCGCGGCCCGCTGCCCGCACGCGATGGAAGTATGCGTCGAAGTCGATCCGTATATGTTCACGCACAGCCCGACCCATGAATCCAAGTGCTGGCTTCACGCCAAGCCGGAGTAAGGAGGACGAACAGTATGAGCAACAGCAATCATGCGATGCTGGATGTAAACGACCTCAGCAAGTTCTTCGATGTCGGCAAGAACAAAACGCTGAAAGCCGTGAACGGACTGAATTTGTCCATCCGCAAGGGCGAAACGCTCGGCATGGTCGGCGAATCCGGCTGCGGCAAGTCGACGGCCGGACGCACGATCATGCGTCTGTACGAGCCGACCTCCGGATCGGTTAATTTCAACGGCGAGAACATCTACTCGATGAAGGGCGCCAAGCTCAAGGCTCTGCGCCGCGAGATGCAGATGGTGTTCCAGGATCCTTACGCCTCCCTCAACCCGCGCTGGACGGTCGAGAACATCATCGCCGAGCCGCTGGATGTGCACGGCCTGACGCCGAGCAAAAAGGAGCGCAAGCTGGCCGTCGAGAGGCTTCTCGACAAGGTCGGCCTGAATCCGTCCCATCTGACACGTTACCCGCATGAATTCTCCGGCGGCCAACGCCAGCGGATCGGCATCGCCCGCTCGCTCGCGGTGGATCCGAAGTTCATCGTGGCGGACGAGCCGATCTCGGCGCTCGACGTGTCCATCCAGGCTCAGGTCGTCAACCTTCTGCAAAACCTGCAGAAGACGGAGGGCCTGACCTATCTGTTCATCGCGCATGACCTGGCGATGGTCAAGCATATCAGCGACCGGATCGCGGTTATGTATCTCGGCAAGCTGGTGGAGATCGCGGAGAGCGACGATCTGTACGCCGACCCGCGCCATCCGTACACCCAGGCGCTGCTGTCGTCCATTCCGGTACCGGATCCGGACTTCGAGGCGACCAAGGAGCGCATCGTGCTTCGCGGCGATCTGCCGAGCCCGATCAGCCCTCCGAGCGGCTGCCCTTTCCGTACACGCTGCCCGGCAGCTACAGAGCGCTGCGCGGCCGAAGTGCCGGAGCTGCGCCAAGTCGGCCCGAACCCTGGCCATCTGGCTGCCTGCCATTATGCTTAATGCTTTTTTGATCGAGAACGAACCTCTGGTATCCTTTATGGACGCCGGAGGTTTTTTTATCGTTTGATTCGAAGAGCGAATACGGAATGTATGGGATTCAATCGCTTGCGGGAGGGAGTTCCCATGTGTTCGGATCGGTTGAATTCGGTTCCTTTATTCGGCAGCAGAGGAGGCAGGCCCCGACTGGAGCGTTTGTGGAATTCCCTGATTTCGATTTCAAAGAGGTGGATCTGTTCGTAGGTCATCAATGCTCTCTCCTTTGATAGGAATGATAGGGTGGTCGTTCCGGCTCTGTACTTCCTTATCTTAGGAGCTTGGAGTGACAACAGTCTGTCAGCAATGGAAACCGACAGGAACAAATGTTCCAATCAGGGGAGGCTTAATCAAGTAGGGCTTGAGAATCTGCGGGGATATTTTGCAGGAAACGTTCCGCTTGAGAAGAAGCCCTTGGCATTCAAGGAGTTCATGGGCATCGAAAAAAGTCCATAGGCATCATAAGATTCGGCGGGCATGCAAAAAGAGCCCCCGGCCGGTAAAAGGAGCCGTAAGAATACAAGAAAAGCCCTTCGGCAGAAGTCCGCTCGAAGGGCTCAAGGTTAATGTTCGTTATTCGCTTTTCATCTTGCGGCGGAGTTCGGCGAGCTGCTCGTCAATGACGGAGGCGCGGCCGGAATCCGGGGCTGGCGCAGACGGCTCATAGGAAGAAGCTGCTGTGCCGGAGCCGGGCTTGTAGTCTCTGGAGAGGCCGAGCTGAGCTTCCCATTGAAGAATTTTCTCCTCGATCCGGTCGAATCCGCGTGAAGCGATTCCCGGCTCGAAGCCATGAGAGAAGCTCGGCGCCTTGCGCTCTGCGGCAGCTTCCGCTTTTTGCAGGCGCTCGCTCAGATCGGAGCGCTTCTGGACAAGGCGGGCGAGCTCTTCCTGGGCGCCTTCGAGGCGGATATCGAGCTCGGCAGAAGCATGCTTGGCTTGATCGTACAGGCGGCCGTATTCAGCCGCCTGCTCCGAATAACGGAGTTTGGTTTCGAGGGCAAGGCGCGCTTCCGACTCGCGGCCTTCGGCCAATGCCTCTTCGGCTTTGAGCTGGTTGTGCTGCGACAGCTGCTCGCATTCATCGAGGCGCTGCTTGTAAGCGCGGGAGGCGGATTGCTGGCGGCTGAGCTCGCTTTTCATGCCGTCGATTTCCTCTTCCATATTGCGGATATACTGATTCATCATCAAAACGGGATTTTCAAGCTTGCTGATGACTTCGTTGGCGGTAGCTTTGGTCAGGTTCATGATCCGGTCGAATACGCTCATGGGATGCACTCCTTTATATTGGGTATGGCGGGCTTTATTCGTGCGGCAGTCGTCTCGGCTTAGCGGTAGGTGTAGGAATCCGGGGGAGGCGGTGCCGCGAAGCCGGACTCCTTGGGAAGGATGACAGCGGCGGCGGCATAGATCAGGAGGGCCGTACCGCAGCTGAATACGGCTGCGGCGATGAAGCCGATCCGGAGCAATCCGGGATCAATGCCGTATGTGCGGCCGATTCCTCCGCATACCCCCGCAAGCTTGCGATCTGTGCGCGAACGATACAAGGTTCTCATACTCATGCATTCTCCTCTTGGCGCGGCGCCCTGCGGCGCTGCTTGATGTCCTTATTGTACCTCCTTGCCGGAAACGGCGACACGGACTCCCGAATGTAATTGCACCTGGACCCGAGACCGGGCTTGCCTCCGCCCCCGGCATGTGAGCGCCGCCTAGTGGATGTGCGATGAATGAAATGGCCGGCGGCTTCACAAGCTAACATCGCTTCACATTTCGATATCCGGGAGGTCCACTCATGGGCAAGAACAAAGCATCCAAAGCAGAGGTCCAATCCACGAAGCTGAACACTTTTGCTGAAAATGACACCGAGTTTTCCAATGAGCTCACTTCGGATGCCAAAGCGGCTTTCAGCGGCAAAGCGACCAAAGCAAACCGTAAAAAAAGCTAAGCAAAAATCCCCCGCTGGATGCGGGGGACTGTACATAGAACGAGTCGGCCGGTAAGGCGGCAAATCCGGAAAAGCGGCTTGAATGCTTTTACCGCCGCAGCCTGGAAAGCTAGTTCAAGAGTGTTTGCGGCTGAACCAGCTTGTGAAGCCTACTTGCTTTTAAACGCTTTGGCAGCGGCTGCCCGGGAAGCAAGCACCCCGGCCGCGGCTGGCTTCTCCGCAGCCCGCGCAGCAGGCTTGGATGCGGCTGAAGGGACTTGCTTCTCCACCGCGCCCGAAGGCTGGCCGGAGGAAACCGGAGAAGACTGGAAGGCAGCCAGCAAAAACCGGGAGACGTCGATTTTGCGGCCGCGGTAGGTGGCGGGAGAGCTGACCAGCAGCTCTTCCTTGGCCCGCGTGATCGCCACGTAAGCAAGCCGGCGCTCTTCCTCAAGCGCGGCTTCCTTGCGGGCTGCCGGATCGGAATCGGCGCCGCCGGCCAGCTTGTCCGCCTCCAGCGCAAGGCTGTGCGGCAGGATGCCTTCCGAAGCCCCGATGATGGCGACGGCGGGGAATTCAAGGCCCTTCGATTTGTGGATCGTCATGAGCTTGACGGCATCCTTGGCCGCATCGGGCGGCAAGGACTTCATCTGCGCATGGCGCTCCGCCATTTTCGAGACGAAGGTAAGGAATGACGGGACGTCGGCAAATCGCGCGGCGGAGGACTCCAGCTCGTCCAGCGATTCGCGAAGCGTCTCCTTATGCGCTGTCGCCCCCGCTGCGATTGAGCCTGCGGAAGAGGCTCCAGCCTGCTCCGCATCGAGGTAGGCGTCGTAAAACTCCTTGCGCATGCGCCGCACGGCATCGGCCGGCTTGAGCGCCTTGAGTCCTTTGACGAACGTAATGCGGGCTTGGATCTGCTCCTTCTGGAAATCCTTAAGCCCTTCCATCGTGAGCAGATGGATGAGCGGGCCTTTCTTGGGACGGGGATCGTCCTTGGCTCGGATGTGGGCCATGCCCTTATGCCGGTTGACATACATGGAAGGCAGGACGCCTTCCATAGCGGTGAAATCGCGCCGCTTGACCGACAGCCTCATATAGTCCACGAGCGGCTTGACGGCGGACTGGTCGTAGAACAGGTCCCCGGTATCCTGGATCTGGAACGGGATCTCCGAGAGGACGAGCTGCTCGAACATGGCGCGGCTGTTGCTTGCGGTACGGTACAGGATGGCGAAATCGCCATAGGCCCGCGCGCCTTCCTCTACCCGTTCCCGGATATGGGCGGTCACGGCGAGCGCTTCCTGATCGGTCGTGAAAGGACGGATGTACAGCGGCACGTCCCGGCTTGTGGCCACGGCCTTCAGCGTCTTCGGAAAGCGGGCCTTGTTATGCTTGATCACTTCGTTGCCGAGGCCGACGATGCTGGCCGTGGAGCGGTAATTGGTGTCCAGCGTAATCATTTTGGCCTGGGGAAAAGCATCCTTGAAGCCGAGAATATATTCGCTGCGCGCTCCGTTGAAGCCGTAAATGGTCTGGTCGTCGTCGCCGACGGCCATCAGATTGCCGTGGCCGCCGGCGAGCATGCGGATGAGCTCGTACTGCAGCAGGCTCGTATCCTGGAACTCGTCGATCATGATATAGCGGAAGCGCCGCTGAAGCGTCGCGAGCAGCCCGGGCTGCTCCCTTAGAAGTCGATGGGACCAGAGCAGGATGTCGTCGAAATCCATCCGCTGCTCGCGTTCCTTCCATTCCTCGAAGCGAAGCAGCAGCCGCTTGAGCTCCCGGTCCGCCTGCGTCCTGTCCGGCAGCTCCTCGAGCGGAACGAGGCTCAGCTTGGCTTCGGACAGAGCGGCGAGCGCAGTCTCCGGCTCGATCCGGTCGCCGAGGCCGAGCTCGCGGATCATGCCCTTGAGCACGATCATCGGATAGGGTCCGCTGCCGAGTATCTCCTGGCGGTAACCGCGGCTGCGGAGGAGCTGCAGGAAGAAGGAGTGGAACGTGCGGGCCGTCACTTGGGAGGCCGCGCCGGGCGGCATGCCGGGCAGAGCGGCGATGCGCTCCTTCATCTCGGCCGCGGCCTTGACCGAGAAGGTGACGAGCAGGATCGAGCGCGGGTCGGCGCCGCGCACGGCGACCAGATAGCCGGTTCTGCCGGCGAGCACGCTCGTCTTGCCGGAGCCGGCGCCCGCCAGCGTCAGCAGCGGGCCGTCGCCGTGGCGGACCGCCTCGATCTGCGGGCCGTTCAGGCTCAGGCCGCGGCTCTCGAGCGCGCGGAAGAAGCCGCTGTCGGCATCGCTGTCCGGCACGAGCCGGGGACTTCCTCCCGCGGAGGCGAGAGTGGCGTAGGGGAGCGAGCGTCCGGTTGCTCCGAGCGGCTTTTTGTAGGGAATGGGTAGATTCGCGTTCATAGATGATGTCGTCTCCAATGTATGCCTTCCCTCAGGGGGAGAATGCTTGTTCGTCGTCCTATCAGGATAACGGATTTTGGGAGCCGGGACAAACGGGAATATGCGGAATGGTTGCAATCCGACTCTGGCCGTTATATCATTGATCCATCAACCATTGATCCATCAAACGATGGAAGGAGGTTCTTGCCATTCCGAATTGCCGAACCGAAGATCTGTTGTGTCTGCTCCTTCATCTGAACAAGCATATCGCGACCCGGTTCGAGCGCTGCGCCGGCATCAGCCCGAATCGGCTCGAGCTGCTCTTCAAGCTGGCCGGCGGTCAGATCAGCCAGGCGGAGCTGCAGAAGGCGGTCTCGATCGATCCCGCCGCGGTCACCCGGCATGTCCAGCAGCTGGAAGCGGAAGGACTCGTCACCCGTACCCGATGCGAGAGCGACAACCGTCTGACGCTCGTTCAGCTGACGGAAGAGGGCCACAGCCGTCTGCGCTCCCACCAGGAACAGAAGGACCGCTTCATGGAAGAGCTGCAGTCCGGTCTCCGCGAGGAGGAGCGGCTTGAGCTTGTCCGGATGCTGCAGCAGCTCGGCGACAAGGTGCAGCAGGTGGAAACGGCGCTGAGCCGTTCCGGAAATGCCGGTACATCCTGATTTTTTTAGAATGAAGCATGGCTTGGAAAGCGACCCGGGCTTCCGGGAAGAAGACGGATGGATAGAGATAAAAATACAGAAGATAAGACAAGGGAGAGATAAATCATGACTGTATCTACAAAATCGAACGACTACAAAAAAATCATTTCCGAACGCCGCTCTGTGCGGGTATACGATCCGGCCGTCAAAATCAGCCGCGAGGAAATGACCGAGATTCTGGCGGAAGCGACCCTGGCTCCATCTTCCGTCAACCTGCAGCCGTGGAGATTCCTCGTCGTTGAAAGCGAGGAGGCGAAAGCGGCTCTGGCCGAGATCGCGCCGAACAATGCTACGCAGGTCAACACTTCGTCTGCTGTCATTGCCGTTTTCGCCGACATGAAAGCTTTCGATTATGCCGATGAAATCATGGGCGGAGCGGTTGAGCGAGGCTTCCTGCCGCAGGAAGTGAAGGACCAGATGATGGCCAACTACACTCGCCTGTTCGCTTCGATTCCGGCCCAGGCTTTCCGCGAGATGATTCTGGTGGACAGCGGCCTTGTATCGATGCAGCTCATGCTTGCAGCCCGCGCCCGCGGTTATGACACGAACCCGATCGGGGGCTACGACAAGAGCCGCATCGCCGACGTGTTCGGCATGGAGAAGGACCGCTATGTTCCGGTCATGCTGATCTCGGTCGGCGTCGCGGCCAAGGAAGCCCGGCTGACGACCCGCTTGGCTGTGGACCGCGTAGCGGAGTGGAAGTAAGCGCAGCAGGACGAGGCTGCAGGCTGAGTGAAGCTATAGCGGAGCGGAATACGCGTAGAAAGACAAGGCTATGATTGCCCGGATGGAACGGCATCAGGCCACGAGAGCGAGGAAACCGACATGATTATCATCCATGCAGGCATCAAGGTGAAAAGCGAGGCGGAGAGCGAGTTCCTAAGCGCCGCCGAGGCGCTGGTGGAAGCTTCCCGAGCCGAAGCCGGCAATGTTTCGTACAGCCTGCTCAAGAACACGGAGCAGGAGCATTCGTACACGATGGTCGAGCTTTGGCAGGATGCGGAGGCTGTCGCGGCCCATAATGCCAGCGGGCATTTTCAGTCGTTTGTGAAGTCTGCTCAGGCTTATATGGCGGCTCCGCTGGACGTGCGCGCTTTTGCGGGAGAAGCTGTTCAGAAATAATGGAGCTTCGGGGAATAATGGAGTTTCAATAATGGAGGTCCGGGGAATAACAGAGTTCCAGGGAATAACAGAGTTCCAGGGAAAAACAGAGTTCCATGAAATAATAGAGTTCCATGAAATAACAGAGTTCCAGGGAAAACTGCTTCCCGATATATGTCAGGGCCAGCCCATTCGGCTGGTCTTTTTGTCTATTTACCGGGGAAGAGGAAGCGTTCAGGAAGGTTTGATCTTAGTCGTTCTTTACCAATCGAATTGCCGCCATTGTGATAACATGATCCTGAATCGTCTGATCGCGGGAGGGAAGCAGAACATGGAGACTGGTATCGGAATTCGCCCTATGACAGGGGAGGACATCGAGCTCATCTATGAAGGGTTGACCGGCCACGACGTCGGCAAGCCTCTTGATTACATCGAGCGCTGCTGGGAAGAGAACCAAAAGGGAGAAAGAGCAACATTCCTGGCCTTTCTGGAAAAGGAATTCGCAGGATGGGGACATGTGGTATTCAAGTCGGATTATCCGTACTTTGCCGAGAACCGAATCCCTGAAATTCAGAACTTCGACGTCATCCCGCCGTTCAGAAGACAGGGAGTCGGAAGCCGGCTGATCGAAGCGCTGGAGGAGCGGGTTTTTGCAAAATCGGATCTAGTCGGCATCGGATTCGGCTTGTATGCGGATTATGGCAGCGCACAGAGACTGTACGTCAAACGGGGATATATCCCGGACGGAAAAGGAGTCATGTACGGCAACCGTCCCGTCGAGCCCGGCGGCCAGGTGCGCGTGGATGACGATCTGGTGCTCTATTTGACGAAATCCAAATGAACGGGATTGAATGCAGGCCGCCAGCCGGGTATGCTAACAGAATAAGATCGGAAGAGAGGCTGTGAAGAGGCGATTATGGCGGTATTGATCAACGAGCAAATCAAAGCATTCGAGGTGATGCTGACAGGACTGAACGGAGAGAAGATCGGCGTCGTCAGCCGGGAGGAAGCGCTGGCGCTGGCGAAGGCGGCCGGAGCGGATCTCGTCTGCACCTCGCTGATGAGCAGCCCGCCGCCTTGCAGCCTGACACCGAAAGGGAAGGGCAAGGACAAGGCTCGCCAAGATGCCAAGACGGCCGGGAAGGGCGCGCCAAGCCATGGCGGCAAGAGCGGAAAGAGCGGCGAAAAGGTCAAGGAGCTTCGCTTCACCGCGCATATCGAGGAGCATGATTACGACACGAAGCTGCGGCAGGCGGACAAGCTGCTGCGGGGAGGCAGTGCCGTCCAGATTGTCGTCAAGGCGTCCGGAGCCAAGGAAGGCGCCGCCGCCAAAGCGGTGCTGGAGCGGCTGCTGGACGATCTGAAGGAAGCCGGCCGCAAGGAAAGCGGCATCCAGACGAGCGGCAAAGGCTCGCAGGTGAAGGTGAATCCGCTCTAGGCTGCAGGTGCTGAGCTGCCTCCGCGATATCGTTGAGGAAATAGCCGGGGATTGACGGCTTGCCGGTGCCCGAGGATGCGCGCATTATGGGTGGCGTTCAGGTGCGGGTCTCAAGTCGAGGATGCGCAATTAAGGATGCCGTTCAGATGCCGAACCTCAAGTCGAGGATTCGCAACAATTAAGGATGCTGTGCAGGTGTGGACTCAAGTTGAAGGTGCGCTTGTTCCTTGCCGGGGTTCGGATTGTTTTCAGGCAAAGGAAACCGGATCGGACATACGATCCGTTATTTTGCGATAAAAGGCCATTATTGAAGCGGATCGGACATACGATCCGCTATTTGTTCGTTCTTATTGGAATACCGATTTAGATGGATGGAATAACGGATCGTATGTCCGATAAAGGCACGAAAACGAAGAAAAAGCCTAAATAGCGGAACGTATGTCCGATACAACCACCGAACAAGACCAAAACGGGGATGGGTCGCTTGCAATTGGGCAACCCCGTTATTTTGAAACCCTCTCAGGTAAAGGTACCAGCCTGGTTCAAGCTCAAGCGGGAAGTGGAAGTGTCGGGCTGCCCAAGCGGCCGAGCAGAAATATCAACGGTCACAAGCTCAAGCGGCGATGTAAAAGTATCTAGTCGGTCACAAGCTCAAGCGGCGAGTAGAAGTATCTAGCCCGGTTTCAGGCTCAAGCGGCGATGTAGAAGTCTCTAGTCGGTCACAAGCTCAAGCGGAGATGTAGGAGCATCTAGTCGGTCACAAGCTCAAGCGACGATTGGAAGTATCTAGCCCGGTTTCAGGTTCAAGCGCCGATGCCAAAAAAGGCCAGGAAACTAGCGCTGCGATTCCGGAAGCGGCGGCCTCCATTATCCCAGCGCAAGATTATTGGCGCAGTTGGGTGCAACCAAGGTTTCATTGGGGTTTCATTGGGGTTTCATTGGGGTTTCATACGTGTTCCCGCGTAGGGCTCGCTTGGGATGGACCGGAGCGAATCTCAGGCATGCGAGAACCGCAGCCGGTAGCTGCGCGGCGAGATGCCCTCGTACTTGGCGAAGCAGGAGGCGAAGTAGGCCGCCTGGTTGAAGCCGACCTCTTCCGCGACGCGGGAGACCGGATAGTCGGTGCGCAGAAGCAGCAGCTTGGCCTGTCCGATCCGATAGCGGAGCAGGTACTCCTTCGGCGAGCAGCCGAACTCCTTTTGCATGCAGCGGGCGATATAGACGGAGTGGAAATTGAGGCTGTCGGCCATCTCGCGGGCGCTGATCTCCTCGGCGTAATGCTGGCGCAGATAGGCGGCCGCCTGTGTGGCGCAAGCGGCCGAAGGCGAGGTGGAGCGGGCGTCGATGGCCGCCGACAGCTGCTGGAGCAGCTCCTGGAAGAGGATCTGCTGGCGCCAGAGAGCGCCGCCCATATGGCCGCTCTGCGTGATGGCCGTCAGCTGCTCCAGCAGCTCGAACGCCTGCTCCGGCTGCAGCAGCACCGAATGCTGCGGAACCTGGACGGAGAAGGGCGGCGCGGTCATCTTCCAGGCCGCGCTGGCGGAGGAATCGGCCGTATCCCGCTGGCTCTGGTAGAGCGGCAGCCGCTCGTCGGTCGCCGTCCAATGGCCCTGATGGCCGAAGTGCATCCAGTAATACTCGGTCGTCTCCGTGCATGGGGAAGTGCCGAAGTGATGGGCGTCAGGACGAAGGATGAGCGCTTCTCCCGCGCCGAGGGCATAACGGCGGTCTTCTTCTCCGATGTGCAGCGTCCCTTGCCTGACGGCGAGCAGATCGAACACGCCGATGTTGCGGCGATCGACATGGACCAGTCCCGGCCCATGCGTTTCATGGCCGCTGCTGATATAGAAGGGGAGCGGCGGAAGAGCGAACTGAAGCAGATTCATGGGCTACTCTATCCTTTGCTTGGAATGAAAATGAAGTTGGAATTTTGAAAGTTAAGGTTGCATCCTTGATACCTCAGAGCGAGTATAGCACTTATAATTTGGTTTGACTAATGAGCTCCATACTCACTTGTAATCCGCATCATCCTTAATAAGTTAGGTTGTTAGGCGGCTTGGGCGAAGTAAGGGCTTTCATCAGCCCGGTGCGGGCGATCCGTACCAGGTTATCCAGGGTGGAGGTTGCATAAATGAAAAATCGTAATTATTCCCTGTGGGCGCTCTCGTGGCCGATCTTCATCGAGCTGTTCCTGCAGTTTCTTCTTGGGGCCGCCGATACGCTGATGGTCAGCAAAGTGTCCGATGACGCCGTAGCGGTCGTCGGCTTCTCCAATCAGCTGTTCAATGCGATGACGGTTCTCTTCACGGTCATCGCCAGCGGCGCAGGCATCCTGATCGCGCAAAAGCTGGGCGCAAGGAAAGAGGAAGAGGCCCGGACGATTTCCATTATCGCCCTCAAGGCGACGGTCCTCATCGGCGCGGCGCTGAGCGCGGTGCTGATCCTGTTCCCGGCGCCGATCGCCCGGGTGCTGCAGATGCCCGAGGAGCTGGTGCCGATGGCGGTCCGCTACATCTCCATCGTCGGCGGCGGCATGATCCTGATCGCCGTCATGAGCACGCTGAGCACGGCGATCCGCAACACCGGCAACACGCGGGGACCGATGTACACGGCCGTCGGCATGAATGTCATCCACATCATCTTGAACTACGGCTTCATCTTCGGCGCCTTCGGCCTGCCGCAGTGGGGACTGACGGGAGTCGCCGTCAGCACGCTGGTCAGCCGCCTGCTCGCCTCGGCGCTGCTCTTCTACATGTTCCTGTTCGCCTTCGAGCGCCGCATCTGGTGGGGCGACATCAAGATCTGGAGCCGCGGACTGTTCTCCGAGGTCATGAAGATCGGCTGGCCGCTCGGCGTATACTCGGCCAACTGGGTGTTCTCCCAGCTCGTCATCTTCACGTTCATCGGCTCGCTCGGAGCCAAGGAGCTGTCGGCGCGCACGTATATGAACACGCTGGAATCGTTCTGCTTCCTGATCGGGTTCTCGATCGCGCTTGCTACGCAGATTCGGGTCGCCCACTTGTTCGGAGGGGGACGCATGCGGGAGGCGTACAAGGGCGCCTATACCGGCCTCTGGATCGGCCAGCTGGTCGTCATCGGCAACGCGCTGCTCGTGTTCCTGTTCGGCAGGCAGATGCTGGGGCTGTTCACCTCGGACAGCGAGATACTGGCCATCTGCGCTTCCCTGCTCGGTCTCAACCTGCTGCTGCAGCCGGGCAAGATGCTCAACATGACGATAGCCGACTCCCTCAACGCGGTCGGAGATACCCGCTTCACGATGGTCATCTCGACAGTCAGCATGTGGGGCGTATCGGTAGCCGTCGCCTACTACTTCAGCATCCATCTCGGCTGGGGGCTGGTCGCGATCTACGCCTGCATGATCGCGGACGAATACTTGCGCGGCTTCGTCTGCTGGCTGCGCTGGCGCAGCCGCAAGTGGGCTACGCGCGGCGCGGCCCAGGAAGTGCCGACTGTCGCGAGCGGCACCGCTGCGGAGATGTGAGCCTGCCGCAATCGACAGCACCAAAAAGGATGTCCGAAAGGCGCGAGCCTCCAGGACATCCTTTTTTTCGTTCCGGATTGTTCGCTGGAAGTAATCGGAAGCTGAAGATGGCTTAAAGAGATTCGCTTTTTTATGGTAAAATCATGAAAGCTTCATGATTGTCCATTTATCGTCATCTTCAGGAGGTCTTGTTTTTGCAGGCTGCATGGGCTGTCGCGATTTTTCTGCTTACCTACGCGTTCATCGTTTCCGAAAAAATCCACCGTACGGTCGCCGCCATGCTGGGCGCTCTCATCGTCGTGGCCGCAGGCCTCGTCGAGCAGCATAAGGCGGTCGAGCATATCGACTTCAATACGCTCGGCCTGCTGATCGGCATGATGATCATCGTGCATGTCACCGCCGAGACCGGCATATTCGCCTACGCCGCGATAAAGGCCGCCAAGCTGGCCAAGGGCGAGCCGGTACGCATTCTCGTCGCGCTGGCGCTCGTCACGGCTCTCGGCTCCGCCTTCCTAGACAACGTGACGACGATCCTGCTCATCGTCCCGGTCACGTTCAGCATTACGCGCCGGCTCAAGGTCAGCCCGATTCCATTCCTGATTACCCAGGTCATCGCTTCCAACGCAGGCGGAACCGCGACGCTGATCGGCGATCCGCCGAACATCATGATCGGAAGCGCGGTCAAGGAGCTGACCTTCCTCGCCTTCATCGAAAATCTGGCGCCGATCATCGCCATCATCATGGCGGTCTATGTGCCGATCTTCATGCTCATCTTCCGCAAGCAGCTGCGCACGACGCCGGAGCTGAAGGCGAGACTGATGGAGATGGAGGAGGACGGCCTGCTGCATGACCGGAAGCTGCTCATCAAGTCGCTGTCGGTGCTTGGGCTTACGATCGCGGGCTTTTTCCTGCATCAGGCGCTGCATCTGGAATCCGCGACCGTGGCGCTGGCAGGAGCGTTCATCCTGCTGCTGCTCACCGGAGAGCGCATGCTGGAGGCATCCCTTGCCGCGGTGGAATGGCCGACGCTGTTTTTCTTCATCGGCTTGTTCGTCCTTGTGGGCGGGCTGGTCGACACGGGCGTCATCGGCCGCTTGGCGGAAAACGCCGTGGATCTGACCGGAGGCGACATGAAATCCGCGTCCATGCTGATTTTATGGCTCAGCGCGATCGCCTCTGCCTTTCTGGACAATATCCCGTTCGTCGCCACGATGATTCCGCTCATCCAGGACATGGGGAGCATGGGAATCGACAACCTGGAGCCGCTCTGGTGGAGCCTGGCGCTCGGGGCTTGCCTTGGCGGCAACGGCACCTTGATCGGGGCGAGCGCCAATCTCGTGGCGGCGGGGATCTCGGCCCGGGAGGGATATCCGATCCGGTTCCTGACGTTCCTGAAATACGGCTTCCCGCTCATGCTGCTCTCGGTCGCGCTGTCCAGCGTGTACGTCTATTTGCGGTATCTGCTGTAGCTGCGGCATACGGCTGTCGAGAACGTCTATAACCATTCTGGAGCCTGACGGATTCCCGGCGGAGCGGTAAGATACGGGGAGCTGAAGGAATCAGGAAAGAGGGCGTGAAAATGGGACAGACATCGGAGGAGCTCAAGCTCAAGCTCCAGCGGATGACAGAGACAAGCAAGGGAGACTGGCTTCAAGAGGATAGCGATCTGCTCTTGGAGGACATGCTGGATCATATCGGGGCCGTAGACCCGGAGCTGAGGGACGAGCTCATCTACTCCGCGTTCGCCAAATGGATCGGGGAAGGATATTTGAGTCCCGGACAGCTGGAGCGTGTGCTGGAGCGCTGTCTTGGGCTGCAGATGAGCGGAATCGGGGAACAAGGGAGCGATACGGTGTTCACGCGCTCCTTCGCCTCTCTGGCGCTGACATGCGTCATCGTCGCGGACAGGAAGAGCGGCGTCCTGAGCGGCGCCCAAACGGAGAAGGCGATCCGCCAAAGCTTGTCCTATATGGAAAGAGAGCGGGATACCCGCGGCTTCGTGCCTGAGAAAGGATGGGCCCATGCCATCGCGCACGGAGCGGATTTGCTTGGTGCCTGCGTCAGGCATCCGGCGTTCCGGCCGGAGCGGGCTCCGGACATTCTGGCAGCGGTGCAGAGTGCTTTTTTCAAGGAGACGGTCTATACCGACGATGAGGACAGCAGGCTGACGACTGTCATCGACAGGCTGCTGGAACGCGGTCTGGCCGATGCTGCGCTGGCGGGATGGATCCAGGGACTGCCGGAGGCGTATGAAGCCTTCCTTTCTTCAGGAACGGATTATTTGGCGGCTTTCCACACCCGTATCGGACTGGCTTATTTCTTGAAGACGCTCTATTTCCGGCTTGACGGGGAGCTTGGCGAAGCCCGGGCTGCCGCAGAGGAAGCGGTCCGACGTCTTCAGACCAACAGGAGGATTTGATATGGGGCTGAGGCCGAATTTGTTTGAAGGAAAGCTCGTCCGACTGGCCGCTCCAAGGCCGGAGGATGTCGCCACAATGGCGCTTTGGATGGAGGATTCCGATTACTTGCGGAACGTGGACACGGAGTACGCGGTGCCGGCTACGGAAAAGCAGATGGAATCGGAGTCGGAGCCCGGCTCCAAGGAAGTCTACTTCCGTCTGCGTGAGCTTGAAGGCGACGAGCTGATCGGCTTCGCGGCCATCCACAGCATCGAATGGAACAACCGCGCCGGGATGCTCGCGATCGGCATCGGGGAGGCGCAGAACCGGGGCCGCGGGTATGGCTCGGACGCGCTGAAGATCCTATTGCGCTATGCGTTCCACGAGCTCAATCTGCACCGTGTCGGCTTGGATGTGATCGAGTATAATGCGGGCGGCATCCGGGCGTACGAAAAGGCGGGCTTCCGCCACGAAGGCAGGGCCAGAGAGGCTGTCTGGCGGGACGGACGCCTGTATGACCGGATCAGCATGGGCATACTCCGCCGGGAATGGGAAGCGGCGCTGGAAAGCTAGAGGGCCGTCTGCCGAACGGCAGGCCAAAAAAGACCCGGGACAAGCTCCCGGGTCTTTTTTGGCGTTGCTTTAAGGTTTAGGATTGAAGCCGATGCGAGAAGCCGAGCGTAATAATCTCCGCAGGACCGGCCGGAAGCTCGGCGCGGCGGCCGGCGTCCAGTCCGGACGCGGTTTCGGCCTGCTCAAGCACGCCGCTCTTGTACCAGCCGGAAGCTCCTGCCGGAGCCTGGACGGCCAGCTTGGCGGGCTCGCGCTTCAAGTTGTACCAGCGGGCCATAACGTCGCCGACAGCGTTGACCTTGAAGGCTGAGAACGCCAGCGCCTCGCCTTCCCAGGCCAAGGCGGCATCGACGGGACGGAGCGTTCCGCCATGGATGCCGGTCTGCGCCGTCGTCCATGGCGTTTCGAACTGGTAGGCCTCGGCATACGCGCCTTCTGCGGCTCCGTCGCCGCCATGCGGGATAAGCGCCAAGCGCGCTTCATGCGGACCGATGCACTGGGCTTCCGGCGTCGGGAACCAGCCCCAGTCTCCGAGCTCTCCCGTCGAGCGGAGCAGCGTGACCGCGATCGTATTGCGGCCGTCGCGGAGCACCTCGTACTCGTTCAGCCCGCTGTTCGCCACGGTAAGACCGGCGCGCGCGCCGGCCGCGGCCAGGCCGCTGACGTCGGCAAAGGCCGTCTGATGCTGCGCGTTGCTCGGGTTGGTCCACTCGGCGGATGGCTCGTTGTCGCGCAAGGCGGCTTCAAAGATGGAGTCCGCCGTGTGGACAGACGTCTCGAGATCCGTCGGGAACAGCATGCGCACCCGGTGATCCTTGGCCTGGTTGTCGAAGGAGGAGACGATGTCCAGCCTTCTGCTTCCCCGCTCCAGCGACAAGGTCGTCGTCAGGCGCAGCTTGACCGTCTGCTCGGAGCGGCCGGCCTGGCGTTCCGGGAAGTAGACGATTTCCCGCTGCTCGCGCTCCAGAAGCTCATCAGCCGAGGCGGGCAGCTCCCATTCGTGGACGATTTCCAGAGCGGCCCGGTACGGAGCGTCCTCGGCAACGCGGACGGATGCCTGCAAGCCCTTCGTGGTCAGCGGCTCTACGCCCTTCGGAGCCATGAACATGTATTCGTTGCCGATGTCGCCGCTGTCCTCATATACGCCAAGACCGGTGTAAACCCGTCCGGTGCGGAGATCGCTCAAGGCGAAGCTGCCGTCCTCGGCGACTTCGGCGCGCAGCAGGCCATTGTCCAGCACGCGGCCTCCTTGGAGAAGGGAAGGCTGCTGCGTCGGCGCCTGCCCGCCTTTCACCCAGGCATAAGCGCGGTGGCCGAGCGCCGGCACGGCGTCAGCGCGGAAGGTCAGGCGCACTCGGCGGGCCTGGTAAGGCTGGCGGAAAGCGTCGTCCGGCAGGTCATAGCCGAACTGAAGACCGAGATCTTCCATCGTGCAAGGAATAGCCTGCCCCTGATCGTCTACGAGTACTCGGCCTTCGAGGCCGATTTCGGAGATGCGGGAGTTCATTTCCGGAATCGGGATGCCATCGCGGAAATAGATCCGTGCCGCGTCGAGTTCTACCGACACGGTGCCGCCGCGTTCATATCCGGTCGTGTTGTTCACGACGAACGGCAGAGCATCGGAGCCGTAGGATCCAAATACCCGGGTGTCCACGGCGTCGGCGAGGAAACGCGCCGTCTCGTCGAGGATGGATTCCGCCACATGGCGGCTCTTGTCGAAGCGGGCGACCATCTCCCGGTGGACCTCGTCCACGCTGCAGCCGCAGATGCTGTCATGCGGATGGTTCTGCATGAGCAGCTTCCAGCCGTACGTGAGCAAGTGATGCGGGTAATCCTTGCCGTGCAGATGAGCGTAGGCCGCAAGCGGCTCCGCCGCGCGCTCCAGCAGAGCTTGGCCGCGGGCGTTCATCTGCTTGAGGTAGACGCGCGAGGAGGCGGTGTTGACCAGCGTTCCCCAGCCGTCCGTGCGCTGGCTGCGCAGCTCGCCCTGAACGACCGACAGAGGCCGCTCTCCCGCCGACTCGCGGACGGCTTGCAGATAGTCCGGGAAGTTGGAGTGGATGAAGGTCACATCCGGCTCTACCGCGCCGGCCATGCGGATCGCCTCGGCCAGATCCGTCTGGATCGGCTGGTGGTCGCAGCCGTTCATGAAGAGCAGATGCGGGGTCGACGCGTATTTGCCGGCGTCGGAAAGCTTGCGCTGCCAGTAGGCGCGGGCTTCCTCGGCTTGAACCGGCACCTCGTTGCCGTTGGAATACCAGTTGGCGAACAGAATGCCGAGCACGCGGGAGCCGTCGGGCCCTTCCCAGATGAGCTCGGAGAAGGAGCTTTCAAAGGCGGTCGACTCTCCGACCTCGTTGTTGAAGCCGGTCGGCTTGACGCCGCGCCCGAACAGCGCGTTGTCGATGCCGGCCTGCGCCATCAGCTGCGGCGTCTGGCCGACAAGGCCGAACGTGTCGGGGAAATAGCCGATCTTGGATACCGGACCCCAGCGGGCGGCATCCTCATGGCCGATCTGCAGGTTGCGGAGATTGGCCTCGCCGCTCGTGAGGAAGGCGTCCTGCAGAATATACCACGGACCGATCCCGATGCGGCCCGCGGTGATCAGGGCTTGCAGGCGTTCGCGGTTGTCCGGCCGCACCTGAAGGTAATCCTCCAGGATGATCGTCTGGCCGTCGAGGAAGAAGCTGCGGTAGCCGGGATCGTTCTCGAGCGTGTCCAGCAAGGTGTCGACGAGCTCGACGAGCCGGACATGATGTTTCTCATAGGGGAGGTACCATTCCCGGTCCCAGTGCGTATGCGAGATCAGATGCGCGGTGCGCTTGCTCATGGGGAGCACGTCCTTTCAGTACGGAGTGGAGTGAAAGCGATGTTGACGATCGGTCTTTGACCAACAGGCAAGTGGAATCAGGCGTCCAGCAGGCCGTCCTTCATCGCCCGGTAAACGAGCTGCGAGAAGAGGCTGTTGGACCAGGCGAACCAGCTGCGCGTAAATACGGCGGGATCGTCGGAATGGAACCCTTCATGCATGAATCCGGTGTCCGCATCGGTCGACTCCAGCATGTCGATCATGGCGAGCTTTTCCTCGGCGGATACGGCTGTGATGCCCTGCATGGAAAGGGCCATATGCCAGATGTAGCCCGGCGGCGTGTGGGGGCTGCCGATGCCTTTGGCCTTGGCGCCTTCGTAATAGAACGGATTCTCCTTGCTCAGCGCGAAGCGGCGCGTGTTGAGATAGATCGGATCGTCCTCGGACGTATAGCCGACGTAAGGGATCGACATCAGGCCCGGCGTGCCGGCATCGTCCATCAGGCAGTAGTTGCCGAAGCCGTCGGTCTCGTAGGCGTAGATGGGACCGAACTCGGGATGGCGGTACACGCCGTACAGCTGGATGCCGTGGTCGACGTCCGCTTCCAGATCCGCCAGCTCCTGCACCATCGCCATGTCGCGGAATACCCATTCCGCTATCTCCCGCATCTGCCGCAGCGTGACGACGGCGAACATGTTGGCCGGAATGTTGTAGTGGAAGTCGCACGCATCGTCGCTCGGGCGGAAGCCCGACCAGATCATGCCCGTATAGTTGACCGGCATGCCGAGGCCGCTGTTGCGCAGCGAATCGGTCGGAATGCCGTTGTTGCGGGTGAAGCGGTAGGGGGACTGCTCCAAGTGCCGCTGCTCCGTTTTCCACAGATCGATTGCCGTCCTCATCGCCAGCTTGAAGTCCGTGTCGAAGATGGCGGTATGCTTCGTCTCGTTCCAGTAGGCATAGGCGAGGCGGAACGAGAAGCAGATCGAGTCGAGCTCGAACTTGCGCTTCCATACCCATGGACCCATGTCGGTCACGTCGGTCGTGTTCCAGTGCCAGTCGTTGCTGGTTTCGTTGAAGGCGTTGGCGTAAGGGTCGATCCGGATCATGTTCATGTGGCGCTTGATGAGGCCTTCGATGATCCGCTGGAGGGAAGGGTCCTCCTTGGCAAGCGGAACGTAGTGGATGACCTGTTCGACGGAATCGCGCAGCCACATGGCCGGAATGTCGCCGGTGATGACGAAGGTGGTGCTGTCAGCCATCAGCTTGGTCGTCGTGTCCAGCGTATTGGGGAAACAGTTGCGGAAAAGCTCGAGCAGCTTCGGACGATGCGCCAGGCGCTGGCCGGCTTCCTCGAGGACGGCCTGTACGGCGGCAGGCGTCTCCAGCTTCGGCATCGGGATTTTGGGGAGGCGGAATTGTTCCATGGAATGATCAGGCTCCTTGTCGAAAGTGAGATTGGGAAGTGGGGATCGTGCAGGTTGTCCGGCTTCTTTGCCGCGAGCTTACTCCTTGACCGCTCCGATCGTCAATCCTTGTACGAAATAACGCTGGAAGAACGGGTAGGCGAGGATGATCGGGCCGGTGGCGAGCACGACCATCGCCATGCGGGAAGTATCCTGCGGCATGTTCTGGAGATTGGACGCCAGCGAGGAATTGCTCGCCGCCTGCGACAGCAGGAACTGCATGTTGGTTTCGATGCGCATCAGCATCGACTGCAGCGGCACGAGATTGGGATTCTCGATGTACAGCAGGGCGTTGAACCAGTCATTCCAGTAGCCGAGCGTGCTGAACAGGGCGATCGTGGCAAGTCCGGGGAGCGCGAGCGGCAGGACGAGTTTCCAGAAGATCTGGAATTCGCCGGCGCCGTCGATTTTGCCGGATTCGATAATGGCGTCGGGAACCATCGTGCTGAAGAACGTACGCATGATCAGGATGTAGAAGGCGTTGACCATCAGAGGCAGAATCATCGCCCAGACGGAATCCTTGAGTCCCAGCATCTGCGTGACGACGATGTAGGTCGGGACGAGGCCGCCGTTGAACAGCATCGTGAAGAAAGCAAAGAAGCCGAAGAAATTCCGGTACTTGAACGTCTTGCGCGAAATGCCGTACGCGTACAGCGTGACGACAAGCAGCGCGAGCACGGTGCCGACGACCGTCACCAGAATGGTGACGCCGTAAGAGCGGAGCAGCGCGTCGCCGTTCTGGAAGACGTACCGGTAAGCCTCAAGGCTCCAATGCTCCGGAAGGATCTGGTAGCCGTTCTCGGCGAGGCTGGATTCCTTGGTGAACGAGATGATGACGATGAAGACGAACGGGAACACGCAAGCCAAGGCGAAAACGGCTGCGATGAGGTTGAAGACGACGTTCCAGCCGGTCGACAGCTTCTGGAAGTCCCGGGGTTTCCGGACGGGCATTGCTTTGGCCATGAGGGGGAAACTCCTTTCGTGCCGCCTGGAGGGCGGCTTGTTGGTGCTTGGTGGTGCGGGTAGATCGGGGCAAAGGCAAAGGCAAAGGCAAAGGCAAAGGCAAAGGCAAAGGCAAAGGCAAAGGCAAAGGCAACCCCCTTCAAACCCCATCCGCTCCGCCGGCAGATCATTCCTCCGATCCCTGTTGAACCCCGGATGCTATGCATCTCCCAACCCCTTGTCAGGGTCAGCATCCGGTCTTCAAAGGGGAACGCTTCGCCGCCTCCCTCACGCACCCCATCTCCAATGGGGTCACGGTCGCCGGCAAAGCTTCTCCAGAACGATTCTGCCCGCTGCGCTCCCGGTTTGAAAGCCCAACCGCCGCCTCCCCCTTATTTATAAGGGGGAACCGCCTTCCGATCGCTTGGAAGGCGGTAATGGGAAAAGGCTGAAAGCCTAGCCGGGGAAGCACCGAAGAGGCTCAGCGGCGCAGCCTGCAATGCCAAGTGTCCCAGCGAAGCGGCTGGGCCTGAAAGGCAGGCAGGCGATGCCGCAATGGGTGAAGCTGAAAGGCAACATGCGATGTCGCAATGGGGGACCTGAGAGGCAGGCAGCGATGCCGCAATGGGTGGACCTGAAGGGCAGGCATGCGAAGCCGCAATGAGTGGAGCTAAAGGCAGGCATGCGATGCCGCAATGGGTGACTTGAAAGGCAGGCGTGCGATGCCGCAATGGGTGAAGCTGAACGGCAGCATGCAATGCCTCAATAGGTGCAGCTAGAAGGATGCATGCGATGCCGCAATGGAGGGGCCGTCTGCGGCCGCTCCGTTGCAAAAGGCAAGAAAGGTCTCAAGTCGCATGAGGGACGGAGAAGGCAGCGGGATTCTGTAGAAGCGGAGCGTTCGCATTTGCCCCCGGGTTAGCGCCGCTAACATCCAATTCAACTAACCTGGGGGCAAGAGCGATCGGAAGAACCCGCTGGCTTCGCAGTCCACTTCGATGCGTTTTAGTACGACTGAACCCGCTGGCTTCGCAGTCCGCTTCGATGCGTTTTAGTACGACTGAACCCGCTGGCTTCGCAGTCCACTTCGATGCGTTTTAGCACGACTGAACCCGCTGGCTTCGCAGTCCGTTTCGATGCGTTTTAAAAATTTCTAGAACAGCGAGTTGTCCTTGTCGAAGCGGCGTACGACCCAGTTGGACAGAAGCACGAGCGTAAAGCCGACGAAGCTCTGATACAGGCCGGCGGCTGTCACCATGCCGAATTCGCCGGTCGTTTTCAAGCCGCGGTAGACGTAGGTGTCGATGACGTTGGTGACGGAGTAAAGCGTGCCGGAGTCGCGGGGCACCTGGTAGAACAGGCCGAAGTCGGCGTAGAAGATCTTGCCGATGGCGAGCAGCGTCAGAATGGTCATGAGCGGCTTCAGCATCGGAATCGTGACGTTGCGGATCTGCTGCCACTTGTTCGCGCCGTCGATCATCGCGGCCTCGTAAAGGGAGCGGTCGATGCCCATGATGGAAGCCAGGTAAACGACGCTGTTGTAGCCGATCCCCTTCCACAGGCTGATGAAGACGAGGATGAAAGGCCAATAGGCGGGGTTGTTGTACCAGTTGACCGGGTCGATTCCGATGGAGGACAGGATCTGGTTGAGCAGGCCTTTGTCCAGGCTGAGGAAGCTGAAGGCGAAGTAGCCGACGATGACCCAGGAGAGGAAATAAGGCAGGAACATGCCGGTCTGGTACAGCTTGGACAGGCGCTTGTTGACGATTTCGGACAGCACGATCGCCATGGCGACCGAAGCGATGAGGCCGAGGACGATGAAGACGATGTTGTAGAGCAGCGTGTTGCGGGTGATGACCCAGGCGTCGCTGGTGCTGAACAGGAACTTGAAGTTCGACAGTCCGACCCAGTCGCTGTCCAGGACGCTCCGGAGGAAGCCGTGGCGGCTGATCCGGTACTCTTTGAAGGCCAGGATGGTTCCGGCCATCGGAATGTAGGAGAAGATGAGGAACCAGAGCGCTCCCGGCAGCACCATCAGCAGAATCGCTTTGTTGCGGCCCAGGTCGCGGAAGAAGCCGGCCAATCCTTTCATGGGGTTGCCTCCTTTTCATGCGTGCGTTTTCAGGCAAAAAGAAAACGGGCGAAGAAACTGCCTTCGCCCGGAATGGTCGTTATCTTACTTCTTTGAAGCTTTCCAGGCGTCCAGCTGAGCTTGGGCTTCGGCGATGATCTTGTCGAGGCCGGCCGCTTTCAGCTTTTCGTTGGCGCGCGGCAGGTAGCCGGCAGGGTCGACGGTGCCGGTCATGAGCGGAGCCCATACCTCGGCTTTGACGTTCTGCAGAGCGGCGATCTCGTTCGCGACCTTGGAGGTGTCGAAGTTGAAGCCGAGCGTAGGAGCGTTTTTGCCTTCGTCGTTGAATTTCTTGAACTCGTCCCATTTGTTGTCCGGGTCGCCCGGGTTCAGGTAGGTGAGCATGACGTTGCCGAGAGAGAAGGTAGGCATGTCGTAGTTTTTGGATTCAGGCAGGTTCTCCATCCGGTTGTCGCCGGTCATCTTGTAGTGCGTGCCCTCGATGCCGGAGTCGACCATGTTGCGCAGCTTGGCGTCGGTGTTGAGCAGGTTCAGGAACTGCATCGCTTTCTCCGGATATTCGGAGTTGGCCGAGATCGCCTGCATGGAGCCCATGACGGACCAGTTGTAGATGATGGACGGGCCGGCCGGCGTCGATTCGATCGGATAGCCTAGGCTGGCGCTCCAGGTGTTGTCGGCGAGCGGCTGGGTCGTCGCGAGGTCGATCAGCCATTTGCCGGTTTTCTCCACGTCGCCGGTCGAGGTGGTCGTAGCCGCCTCAGGAGAAATGTAGCCCGCTTTGTAATACTTGTTCATCGTTGTCAGAGCCTGCTTCATTTCCGGCGTGTCGAGCACGTTGACGATCTTGCTGTTGTCGCCGTCAAGCGCGACAGCCATCGGCAGGCCTTGGATGATGTAATCGTAAGGGACGAACGGCGTGAAGTTGTTGTCCATTTTCAGGCCGAGCACGCCCGGATTCTTTTCCTTGTTCGCTTTCAGGATCGGTTCGAGATCCTCAAGCGTCTTGACGTTTTTGTAATCCAGACCGAGCTTGTCCAGGTTCTGCTTGTTGAAGCGGTAGACCGTTTGGGCCGGCAGTTCTTTGTTGGCCGGGATGCCGTAGTTGTGGCCGTCGACCTTGGAGCCTTCGAGGAAGGCCGGGTCCAGCGTGTCCACAATGCCTTTTCCATCGGATTTCAGCAGGTCGTCGATGGCGAGGAAAGCGCCTTTGCGCGCATTCTGCACGTAATCGAAAGCCCAGGAAGAAGTGAACAGGATGTCCATCGGTTCGCCGGAAGCGGTCATCACGCCCATCTTCTGGTTGTAATCGCCGAAGTCGATCTGCTTCAGGGTAACGGTGGCGCCGATTTTCTCGGCCGTGTATTTGTTGACTTCAGCCATGACCTTGTCGGTGTCCTTCTGCGGAGCGCCGATCGTGTACCAGATCAGGTTGACGGGCTTCTCCGCCGTACCTTCCGCGGCACCGCCGCTTTTGCCGCAGGCCGTTACGGTCAAGGCTGCGGTAAGGATGAGGGCGATCGCGCCCATGGCTTTCGGGGATCTCTTTTTCATGCCGGTGAATCCTCCCTTTGCGTCTGTCTGTGTTGAACTGCTTATCCTCACCTTACCGGATGAAAGCCGTTTCAAATAGGCGACAAATTATGAATCCGGTGTCGAAACTAAAGAAAGAGAGCCGCTAAGGTCGCAGCTCCCGGTACTCATTGGGCGAGATGCCCACATATTTTTTGAATTGCTTGTAAAAATATCCCGTTTCCACGTAACCGACTTCGCGGGAAATATCGGCGACCTTGTCGTCGGTATCCTTCAGCAGCTCCTTCGCCTTCTCGATCCGGTACTTGTTCAGGTACTCCGAGAAGCCGGAGCCGGTCTCCTTGCTGAACAGCTGCCCCAGATAGGCCGGGTGGATGCGGTGCGCGGCACCGAGGGTCTTGAGCGACAGCGCCTCGCGGTAATGCCCGGCAATGTACTGGATGACCTGGTTCACGACCGGCACGCGGTCGCTGCGCTGAAGCTGCTCCATCGTGAAATGGGCGTAAGCTTTGACGGCATCCGTCAGCTCCTCCAGGGAGGAGGCTTTGCCGATCCGGTCCAGCGTTTTCTTGAAGCGGAACAGCACCTCCTGCGCCTGCTCGCCGCCGCGCATATCCCTCAGCTCCAGGCGGAACGCGACGACCAGCTCGATCGCCGCGCTTTGGAGCAGCTCCGGCGTCGCGCCCTCAATCCGCTGGAAACGCCGAAAGTCCTCGTCGATGCGGCCGTACAGCCCGTCCGTGTCGCGCGCGAGCAGCATGCGGGAGTAGTCGCCGCTGCCGATCTCCAGCGCTTCGCCGCTTCCCGGCTGCTCGCGCAGATCGGCGGCGTCCAGAATCGGACTGCCCTCATGCAGCAGATGATAGTCCTGCGCCTTCTTGGCAAGCGCGTAGCTGCGCTGCTCGAGCTCGCCGATCCGCTCCGCCGTCCCGAGCGAGAGGCGCAGGCCTCCGGCTGCGGACAGAATTTCCATCGCGCTTCGGGCAGAGGCTCTCCCCGCCTCCGCCGTATCCGACGGAAACAGCAGAACGAGGTCGCCGTCGAGGTCGGCGAAGCTGAGCGAGCGGGCATCGGCAGGCAGCAGGGAGCGGACCCGCTTCCTCAACGCGGAAATGCTCTCGCCGGTTCCGCGGACGACAGCCGACGTCAGCCACGGCCGGTCCAGGCGCAGGCCGAGCAGCTCCGCCCGCTGGGCGAGCTCGGAGGGATCGATCTCGCCGCGCATCCAGCGGTAGAGGATGCGGTCCTTCAGGATGCCGAGCTCCTCCTCGGACAGGGCGAGCTCGGGAGGCTCCTCCTCCGCGTCCAGCTTGGCTGCCGTCGCAGCCAGCGTCGCCCGCAGCTCCTTGAAGTTGACGGGCTTCAGCAGGTAGTTCTCGATGCCGAGCGTCATGCCTTCCTTGAGATAGTCGAATTCGTTGTAGCCGCTCAGGATGATCGCCTTCAGCCCCGGCAGTATTCCCCGCGCTTCCCTGATCAGCTCCAGTCCGGACATGCCGGGCATCGTAATATCCGTGACGAGCAGATCGACGGGCTGCCTCTTCAGCTGCTCCAGCGCCGCCTTGCCGCTGCCTGCGACCGCGGCGATTTCCAGATCGAAGGCGGACCAGTCGATCGCATCCTGCAGGCCTTCCACAATAAAAGGCTCGTCATCGACGAGCATGACCCGATACATCAGCTTCTCTCCTCCTCGAGTTCGTCCGGAAACCGGATGATGACAGTCGTTCCTTGGCCAGCCTCGCTGGCGATCGACAGGCCGGCTTCGGGCCCATAGACGAGCCTAAGCCGCTCCGAGACGCTGTGCAGGCCGAAGGAGCCTTCAGCCTCGTCCGGAAGCGGAATCCGCATGCTCCGTTCCACTTCCTCCAGCCGCTGGTCATCCATGCCCCTGCCGTTGTCCTCCAGCGTGATCGAGATCATGCCGCGAACGGCCTCGGCCCGGATCGAAAACCGGTTGTCGCTGCGGTCCGGATCGAGTCCATGCACGATATAGTTTTCGATGATCGGCTGCAGCGAGAGCTTGATGACCCCGCGTCCTCCGATCGTTCCCGCCATCTCGATGCTGTAGGCGAACCGGTCCTTGTAGCGGATCCGGAACAGCTCCAGGTACTGCCTTCCCAGCTCCAGCTCCTCCCGCAGCGGCACGATGCTCTGGCTGCTTACCATGCTGCGGAACAGCACGGACAGGCTGTAGATCATCTCCCCGGCGTCGTCGGCGCCTTGCGAGACGGCTCTCATCCGGATGACCTCCAGCGTATTGGAGAGGAAATGAGGATTGATGCGCGCCTGCAGGGCGGACAGCTCTGTATTTCGCTGCCTGATTTCCGCTTTGTATTCCTGCTCGATATGGCGGTCCAGCTGGTCGAGCATCCGATTGAAGCCGCTCGCGATCTGTCCGAGCTCGTCTCCGCGGGGATCGTGGATGCGGCCGGCCATGTCGCCGGTCTCGACCCGTCTCATGAGGCGGACCAGGCTTCCCGTTCGGCGCGCGACGCTGAACACCGCGATGGAGGGAAGGGCGACCGCGAACAGGATGCAGACCGCGCTCACGCTCAGGACGGTGCGCCGCACGCTCGCCGTCGCAGCGCGAATTTCCGACTTCGGAACGACGCTGACGACGTTGAAGCCGGCCGCGCTTTCGGGAAGCACCGATACGAGCGACGCTTCTTCCAGCTCTGCAGAGGGGGAGAGGGCGCTGATCCGGGAAGCGTACGGATAGAGCTTGCCGTAGTAGGCGCCGGAGGAGTCGAACACGACCTGGCCCTGCGGCGTCAGCACGAGAAGATAGCCCTTGAGGACGTCCGCGTACGTTGCCAGCGCCCGCTGGATGCCGTCCGAGCTGTAATAGACGAGCAGCTGCCCGATGTTCTGCAGCGTGGACGAATCGTTGATCGCGGACCGGACCGCGTACAGCCGCTTGTCCTCCAGCCCGAGGCCGGACCGGACCCAGGGGCTTGGAAGGCTTACCGGCGGCGTTTCCAGCGCCATCGCGTCGGGAATGTAGGACAGCGCCGAGTTCAGCTGCAGCAGCTGCGGATTGCCCTCCCTCCGGTAGGCGTACAGATACTGGACGCCGGAGCTGTACAGCAGCAGGTGCCGGATGTCGGCATCGCCTTCCGCCTTGCGCTCGAAATAAGTCAGCGCGTTGCCGAAGCCGGCGCGAGGCTCGTCCGCATAGCGGTCGATGCGGAAGCGGAAATAGTCCGCGAATGGATGCTGCAGCAGGTACGATACGTTTTGCGAAAGGGCCGTATCCTGGTAAATGTCGGAGACCATGCGCTGGACGGAATCGTTTTTGGCGGTCAGATAACCGCTTACGCTCTCCATGGCGCGCCGCTGGTTGCCGACAATGTCGCGTTCGATGGAGCCCGCCATGACGGCGTAGAGCAGATAGGAGAGGGTCACGATCGCCAGCACCGCAATGGCCGAAAAGGTGGCGAGCAGCTTGGTGAACAGGTTGTTGCGGATATAGGTGCGGTAGAAACTCCCGGCCTTCACGGATGGCCCTCTCCTTTCCCGGCCCTGGACAGGCGTCGGCATGGCTTGAATGGGGCTAATTATAGCACAAGTCTGCCCGTTTCCCAGCCTTTCGCCATGCCCGCCCTCGGAGGAGGAAGCCTTAAGAACCCGCTGCAAGGCGTAGCGCCCCGGATTGCTCTGTGGTATGCTAGCTGGGCAAGAAACACAACCGAAGACGAAGTCCGGGAAGGCGGCTCTGGCCGGCCATGCCCGGGAGAGGTTCGCGAACTCCCTCTATAAAAAACTACAAGGCGCACGATTCCCGCGGGGGATCCGTGTGTTTTGCGTTCGGCGGAAAGCAGCCTCTGTCATGTGGGGCATGCTTTCCGCCGTTTTCTTTGGCGCGCCGCCGCTCGTCGCTTGTTCGATGCGGCAGAGCCGTACAGCTCGGGATCCAGAGATATGGAGTTAATCGCTGCTCTCTCTTCGGCCATCATGGAGAGGGGAAGTTGAAGCAAATGAAGAGATTGGAAAAAAGAAAAGGCAAGGCGGTCGTCGTTTTCAGCGGAGGCCAGGACAGCACGACCTGCCTGTTCTGGGCACTGGAGCGCTATGAGGAAGTGGAGGCCGTCACCTTCCGGTACGGACAGCGCCATGCGCTGGAGCTCCAATGCGCCGCATCCATCGCGGCAGAACTCGGCATCCGCCACCATATGCTGGACATGAGCCTGCTCGGACAGCTTGCTCCGAGCTCGCTGACGAGGGAGGACCTCGCGGTAGCGGACGCTCCCGAAGCGGGAGGACTCCCGAATACGTTCGTGCCGGGACGCAACCTGATGTTCCTGTCGTTCGCCGCCGTCCTGGCCAAAGGGGTCGGAGCGGACACGCTTGTCACCGGAGTGTGCGAGACGGACTTCAGCGGATATCCGGATTGCCGGAACATCTTCATCCAGTCGCTGAACGTGACGCTCAATCTGGCGATGGAGGAGAATTTCGTCATCGAGACGCCGCTCATGTGGCTGGACAAGGAACAGGTATGGGAGCTGTCGGATCAGCTGGGAGCCTTTGAATTCGTCCGGGAAAAAACGCTGACCTGCTACAACGGCGTGCCTGCCGACGGCTGCGGGGAGTGCCCGGCGTGCAAGCTGCGCCGCAATGGCCTGGAGCGTTATCTGACTCGGCGCGCAGCAGCGGCAGCAGGCGTTGGCGCGCAAGCCGGAGCAGCAAACGCTGCAGGCATGCGGGATGAAGCAAGAACGGATGCTGGCGGTGAGCTCCGATAATGCAAACCCTTTATCCGTCTCCGCCCCATTCGTTCCGATATGAGCTGCATAAGGAGTTTCATTTTGCAGCGGCCCATTATATTCCCGCCGAAGAGGCGGGCAGCTGCAGCCGCGTGCACGGCCATACCTATTACGCCGATGTGACGGTTGCCGGCGACAAACTGGACGGCTGCGGCTTCCTTGTCAATTTCTCCGAGGTCAAACGGCTTGTCCGCGACCGGTTCGACCACCGTCTGCTCAACGACGACGAGCGGTTCGGCTCGGAGGCTGCCGACGATCCGGAGACGTTCCCGACGACCGAAGTCGTGGCGCGAACGGTATGGCAGCTGGTGCAGGAAGAGCTGGACCGGCGCGGCAACGGCGCCCGCTGCCTGCAGGTGTTCCTGCGGGAAACGCCGTCCAGCTACGTCATCTACCGTCCCGAGGCCGTCCGATGAGCGGGGCTCAGATCGGAGCCGGCCGAGAGGAAGCGGCGGGGCAGGGCGCATTTGCGCCTGGCGCCGGTTCGGGCATCGAGGAGCAGGCAGCATCCGCAGCTGCCGCTGGTTCGGGAATTGCGGAGCAGGGTGTAACCGACGTGGACGCCGGTTCGGGCATGGAGGAGCAGGCTGCATCCGCGCCTCCTTCCGGTTCAGGCATCGCGGCGCAGGTGCCCGCCTTGGCAGCATCCAGCGCTGCGGGAAAGCCTTCCGTTCGCGGACGAATTCCGGTGCTGGAGATTTTCGGCCCTACCGTGCAGGGCGAGGGCATGGTCATCGGCGTCAAGACGATGTTCGTCCGGACGGCTGGCTGCGACTACAGCTGCTCCTGGTGCGATTCCGCCTTTACGTGGGACGGATCGGCGAAGGACGAGATCCGCTGGATGGAGCCGGAAGAAATCGCCGGGGAGCTCGAACGGCTGGCAGGCGGCAGGACGCCCGGCCACGTCACGCTCTCGGGCGGCAATCCGGCGCTGCTCCGTCCTCTCGGCGGGTTGATCGACCTCTTGCATTCGCGCGGAGCGCTTGTGGCCCTCGAGACGCAAGGAAGCCGCTGGCAGGACTGGTTCGCGGACATTGACGAGCTCACCCTGTCGCCGAAGCCGCCTAGTTCCGGGATGGACACGGATTGGACGGTACTGGAGACTATCGCGGCGAGACTGGCGGAGGCCGGCCGGCTGCCGTCGTTGAAGGTCGTCGTCATGAGCGCGGAGGACCTCGCTTATGCGAAGGAGGTTCATCGGCGCTTCCCGGAGATTCCGATGTTCCTGCAAGCCGGCAACGATCGGCTCGAGGAGCCGGATGCGGCGGCGCTCCGCAATTATTTGGCTGATCGATACGAGCGGCTGGTGGATATGGTCATGGACGATCCGGAGTGGAGCCGGGTACGCGTGCTGCCTCAGTTGCATGCGTGGCTTTGGGGCAACAAGCGGGGCGTTTAGCGGTAGGGAGTGAAGGAAGCCTTCTCCCCGGCAGAGCAAAAATGCCCTCCCCAGGATAGGGGGGCATGGATGCTTTCGGGTTGCTTTCGTTCATGGGATGCGGCATGAAAAGACTGCAGATTCAATCCGGGTCGAGCTCATTCCGCAGGATGGCATTCCGGCAAGACGAGGCCATAGCTCCCAAAGCGATATGCGGGAAATTCAGGCTTTGCCGGCAGTCACATTCGGCCGGCCGGGCATCAGGTCGGCTTTTTCCCGTTCACCTGGAACACGGAGCCGTAGTCGCCGGAATAGATCGGCGATCCGTATTTGCTCAGCCAGGTCGTGTAGAAGCGGCTGGAGGCGTTTTTGCGTGTGACGATGACGTAGTCGGGATGGTTGGCGTCCACAAGATCGGTGACGTATACCGGGAAGCCGTACATGGACTGCTCGAAGGCGGTCCAGCCGAAGACGGTTTTGGTCGCGTCCGTAATGAACGGATCCTGCCGCCCGTCCGCCAGCACGTCGCCGCCGCGGAACATGACATAACCGGAGGAGCCGTACAGCGTCATGACCTTGGGCCTCGCAGGGCCTTGGAAATGCTCCAGGATGTAGTCCATTTCCTTCACCGGGTACTTGTAGGAGTTCGGCTGCGGCGTATGCTGGAAGTTGTAGACGACGTTCACGCCGAGCCCCAGTACGAGACCGATGATCAGCGGCTTCACGCTGAGGCTGAGCCGGAAACGGCGCAGCCCGGGAACCGACTCGATGACGGCCGCGGCAAAGTACAGGACGAACAGCCACATGAAGAAATGATACTTGTAGTTGGACACGCCGAGGAAAAAGATGCCCATCATGAAGATGAAGCGGAAAAACCGCTTGTGGATCGAGAACGGCAGCAGCGCGACGAATGCCAGCAGCATGCAGGTCGCGGCCAGATTGCCCATGCTGTTGAACTGGATGGCCTTCCACTCGTTGATGAGCAGGTTGAAGTTGCCGTGCGTCACCGTGAGGATGAAGAAGATGCTTTTCGGTCCTGCCGCATTCAGGAAGCCGGCGCCGATGACCGTGACCGCAACGACCAGCCAACGCCAGCCGATGCGCCGGTTCAGCAGCTTGCGGGTAACGAGGCTTTCCAGCAGCGCCATTCCCATGAACACGATGATGACCGGCCAGACGCCGGAGTGGAAATTGGCGATCAGCAGCGAGATGAGCGGGAGCAGTACCATGTAGCGGGCAGCCGGCTTGATCTGGAATTCGCGCAGGAAAACGAAGAACCAGACGATGAGAAACGCGGAGATCATTTGCGGCCGGGTCGTGAAGTAAATGTCGTAGATGCCCCACATGACAGGCAGCAGGAGCAGCATCAGGATCGGCTCGCGGCCCCGGGACGGCAGGCCGAGCTCCTTGCGCGAGACGAGCATCATGCGGTAGAGGCCGAGCACGAGCAGAATCATGCAGGCGGCGGTAAGCAGGTAGGTGCCGGCCCAGCCGAAGGCATCGTACAGCAGCGCGATGACGGCCTGGAACCCGACCTCATGCGGAACATAAGGGAGCTTGTCGTCGCCGTAAAAGGTATGGATGGCGGTATGCGGAACCTTGCCGGCCTCCAGCATGGACTTGCCGACCTCGATATGCCAGAACGTATCCGGGTCGTTGTACGATTCGGACGGCGGCATCAGAAACACGATGACCGATAGAACGAGCGCGGCGATGACCGCCGCAGCGGCGATACGGATTTTCATGGGGATGCTCCTTGCCGGTATGGTCTTGGAATGGACAATCAGTTCCCTTCATTATAGGGGCGCAGGAATGCTCCGGCAATGGAGCTCTCCGGATCCTCCTTTCAACGTTGGGGAAGAGAGAGGTTGCAGGTACGCGGGGCTGAGGGCGGGCAGCAGGAATTGCGGAGACGGGTTGAAGTCCTTTGCAAGCGGCAAGGAAACATCCATGTACGGAACAACGCGGCAGCGATGTGTACAACAATGCAGCACCTGCGTCACAACAGCGCAGCATCTATGCACACAGCAACGCAGCATCTATGCACACAGCAACGCAGCATCTATGCACACAACAGCATGGCCTCAAGCAGACAAGAAGACTAGAAGGCCGCCATAGCAGACCGCACAGACATAGCAGATCAATTGAAATCCAGAAAGGAAGATAATCCATGAACGAACAACAAGGACGCTCGCAAGCCGAATTGGACGGCGTCACGCTGCTGGGCAACCAAGGGACGAAGTACCCTTCCACGTATGCCCCGGAGGTGCTGGAGAGCTTCGTCAACAAACATCCGGACCGGGATTACCGCGTCAAATTCAACTGCCCCGAGTTCACGAGCCTATGCCCGATGACGGGACAGCCGGATTTTGCTACGATCTATATCGCCTACATTCCCGACAAGCTGATGGTCGAGAGCAAATCGCTCAAGCTGTATCTGTTCAGCTTCCGCAATCACGGCGACTTCCACGAGGATTGCATGAACATCATCATGAACGACCTCATCAAGCTGATGGAGCCTCGCTACATCGAAGTATGGGGCAAGTTCACTCCGCGCGGCGGCATTTCCATCGATCCCTACTGCAACTGGGGCAAGCCGGGCACGAAATACGAGCAGATGGCGGAATACCGCATGATGAACCTGGATCTGTATCCGGAGAAAGTAGACAACCGGTAGGGAATCGACAGCCAAAAATAGCGGGTGCAGGATGATACGGATATAGAAGGAATAGATGAGGGCGGAATGCTTGGATTACAGCTTTCCCTGGAGGAAAGAAATGAAAAGGAAACGATTCTTCACCTGGACTTCGTTGAGTTTGTGGGTGACGCCTGTTCTGCTCTACGGTTTCTATCTTTCCTTCTATTACAGGACAATTCATTTTGTACAGGACCCCGACTTTCATCCACTCGCCGGCAATAGCCTCATTTATATCTCTTGGTTTGGATTCGGATTGACGTATAATTTGATTTCTTATTATAGGACAAAATGAAAGAGAGCGCTCCATGATGGGGCGCTCTCTTCGTTTATTCCTGCCTTGGTGTCAGGTCGCATTCCTCCAGCTTGAGGAGCTTGGTCTTATGTTTCCACTTATGCCCCAGCCAGATGGCTAGGAACAGCGGCAAGCCGAAGTAGGAGGCGGCGATGAACGCCCAGTCGACTTTCCCGTCCTCGATGCCGCCGACGAATTGGCCGCCGATGACGGCGATGCAGAGAATCATGGCGAGAACCGGGCCGAATGGATACCATTTGGCCCGGTAAGGCAGCTCGTCGAGCGAGCGGCTTTGGGCCTTCCAGGCGCGCCGAAAGCGGTAATGGCTCACCGCGATGCCGAGCCAGACGATGAACCCGGACATGCCCGATGCGTTGAGCAGCCAGACGTAGACGACGCCGTCGCCGAACAGGGATGCGAGGAACGCGAGTAGGCCGAAGGCGCTCGTCACAAGCAGAGCGGCGAAGGGGACGCCGCGACGGTTAAGGCGAGCCAGCCAGCGAAGAGCTTTGCCCTCCTTGGCAAGCACCCACAGCATGCGGGTCGAGGCGTACAGGCCGGAGTTGCCGGCCGAGAGCACCGAGGTCAGGATGACAGCGTTCATGACGGATGCTGCGATGCTGAGGCCTGCCTTCTCGAATACGATCGTGAACGGACTCATGCGGACTTCGTCGCTGGCCAACTCGGGAGCGGTGTAAGGAATGAGCAGGCCGATGACGAAGGAATTTATTTCCGGACAGAAAAAAACACCTGATCCCGTGGGGGATCAGGTGCCGGGAAGAGCTGGATTTAGATCAGCTTGCCGCCTTGAAGCAGCTTGTAGATGACGGTTGCGGCCGCTTCGCGGGTCGTAGGAGCTGCCGGCTGGAACACGGTGGAACCGTTCGCCGAGGAGCCTTCCATGAGACCTGCCGCCGTTACAAAGGCAATGCTGTCCTTCGCAAAGGCGCCGAAGCTTGCAGCGTCGCCATAGGTGCTGATTTTGCCGCCGGTTGCTTTGATATCAAGCAGAGTGGAGGCTTTGGCCAGCATGACGGACAGTTCCTGGCGGCTGATGATGCCGTCCGGACGGAAGGTGCCGTCGTTGTAGCCGTTAATCAGGCCGGCTGCATAAGCAGCATTTACAGCATCACTGTACCATGCGCCGGATTTGAGGTCGGTGAATGGAGCAGAGGACGTCGTGCTGAGGCCGAGGCCGCGCGTCAGCATTGCAGCGAATTCAGCGCGTGTGACGGAGGACTTCGGCGAGAACTTCGTCGCAGACGTGCCGTTGATCAGCAGCTTCTCAGCCAGAGCCTGGATGCGGCTCTGAGCCCACGAAGCCGAGATGTCGTTGAACGCGACGGCTTTCTTGGCCACGGCATAGGTGGAGAAGCCAGGGCGGTTCACGACAACAGTCGTCGTTCCGTCTTCATTGGCAGCGAATACGGCTGGAGCCGGTGCTTCCTTGCCGTTCTCGAGGAACAGGACGCCGGCTTTGTCAGCCGATACGCCTTTGTCCAGCGTGAACGAGCGTTTGATGAAGGTCGAAGCAGGTACGCTAATTTCTTTGGATACAGAACCGGTTACAACGTTCACTTGGAACGTAACCGGAGTGCCAACGACGCTAGCTGTTGCAAATTTGGAGTCGGCAGCCTTTTGGATGATAAGCTCAAGGCCGCTTCCTGCCGGTACCGATTTCAGGAGCGAGAGCGGAAGCTCAAGCGTCTCTGTGCCTGTCGTCAAGTAGAGCGAGCTGCCTGCTGGAGCAGTGGACAGCAGTTGAACTTGATCGGCAGGCAGGCTCAGCTTGGAAGCTTTGCCGGCTTCGGCAGCTGCGCTGACGACAAGAGCCAGCTTGGTCGTACCGGTACCGATTGCGGCTTGCAGATCCGCGTAGGTTACTGCAGTCACCGTTGCGGAAGCTTCGGACGCGGTCGCGGATTTAACGGCGACCTGCTGTTGGCCTTGACCAACGACAGCCTTCAGGGAAGCCGTTGCATCCGATGGAGCAGGGGTTGGCGATGGAGCGGGAGCAGCTCCTGTGCCCGGGAAGAAGATCGGGCCGGTCGACGTACGGGCTACGGAGAACGGAAGGTAGCCGATCGTTTGGGCAGCGATTTTGCCTTTGACGATCTTGTATGCGGCAACGTTGATGCCGTACTGGCCGTCCTTCAGCTGTGCGGTCGTTGTGTTTCCTTTCTCGTCATCGATCTTGTACGTGCCGTCGAAGCGGCTTGTATAGACCTTGGAGTCGAGGACGGAACCGGATGAATAAGCGTCGGTATACGTAACATAACCGACTGTATCGTCATTGATGTCGTTGATGGTGATTTCGTAATAGTTCATGCCTTGCGCAGCAAGGCGGAACGAGATGTCCATGAAGTCGTTGATGCCGTCTCCGTTAGGGGAGAGCTGGCGAGTCGACAGCGTCAGATCCTGGATGCCGTAGCCGGTATCCGGCTTCTGATCGCCGACATGGACGACGAACGGGATATGAAGTGTCGGCAGGCCTGCAGCCGTCAGGACAACTTGTCCCTCGTAGACGCCTTCGGGCGCATCGTCTTGAGGAGCTACGCTCAGAGAGAAAGCGGATTTGCTTCCTGCGCTGGCGGAAATGGTGCCATTGACGAGACCATCCAGCGACACTTTGATTTTGCTGTTGTCCGGAGTATTGACCGGTTTATCCGAATAAGGATCGCCAGTTACTTCGCTATTAAGCGAGTAGGTGGCGTTGTAAGTAACCGCTGCATCGGAGGTGTTGTTGACCTGCAGATTGATCGTCTTGAAATCGCTGCCTGCCTTCATGACTCCAAAGCTGGCGTTGTCGCCGTAGTTCGTCGTCGGAACAGGGTTCATCTCTTTGTCATAGAGAACAAGCTGCTCCACCGTTTGCAGAACGGCAGGAGTTTTGATCGCTTCCGCGATGTTCACGCGTCCTGCTCCTTGGGAATACACATCGTACAAGGTACCTTCCGCGTCGGAGATCGGATCAGCCGTATTGGCGAGTGCCGCGCGGATTTCGAATGGAGTCCAATCCGGATGCTCCTGCTGGAGCAGGGCAGCGAGCCCGGCAACATGCGGCGTCGCCATGCTGGTGCCGCTGATGCGATTGTAGGCTTCCGCATAGCTGGCTTCAGGATTCGTCTTGCCGTATGCCGGCCAAGTGGACAAGATGTTCACGCCCGGGGCGGAGAAGTCCGGCTTGATGCCGAGAATGCCGTCCGAGTTCGGGCCGCGCGAGCTGAAGTCGGCCATATGGTCGCCTTGATCCACCGTTTTTGGATAGATGGAATCAAATGCGAGCTTGAGGCTGGCGCCTTGGTTGGCTTTCAAGAAGCGAGCCAGCGCGCGTCCTTTGGATCCTTCGAGATCAAAAGCAGGAATGAATTGCAGGCTGTCGCCCAGATAAGCCGTCGGGCCGATCCAGGAATCGCGTCCCGCAATGCTTTCGCTCAGATTGGCCGTATTCGCATCGGTTGTCAGCGCATTGCCGTTGAAGATGACGATAGCCTTGGCTTGATGCTCCTTGGCGATGGCAATTTTGTCGACAAACGCCAGCGTGCCACGGGAAACGAAGACGATTTTATCTTTTACGTCGAGGCCTTTGTAATCCGCCTCGGCTCCGAGATTGGCGTAAACGGCTGCCTGCTCCTCGCTTCCAATCAAGGAGGCGAAGTCTTCTTTGCCGGTATACCAGCCCATGACGTTCAGGGCGTTGTTGGTATACACGCTGCCCGCAACCGTGCCGGCGGAGTTGTAGACCGAAGCGCTGACCGATGCTCCGTAATGGTTGCTTGGGCTGGTGGCTGCTCCAACGGAAATAGCCAGCTGGCTGGAAGCGGGGGAGCCCATGGAGTAGTAGTATTGCTCTGATTCAACGGCATTGTTGCCGTTAGCCACGACAGCTACGACGCCGGCCAGGACCGCGTTGTTGATTGCGATAGAGTCGGGAGTAAATGCGTCCTTGGCATCATCGGAACCTAGAGACAGGTTGATGACATCCATTCCGTCCTGCACGGCATGCTCGATTCCGTCGATGACCTGCGCCGAGGAGCCGGAAGAGCGGCCGGTTTCTTTGTTGAAGCCGAGTACCTTGTAGACATACAGATCCGACTCGTAGGCCACGCCTTTATGGATGACATCGGAGTCGTTCTCTGCGCGGGCAGCGATCGTGCCGGACACATGCGTTCCGTGGGAGGTGCCTTTATTGCCGGTTTTTTCGTCCGGGGACTCCTCATAAGGATCATCCGTGTTGAAGTAGGAATCATGGCCGCCCTTGTAGGCGTTTTTCAGGTCCGGATGAAGGTAGTCCACACCGGTGTCGATGACGCCGACTTTGATGCCTTTGCCCGTCAGGCCGGCATCCCAAGCCTCGGGAACGCCGATCTGCTTGAGCGGATTGATGTCAAACTTGTATGTCGTTTCAGTCGCGGTAGGGGAGCTTGTCGTCGGAACGGAATAATAAGTGCGGTTCTCATAGATCGATTTCACTCCTGCAATCTGGGCAAGAGCAGGAATCTGATTGGCCGGAAGCTCGACCTCCATTCCGTTCAGCACCGTATCGAACTGGTAGGTGACCTTAAGATCGATCCCGCTTTTCTTGGCAGAGGCGATGACGCCGGATTGCTGGCGGCTGATCGCGCTCTCGGTCGCTTCGGAGCTGAGGGATTTGACGCCCATTTTTGCGGCGTATTTGCCCTCGGCGATCGTCGCTCCATCCAGCTGGACAATGACTTTGACAGGCTTGCTGGACGAGGTGTCCAGGCGGGAAGAGATCATGGCGTCGATTCCTTTGGTCAGGCTTTTGGCCAGAATACCAGAGGATACAGGCGATGCAGCGGCTTGGGCCACGAGCGGCTGAAGCAGCAGCGCGGCAGACAGCGTGGTGGACAAAGCGGTCAGAATGACTTTGCGGCGAGACTTCTGCAAGCAGGTACCTTCTTTCTATAAGTGTGGTGGCCTTCCATGTGGAAGGCGTTACGAAAAATGAAAGATAACGTGACATAATTCGACAAGGAACCTATCATCTCTCGCGTGTGATAAAAGAATACTTCTCCAAATCTTCTTTGTCTAGTAATAATTAACAAGAATTTAAGTTTATTTTAACGTTGCCCGAATAAATCTGCAATTAGTTATTGAATTAATGCGTTAAAGCATTTAATTGATGCAGACACTTCTGTATGCGCTCTCTACTTCTTTCTTAAAGTTATCTCATAATAACAGAGGATAATAAAATAGGCCTCGCTCCATATATACATAGGTCTGAGATCCCATCTCGAACTTCTATTTCCTCCATTATCTGTTATAATTCGACCAGGGGGTTAGTACATCTATGCTTATGACCTGGACATACCTGGTCGCCGCGTGCGTTCCAATCGCGCTTATCCTGCTGGTTACGCCGTATAGACGGGTTCCCGGCACTTCCATATATATCGCCATGCTGGCGCTTTCCGCGGTGCTCAGCTTCGCCTCGCTGATGCAATACGTCATGCCGGAGCTGCAGACCAAAGTTTTATGGCGCAATATCTCGCAAATTTCAGTGTTCATTTATCCCGTGCTCAGCTTGTTCCTGGCTTTGGCCCATTCGGGGTATGAGCGGTTGGTACGAATCCGTCCCATCATCTATGCATCCCTGGTTCCAATCGCGGCGATTTTGCTCATTTTCACCAATGACTATCACCATCTCATGCGCGCATCGGTGAGGATCGGCGCCGACGGCATGCTGGATATCGAGAGGACGGCTCTCAGCTCCATGTTCATCTCCTACAGCTCGGCCAGCCAAGTTCTCGGCATCGCCGTGCTTTTCCGCACCTGGCTGACAGCTGCCGGCACAGACCGGCGCCGGCTCCTGGGCTTGATCGGAGCGGTGCTCATTCCTCTTGTATCCATTAATGTGAGGCTGGCTAATCCGGCCTTGGCGCAAGGCATTATTGGCGCGCTGGTTTTCTCCACGTTTCCGGCCTGTCTGCTGATCTTCTGGAGCTTCTATCGCTATCAGGTTCTTCATGTCGTTCCCATCGCCCGGAACAAGCTGTTCGAGATCATGAAGGACGGCATCGTGGTGCTCGATACCCGTCAGAGGGTGATGGATCATAACGCTTCCGCCTCGCGGCTCATCGCCAAAGCGGGCGGAACGCCAGGAGGCGACTGGCGCAGACTGCTGCTCGGCCAGCTGATCCCGGATGCCGATGCATGGTCGGAAGCTCATGAGCGCCGGATCGAATCCGAGGTGAGGCTGCGCTTCAGGCGGCCGGGATCCGAGGATATCTGGCTGGAGGTGAATGTCACTCCGCTCGTATCGGGGCGGGGAGACTTCTATGGAACGCTGAGCGTCATCAGCGATATATCGGAATCCAAAAAGGTCGAGAAGGATTTGCGCCGGAGAGCGGCGATAGACGGTCTTACGGGATTGTACAACCGCACCGGCTTCATCGAACGGGCGCAGCGGCATCTCACGCTGTGCGTCGAGAACGACCGGCCGTACAGCCTGCTCATCATGGATTTGGATCTGTTCAAAGGAATCAACGACCGTTTCGGCCATCAGAACGGAGATCTGGCGCTGCAGACATTCGCTGAAGCGGCCCAGAGCGCCGTGGACGGCAACGCGATGTTCGGGAGAATCGGCGGGGAGGAATTCGCGGTCGCGGTGCCTGGCGCCGGAGCCAAGGAAGCGGAGCGGATTGCCGAGCGCATCCGAGCCGCTGTCATGGCGGCCGAGGTGCATGCCGATGACGGGAGGCAAATCCGGCTGACGGTGAGCATCGGCGGAGCATCGACGGAGCTGAAGCCGATGAATGGGGACAACCTCTTCCAGCTTTTGTACGGCGAAGCCGACCGGTGCCTGTATCAAGCGAAGAAAGACGGCCGCAATCGGGTTGTTTTCCATCCAAACGATTGAATGGAGGCCTGGGGCAACCCGGGCTTTTCGGGCTATCCTCTACAGGAGGAGGCTAGTCTTGACCCGATGCGGCTGCGGGAGGAAAATAAGGGTAATCGAAAGGAGGCCACTGAAAAACAAGCGGAGGGTGAGGAATCGATTCTGGAGAAGCGAATGCGCTCGCCTTTGTCACCGGATTTCAACCGTAAAAACGGTAAGAATCAGAGAAATACGGGGACAACAGCGATCGGAAGATCGATCCGCGCACGCAGCGACAACTTTTTCAATGGCCTTATCGTAAGTGAACTCATATTCCAGGGAGGGGACGTCATGCTTCAATTCAGATCGCTGATCGTGGACAAGCAGGATGAAGACGTGGAGGCGGCCGTGCAGACGATGGAGGAGGCGAAGCTGCCGGAAGGGGACTTGCTGATCCGGGTAGCTTACTCCAGCATCAACTATAAGGATGCGCTCGCCCTTGAGCCCGACGGCCGGATCGTCAGCCGTTATCCCCTGATTCCCGGAATCGACGCGGCAGGCGTCGTCGAGAAAAGCTCCGAACGCAGGCTGCCGCCCGGAACAAAGGTCATTGTCACCGGCCATGGCTTCGGCGTGAGCCAGCATGGCGGGTATTCCGAATACGCCCGCATACCGGCGGAGTGGGCGGTGCCGCTGCCGAAGGGGCTCACCACGCGCGAAGCGATGGCTCTCGGGACAGCGGGATTGACGGCTGCGATGTCCATCCAGAAGCTGGAGGACGGAGGCGTGAAGCCGGGCAGCGGTCCGGTCGTCGTGACCGGGGCCAGCGGCGGCGTCGGCACGCTCGCCGTCTCCATGCTGGCGGGGCTCGGCTACGAAGTCGAGGCCGTCTCCGGCAAGCCGGAAGCGGCCGAATTGCTGAGGGAGCTCGGAGCAGCCCGGATACTGGCCCGCGAGGAGCTGCTGCCGGCAGAGCAGCGGCCGCTGGACAAGCAGCGGTGGGCGGGAGCGGTCGACTGCGTAGGCGGGGCGATGCTGACGAATGTGCTGAGCCGGATCCAATACGGCGGAACAGCCGCCTGCTGCGGCTTGACGGGGGGCTCGGAGCTGACCGGAAGCGTCTTCCCGTTCATCCTGCGGGGAGTTCAGCTTTGCGGCATCGATTCGGTGTGGGCGCCGCAGGAGCTGCGGACCAGGCTATGGAAGCGGATGGCGGGAGATCTGAAGCCCCGCGGCCTGGAGCGTCTCATCCGCGAGGTGGAGCTGAACGATGTTGCAGAAGCGGCTCAGGCTTTGATTGCCGGACGCTCCGAAGGGCGCAAGGTGGTCCGGATCGCAGCAGCTGGCGGTCAATGAAACAAGCCGCCTGGAAATGAAGGGACCTTTAAAGGTCGCTCCGTTCCAGGCGGCTTTTTGATTGGAAAATGATTGCCGATGAGGAGAAAGGACGGCGGGATTGTCGAGCAAGCAGCCGCTTGCCGAGGCTCCGCTCGTCAAACCTTGCGGCCGACGTACACGAGGTCGCGGCTGATTCCGTCCAGGATGGCGACATCCGGCAGGCGTCCCCACTGTCCGAAGCCATGCTTTTCGAACAGGCGAAGGCTCGGTTCGTTATGCCCGAATACGAGGCCGACCAGCGTGTGGACGCCGATCGCCGGACAAGCTTCCATGGCCTTCCGCAGGAGCAGGCCTCCGATTCCTTGGCCGCGGAGAGCCTCGGACAGGTAGATGCTGATCTCGGCAGTGCCGTCATAAGCGGCGCGCGGATGGAAGGACTGGAAGCTCAGCCAGGCGACGATATGGTCGCCGTCCTTCAGCACCCACAGCGGACGGCGCTCCGCCGAGTGCTCGTGAAACCACTGGATGCGGGCGTCGGTCGAGATCGGCTCGAGGTCCGCCGTCACCATCCTTCCCGGTATGGTCGTGTTGTAAATGGCGACGATGGCGGGGAGATCGTCAAGCGAAGCATCGGTGAGCGTATAGGACAGCAGCGTGTCGTTCATGGGTCGTCTTCCTTTCGGGTTCCGGCGCTCCGGCAGCTTTAAGCCTATTCTAGCACGAAAAACCTGCGCTGCCATAGAGGGCGGCGCAGGCTGGACAAGGGGACCTTACGGGGTCGGCGGCTGAGACGAAGACACGCCTTCAGACGGAGTAACGCCGAGCTCGTCGGCATATTCCTCGAGCGACTTGATTTTGCCGTGCGGCTGCTGGTTTTGCTTGCGCTGCTTCCAATTGCTTTCCCGGCGGTTTTTAGCTGTGCTCATATGGTCCCCTCCTTCCACTCGGTAGAATGGGCGAAGGGGCGGCGATCTATTCAAGACGCTTCAGCTGGGCTCATGGGACAGATAAGCCTGAGGCTCGCGGCGGATCGATTCCGCAGCCAGCTTGTAGGCTTCGGGAACAAGGGAGCGGTACAGCTCATAAAGACCGGCGATTTCCGCAGCCAGCTCCGGATCGTTGTCGAGATCCGATGCTTTGGCTTCGGGGGGAGGTAGAGACGGCCCTTCGGCTTTTTCATGGAGCTCGGATGCGTCGGCGCCGGCTGCATCTTGGCCAAGCCGCTTGCGATGCACCGCCGCCGTATCCGCGAGCGCTTCCAGCAGCTCGAGCGATCCGATCCGCCTCAGCGCCGCCAGAATGGCGGCCCACTGATCCGGCGACTGAAGCAGCAGCCCGGTCCAGGCATAATACTCCCAGGCCGAGCCGCGGGCATGGCCGTCGAGCACCCGCAGCATGAAGAGATCCTGCCTTTCCGGGGAAAGGCTGCGATAGGCGGCTGTTTTATCGGTTTCAGAAGCTCCGCGGAGCCGTGCGAGCAAGGGCCCGATGCAAGCCGTCACCAGCTGTTCATCGCCCATCTCCTGCCATCGTTCCCGTTCGATGCCCGGCTTGGCCGTCATCGATTCCATCCCATTTGTCATTGAATTCCTCCTCTGTCAAGTCAGGCCATGCGGGTCCGGGGCAGCGGGTTCCTTCCATGCGCTCCGGATGATTTCATGCCCGCCGGCAGCCTCGTTCCCGTATTCGCCGGCAGGTTGGCGTTTTCCTCCCGTCGGTCGGGAATGGCTGCAATTACGCAAGAAGAGGACGGGAGGATGAGTTCGTTTCCTTTTCCGCATCTATTTTTTCCAAACTGGATTCCTCGATCGGAAAAGCGGATAAATCCAGCTCCGGCTTCGGGTATTCCAGACCGAGCTTCTCCAGCTCCTCCACAAGTATACGGAGAACGAGATAATTGCGGAACCAGCGGTTGTTGGACGGAACGATATGCCATGGGGAGCCGTCGGTCGCCGTGCGGCGGATCGCATCCTCGTAGGCGGATGTGTATTCCTTCCAGTATTGGCGCTCCTGAAGGTCGGTCGGATCGAATTTCCACAGCTTCTCGGGATTTTCCATCCGGTCCCGGATTTTCTCCAGCTGGAATTCGGGAGAGATGTGCAGGAAGATCTTCACGACGAGCACGTTCTGCGTCGTCAGCATCTCCTCGAAATGCCGGATCTGCTTCAGCCGGCGGCGAGCCTCCTTGTCGCTGACGTGGCCGTGCACCCGGGTGATAAGCACCTCTTCATAATAAGAACGGTTGAAGGCAGCGATGTAGCCTTTGGCCGGAACATCCTTGTGGGTGCGCCAGAGAAAATCGTGGGCGCTCTCCTCCTCGGTCGGCTTCTTGAAGCTGTAGGCGCGGAAGCCGCCGGGGTTGATGCCTCCGAACACCTTCTTGATGACGCCGTCCTTGCCGCTGCAGTCCATGCCCTGGAGAACGACCAGCACGCCGTTGCTGCGCGAGGCGAACAGGCGGTCCTGCTGCTCGGCCAGCCTATCCAGCAGGTCCTCGAACTTCTCCTGGACTTCATCCTTGTCCTTGAATCCGGCGGTATCTTCGGGATCGTAGTCCTTCAGCCTGAGCTTGTCGTCGCTTCCGATCCGGTAACGGTCCATGTTCATTCGGCAGTCTCCTCCTGGGATGATTCAGAGTGGAAATAGGTCTATCAAGTAGATTACCCCAAAAAGCGGAAACTCCTGCCGGAATTGCCGGAGGGACGGAAAATAGATCGGTTTCAGGGAGAGATGCATGAGGCAGGCGTTGCCTGGACGGGAGGCGAAAGGATATGGATTCATGCTGGGGGAGGCCGCAGGGATGAAGGAATTTGAGATCGAGAGCTGCGGAGGAGGCCGCATCCATGCTATTGATACGGGGCAAATAGCGGTTCAGACGATATGCTGCCGCTGCTTATCTGCCCGGACCTGGCGATGACGGCAGAAGGTTACATCCCCAACAGGCTGCTGCCGAAGCAGAGGCCGGCCGCGCCGCCAGGGAGCTTCGCGAATTCGCGGCCTCCGCTCATGACGTCTTCGCATCGGAGCCGGAAGTCCTCGTCCGAGAAATGAGGGAGTGGATGAAGCGCCGCGAAGGTTGCGATCAGGCGGGCTTGTCCGGCGCTTGTTGAGATGGGGCATATTCGTCCGGCCCTTTCATGAGTTTGAAGGCCGGCTCCCGGCGCGCTCGGACCGCTTTTTTGAAATCAGGGGGCGTATTGTGAGATGATAAGGGGGATCAAAGCGGCCCAAGCGGCCGGGCAAGGAGCCATCCATGAACTCTTCGCAGCTGCAGCCATTCAAGAAGCTGAAGAACGACATTACCCGTTTCATGATGATGTACAAGTTCGCCCTGGACGAGATGGAGACGAAGATCGAAATCCTCAAGGAGGAATTCCAGCTTCTCCACGATTACAATCCGATCGAGCATACGAAGTCGCGCGTGAAATCGCCTGAAAGCATCATGAACAAAATCTACCGCAAAAACTGCGAGTTCTCGCTGCCCGCAATCAAGGAGAAGATCCAGGATATCGCCGGCCTGCGGATCACCTGCTCGTTTGTATCCGATATTTACCTGATCCACGACATGCTCAAGGTGCAGAAGGATCTCGCCATCGTGCAGGTCAAGGATTATATCGCCCATCCCAAGCCCAACGGCTATCAGAGCTTCCATCTTCTGATCGAGGTGCCGGTCTACATGTCGGATCGTCAGGAGAAGGTGCTCGTCGAGGTGCAGATCCGCACGATTGCGATGGATTTCTGGGCAAGCCTCGAGCACAAGCTGTATTACAAATACAACAAGGCCGTCCCCGAGCATCTGCTTCGCGAGCTCAAGGAGGCGGCGGATTCGGCCGCCGCGCTGGACCTCAAGATGGAGCGGCTGCATCGGGAAGTCCAGTCGCTGCAGGAGGAAGAAGAGGAAGAGAGCGACTTCCTGCCGGCGCTGTTCGGAGAGGGCGAGCGACGCGGCATCCAGATTCCGCCGCAGCTGCTCGGACTGCTCGGCGGCTCCGACTCCAAGTAGTCCGCAGCTCTCTGTCGCTAAGGGAAGTTCCCAAGGGAAGTTTCGAACGAAGGTCCCGGCCGTGCCCGTCATGGCCGAGGGCCTTTTTCGATTATCCCGGCAGCGCTGTGGGGCGGTCGGCCGTCCATGCTCCCGCGTCCGGAGTGTCCAGCTGCTCGTCGGCATCGAACGGGAATCCCTCTCCGGCCATGCTGCTCGCCAGCAGCGCCGTCGCAGGGTCCAAGGGGCGGGGCTTGGGAAGCCCGGCGCAGCAGTCCCGGGCGGCCTCCAATCGGTCGCGCAGCGAGGCGGTGAGACACTCGGCAATGGCGGCTTTGTGGGAGGTTCCGACGAAGCCGAGTCCGCCGCACAGCGGCAGCCTGCGGTCTTCCAGCTCCTCCAGCAGCCCAGGGCTCAGCTTATGATGATGGAACGGTCCGAGCAGCTGCTCGTTCTCGGGCTCCAAAGGAAACAGGAGCAGATACAGAAGCTCGAAGCAAGCCCTCTCCGCGCTGTCGGCCGAGCTTGATGGAGAGGGCGCGGCAACGGCATCCTGCACCTGAAGATGATAACCGGCGTAACGTTCGCAGAATTGCTGGTACTGCTGCTCGTAAAGAGCCAGCTCCCGCCATACCAGGCCTGCCTCAGCGCTGTACAAGGAAACTCGGCGGAGCAGGCCGGTGAGCAAAAAATGACGCTTGAGCTCCCGTTCCATCCAGCCGTACTTTTCATCCGTCAGTCCAGGGTTGCCGCGCAGCACGGCTTCGCGCACCTGCAGCAGCCATTCCTGCGGCAAGGCCTCCTCGAGCTTGCGCTCCTCCTCGGCAAGCTCTGCCGGCATTCCCGGAAGCAGCCCTGTCATGGAATCTGCAAGCTCCCTGTAAGCCGCTTCCTCCTCGCCTTTCTTTTCCCCGCCGCTCTTTGTCGGCTCTCCCAGCAGATTTTTCAGCTTGCCCAGCATCCGCCCTCATCCCTTCTGTCGAATTCTACTTAAGATTAACCCTGCCGGGGGCAAAGGCAACCGCATGGGCGGAAAGAATGCAAAAAGGCCGCCCCGGAGGACGGCCATCGCGGTCATGCCTTCTTTTCATCCAGGGCCGGAGCCCCGATCAGCGACTTGACGTTCTCTTCCTGGTTAGGCTCCAGGCCGAGGAAGGCGGCGGTGAAATAAATGCCGTCCTTTTCCCACAGGTAAAAGAGCTGGCGCCGGGTATCCTTCTTCGGATCGACTTCAAATACATCGTAGAATCTCTTGCCATCCTCCGCCACGGTGACGCGGACGCCATCCAGATCGAGCGTCCGCAGGACGGTCATCTTGGCGGCATCGACGATAGGAGCCTTGCTCTGGTACAGGTTGAGCGTATCGTTCATGGAGTAAACGGTCGATTTTAAATCGGGATCCGGCTGATAGCTCGTTTCAAGCGTATCCACGGCCGGCCTGAATTTGAAATACCGAGTCCGGTCGCCTGCCTTGTTCAAGCGGGCGTCCATGAGCTTCCATTGACCGTCCGCCAAGGTGGAAGAGATATTGATGTCGAAGCCCAGCGCCTCCTCAGCCTTCTGCAGGTCCTTGCCGTCGTATAGCGGGAAGGTGACCCCTTCGCCTGTGTAGTCGACCTGCTCGATCTGCTCGGGAAACACGTAGGAATGCAGCATTTTTTCCAGATCCGGCATCGTCACATTGCTTCGATGAGTAAGCGTTCCTTCGCGGGTATGGTTTTCGCTGAAGTAATCGACGGCATACCAGATCCCCTCATCCTGCCATACGAAGCTTTTGGCTGTTTCCGGCAGATGCCAGGCATAGGTTTGAATTCTGGAGACCAAGGTGCCCTGGATCCCGGCAAAAGTGGCATCCGCATACTTGAAAAATTGAGGATCCGCCGGACCCCAAGTCGCCGGCGCGTTTGTCCGCACTTCCCCGCCGCTCTGGGAGCTATAGATTGTATCCAGCAGGTTTTCCTTGGAAGCCAGCAGCTCGAAGGCTTTCTCATGCGGGAATACTTCATATCCGTTTTTGACGGTTATGGCGACGACGTTGTCGTTCATGTCCATGTATTTGGCCAGATTGATATTCTCCAGCCGATAGCCTTCCGGAAGATAGTCGGGCACCTTGTACGTGAACCCGGAAAAATCATTCGCCCTCTCCAGGCTGGAGAACCATTTGGACCAGTCGTTTATCCGCACAAGATGGAATGAGGCCGTATGCGCCTGTGCTTGCCCGGATCCGGCTTGCGGAGCGGCGCCGGTCCTGGTGTTGGGAGCTTGGGCGAGTACGACGGCTCCGATGGCGAGAAGCGCCAGAATGGCGGCGGCGGACAGGCGATAGGAACCTTTGCGGAACTTGGCGATCATCGTAATCCTCCGTTTCATTTCGTGCTCGTGTTCAAAGAAAGGCGAGAAATTGGCCGCTGTCCTGGAGCTGCGGGCCAAAACTTTCGACAGCAGCAACAGCGTCCTGCCATAGGCGGCGGATTCCCGCTCGCCGAGCACCTCCAGCACTCCGGCGTCGCAGGCTACCTCGCGGTCCGCTTTCATTTTCCGGATGGCCAGCCATACGAAGGGATTGTACCAATGCAGCGCGGCAGCCAGCATCCACAGAAGATTGATCCACAGATCCTTGCGCTTGTAATGAGTCAGCTCATGCAGCAGGATGTGCTCCAGCTGTCTGGAATCGGCGATGACGGCGATATCCGCCGGCAGATAGATTTTTGGCCGGGCAAGTCCGTAAAGGAAGGGACTCCGAGGCCCATAGGTTTCATGGATCGGAATCGGCCGCTTGATGCCCAGCGTCCGCCGGCATTTCTCCAAAGCGGACCTGATGCCGGGATCCTCGATCCTGCGGGACGAGCGGAATTTGAATTCGAATCGGAGCGTGCCGATCAGGAAGCAGAGGCATAGGACGGCAAAGCCGGCCAGCCAAGACAGCGCAACGATCGGCAGAGGGCTCCAGCGGGCTTGTCCACTCGCCTTTTCCTCGAGGGGAGAGGCGGGAGGAGCTGAAGCTGGCGCCGGAGGTTCCGATGTTTCCGGTTGAGGATGATCCTCCGGCACGGGTACAACGACTGGCTGCGTGGAGGCCGCCGTGCCGTCATCGACGGACAGGCTTGGAACCGGCGGGGTCTGGCGCATGGCGGAATCGGCCTGTGTCGCCGCCTGCGGCATAAGGCCGAACAAGCTGATCGGGCTTTGCGGCGCCAGCGGCACGAGCAGCTTGATCAGCACGAGCAGCCAGAGGGCATAGGCCAGCTTGGAGCTCGGCGTCTTCTTGAACAGCTTCCGGAAGGCGAGCAGCGCCAGGATAAGAACGGTCGATGCCAGCGAGGCCGTCAAGAAGAGATGAAAGATCGTTTGAATCCGTTGCATGGCTCGAAAGCTCCTTCATGATCGCGTCGGGACACGAACCGGGCTAGGCGTCGGGGCGTTCCGCTGTTTTTTGCTTCTCCAGAAGTTTCTGGAGCTCGTCGATGTCTTGTTCGGACAGGTTCTCTTCCTGGATGAATCGGGCGAACAGCATGCCGACGGCTCCGTTGTACACCCGGTCCAGAAAAGACTTGTTCTCGGCCTTCAAATACTCGGCATGGGATACGAGCGGATAATACAAATAATTCCTTCCGGCTTTCTCGAACCGGATCGCATTCTTTTTATGAAGGCGGTTGATGAAGGTTTTGATCGTCTGATCCGACCACTGCATCTGCTGGGACAGCTCGGCAATGATTTCCTGGGCGGATAAGGGCTCTTTTTGCCAGAGAAGCTTCATGATCTCGCTCTCGGCCTCGGTGATACGGGGGGATACGCTCATTGCAATCCATCTACTCCTTGAAAAAGAATGTTTACGTATGTAAACGACAATTAAAGATTACATTTGTAAACGTAAGCTGTCAACTCCTTTGAAGCCGACTCCAGCATGCGGCTGAAAAACCTTTGCGGAACCAAAAAAGAAAGACGGGACGAAGCGGAGGAGAGGCTCGGCTTCGTCCCGTCGGGATCTGGCGGCTGTAGGCTCAGCCGGTGATGATTAAGCGGGCTTAGGGGACAATTTAACTAAGGAGTGCGGAATTCAACGCTGCGCGCCGCTATGCTCCGGCAAGGCCTCCATATAGCTGTCCGACAGGCGGAGCAGCTCCAGCGCCCGATTGTAGGCATCCTCGTCGGAGCCTGCAGCCGGGGTGCCCGGCTTCAGCGGATAGCGGTTGCCGTCGTCGTACCCGATGCCGGGAATATAGAGCGAGCTGCCGCTGAGCAGCGTGCCGGAAGGAAGATAATAACGCTGAGGCAGAATATTTTGCGATTGGCTGAGAAGATCCTGGCCGAAATGAAGCTGACCGTCCAGCGAAGCCCCCGCAAGGCCCGCGATGGTCGGAAGCAGATCGACCTGGCCGCCAAGCGTATCGAGCTCTTTTCCCTGCCTGCTGCCCGGCAGCGTGAGGAGAAGCGGAACGTTGATCATGTCGGGATAGCCGTATTCATGGCCGAGAATCTCTTTCATGAGCTCCTTGTCCTTGCGATCGAGGGAGAAGAGCGGGAGCCCTTGATGGTCGCCATAGACGACGAGCAGGGAAACTTCCCACAGTCCGGCGGCCTTGAGCTCCTCCACCAGCTGGCCGAAGGCGTAATCGGCATAGCTCTGGGAAGCGATGTAGTCGCCGACGAATGTCTTCTCATACCGCTCCGGAAGCTCGAAGCGGCTCAGCCCGTCCGGAAGCGTGAACGGATGATGGGCGGTCATGGAGATGATCTGGGCATAAAACGGCTTGCCCTCGCCGTCCATCTCCTTCAGCTTGCCGGCCGTCTTGGCGTACAGCGTCTCGTCGTCGGCGCCGAAGAACACCTGGTTCTCCTTGCCGAAAAACGGCTGGTCGTAAAAGCGGTCGAAGCCGACCGCCTTGTACAGCTCGCGGCGGTTCCAGAAGTCGACGACGTTCGTATGGAAGGTCGCGGACTGATAGCCCTGCTCCTTCAGCAGCTTCGGCAGGCTCGGAACGTCCTTGTAGGCGTAGGACATCGTTGCCGCTCCGCTTCGCGGGATATAGAAGCTCGTATTGGCGACGAACTCCGCATCGGAGGTGTTGCCCTGCCCGACCATCTGATAGAAGTTGTTGAAATACAGGCTTTCGCGCGCCAGCTTGTTGAGGTTCGGCGTCACCTCCCGCCCGTCCAGCTCCAGGCCGATCAGGAAATTCTGGAACGATTCCAGCTGCAGGACGATGATGTTCTTGCCTTGTGCAGCGCCTTGGAATGGAGAAGCTTGCTTGGGATCGACGCCTTTGAGCTCATCGATGCGGGCCTGCGTCACCTTGGCCGGATCCTCCAGCTCCGTCTGTCCCCGATCGACGAGCGCGAACGCCTCGTAGTTCAGGATGCCCATCTCCTCGGCCTTGGTGTGCTCGTTCATGCTGGCGCGGTTCGGCACGATATTGAACAGGCACAGGGCAAAGGACAGAACGGCGACGCCGGCGAAGACAGCCTTGCGCCGGTTGAAGCGTGCGGCGGGCTTTTTCAGCAGCTCGCGCCGCTTGCGGATCAGAATGACAGCCAGGACGATAATATCGAGGAAGATCAGCGTGTAGTACGGATCCATCAGCGAGAAGACGCTGTTGCTGACCGCCGTCACCTGGTTGACCTGCTGGAGCGCATGCCAGGTGGCGATGACCCCGTAATATTTATGGTACATGAAGACCGAGAAGAGGATGCCGGTCAAGGCGGCGTCCGCGATGACGTAATAGATCAGCTTGCGCTTGCCTGCGAACATCTCCAGCAGGCCGAAGATCAGCCATGCGAACGGGAGCTCCGTCACGAGAATCGCCCACGACGGGCCGTCGTCGAAGATGACGAACCAGGTCAGCATGCATTTGAGCAGTATGATGATGGAAAAGAACAGAAATGGCCGGCTGGAAAACATCCGGGTAAACCGATTTCGCTGCAAGGTCAAACCTTCCCTTCTCAACATTTTAGGGGTGAAACATTACGCTACATGTCAGCTTTAAGATTCAGTTTACATTATGGGGAATGCGCAAGGCCTTGTCAAAATGAAGGAAAGGCAGCCAGAGGAAGGAAAGGGGAGGAAAGCGGCGGAACGTAGCCGGATAAATTTAATTCCCCCGGGGCTGATACATTTGCTCGACGGCATTCGTCTTTTATACAGCTGCAGCAAGAAAGGAGGATGGGACCTTTGACGATTCCGGAATCGGCAACGTTCAAGCAGTTGTTCTACGAGCATCATCCGGCCGTCCTTCGCAAGCTGACCGCGCTTCTGCGCGACGAGGCGGTGGCGGAGGATCTGGCCCAGGAAACGTTTCTGAAAATGTACCGGCAGCCGCCGGACAGCCTGGAGGCTGCCGGAGCATGGCTGCACCGGGTTGCGACGAGGCTCGCTTACGACTATATGGGAAGCGCCGCGAGGCAGCGCAGGCTGGCTGAGCGGCAGGAGCAGCAAATTGCTGTAGACGGGATTTCAAGCCCGTCCGGCGAGGACGAGCTGATGCGCAGGCTCGATCAGGAAGAGGTGCGCGACTGGCTGGAGGAGCTGCCCGAGCGGGACCGCCGGGCGCTTCTGCTCCGGTACTCCGGATACAGCTACGCGGAGATAGCGGAGGAGCTGTCGGTGCGGCAGCCGATCGTAGGCACCCTGCTGGCGAGGGCGACGGAGAGGCTTCGCAAATGCGCGGCGGCTGCCGAACAGCGCCAGGGAGATGAGGGGATGGCCCTGACAGGTTCGGCGGGGCTCGGGCCGGTTCAACCGAAGGCGGAATTGCGCTAAAAGCGTTGTGAAAAAATGACCTTCGCAATGGAGTCGGAATAGCGTCGGCGTTTTTATGACGAATCAGGATGAGCCTGATTGAAGGAGGATGGGTCGAATATGACGGAACAAAGGAAAGATACAGACACAGAAAAGAAAAAGACGGACGAGGCTTGGCTGCGGATGCAGGCCGCACTGGCGGGAGAGCAGCCTCATGCCGCATGGGACAAATGGGATCGCGAAGGCGGAATGGCGGCAGCGGGGGTTGCCGGTACGGTTCAGGACGCCCCGGCAGCCGGAAGCGGCAGGGTCGGGACCGCGACGGCTGGCGATGTCGGCGCTGAGGACCGCGTCAAGACGGCAGCTTCGGCGAACGTCAAGCCGCGCCGCCGCATGAACAGCCGCGCCCGCCGCTGGACGACGATCGCGGCAGCCGCGCTGATCGTGGTGACGGCGGCGGCGACGCCGGCCGGCAACAAGGCGCTGGCGTCCATTCTCGGCCAGTTCCGCATGGAGCAGGTCGTCAGCGTGGATGAGAACGAGCTTCAGCGGATGTTCGATTCCTTTTCGGACGGCCAGGTCCGCGAAGCGATCAACCGGTTCGGGACGTTTACGTCGGAGTCGGGACGGTACAAGGACAATCTGAGCCGCGAGCAGGCTGCGGCCGAGCTGGGCTTCTCCATGCTCCCCGAGAGCTTGACGGGCAAGCAGGAGGCGTTCTTCATATCCGGAGGACAGACGGTGACGCTCAAGATGAACGTGGACGAAATCAACAAAGCGATGAAGCAGCTGGGAGCTTCCAAGCTGATGCCGGCATCCGTAGACGGCAAGGAAGTGAAGCTCGAGACGAGCAAGACCGTTTCCTACGATTTGGCCAACGGGGAAAAAGGAGAATACGCTTCGATTTCGCAGCAGCTCGTGCCGACCGTCGAGGTTGAGCCCGGCGTAGGCCTGGAGGATGCAAGGGATGCGGTGCTGCAGTTCCCGCTGCTGCCGCAATCGCTGCGGGCCGGGCTTCTGCAGAGCGAGTTTCTCTCCACGGGAAATCTCGTCATGCCGGTCATCACGGACGGGAAGTCGGAGAACATCAAGGTTCACGGCATCTCCGTCATCCTGAGCAAGTACAATTACAATGAAAACGGCAAGGATCGTTATTCGGCTACATGGGTCAAGGACGGCCAGCTGTTCACGCTGGACGGAGGCAGCCTGTTCGCCGGCAAGCTGGACGCGTTCAAGGCCAAGCTGCAGGAGCTGATCTCCGCGTGATCGCCATCCAGACCGAAGGGCTGACGAAGCGGTTCGACAACGGCCGCGGCTGCAGCGATGTCTCGATTACCGTAAGGGAAGGGGAAGCCTTCGGCTTCCTCGGTCCCAACGGCGCGGGCAAAAGCACCTGCGTCAAAATGCTGGTCGGCCTGATCTTCCCTACGGAAGGTCGGGCTTCCCTGTTTGGCGAGCCGATCGGGAGCCTCTCGGCCCGAAGGCTCCTTGGTTACTTGCCAGAGCTGTACCGGTATCAGGAGTGGCTGACCGGCGAAGAAGTCGTTCGCCTGCATGCGCAGATGTGCCGCCTTCCAAGGGCGGAGGCGGATCGCAGGGTGCCGCAGCTGCTGGAGCGGGTCGGCATCGGCCTGCGCTCGAGGGACCGGGTGAAGAATTACTCCAAAGGCATGCAGCAGAGGCTGGGCCTCGCCTGCGCGCTGGTCGGCGATCCCCGCATCCTGTTCCTGGACGAGCCTTCTTCGGCGATGGACCCCATCGGGCGAAGCGAGGTGAGGGAGCTGCTCCATGAGCTGAAAGCCCAGGGCAAGACGATCTTCCTCAACTCTCATCTCATGGAGGATGTGGAGTCGCTCTGCGATCGCGTCGCCCTGCTCAACAACGGCCGCATACTCCAGCAGGGGACGGTCGAGGAAGTGCTGCAGCAGCGTCCTGTCTGGCGGCTTCGCGTCGGCGGCTTTGCTCCCGCGCTGCTGGATTGGCTGCGCGGGGAAACGGGGCTGGCTTTCCGGCTGGCCGCCTCGGAGCCGGATGGCTCCGCCGTGCTGGAGGCCGAGCTGGAGAACGAGGAGCAGGCCGGCTGGCTGCATGCGCTGATTCTGGATCAAGGCATGACGCTCTATGAGTCGACGCGCGCCAAAACGAGGCTTGAGGAATGGTTCGTCACCGAGCTCTCCGGCAAGAGCCACAGGGGGGAGAAAGCATGACCATCATTCTTCGCATGACCTGGAAGGAGCTGCTGCGCAAGCGCGTCCTGCTGCTGACGCTTTTCATGACCGTGCTGTTCCTGATCGCATACTGGTTCATCGCTTCGGCCATCGGCGGTGAAGTCCACAGGTATGGGCTGTCTCCCGACGATCCGCAGCTTCTGGTCGAAAGGTACAGCCGCGGCATGTTCATCATCAGCCTAGGCTTCTTCTTCGGCGCGTTCGTCGTTGCTTTTCTCTCCATTTTCAGTTCCTCTTCCGTCATCTCAGGCGAGGCGGAGCTGGGAGTCATGCAGGCGCTGATGCCGCGGCCTCTGCCCAGGTGGCAATGGTATGCGGGACGCTGGCTCGGCTACGTCAGCTTTGGCATGGGCTACGCTCTGGTGCTGTATGCGGCTATACTGGGCGTTGCCGGCATGCATGCCGGCGTACCGAGGGACATGGGAACCCTGTTCATCGCCTATCTGCTTTTCGCTTCCGTTGTTCCGCTGCTGGTATCGGTGTCGATGCTCGGCTCCGGTTTTCTGTCTGCCATCGGCAACGGCGTCTTCATGACGATGCTGTACGGCGGAGGCTGGCTGGGCGGCATGATCGACAAGCTGGCCGCTCAGTTCGCCTCGCTTCAGGAGACGGTAGGCGGCTCGCTGGCCACCATCTCGGGTTTGCTGTCGCTCGCGATGCCGGCTGACGGCCTGCAGCGCACGATGATGGACAGGCTGTTCAATATGGATGCGCTGAGGCAGTTCACGGGCATCCAGGTAGACAGCCTCATGTCGATGTTGGGAGTCGGCTCGGCCCCCTCTCCAGCCTTCCTTTGGTATGCCTTGGCCTATACGATCGTTGCTTTTGTGCTCGGCATTTGGCGCTTCCAGCGCAAGGATTTGTAGAGGCGGTGCGGAGAATCGATTCATTTGGAATTGCAAACGGAAGGAATGGACGAGCCAAGCGACCTGCCGGAAGGATTGGACAATCCTAGCGAGCCATTGGAAGAACTTGACAATCCTAGCGAGCCATCGGAAGCACTGGACAAGCCAAGCAATTCATCGGAAAAAAATGGACAAGCCAAGCAATTCATCGGAAAAAATGGACAAGCCAAGCAATTCATCGGAAAAAATGGACAAGCCAAGCGGAGGGATACTTGGCTTCTTTCCTGTTTCGCTTCAGCTGGCCTCAGCTCCATATCCTCCTCCGCTCCCATCTTTGCCACAAAAAGGCGCAATTTCGTTTCAATGCTTTCCCGGCTGGGGTAATAGGAAAAAACCTGTCGAAAAGAGTTGAACGGCTTCAAACAACACCATGAGAACCGCTCAGGCGTTAGGCCGTTTAGGATGCCGATTCCGGGATCCGAATGGAACGGGATTGGACTGAATTGGAAGAAGCCTTTTTCCGACCCGAAGCAACCCTGTCCCTTGCAGATACGTTACTACTGTATAGGCTGGGAGGACGAGCAAGTGTCCGGACCAGCGCCGCCAAGCCGGAAACCATTCTGGGTAAGGGAGGAAGCGCCGTGAGAGATCAATCGAGATGGATGGGAGTCGGGCTGATTGCGGTCGGCCTGCTGGTCGCCTTGGGCTGCTGGCACTTCAACCACGGAGGCAGCCGCGCGGATGCGGCAGCGGGCTCCGCCATCTCTGTCTCCGCTACCCAGGATGACTCTCTTCTACAGAAGCTGGGCATCAAGCTCGAGAATCCCGGCGTCGAGAACAAGGCGCCTCTGAATCTCGTCCCCCAAGGCCGCGCCGTGCAGAATGCCAAATGGGCCTATCCGAAGGTGGCCAAGACGGCATCCTCCATCTCCTGCGTCTATCGTCTGATCAGCAAGCCGGATTTCAGCTCCTTCTCTCCCGAGGCCTTGGCGGCCAATCCTGTCCTTCGCGAAACCCGCAAGCTCATGCGCACTCCCGTTTACGTCGTGAGCTTTGTAAGCGGTGCGGCAAGCGGCGGCTCCGGCATCGATCCGGCAGCTTCCGGGAATTCAGGTGCTGGCGGCCTGGAGACGAATGTTGTCGTGGACGCGATGACGGGAGTTACTCTGCTGTCGTTCAGTTATTGAAATGGCATGGTTGTTCGAGATAAGCAGCACGGCATGAGGCGTCTTTTTGATGCTGGCGGACATACGATCCGCTATTTCGCTAAAATCATGTTATTTGGGAAATGATCGGACATTGGTTCCGCTATTTACGTACTGCTATCGGCATGGCGATGAACATTGCAGCCATAACGGAACGTATGTCCGATAGCAGGGCGATAGGAATTCTTTTGCGTTAAATAACGGAACGTATGTCCGATAGAGAACGGCATTGGGAACATTCGGTTCACGCGTTCTAAAACCAGATCCGAAAACAGCGCAATGAGGTATGGCTTCATGAAGCTCTTCATATCGCAGCATACAAAAATGCCCGGCGGAACCGTATCCGCCGGGCATTCGCATTTTACTTGGACTTGCGGGATTCCGCGCCTGCATCTTCCGGCTCGGGATCGTTGCCGTTGGAAGGCAGCGAGCGCACATAGCTGTCCGACATGCGCAGCAGCTGCAGCGCGCGGTCGAATTCGTCGCGCGTAGCGCCGTCGCTGCCTGGCTTGGCGCCTGTTCCGGCAGCGTTGCCGAGACCGGCCGCGCCGCCGGTGCCGGAAGGCTCGCCCGGCTTGCCTGGCTGTGGGCTGGCTTCGCCTGCTTTGCCGCCGCCCAAGCTTGCTGCGCCTTTATCGCCGCCGGCATTCCCCGCCGAGCCGCTTGTAGAATTCAAGCCGCCGCCGGCATTTCCCGCCGAGCCGCCTGCAGAACTCAAGCCGCCTCCGTCGCTCCCAGCCGGGCCATTCAGCCGTGCCGCATTGGCGGAAGCTTCCGCCGCGGTCGGCAGCATGATCCGGCTGCCGTCGCCGAAGCCGGTGCCGGGCACGAAGATTTCGCTATCGTCGATGAAGGAGCCCGACGGGAGGTAGTACCTTTCCGGCAGCAGGTTGCTATGCTGGTTGAACAGATCCTGCCCGAAGTGGAGATGGTTTTCCATCGGCAGGCCGACGAGATTCGCGATTGTCGGGAAGATGTCGCTTTGGCCGCCTACCTGAGTCTGAACGGAAGCCTGAAGAAGGCCTGGAGCCGTTACGATGAGCGGAATATTCATCATCTGGGAGGAATCGTACTTGCGTCCGTCGAGCTTCTCCAGCAGATCGAGGTCGCCGTCGGACAGGGAGTAGATCGGCAATCCCATATGGTCGCCATAGATGGCTATGACGCTGTTGTCCCACAAGCCGGCATCCTTCAGCTCCTGGAACAGGTGTCCGAGGGCATAGTCGGTATAGTTCTGGGCGCGGATGTAATCCCCGACGAAGGAGTCTTTGTACGTGTCTGACAGCTTCAGCTTCACTTTGCGGTCCGGGATGTTGTACGGATGATGCGAGGACATGGAGATGAGCATCGCGTAGAATTTCTTGCCCTCGTCGCGCTGCTTGGCCAGTTCCTGCACCGTCTTGGCATACAGCACTTCATCCGAAGCGCCGAACGCGACCTTGTCCTCGCCGCCGAAAAACTCCGTGTCGTAGTAACGGCTGAAGCCGAGCGCCTTGTACAGCTCCTTGCGGTTCCAGAACGCGACATCGTTCGTATGGAACGTGAGCGCTTCATACCCTTCCGCCCGGAACGCCTTCGGCATCGAGGGGAGGGATTTGTCCGCATAGGCTTGAGTCGCCGGCACGCGCAGCGGCACGTAGAAGGAGGTGTTGGTCAGGAATTCCGCATCGGAGGTGTTCCCCGAACCGGCCTGCTGATAGAAGCGGGGGAAATACGCGCTCTCTTGAATAAGCTTGTTGAGGTTCGGCGTAATTTCCTTGCCTTCCACGGTTTTATTGAGCAGGAAGTTCTGGAACGCTTCGAGCTGAATGACGATGACATTGCGGCCTTTGGCGGCGCCCGCATAGAGCGGCTGCTGCGGAGCCGCCACCCCCTTGAGCTTGTTCACGGCCTCCTGCGTGACGGTCGAGGCGGGAACGAGCTTCTCGTTCCCCGCCGTCGCCATCAGGAACACCTCGTAATTGAGGATGCCCATGCGCTCGTTCTGCACCAGCTCGTTGGAGATGCCGCGATTCGGCCAGACGATGGCCATGCAGATGCCTAGCATCAGGATGAATCCCGAGGCCGGAATCCAGGCCGGCATCAGCCTGCGGTTGGCCAAGCCGCGCCAGGCGCGGCGGAATCTGCCGCTGAAGCCGAGCAGCAGCCAGGCGGCGACGATATCGACATAGATGAGCAGGAAGTAGGGATGAAGCAGCTGGAAGACGCTTCCTTTCACCTCTGTGACCTGCCCGATCTGCATGAGCGCGTGATAAGTGACGATGATGCCGAAATATTTGTAATACATAATGACGGCGAAATAGACGGTCGTCAGCAGCAGGTTGACGATGAGATACGTCATCAGCTTGCGCTTCCTGGCGAGCAGCTCGATCAGGAAATAAGCGGCCCACACCGACGGCAGGCTCGTCAGCAGAGGAAGCCATACATGCTCGCCGCCGTAGATAACGAAAGCGGCCAAATAAATTTTGAACACAAGAGAGAGCGTAAAGATGACGAAAGGACTGAGCCAGAACGCCTTCCGGCTCCAACGGTAGTTAGCCACGGGAATCTCCTTTGCGCGCCGCCGGGATGGATGAGAAGGCAGCCGCGTCCGTAATGAAAAATAAGCTTTCTCCATTGTAATTCCCCGGCTTGGCGATTACAAACCGGTCGATTGCGCCGCGGCCAGGGCTGAAATCTGCGGAATCCAGTTCACTGCGGTACTGAAATCTTGAGCAGGAGGCGCAGCGGCAAAGGGATTCCAAGATAAAATCATCTCCGGAGCAGGGGGTGAGCATCAACCTCCAGGCTTCCGGAGGTTCCCGGGTTTCCTCTACGGTCTGCCGGAGATCAGCCGCGCATCGAGCCGCGCCGCAACGTTCTATTCCTTCTCGACTGTTGAATGATGCCGAAAAGGGCCTTCCGGTCGGAAGGCCCTTGGCTGCCGTTCGATGAAACGACGGGGAGTGCTAGTTGGCCGCTTTAGCGAGGCTCTCGTACGCGTTTAAGATCGCTACCGCCGCCATCTCGCGGGTTACGGTCGCTTTCGGATTGAAGTTGCCGTCCTTGTCGCCGACCATCAGCTCGGTGCCGTGAACGGCATTCACGGACGATGCCGCGTAAGCGGAGACGGACTTGATGTCCCTGATGTCGCCCGAAGGGGCTGCGGACAGGTCAATCTTCAAGGCGCGGGCGAAAATGACGGCCATATCCTGGCGGCTGATCGGCGCGTCCGGCTGGAACTTGCCGCCGCCGGTGCCGGTCAGGATGCCGCTGGCGGAAGCCGTGACCACAGCCTGCTCGTACCAGCTGCCGGCCTTCACATCGGTGAAGGCTGCGCTCGCGGACGAAGCCGGCTCGAGGCCGAGCAGACGCACGATCAGCGAAGCGAACTCGGCACGCGTCAGCTTCTGCTTCGGCGCGAATGCAGGAGCCGCACCGTTGCCGGAGATGCCGCTGATCAGACCGGAAGCATAGCCGTCATGGACGGAATCGCGGGCCCATGCCGCGATTTCCTTCTCGTCGGAGAAGAGGGCGGAGGTCGAGCCGACGGTCAGCTTCTGGACATGCTTCAGCACGGAAGGAGCCTTGGCGTCGCTGTAGCCCGTCACCGTCAGGTCATAGCTGCCGGCCGGCATCGCCTGGAAGCGGGCCGTGCCGTATGCATCGGCAGTTGCCGTCACGGAGCCGGCTTTCACGCTCACTCCGGCAGCGGGGGTGACGGTATAGGCGTTGGCGGTGTAATCCCAGGTCTGCTGGCTTACCTGGACGGTGAAGGCTTCGTTGTCGCGCGGCTGGCGCGGGCTGACCGCTGCGGAGCTGATCAGCTGCGTGTTGTCTCCATAAAAGACGGCCAGTCGGTCGCCCTTCTGCAGAGCGAAGTCGCCCATGCCGACGGAAGGCGTAATCCAGGCACCGCCGCGCTGGACGGCGAACAGCCAGCCGTCGTAGCCGCCGAACTTGCCGCCTTCAATGCCGCCGATGGAAGCGACGTATTTGCCGAACTGCATCGATTTCACTTCCACGGCCAGCTTGGCGTCGGATGCGGCTTGCGTCAATGCATCCAGCGCATACACGGCGCGGGCAACGCCGCTTGCCAGAAGCGTGGCGTTCGGTCCTTCCACGCTCACGGTTACGCTTGGAGCGGGCTTGGCGTACAGCCTTCCGGCGCCGTTCTTGAATTTCTCGTAGGCGGTCAAAGCCTGGACGGACTGATAGGCGCCGTAAGCATTGGCGGCCAGCGGCAGGGAATGGGAGAAGCTGCCGTCCGCATTGCGGAAGGTGAACAGCTTGTCCAGCAGCCCTTTGCCGTTTTGGACGAAACGGCTGTCCGCGGGGTCGACGCCCGCGGAGGCGAGGCCGATGACGATCTGGGCGATGCTTTCGCTGCTGGATTCGCCGTAGCTCGTGAATCCTCCGTCCTTATCCTGCTGTTTGGCCAGCCAGGAGACGATTCGCTCGCCGGCCTGCTTGGCTTCCGGCTTGTCCAGGTAAGGAGCAAGTGCGGTAAGGGCGGCGCCCGTCAGATCGGGATTGCCGGATTTTTCGCCGTCGAAAGCGAAGCTTCCGTCCTGCGCCTGATGCTTCAGCACTTCGGCCACAAGGGCTTCGCGCGTCCATTTCGCGGCGGCAGGCACTTCATAAGCGCCGTAATCCAGCGCAAGCAGAGCATAGATCGGACCGTTGACGCCTTGGCTCGTCATGCGGCTGCTGTTGGCGATCCGCTCGATCAGGTTGACGCCCTGGAAGGAGGAGGCGTCCTCGCCGATCGCAGTCACCGCGAGCGCCGTACGCTCCAGGTCCGTGACTTTGGTGAAGCCGGCGGCTTCCGTGCGCACCGTCTTGGCGAGTCCGGCCGCATAGGATGCCGGAAGCTCGAGGCCGGCTTGAGAGGCGGCGATGGCATCCCAATCCGACGAGATTCCGCTTTTGAGCAGCGTCTGGCCGGCTTGGCGCAGGGCGCTTGCGGTATCGGGAGCTGCGGATGCAGGCGCGGCGCCTGCGGGAAGAAGGGAGACGATAAGGGCGAGCATGAGCATCCAGGACAGCGAGGCTCGGGTAAGCATGCGTTTCAAAACGGATCGACCTTCCTTCGGAAATAGTAGTAGCCGCTGCGGGGGGCTCCGGCACATCGCGGCTTCCCATGTGCCGGAACAGGCGAATCTCGTCCGCTTCGCTTGAGGGGGACAATGGAGCCGATAAAATTCAGGCTGGACAGGAAAAGAGCCCCATACGCCAAGGCTTGAAGGAAAAAGAAAAAAGCCGCCTCGAGGGCGGCGAAAAAGTACCCATAGATGGGCTGCGGAAATAGACCGTATCGGTCAGCCGCAGCTCAGCCGCATCCGCTCCCACCCCCCGAAGAGCATTGATGCGCAGACATTCGGGCAGGTCTCCTGGCTACAGCTTCATCGTCTCGTGCGCGCCTTCCCGCCATAAAGGCAGTGGCTGCATGCACAGAGGCTCGGCATTCACAGTGGCGGGACCGCGCCGGCTTCAACCGGACTTCCCTATTAAGCCTGGCGGAATCGGACATGTCCGCGCAAGCACCCGAATGATTCTGAATATGGAACAATCCCATCTATCATAAGGTTCAGGCCAGAGGTTTGTCCATAGGGGACAGCGATGGCGACGGGGCCTTCAGCCCATGCTCGGCCGGGCAGCGCGCGCGGATCCAGGTCTCGCACTCGTCCAGCTCCATCTTCCAGGTTGCCGCCAGGATGGCCGCGTCGACGAGATCGTCTTCATCGATCTCCAGCTCGCAGCCGTTCACAAGCAGGAAGGTGAGCATCGCGTGCATCGCCGTGGCGGCATTGCCCTCCCGAAAAGCGAAGGAGCGGGCCAGTCCATGCCAGTAAAGCGCGGCCTGCCGGATCAGGCTGTCGGAATCCGAGGAGCCGAAGCTCTCGTGAAAGGGACGATCCACGATTTGAAGCAGGAAGCCGGGATTGCGGAATCCCGGCAAGACGCCGTACGTATCCTGATGAAGCATGTGGATCTCGATCAGCTGGGGAATGGTCAGCTTGGTCGTCATGAGCGATGCGCCAGCTTGCGGAAAGCGATGCGGTGCTTCAGCAGGAGCTGCTTGGCGAGCAGAAGGACGCGCTCGTCCTGTTCCGCCTCGGAGGGCCTTTTTTTGTCTGGAGAGATGTTTTTTCGTTCCGGCATGGTGGAATCAAGCTCCTTTCAAGTGAGGGGGACATGTGTTCGTAAACAAATTTTACCATTTCAATCCCTATCAATCAATAGTTAAATTGAACTTTGCAGTTAAATTTGTCCCGGTTCCCGATGTCCTTGCCTGCATGGTTGGAAAGAGCCGTTCTCCCTTCGATTTCCGCAGAAGCAGCCCTGCTCCACCGGGCCTTCTTTGCCCGCCCGGCCTTCGTGCTCCGTCCGGCTATTTAGATCCTTTCCGGGGTCGGAATGCCCAGCAGATGGAGGCCGTGCTTAAGCACGGAGGCGGCGGCTCCCGTGAGACGGATGCGGGCAAGGCTGGCCCCTTCGTCGGCTCCAAGAATGCGTTCGCTGTTGTAGAACCGGTTGAAGCTCTTCGCCAGATCGAGCAGGTAGCGGGCCAGAACCGACGGCTCGTGCTCGCGCAGCGCGCCGCGAATGGCCTCTGCATAGGTGCCGACAGCCATCAGGCAGGCTCTGGCGGCAGGCGCGGACAAGGCTTCCAGCCTGTCGGGGCAGCCGGCCGTAAGGTCCGGCTCGCCGGCGGGCGCCGAGCCGGACGGCCCGGACGGCCCGGCGGGAGCAAGCTTTCGGCTTGCCGCCTTGCGCAGCAGGCTGGCGG
>NZ_BIMD01000022.1 GCF_004000905.1 Paenibacillus humicus NBRC 102415
TTCCGCTTAAGCATCCCGCTTAGATTTCGAGTGAGCCCCGTGCTTTCTTGCATTCGGCACTTTGCTTCGAGCTCCGCCCGCATGCAGCATCCAGTCCATATGATTTTCGGCCCCAAGCGGCGGAAGTCCTACACCAGCCTGCGAAATTGGGACGGAGGAACGCCGACGAGCTTTTTGAAATGCTTGTAGAAATGCGCCGTATCCCAGTAACCGACCGCTTTGGCGATGTCATGGGTTTTCATCCCCGTGCCGCGAAGCAGCTCCATCGCCTTGTCGATCCGCACCCGGTGCAGGCAGTCGGAGAAGCTGTGGCCGGTCTCTTTGTGGATGAGCTGGCCGAGATAGACCGGATTGACATGGTAGGCGGCGCCGAGCGTTTTGAGCGAATAGTCGTGCATGTAAGAAGTCTGGATTTCAGCCAGAATCTGGCGCACGACCGGGCTTTGCTCCTGCCTGGCGCCAAGCGCCTGCAAGGCGGTCCGGGCGATTCGCCGCACCTGCTCCTTGAGCTCCGCGAGGGAATTGCAGCGGTACAGATCGGCGGCGGCTCCCTGAAAGGGAGGAAGATCCCCCTGCTGAAGCGCATCCCCTGCCTGCCGCTTCAATTCCAGCACCATCTCCGCTGCACCCAGCCGGACATCCTCGGGCCGGACATGGGAGCTGCCGGCCAATTCATCCAGGTCTCGGCTGATTTTCTCCAGCAAAGCCTCCTCGTCCAGCGCTAGCAGCAGCCTGCCGTACGTTTCGATCTGAATGGAGGGGCGTGCCGGACCGCAAGACGGATCCTCGGAAACGGCTGCAACCTCCTCATAAGCGAGAAGCATCTTCTCCGGATGAAGGAGAGCGTACTCCAGAGAGGTCTGCGCCTTGCGGTAAGAAAGCGGGGCTTGGCCGAAGCCTATCTCCGCCGTACCCGCTCCGATGCGCAGAGGACGGCGGATCGGCGACCCCAGCTCCCGCCTAAGCGCCAGCAGCATAGAATGGGCCTGCCTCAGCGTTCCGGCCTCTGCGTCCGGAAGTCCGAGCAGGATGACAAGGCGGTCGTTGTCGTCGAGGAACAGCAGATGTGGCCTGCCGGTCTGCCCCAGCCAGGCCGAGGCGGCGGAGCGGATATTCTCCGGGGAACAGGCTTCGGGCATCGAGCCGCCGGCAGGTCTGCTTGAGGAGGATGCTGCCGAGGCATCTCCAGCCGCAGCGTCACAGGCCTCTCCTGCAGCGTCCCATGCTGCAACGGCAGCAAGAACGCACGGGCTGTCCAGCTTGAGTCCCAGGAATTCCGCCCGCGCCTCCCATTGCTCGGCGCTGATGCGGCCGTTCATCCAGCGGTACATGATGTTGTCGCGGACAAGCTCCACCTGCTCGCCGGTGAGCGTTTCGATCCGGGCGCGGTTCAGCTTCTCCACCGTGGCGCGCAGCGTTTCGGCCAGCTCCGCCATGTCGATCGGCTTGAGCAGATAGTTTTCGATGCCCAGGCGCATGCCTTCCCTTACGTAGTCGAATTCGCTGTACCCGCTCAAAATGATGCATTTCAGAGCCGGATTCCGGCTGCGGCAGGCGCGGATGAGCTCAATCCCGTTCATCTCCGGCATGGAGATATCCGTGATCAGAATATCGACTGCCGCCTCGGAAGCTTCCATGTCCTGCAGCGCCAGAAGGCCGTCCTCGGATTCGCCGGCCAGCCTCAGCTGCAGGGAAGTCCAGTCGACGAGGCGGGCGAGGCCTTCCAGGATGAACGGCTCGTCATCTACGATCCAGACGTTGTACATGATCTTCCTCCTTTGCATAGAGGGGCAGGCGGAGCGTGATCCGCGTGCCTTTGCCCTTTTGGCTGGCCAGGCTGAGGCCGTAGCCGTCGCCGAATTGAAGCCGGATGCGCTCGTTCACGTTGCGCAGACCGATGGAAGACCCGGCAGCCGGACCGCTTACTGCTGGCGGCGGCGCTATGGACGCCCCGTCGGCGGGAGACGAGTCCACGGCTCCGCCATGCGAGCGTCCCGCGAGCTGCTTCTGGATGGCGAGCAGACGGTCGATCTCCATGCCTTTGCCGTTATCCTCCACCTCGATGATCAGGCAGGACTCGCCGTTCGCCTCTTCCTTCCGGGCGGAGATGTCGATCCGGTTATCCGGCGACTTCGGGTTGAACCCGTGCACGACGGCGTTCTCCGCCAGCGGCTGCAGGCAGAGCTTCAGCAGCGGAGCTTCGCGGAGGCCATCCTCGATCTTGATGGAATAGTGGAGCTTGTCACGATGACGAATGCGATGCAGCTCCAGGTATTGGCGGCAGTAAGCCATCTCGTCCTCCAGCCTGACAATCGTCTCGGGCCGCACGGAATAACGGAAGAGGGAGGCGAGCACGAACGTCATTTCGCCGACGTCGTCGGCTCCCTGGATCATGGCGCGCATCCGGATCGCCTCCAGCGTGTTGTAGAGAAAATGCGGGTTGATCTGCGCCTGCAGCGCCATCAGCTCGGCCTGCTTTTGCCTGGCATCCGACACATAGACCTGATCGATATAGGCGCGCAGCTCCTCCAGCATGCCGTTGAAGGTCGAGGAAATCTCGCCGAGCTCGTCCTGGCTCCCCACCGGCACCCGAATCGAGAGATTGCCCTGCTTGGCCTGCTTCATCGCCCGGATGAGTATCCTTGTTCTGCGCGCGTGCCGGTAGACGGCGCCGTAAGCGAGACCGATCATGATGAGGATGCCCAGAGCGGTCAGCGTGAACAGCTTGAGCTTGAGCCCCTTGTACTGCCGCTCCATCTCGGCGGCCGGCACGATCGCGCCGACGAACAGATTGCTTCGCGGCGTCCAAAGGGCGGACGTATAGGAAGCCCGGTCGAGCTTGGCGTACCCTTGGGAAGCGAGCAGCGGCTGCATGTGCGGATAGCTGCCATGCCACTTGCCGGAGGAGTCGAACAGCACCTGCCCGTTCGGATAGAGGACGAGCTGGGAGCCCATCGCGGTGCCGGGATCGCTGCGCAGCAGGTTTCGAATGCCCTCGGCGCTGTAAGTGACGAGCAGGGCGCCTTCATTTTGCAGCGTATCCGGATCGTTGATATCGAAAGGAAGGTATAATCGCCGCTGCCAAGACCGAGGATCGAGTTCAGCCCGGCCGTTCGGGAGCTTGCCGTCCGGCTGCCGCGCATGGCGTCGATCGCACGCTGAACGTCGTCTCCGTCGCGGCTGATCCAGCTGATTCCCTGCGTGTTGCTGCTGTTGAACACGAAGAAGAAGCGCTGGCTGCGGCTGTACAAGGCGATCTGGCGGATGTCGTCCTTCTTCTTCATCTGGGCCCGGACATAGGTCTCGATGTTCCGGTCCTCCGAGCCGCCGGAGGCGATATATTGGTTCAGCCGGTTCTGGATATAAGAAGGAAAGTCGTAGCGGAGGCAGTAGAGCAGATCGCTCAGCACCGGCTGGTTCTGATAGAGAGTCAGCATGATGTCCTGCGCCTGGTCGAGCCGCTGGTCCAGGTAGCGGCTGACGCTGCCAGCCGTCTCGGCCTGCAGCCCGCGCTCCTTGCCCAGCACGGAGTCCCGCGAATAGCTGTACACAAGCGCTCCCAGCGAGCAGAAGGTGACGATCGTGACGAGGGAAAAAACGAGGATGATGCCGTTGAACAGCTTGGAACGGAAATAGATATGGTAGATTTCGGTCAGTTTGGCCAAGTCCGGTTCCCTCCAGCGTCAGTATGCAGCCAGCCTTACCATAGCATGAAGGGGATAGGCGGGCAATGGAATCGGAGGCGCCGGGAAGCGGCTTGGCGGGATTACCTTTAATCTGTACATCAAAGCTAAAGTATCGTCTCTACTTGGGCGCAAATTTGCCGTGCTACAGTTGAAGGGCCGGTAATACCGAGGCAAACTTCGGAAGGGGGACAACACATGAATAGGCTTGCAACCGCATTCCGGGATCTACGGCGGAACGGCGCGTTCCTCCTGATGGTGCTGCCGGGAGCCGCCTGGTTCATCCTGTTCTGCTATCTGCCGATGCCGGGGGCGATCTTCGCTTTCAAGGAGTTCCGCGTCGATCTTGGCGGCGGATTTTTCGGAGCGATCTTCCGCTCGGAATGGGTCGGATTCAAAAACTTCGAATTCCTGTTCAAAGCCCATGACGCTTATATCATTACGAGAAACACGGTTCTCTACAATCTCGTGTTCATCGTCCTCGGTCTCGTCTGCTCGGTCGCGATGGCGCTGCTGCTCTTCCAGCTGACGCAGAAGCGGCTCGCCAAGCTGTACCAGACGGCGATGTTCATGCCTTATTTCCTTTCTTGGGTCATCGTCAGCTACTTCACGTTCAGCTTCCTGAGCGTGGACAAGGGCGTCGTCAACCAGCTGCTCGGCACGCTCGGCGTCCAGCCGATCGACTGGTATTCCGATCCCAAGTATTGGCCGTACATCCTCGTGTTCATGAACCTGTGGAAGGGAGTCGGCTACTCCAGCGTCATCTATCTGGCGGCCATCGCAGGCATCGACAAAACCTATTACGAGGCGGCGATGATCGATGGAGCGAGCAAATGGCAGCAGACCTTGCGCATTACGCTGCCGCTCATCCGGCCGATGATGATCATCCTCACGATCCTGGCGGTCGGCGGCATTTTCCGGGCGGACTTCGGCTTGTTCTTCCAGATTCCGCGAGATTCCGGAGCGCTCTTCCCGGTCACCAACGTCATCGATACGTATGTCTACCGCTCGCTCAAGGTGCTGGGAGACTTCGGCATGAGCACCGCAGCCGGCCTGTATCAGTCCGTCGTCGGCCTGATCCTCGTGCTGACCACGAACAAGATCGTCAAAAAAATCAATGAAGAGCAGGCGTTGTTCTGATGAGCATGATCCCGAAAACCGCAGGCGCCGCCGCTGTGCCGGCCGGAACGAGCCGCCGCAGCCGCGACTTCCACCGCCTCTCGCCGTTCTGGAACACCATTTTCCATCTCGTATCCGGGGGCTTCGCTCTGGCCTGCGTGTTCCCGTTCCTTTTCGTCGTCATCATTTCCCTGACGAGGGAGCAGTCGCTGCTCGAGGTCGGCTACCGGATCATTCCGGATGCCTTGAGCCTTAGCGCTTACCGCTATATTTTCCAAACGGGCGACCAGCTGCTGCAATCCTATCTCGTCACGATTACCATCACGGTGCTGGGAACGCTGCTTACGGTCGTGATGACGACTCTGTATGCGTACGCATTATCCCGAAAAAGCTTCAAGTACCGCGGTTTCTTCTCGTTTCTGGCCTTCTTCACGATGCTGTTCAGCGGCGGCCTCGTGCCGACGTACATCGTCGTGACGCAGTTCCTGCACCTCAAGGATACGCTGTGGGCGCTCATCCTGCCGATGGCGATGAACGCCTTCAACATTCTCGTGCTGCGCACGTTTTTCCAGACGATGGTGCCCGATCCGATCATCGAGTCCGGCAAAATCGACGGAGCGGGGGAGTTCCGCGCGCTGTTCAGCCTCGTGCTGCCGATCTCGCTGCCCGGACTCGCCACGATCGCCCTGTTCAGCACGCTGGGCTACTGGAACGACTGGTTCAACGCGCTGCTCTACATCGACTCCAACCAGCTCGTTCCGCTGCAGGCGCTGCTGATGCGGATCCAGAACAGTATGCAGTTCATCATCCAGAACTCGTCGCTGCTGAGCAGCGGCCAGAGCAAGGAGATGATCCGCTCGCTGCCGCAGGAGACGTCGCGGATGGCGATGGTCGTGCTGGCCACCGGCCCGATCGTGCTGGCGTATCCGTTCTTCCAGCGGTATTTCATCCAGGGGCTGACGATCGGGGCTGTGAAGGACTGAGCGGCTGCTTCAGGCTGCTCGGATCAAAGGCTGAAGAACGTTTGATGCCGCTCGCGCCGGGGCTGAAGACGGAGTGATGCCGCTCCGCGCCAGGGCTGATGACAACGTGCTGCCGCTCCGCGCCAGGGCTGGTCGGAGTGATGCCGCTCCGCAGGCGGATGGCCGTTCCGATCGCTGTTGAAGTCCGGATTTCCTCGATTAGATGAAATTCAAGGTGGAAATCCGGCCTTCAAAGGCGAACGCTGACGCTTCTCCACGGCCATCTCGCCTGCTCCGGGCATCCGCTTCAGCCCAATAGGCATCGGCCGTCGCCGCGCAGCCCGCTCCGGCTTTACGGATTCGTGCCGCAGCCGTCGTCGCGCAGCCACGCTCCGGCAATAGGAAGCCGAAGCTTATGGCACTCCTCCGACACTTGCACTCTGCCGACCGGAACACAAGGGGCCTTCGCCGAGCCTGTTCCCGGCCGCTATCGGACATACGATCCGCTATTTGGCCGATTCGCACGGAAATGGACTTTTATCGGACATGAGATCCGTTATTTGCCCGGAAAAGGGCGATTTAGGTGCTGGAAGAAGGAAATAGCGGAACGTATGTCCGATAGATTCGGCGTCAAGGGTGGAGAAGCGCCCGAGATCTCGGAAAGCAGCCGATTCAACGAATATTTGCGGCCGCCCTCTGTACCGGGTGTCCCTGAATAGATAATCTTATACTTACGGGGGATGAGAACATGAAGAAACGGATGGGAATCATGGCCCTGCTCCTGCTGGCGGGAGCTGTAGCCGGCTGCTCCGGCGGCAATAGCAATAATAGCGGCGGCAATGCCGCAGCGGGCAATACCGGAGCGGCGGCCAACGCCGGAACGCCGAAGGCGGACGAGAAGCCGGTCAATCTGGTCTGGTACACAATCGGCACGCCGCCGAAGGATCTGGCCGCCGTCAACGATGAAATCAACAAGTATATCAAAGACAAGATCAACGCCACCGTCGAGATGAAGATGCTGGACTGGGGCGATTATTCCCAAAAGATGCAGATTACGATCAATTCCGGCGAAAATTATGACATCGCTTTCACCAGCTCATGGGCCAACGATTATTTCGCCAACGCCAAAAAAGGCGCCTTCTACGAGCTGGACGGCCTGCTCGACAAGCAGGGCGCAGGCATCAAGCAGGCGCTGAACCCGGCCTTCCTCGAAGGCACCAAGGTGAACGGCCACAACTACGGCGTGCCGACGAACAAGGAGCTGCCGCAGCAGCGCGTATTCCGCTTCAACAAGACGTATGTCGACAAGCTGGGACTGGACATCAGCAGCGTGCGCACGATCGACGACCTGGAGCCGCTGCTCAAAACGTTCAAGGAAAAAGAACCGGGCATCGCTCCGATTCCGGCCAAAATCGCGGAGTTCCTGCCTTTCGACCTTCCCGTCAACGATCTGCCGTTCATCGGCGTGCCGCTGAAAACGACGGATTACAAGCTGATCAACGTCTGGGATACGCCGGAAGCGATGAGCTATCTCAAAACGATGCACAAATACTATGAAGCCGGCTACCTGCCGCGCGACGTAGCGACGCAGAAGGATGCAGGCGATTACTTCAAGACGGGCAAATGGCTCGTGGACGTCGCCGACGCCCAGCCATACGCCGACAACCTGTGGTCCGCCGACGCCGGCTACGAAGTCGTTTCGAAGCCGATGCAGGACCCGATTACGTTCAACTGGTCGGTAGCAGGTTCCCTGCAGGCCATCAATGCCAAGTCCAAGCATCCCGAGAAAGCGATGGAGTTCCTGAACCTGCTGTATACGGATGCGAATCTGATCAACCTCGTCGACTTCGGCATCGAAGGCAAGCACTACAAGAAAACGGGCGAAAAGGTGAAGGAGACGATTCCGGACAGCGGCTACGGCTTCCCGGCGTTCTCCGTCGGCAACATGATGCTGACGTACCTGAATCCGACCGATCCGGCCGACAAATGGGAAAAGTTCAAGGAATTCAACGAGTCCGCGACGAACGCTCCGCTGCTCGGCTTCCAGCTCGATACGAGCAGCATCACGACCGAGCTTGCGAACTTGAAGAACACGAAGGAAGCCGTCTACAACGGCCTGTTCTCGGGGACGCTTGATCCGGAGAAGAATATCGCCCAGATCAACCAGAAGCTGAAAGACAACGGCCTCGATAAAGTGATGGCCGAGGTCCAGAAGCAGATCGACGCCTGGAAAGCGTCCAAGTAAGTCCCCTTTATATTCGAAGAGGCGCCACGAAGCTCAAAGGCAGCCATCTCGTGAATGCCAGGAAAGCGTCCAAATAACCTTGCGTAATAAATAAACAGGCGTCCTGAAGCCAAGCTGGCTCGGGGACGCCTGTTTTTTGTCTTCCCAATATTCGCGGCAGAGGTTATAGGGGAGTTACTAGAGAATTCGAGCGGCCGTCGAGGCCGGGTCCGAGGAGCAGGCTGAGCAGCAGGAACCCGAGATTTAAGAGAAAAGGCTGAGCAGCAGCAAGCTTAGCAAGGTTGGGGGCACAGCAGCCTGCCCAAGTCGGGAAGCCAACTTTTTATTTTTTGCGAGCCTCCGGGAAACCGGAAAAAGACAGCTCCCGAAGATGCTAGAGGCTGTCTTTTTTTTGTATGAATCCCTCAAATCCTTAACTCCTCAATTCCTGTTCTTGGTCCTCAGTCTTACCGTCCTTGACTCTCATTCCTACTGTCATTGACTCTCAGTCCTGCCGTCCTCCACTCTCAGTCCTGCCGTCCTTGAACTCCTCCGTCTCCCCGCTCTGAACCCGCCAGTCCACGAGAACCAGAGCGTTAACGATCAGCACATAGACGGGGTATGCGAACATCGCCCCCAGAAGCATCAGCCCGATGGCGGGGTTGGGCTTGTCTCCCGGATCCGCAATCGGGAAGAAAGAGGCGAACGCATAGAAAAACAACGCCGAATAGGGAAGCCACAAAAGCGCGGATATATAGCGGCTGCGCTTTTTCCCGAATTTCCTCCTCGTCCAGACATAAGCGAGCACGGTCACGGCAAGCCAGAGGGCCGCAGGAAAGCCTTCTGTGATAAGACTCATCTGCGACCGGCTCCAGCCGGTGAGCCGTTCGATCCGATAGTAGTTGGCGCCAAGCTCGAAATAGATCGTGAACGGCAGCGCATAAAGCGCGCTGGCCAGGTTGAGCCTCAGGAAGCCCAGAGTGAATCTCTTCATGGCGTTCTCTTCTTTCTCCCTTATATTCCCTGTCAGCATTGACGATTGGGGAGGGGAAAAAGACGATCGGCCAAGCTTTCTCAAAAACGAGAGGCTTCTGCAGGACGCTTTTGCAATCCGGGCAGATACAGGAGCAGAAAGACCGATCGCGCGGCGGCGAAGACGGTGAAGGCCGCCCATAAGCCGTCATTTCCCCAGGCAGGCAAGAAGAGAAGGGAGCCGGCTGCAAATGCGGCCAAGGAGAGCAGCATGGAGTTTCGGATCGGACCCGTCTCCGTCAAGCCGGTAAAGACGCCGTAGAAGGTAATTCCCGCTCCCGCTGCGGCGGGAAACAGCGTCAGCCAGCCGCTATAGGCGAGCGCGCTGCGGATTACCTCGGGGCTGCTGGCGAAGAGAGGAATCAGCGCCTCCTTGAACGTCTGGTAGAGCAGCGTCATCAGCAGCGCCGCCGCAGCTGTCCAGAACCAGGTGAGCCGAATCGTGCGGCGCAGCAGCGCGGCATTGCCGGACCCTTTGGCTTGGCCGGCATACAGGCTCCCGGCGTTCCCGATTCCGTCATAGAGATAGGCCATGAAATAATGGATCTGAAGCAGGATGGCGTTCGCGGCCAGAAATGTCGTGCCTAGAGATGCGCTCGCCGCCGTGAAGCCGTTGATCATTCCGAGCAGGCACAAGGTTCGGATGAACAGATCGGCGTTGGCCCGGAACATCCCCGCCCATCCGCCTGCTCCAAGGGCCGCCGCCGCGCCCGGCAGGCTAAGCCGGAAATGGGGAGAACGCAGCACAAAGGCCAGGCCGAGCAGCAGGGAGCCGCTCTCCGCGATCAGGAGGGCCCAGGCCGCGCCGGCCGCTCCCCAGGACAGCGTCTGCACGAACAGCAGGGCCAGCACGAGATTGAGCATGTTGGCGCCGATTTGGAGGATCAGCGTTTGGCGGATATGAGCCATTCCGAGCAGCCAGCCCAGAATCGCGTAGTTGGCGAGCGTCACGGGAGCGCCCCAGACGCGGATGCCGTAGTATTGCCAGGCGAAGCGGGCGACGTCGGGATCGGGCTTGTACAGTGCGATAAAGCCGGAGAAGATCGGCTTTTGCAGCAGGATGAAAGCGAGGCCGAGCAGCAGGGAGACCGCCAGCGGGCGGATGAGCTGGGCGGAAGCCCGCTCCATGTCACTGCTTCCCCGGGCTTGCGCCGCAAACCCCGAGGTGCTGACCCTCAGGAAGCCGAACAGCCAGTAGAGGGTGTTGAATAAAACGACCGCCAGAGCTGTGCCCCCAAGCACGGCGGGATCCCCGAGGTTCCCGACGACCGCGGTGTCGACCATGCCCAGAAGAGGCGTTGACAGCGTTGCGGCCGTGAGCGGGAGGACGAGCCGCAAGTAAGCGCGGTGTCCGGGAAGGGAAGAAGGGTCGCTCATTCCTGAAAGACCTCCAGCAGCAGCTTCGTGTAGTCGTGGCGGACGTCGTCGAACAGCTCGTTGTTGCGGAACCGGTCGACGATATGCCCGTTTCGCATGACCATCGTCTCGTCGCTCATGAAGTGGACGGCCGCCAGATCATGGGAGATGAACAGGCAGGACAGCGACAGCTCCTTCCGCAAGTCCTTGAGCAGATCCAGAACGGCCGCCTGGGTGGTCATGTCGAGGCTGGCCGTCGGCTCGTCCAGCACGAGGAAGGCCGGAGCCGAGCTGATCGCTCTGGCGATGGCGATCCGCTGCTTCTGCCCGCCGCTCAGCTCATGGGGATAGCTGCCCATGGTCGAGGCAGGCAGGCGCACCAGCTCAAGAAGCGCTGCGGCGGCTGCCTCCCTTCCCGGCGGTACGCCGTCCAGGATTGCAGGGCGGAACCCTCTCCGCTGGTCAAGCGGCTCCAGGAGGGAGTCGATGATGCGCAGGCGCGGATTGAGAGAAGCGGCGGGATTCTGGAAGACGGCTCCCATCTGCGGCCGGACTTGCATGAGCTTGGCTCTGGAGGCTTTGGCAAGCGGCTCGCCCCGAAACGCAATTTCGCCTTCATCCCAACCGCTCAAGGTGAGCAGGCAGCGTGCCAGCGTGCTTTTGCCGCTGCCGCTTTCGCCGACGATGCCGAGGCATTCGCCTTTCTTCAGCTCGAAGCTGACGTCATGCAGCACCGCTTTGCCGCCGTAATTTTTGCGGACGTTCCGGACGGTCAACAGGGGGGCATTATCGTGGATGGTCAAGAGGATCTTCTCCTTCCAGGCCGGCGGAGGCGGCCAGCCGCTCCGGCATCTCGCGCCGCAGCGGGGGAATGGAAGCGATCAGCCGCCGGGAATAAGGATGGGCGGGATGCTCCAGCACCTGGCGGGCGGACCCGGTCTCCACGATGCTTCCCGTCCTCATGACCGCGATCCGGTCCGCATGCCTTCGGGCATGCCTCAAGTCATGGGTGATCCAAATAATCGAGATGCCGAAGCGGGATTTGGCGGCGTCGAGCAGTCCCAGCACTTTGCGCGAGGAGAGGCTGTCCAGCGCTGTTGTAGGCTCATCTGCAATCAGCAGCTTAGGACGCAGCAGCAGGGCGGCGGCGATGGCGGCGCGCTGGAGCTGGCCGCCGCTCAGCTGGTAAGGATAGCTGCCGAACACCCGCTCTGCAGGGAGGCCCGCCTGCTCCAGCTCCTCCAGGCATCGCTGCCTGCGGTCGCGGGCAGCAAGGGATAAATGGGCTTCGAGCAGCTCCGTCAGCTGGGAGCCGATCGTCAGGAACGGGGTGAACGTATTCCGGTAATCCTGGAACACGTAGCTGATTTCGCTGCCGAGCAGCCGGCGCCGAGACTTGGCGTCCAGGCGGAGCAGCTCAAGCCCGTTCCAGAGAATCGATCCGCTGCATGACAGCGGCCGGGGCAGCAAGCCTCCGATGGCGGCTGCGGTCAGCGACTTGCCGCTGCCGCTTTCCCCGGCGAGCCCGAGCCATTCCCCGTCCTGCAGCTCGAGGCTCAGCGAGCGGACCAGCTCCTGGCTTCCGCTGCGGATGGAAAGCTTCGATATCGCGAGCATTATTCCGCTCCTCCTTTGAGCTTGACGTCGTACCGGTCGCGCAGCCGGTTGCCCGCGAAGCCGGCGAGCAGCACGGCGGCCATGACGGCCAGGCCGGGTGCGAGCATCAGATGGGGCGCCGCATGGAAATAGGCGCGCCCTTCGCTCAGCATGGAGCCCCATTCCGGCGCCGGCGGCTGGGAGCCGAGGCCGAGGTAGGACAAGGAGGCCATCAGCAGGATGATCTTGCCGAGATCCGCGGCCGCGAGCGCAGCGACATGGCCCATTGCATGCGGAAGGATATGCTTGAGAACCAAACGGACCGGCGAGAGGCCGCTGAGCAGAGCCATGGCGGCGTAGTCCTTTTCTTTTTCTGCCAGCGCCACGCTGCGTGCGAGACGGGCATAGCGGACCCATTTCACAGCGATGACGGCTATGAGCATGGACATGAGCCCGGGTCCCAGAAGCGCGCTCAGAATGATGGCGGACAGGTAATCGGGAAACGTCATGAAGCCGTCGATGATCGGCTTGAAGATGCTGTCCGTACGGCCGCCCTTCATCCCGGACAGCAGTCCGAGGGGCACGCCTATGGCGATGGAGACGAGCAGGACGGCCAGGCCGATCCCGATGGTGGGACGGGCCCCGGCGATGATTCTCGCCAGCAGGTCGCGTCCCAGATGGTCCGTGCCGAGCCAGTGCTCCGTTCCCGGCGGCAGCAGGCGTTCTCCCATGGAGATCTCATACGGATTCCAGGGAGTGGGAGAAGGAATTGAGAATAGGGCGACAGCCGCTGCGGCAGCAATCAGCATGCCGGCGTTTCGCATGGTTGTGTTCATGAATGGCGAAGCTCCTTTCGTGCCAGTTCGGGATTGGCAAGCCGGCAAGCCGCCTCCGTCGAACGGTTGACGAGAAGGATGAACAAGGCGGCGAACAGCACATAGCCCATGATGACGGGATAGTCGCGGGCAGACACCGCATCGACGATCCATTTGCCGATGCCCGGGTAATTGAACAAGGTTTCAATGACGACCGTTCCTCCGAGCAGGCTGGCCAGGCTTTCGCCGAGCAGCGTCAGCAGAGGGACGAGGCTGTGCCGCAGCTGATGCCGGACAAAGATGCGGAAAGGATGAATGCCGCGAGCCCGCGCCGACAGGATGAACTCCTGGCTCCCGCTTTCGATCAGGCTGGAGCGGATCAGGCCGACGTAGAGGGCTGCCATGGACAGGCCCAGCGTTGCGGAAGGCAGGATGAGAGAGGCGATTCCCTCGCTGCCCATCGGGGGAAGCAGCTGAAGGCGAACCGCGAACAGATCGATCAGCAGCAGTCCGAGCCAGAAGCTGGGCATGGAAGAAACGGCTGCCGACATATAGCGGCTCATCCGATCCAGCCATCGGTTCCGATGCCTGGCGGCGAGCGCTCCAAGCGGCAGGGAGACGAGCAGCATGACGAGCAGCGAACCGGCTGCAAGCGCCAGCGTGTTCGGGAGCTTCTCGGCGAATTCGGCCGCGACCGGCCGTCCGCTCAAGTAGGAGGAGCCTAAGTCCAGCTTAAGAAGCTGGGACAGCCAAATGCCGTACTGGCGGTACAGCGGCAGATCGAGTCCGAGCTCCTTACGGATTCCTCCCATCTGGTCCTGGGTCGCCGCCATCTCGTCCACCCGCAGGATGCCCCGGACGGGATCTCCCGGCACAAGCTTCAGCAGGCAAAAGCTCAGGAAGGTGAGGCCGAGCAGGAATACAAGCAGGCGCAAAACTTTTCTGGCGATGGACGCAGCCATGTCAGCTCGCGACGTCCAGGTCTTTGGTGAGCAGATAATACTCGCTCATCGTCGTTTTCCAGCCTAGGACCTTGCCGCTGTAGACGACAACGATATTGGGATGGACGATGAACGAGTTCAACGTCTCGCTGTCCGCGATAGCCATCGCCTGGCGGCTGCGCTCGAGCCGCTCCGCGGCGTCTACGGTCTCATTGAGGGTGCCGATCGCTGCCTGCAGGCCGGGATGATCGATGTGGCTGTAATTCAGAGCGCCTTCCGGCAAATACCCGCTGTTCAGGAAGTAGGCGGCTTCGCCTCGCGGCGCCGTGACGAGGCTGTAGGTAGCCAGGTCCCAGTCGTCGTTGGCGGAGAGATATTCATCCATGTTCTCCGCCTGGCGTATTTCCAGCTTGATGCCGAGCTCGCCTGCATGGGCTTGGACAAGCTGGGCGATCAGCGGCAGCTCGGCTCGGGAGGAGTAGGTGAGAAGGCGGAAGGAGAGAGGTTTGCCTTGATCGGACACCTTGCCCCCCTCGACGGTAAAACCTGCTTCCCGGAATGCCTCGCGAGCCAGATCGAGGCTGAACGCCTTGGGCCTGTAAGCGGGAGAGAATGGCGCTTCGGCCGGGAAGGCGCCGGCAGCCGGCGTAGCCTGGCCGGCCATGATGTCCTTGGTGATCGTCTCGCGGTCGATGAGATGATCGAACGCTCTGCGCACCTGCTCCTGCGCCAGATGTCGGTTGCGCATGTTGTACATCAGGAGGTGGGTTCTCAAGCCGGACCGGGATTCCACCGTGAGGGAAGGGTCGCTTTGAAGCTGGGCGAAGCTCTCCAGCGGCGGACGGAAGACGATATCGGCGCTCCCGGCCTTGATCGCCATCAGCCTCGCGTTGGCGTCCGAATTGAAGAGAATCTCGGCATGATCAAGCTTGACCGGACCGCCCCAATAGCCGGTGTTCCGGTCGACCTTGAGGCTGCTGCCGGAACGGAAGTCGGCAAGCTTGAAGGGACCGGTGCCGACCGGGTTCGAATCCGTGGAGGAGGGAGCGACGATGGCGGTGTTGGGGTGCACAAAGCTGGAGGGAAGCTCCAGATTGGGGGTTTCCGTCACCAGCTTCAGCAGCTGGCCGTCGGCATGGATTTCGCGAAGGCTAAGCGTGTTCCGGACAGCCGGATTCAGCTCCTGGGCCCGCTCCAGGGAAAGCTTGACCGCTTCCGCGTCGAGCGGCTGTCCATCGTGGAAGGCCGCTCCCTCCCGGATATGGAATGTCCAGTGCTGGCCGTCCTTGCTGCTCCAGTCATCCGCCAGGCCGGGCTGCAGGCCGAGCTCGTCGCTGATGACGACCAGCGTTTCGGCGATGCCGGCTCTCACGGCGATGTAAGTCGTATCGGTATGAGGGTCGATAGCATGGCTCTGGATATTAAAGAGAAGGCGGAGGCTCTTGCCGAAGGCTTGTACCCGTTCGGAGCCGCCTGTCCCGGCTTCCTTGGCATCGGAGCAGGCGGCAAGCAGCAGGAGGAAAAGGATAAGAGAAGGAAAGAGAAAAATCTTTTTGAGCATAAAACAGGCATCCCCTTGCTTGTAATCGTATTTTTTACTATTAAGAATCGCGATGGTTCTCATTATAGGGAGAGCGGCACCCGCTGTAAACCTTTTTTAGCGATATCAACTATCCTTTATACATCGGAGATTTAATTTGGCAACTGGCCGCGCGGAAGATCGGCGGTTACGGTAGAAGAGGAAGGGCAGAGCTCTTCCGCCGCGCTTCAAGCATCTGCAAGCGGTTTCATGAATCGATGGAGATCTGCGGCAAACCCATCCAAAGGAGGAAGATTGATGATGAACAAGCGCATGTTGAACTGGCTGGTGATGGCGGCGCTGCTGCTGAGCCTGACGGCTGCAGCGGCAAGCGTGCCGGCGAGGGCTGCCGCCGCCGCGGGCGGCGAGTCTGTCATCTATGGCGGAGGACCGTTCTACAGCGGCGGAACCGCGACGATGAACGACCTCAAGGCATCCGGCTTCACGACCGTCATGCTGTGGACGATCCACGTCAACGCGAACGGCGACCTCGTCTACAACGATCAGCTGGTGGCATCCGGCGGATCGTACGTAGGCAAGGCTTCCTGGCCGTCCGAGCTGGCCTCGCTCAAGCAGGGGACGACGGGAGTGAAGCGGATCGAGCTGAGCGTCGGCTCCGCGGCGGTGAACGACTTCCACAACATCCAGAGCCTCATCGCCTCCCAGGGAACAGGAAGCGGCAGCATTCTGTACCGCAACTTCGCCGCGCTGCTGCAAGCGACGGGTGCGGATGCGGTCAGCTTCGACGACGAGGATCTGTACGATTCGGGCACGACCGTTTCCTTCGGCAAGATGCTGACCGGATTGGGCGTCGGCATCACGCTCTGTCCCTACAACAACCAGACCTACTGGAAGAACGTCAAAACCGGAATCGGCGCCAAGGTCGACCGCATCTATCTGCAGGTATACGACGGGGGAGCCGGCAACAGCCCCGCTGCCTGGAGCAGCGCGCTCGGATTGACCGTCATGCCCGGCCTCGACAGCAAGACGCCTTCCTATGGCAATACGCCGGCGCAGGTGCAGAGCCGAATGGCGGGCTGGAAGAGCAGCGCCGGCATTGCGGGCGGATTCATGTGGCTCTACGACGATATTCTCAAATACTCGCAGTACGGCTCCGCGGCGGATTATGCGGGCGCGATCAACAGCGCCGTAGGCGGCTCCGCTGGCAACGGCTCGCTGACGGCCGGCGGCACCGCTTCGGCCAGCCAAGGCGGCAGCCCGTCCGGCGAGGACGTGTCCAAGGCGTTCGACGGGGCGAGCGGCACCAAGTGGCTGATCTTCGCCGGCAGCGGCTGGCTCCAGTATCAATTCGGCGGAGGCAATGCCTATGCCGCCCGCCAGTACAGCCTCACCTCGGCCAACGATTTTCCGGCCCGGGATCCGAAGAGCTGGAGTCTCCAAGGCTCGAACGACGGCAGCAGCTGGACGACGCTCGATACGCGCAGCGGGGAGACGTTCGCCTCCCGCTTCCAGACGAAAACCTATGCAATCTCCAATACGTCCGCCTTCAAGTATTACCGGCTGAACGTGACCGCCAACAACGGCGGCGCGGAGCTGCAGCTGGCGGAGCTCGGATTGTACGCCTGATTGTACCTGAACGGGGATGAGAGCGGCGGATGATGGTAGTATTTTGTAAATTCTCCTGATATAGTGGTTCTATCAGACTATAGGGGGAATACCTTCATGCCTGCATCCCGCACCATGAAATGGCTGACGGGGGCCATGGAACTGGTCCTCGGCATTCCGCTTGTCGGAGCCTTCATCGTGATCGGCTTCGGTTATGTGCCTTTATTCGTCATGCTTATTCTGCATATCATTACCTTCGCCTTGTCCAAGAGCAATGGCGAATCGAGCAGCAGCTCCATTCTCGGCATCATCACTTCGCTGATCGCCTGGATTCCGTTTGTCGGCATGTTCATGCATCTGGCGACCGCCATAACGCTGTTCGTCAGCGCGTCCAGGACATTCGTTCCGAATCCGCCCTCGCATCCTCCCGTACCGCCGCCGCCGAGCAGCTTCTAGGCGCGAGGTTCAGCAAGAAACTCCCTTCGGCCGAAGGGAGTTTCTTTTGTTTAAAGCAGCGTCTTTAGAAGCCGGATGGCGGCATCCGTTGATTAGGATGCATGCCTGGAAATCGGAGTTAACGCGGCGGCGGCTTAGCATTTCAGCCTCCCGGAACTACCATCGCTACCATAGAGGGGGGGATGAACGATGAAGCCGATCAGCAGCCGGTTTTCCATAGTAGAGGCAGCCGCCGACGAGGGCCTCTTCAGCTTCCACGACCATCCGAATCCGGCCTGCGAGATCGGCCGTGGCATCGAGGACGCGCTGTAGGCCGAGCTGCGGGCGGCGGCCCAGGCTGCCTTGAAGGGTCGCCTTGCGGCGGTGACCATCGAGGGTTTGCAGGCCAGCATTCTGGACGGGTCTGGTTGACGGCTGTTTCAGCGTATAGAGGATAAAAAGAAAAACGGTTCCCAAGCTGCGGAAGGCAAAAGGTACGGTCAGTGGAATGATAATGGGCGCATGCTAGATGATGAAGATGCGCTAGAATATTGGCTCTGGGCGCGCTGTTTACAAAAAAAACCGGCAGAGCGGCTTCGCTCGTGCCGGACGCATCCCTATTTAAGGTTGATTACTCTACCTGTAATAACGCCTTTTTCGTCTCTGGCAAATTGAAGCGCCATGTAATTGCCGTTCGCCTCGCTGAATTGTACGGCGTCCGAATAGCCCGTTTGGCCTTCAGTAAACAGCATGTCCGCAGATAATGCAGACTTCCAGCCGTCATATTCATAGATCGCTCTGCCTAAGTCGTCATAAGTCACTTCTTTGACGGATTCGGGTATGATCTCGCCATCGGGTATTTTATTCTTCAACTCATCCATTTTTTTGACCATATCCGCTTCAGCGTCATTGGATGCGGTCTCCGGATCCGCTCCGGTTTTTGGGGATGGTTCGTTCCGCATTTTCTTCAGATAGGCCTCGGCCTTGGCGTGATCGGCCTTGGCTTTGTCCAGAGGCAGGTCAAACAAAATGGAAGTCCCTTTATAATCCGCATTAGGCTTCACTTCGCCTGTGCTTTCGTTATACGCGAACGCTTCGCTGTTATAGAAGCTTTCGCCGCTGCTGACAGCCAAATAGACACCTCTGTCGGCGAACATCTCCAATCCGTCGCATTCAATCAATCTGTACATAATCCCGTCTATAACAGTCTCGCTGTAACCGCCATGCATCGTCATGATATTAACCTGCCATGGCTTCTGGCCTTTAATCAAAGGGGATACGAAGAATGGCACTTTGCCGTATTCCGCGTCGCTTGTAGCCGGCATAGGCTTGCCATCCTGTCTGGTGATGGACAAAACCGCATAGGTTCTGGCCGGATTGACGGTTTGTGCAGAGCTGTTCATCTCTTCGAGCCCCGCTCCCGAGACGATCCCGTGCAAGGTGTAGCTGTAGTCGCCGGAAGCGACCGTTTGATTGATTTCGATGGCATCTTTGCTCTCAAACGCTTTGGCCAAAATATCTTTTCCCAAGTGTTCCGCAACCTGCTTGGGGTTGAAAAATTGAGTAGCGGCAACAGCCGTTATCGACATGACCAGCGTGCATACGGCAACCAGCACGGCTATGGAAATCCTTTTTCTGAATACAGGCATTCTTCTGCTTCTCTCCTTTATCCGGTTCAACATTCTTTCATTCAATTCCTCATCGGGCTCCGCTGTCGAAGCCAAAGCTTCCTTGAACAACCGGTCCCACTTCTCGGACTCATTCAAAGGGACTCAACCTCCAACATTTTTTTTACAGCCTCCCGGGCTCTAGACAGCCTGCTTTTTACCGTACCGGACGGAATTCTGAGCGCCGATGCGACCTCATCAATGGACATTTCCGCTGTATAATGCATATAGAGCGGAATTCTCAACCGATCGTCCAGCCTGTCCGCCGCCGCTTGTATCATCCCGCGAAGCTCCTGCGACAGGACAGCATCTTCAGGCGTCTCATTGCTGTAGGGCCAAGAGTGCTTGTCCACAGCCTCATTGAGCTCCGCTATAGGCGCAATTCTCTGCCTTCGAGCCCATTTCCGCCGGTTGTTTTTACGCAATCCAACCGCAATAGAAATCAGAAATCCCTTTGGATTTTGGCTTGCGTCCAATTTGTGGCGCACTTCAATCGCCTTCAGGAACGTTTCCTGATAGAGATCATCCGTGTCTGCCTTATTTCCCGCAAGCTTGTAGCAAAATCCGTATATCGCTTTGCCATGCAGCTGTACAAGATTACCCAGTGCTTCAATATCCAAGTAGCTGCTCCCTTCTGAATGGCCATTCACATCTATATGGTCCTAACAATGAGGCGGGTTCATTATTTATTGCCGACTCATTGAATTTCCACTTTAATCCATGATCATGCACGGGAGAAGCGCCTCCCGCTATCCTTCTGAAAAGTGCTTGCAGGCAAGAAATAATTTCCAAGCCTCTCCGAGCTGGGACAGGTCCCCGATTTCCGTTTAATATTCTCTATCGGCATCCAGGCTCGGCCACTATCGGAGGCGAATAAACGATGGAACAGAAACGAATCGCGGAAAAGGCATGGGACGAAAGACTGCGGCGCGGGATGGTGGATTTCTTCAACTGCCTGCTGTCCGGCAGCTTCGACAACGGCGCCGTGGAGGACGCTGAGGATGCGGCGCGCCTCGCACGGGAACTGCTCGACAGGACCGGGGCCGTGCGCTGGCGGCAGGAGATTCTGGGAGGCTTTCTGACCGAATGCAGCCAGCTGAACCTGCTGCCCGGCGCCACGGAGGATGGGCTGGAGAGAATCGCTTATGAGGTGAGCGGGATGCGGCTTGAGAATCTCAGCCTGCTTGCTCCCCATACGACACAGGGAAACCGCGCCGAGGCGTTCGTGAACGGGCCGGACAGCCTGGAGATGATTCTGGAGGAAATCGCGGGAGCGAAGCGCTACATCCATTTCTCCGTCATGCTCTTCTTCAACGACAAGTCCGGCAATCGGGTAGCTGCCGCTCTGGAGGCGGCTTTGAAACGCGGCGTTCAGGTGCGTCTCATGGTCGATGCGACGCTGAGCGCGTTGGGCTACGACCATAACCTGGAATATGGCCGCTTCCCGCTCCTCAAGGAAAGGCTGGAGGCGGCTGGCGCGCAAGTCGTCAACACATTTGAGAGCTGCTGTCCCAAGGAGGCGTGGCCGGCGAAGCGCAGGGAGCTGGCGGAGAGGGGCGTGCCGGACAGCAGCCTGTATGTCCATGATTTCGCCCAAGCCCAGGCAGAGACGGGGCTCAACATCATCAACCACCGGAAATTCATCGTGCTGGACGGTCATACGCTTATACTCGGCAGCCTCAACGTAGGCGACCAGTACTTGGGCGACACGCCGATCATCGCAGAGGGGAATGTCATTGCCGGCGGCCGTCGGATGGGAATTCCGGGCAGCCCGAAGGAATGGCATGACGGCTGCTTCCGGATCCGGGGAGAGGCGGCATATTCCGCGAACCGGATTTTCGCCGCTCAATGGGGCGTAGCGACAGGGGATTCGTTCGATCCCGGGGATGAATTCTATTGCCCCTCCTCGGCGAACAGACGATATGGAGACGAGGAATGCACGCTGGTCGCCAGCTTTGCCGGCAATCCCGCGAACCTGATCCAACGGTATCATCTTGACCTGCTGAAGCATGCCGGGGACGAGACGGTCATCGTGAATCCTTACCTCATCGACGACGAGTTCTGGAAGGCGCTGCAGAGTCTGGATGAGGAGAGGGCGGCGCATATAGCCATCTGCAACCCGCTCCATGTCAACGATCATCCCACCAATCTCGCTGCCGTCCGAGGCCATATGCGCCTCCCTTTCGAGAAGGGCGTTTCCTTTTACGATTACAGCGGAACGGAACGGTTTTCCCATTGGAAAGTCGCTTACGACCGCAGGTCGGATGCGGTGTTTCACGGCTCCTACAACTTGAACGAGCGCAGCGCCTGCCATGACTTTGAGCTTGGCGTCCTGGTGAGAGGCGGCGCCTTCGCAAAGACGGTCAGAGAGATGATCGGCTACGATCTCGGCGTATCCCGCAAGGTCGAGGATGCCGGGGAGTTTTTCAAGCACCCGGCTCTCCATCCCAGCACCTACCTCAACAAACTCACGAGCAAGTTCGCTTGAACAGTTCATCCGTATTGAAGCCTCCGCTTCGGGCCACATCCTGAAGGAGGCTTTTTTATCGTTCCTGTCCTCGTGGGGAGCTCACCATCAGCTCTTGACGAAGGTAATAAATTCGACTAATATCTAATTAGATTATGATTAAATTACAGGAAAGGAGCTGGTCTTCATGCAGCTGGAGAAAGTGGTCGCTTACCACAAGGCTCTGGCCGATCCGACGCGCATCCGGATGCTGATCCTGCTGGCCGAGGGCGAGCTGAACGGGCAGGCGCTCGCCGAGAAGCTGTCGCTGACGCCGGCGACGATCACCCATCATGCGGCCAAGCTGCGCGAGGCAAGCCTGATCAACGAGCGGCGCGACAAGAACACGATTTATTTTACGCTCAACGACTACTTCATCCGCAGCGGAGCGCAGGGAGCCGCGAGCTTGATTTACCGCCGGACGGCGGACAGCCGGGAGGAGAATCCGATGATGGACGAACGAGCGGAGAAATTCCGCAGCGGGGTGCTGAAGAACTTCTTTGACAAGGACGGCAGGCTGAAGAGCATCCCGGCCCAATTGAAGAAGAAGCTGATCGTGCTGGAGCATCTGGCGGACCGGCTGGAGGCGGGGCGCAGCTACGAGGAGAAGGAGATCAATGCCTTCATCAAGGAGGTTCACGACGACTTCGCCACGATCCGGCGGGAGTTCATCATGCATCAATTCCTGTTCAGGGAAAAGGAAATCTACGAGCGGAATCCGGTCGAGATGTGGCCCAGGTGGGAGGCCTTGTCCTGAGCTTTTCCCCGTTCCATCCTTCCTTCAAGGCTTCGGACAAAACGTCCGAAGCCTTTTTCGGTTCTCCTTCCTTGGCTGGAAAAGGGTACATACCCCGGAATCGGCTGGATATACTACCGGTACTTGCACATTCGGGGAAGGGGAGAAGGGCGATGGGAAGCTGGCAGGGCAAATCCAATCTGTTCAAGCGTACCGCTTCCGTTCAAATCAAAGACCTGACGCTGAGGAAGTATGAGGGCATGCAGGCATCCGCGAGACTCGACGAGATGCTCCGCATGCTCAAAGAGGTTTTCGGGGATACGGACGATATCGCGATCCGGCAGTTCCGCATTTTCGGAAGCTTCAACGCCGCTGCCGTCTTCCTGGAGCCGATGGTCGACCAGGACCGGATCAACCGGGACATCCTGCAGCCTTTGATGACGGCATTGAAGGACGGACAAGCGGAACAGCTGCATGCGAGCCGGATCGCCGATTACGCGCTCCATGATTGTCTGCATGCGGCGGATGCAAGCGCCGAGATTTCGATCGTCCCGATGCTTCTCGCGGTCACCTCGGGAGAAACGCTCATCTGCATCGACGGGAGCCACAAGGCGCTGATCGTCAACACCCGCGACATCAAGAAACGGGCGATCGAGCAGCCCCAGACCGAGCAGGTCATACGCGGCCCGCGCGAAGGCTTCATCGAGTCGCTCGATACGAACATCGCGCTCGTGCGATCCCGCCTCTCGACGACCGACCTCAAGGTGAAGATGGCTCCGATCGGCAGGCGCGGGAATACGAATGTCGCCGTCTGTTATTTGTCGAGCATCGCGGATCCAGCTATCGTCGAGCGCGTGCTGGGCCGGCTGGCCAAAATCGATACGGACGCCATCCTGGACGCCGGTTATATCGAGCAGTTCATCGAGGATCAGCCGTTCTCCCCGTTTCCGCAAATCCAGAACACGGAAAGGCCGGACAAAACCGCGGCGGCGCTGCTGGAAGGGCGGATCGCCATCCTGAGCAACGGCTCTCCGTTCGCGCTCATCGTGCCTTGCTTTTTCAGCCAGTTCTATCAGACGCTGGACGATTATACGGAGCGGTTCCTCATCGGCAGCCTCATCCGGATAATCCGGCTGGTGGCGCTTGTCACCTCCCTCATTTTTCCGGCTCTTTATGTATCGCTGATCTCCTTCAACCCGGAGCTGATTCCGACCGACTTCGCCGTGGCGGTGGCGGGAGGCAGAGCCGGCGTTCCTTTCCCGACGGTGATTGAGGTGCTCATGATCGAAATATCGATGGAGATTCTCCGGGAAGCGACCATCCGTCTTCCCCAGGTAATCGGCGGCGCGCTCAGCATCGTCGGCGTGCTCATCATCGGACAGGCGGCCGTCTCGGCCGGCTTCTCCAGCCCGATCACCGTCGTCATCGTCGCCTTTACGACGATCGGCTCGTTCGCAACGCCCGCTTACAATGCGGCGATCGCCTTGCGGATGCTGAGGTTTCCGCTCATTATTCTGGCCGGCTCGTTCGGCTTGTTCGGCGTGCTGATCGGACTGCTCTTCATCGCGAACCATCTGCTCGCCATGGAATCGTTCGGCGTCCCCTATATGGCACCGTTCGTGCCTGGCAATTGGCAGGGCTTCAAGGATCTGCTCCTGCGCGGCCCTATCTGGTGGATGAGGAAGCGTCCTTCGCATCTGCACACGCTCGATGCCAACCGGCTGCCGCCCGATGCTGCGGACGCGCCGATGCGGAGAACGCTGCAGTATGCCGGCGAGGAGGATACCCGGGCCCATGAGTGATACGCTGTCGATCTCTTCCATTCGAATGGCCGCGCTCGTGACGAGCGCCAATGTCGGCATCGGCGTCCTGACCTTGCCGCGATTCGCCGCCGTAGGGGCCGAAAGCGGAGCTCCGCTGTTGACCGCAGCAGGAATTCTCTGCGGCACCATGTCTCTGCTGCTGCTGGCCTATCTCTGCAGCCGGCATCCCGGAGAGAACCTGATCTTTTTCAGCGAGAAGCTGGTCGGCGCTCCGGTCGCGCGAGTCATGAACGGGCTGCTGATCCTGTATTTCCTGCTCGTGTCCGGCATATCGCTGCGGCAGTTCGGGGAAGTCGTCGTGCTTGTCCTGCTCCAGAAGACGCCCATGCAGATCGTCGAATGCATGCTTTTGCTCGTCGTGGCCTTGTCGGCCCGGCGGGACCTGATCAAGTTTTCGTTCGTCCATTCCTTCTACCTGCCGTTCATTCTGCTGCCGGGCCTCTTCATCGTGCTGATCGCGACCCGCAGCATCGATCCGAACAATCTGCTGCCGCTGATCGGCAACCATCGCGGAGACTGGCCGAACGAATCGGTGAAGATCGCCTCCTTGTCGCAAATGTCCTTCGTGTTCTGCCTGCTCGTGCCGCTCATGAAATTCCCCAAGCGGGCGGCATCGTCCGTCGCGATCGGCGCCGCGGTCGGCGGCTCGCTTTATCTGCTGGTCGTCCTGACGACGGTGGGCATGTTCGGAGCCGAGGAGACGAAGATTCTGACCTATCCGACGCTGGAGACGGCGCGCAGCGCGTCGATGGGCGTCGGACAGCGGCTGGATGCGCTGTTCCTGATCATCTGGGTCATCTCGATCTATACGACCATCTATGCGACCTATTACTTCTCCGTCCATGCCAGCCGCGATCTGTTCCGCCTCGAAGACCATCGCATGCTCGCTTCCTTCTATATGCCGGCCGTGTACGCCGTGTCGATGATTCCGCCCAACATCCATGTTCTATACTCCTTGTGGGACTTGTCCGGGCGCTACGGATTTTTGCTGACGGCAGCGTATCCCTTGCTGCTGCTGGTCATGTCGTTCATCCGGTCGGGAAGGAGGCGGGCCCATGCCTAGCTGGAGGCGCATGCCGGCCTTGGCGCTGGCGGCGGCGATCGCTTTGCCCCTATTGAGCGGCTGCTGGGACCGGCAGGAGCTGGAGGATCGCGCTCTTATTCTCGGCATGGCGATCGATGAGGTGAATGAGGCTGCAGCCGGCGACCACGAGCATACGACTCATCTGCATGAGCCCAAATCGTTGCGGAACCACCGGATTCTGGTGACGGCCCAGATCGCCATTCCCGGCAGGGTGCCGCTCGGTCCGGGAGAGAGCGGCGGCGGCAAGCAGGGAGGGCTGCCCGTATGGGTCGTGAAGGTGACGGGTTATTCCATCGACGATGCGCTCAACAACCTACAGCAGGAAATCGCCAATCCGCGCAGCCTGATCCATCTGCGGATCATCGTCGTCAGCGAGAAGATCGCCCGCAGAGGGATGGAAGACATCAACGACTACTTCCGCCGCAACTCGGAGGTGAGGCGCTCCACCTGGATCGTCGTCTCGGATATCGAGGCGAACAAGCTGATGAACGTGGCGCCGCCGCTTGAGCGGGTCCCTACCCTCTATTTGCTGTCCATGATTGAAAAGTCGGTGGAGATGGGCAAATTCCCTCCCCAGTACTCCGGCAACTTCTGGAGCGCCGAATCGCGCCTCGGACAGGACGAGTTCCTTCCTTACGTATCCATTCGCCAGAAGGAGAACATCCTGCTCAAGGGGATGGCGCTGTTCCGCGGGGGCAAAATGGTCGGCCATTCGGAGCCGATCGAAATCGGCAGCTACATGGCCATCAAGGGGCTCAATCCGGGAGGCTATTCCATCCTCGGGGATGTGCCGGGCATAGGCGCGATCATGCTCAAAAGCAACCGCCGCATCGCCCAGACGAAGGTATCCATTCGGAACGGCAAGCCTCACGCGCATATCGTCGTCCATCTGGACACCAGCATCGAGGAGAAGATCGACGGCGAATCCGAGCGTTATACGGCGGAGGATTTCGACCTGATCCGCAACCACATGGGGAAGGAGGTTTCCTACTTCCTGCTGGAGTTCATTCGCAAAACCCAGCGTTACCGGAGCGATCCGTTCGGCTTCGGGGAAATGTTCCGCGCCCGGGAGCCCGCGTACTGGAACAGCGTCATCAAATCCAAGGAGGATTGGGAGCGGGAGTACGCAGGCATGACATTCGAGCTGGAATGCAAGGTCGCAATCCGCAGGGAAGGGCTGAAGCTCAATTGATTCCGCGCAAGGAGGCTTGGACCGAATGCTCGATTACAACTACAGCCTCGTCGTGTTCGTCATCCTGAGCCTGTTATGCGGCCTGTTCATGCTTACGGCGGATTTGCGGATGTACGAATGGCTGGGCAAAAAGAAGGAAGGCGGCTGGACAAAAGGGCTGGCTTGGATTCAACTCGGCTTTGCCGCGGCCGGAGCGGCCGTCCTGGCGCTGTACCAGCTTCTGTTGTGAGCCTCGGGACAGCGGCCTGAATTCGGTGCCTTTGGGGAGTCGAAGGAATCATGACGCCCGGCTTTCTGGATGAATGGAATGCATCTCAGGCGGGAGGCGGCTCTCCCGAATAGGGAGGATGCTTTTGGCTCATCTTAACCAAGCCTGAATTACACATGGAGGAGGAAATAACCTTGAACAATCAGCCCTACCAGCCTCAGTTCCAGCCCATGAGCCAGCCTGGACAGCCGTCGCAGCAGCATTCGTTCGCGCAGCCGTACCAGCCGCATGCGCAGCAAGGCTATCAGCCGCATGCGCAGCAAGGATTTCAGCCGCAGCAGTCCCAGACCGCTGCGCCTTCAGTCCCTCAGCAGCAGATGAATTTGAACCATGGCGGACATGAGTTTTTCGACATGCATGAAATTTTGTCCGGCATGATCAACGTCCTCGACCAGTTCATGATTTTCCGCGGCTTCGTCAAGGATCAGGAGCTGCTCGGCATTTTGGACCGCCAGTACAATTTCATCCTCTCCCAGTACAACCTGACGGCCGAATGCTTCGCGACGGGTCAGAAGCCGCATCAGGAAACAGGCACGTACATGATGCAGCTGCAGCCGACGAACGTAACCTTCGGCATCAAGCCTTCCCAGCCGAAGAAGCCGAACCAGTCGCTCGCGGACGTCAAGGATGCCGGCATCAGCGGCCACATGCTCGGCCTGATCAAGTCAACCGGGTCCTTGCTGGCCATGGCCTCTCCGGAGATTACGAATCCGGTCGTGCGCCGCGTCGTCGCTTCCCAGATCCAGAACTATGTAGAGATGGCCTTCGAGATTTTCCTCTTCCAGAACAAGCATGCCTATTATCAGGTGCCGCAGCTGAAGCAGAACGACATGCAGTCGATGCTCGGCTCCTACGTTCCGGCTCCCGGCCAGCCTCAGATGCCGGCTCCGAATTCCTTCAGCCGCTACCAGTAGCTCATTCCCGGAAAAGGAAGACGGCTCATGCGATGTCGCATGAGCCGTCTTGCCGTTGGTTCGGAGAGGGATCGGACGTTGAGGGCTCCGGATGCCGGCTTCAACGGCCGGCGAACAGGCTGCCCGAAGCATTCATTCCGTATACGCCGACCAGCAGTAGGATGATGACGCTTGCGGCTGCGGCCGCAAGCAGCAAATAGAAAGGCTTGATTTCGTTCATGGCTTCGGTTCCTTTTGGTCCGCTCAGCGGACGGGAGGATTCCCGGTAGACTCCCGGATGAGCAGCTTGGTATGGAGCAGCGTCTCGGCGTACGGCATGCCGGGATCCTCCAGTCTGGCCAGCAGCCGCTCGACCGCGCACCTGGCGTAGAGCGGAAGATCGACATCAACCGTCGTGATGGGCGGTGTCGCCAGCCGGGACAGATAGCCGTTGTCGAAGCTGACGACGGAGGCGTCCTCGGGCACGCGCCGCCCGAGCTGCTGCAGCGCCGAGCTGACCATGAAGCCGTACCCGTCGTTGACGCAGAACCAGGCGGTAGGCCCGCCGTTCAGCCCTTCCAGCCGCTTGCGGATCTCGTCGCTGTCCTCGGCCGCATCGGTCAGCAGCCAAGCCTCCTTCAACCGCAGGCCGAGCTCGAAGGCTGCAAGCCTCATCCCTTCCAGCCGCTCGTAATAGCTCGGAGAGAAGGAGATGTTCCCGACATAACCGATGTCGCGATGTCCGAGTCCGTACAGATGCCGGACGGCTTCGTAGGCGCTGAACCGGTTGTTGGTCAGGATGCAGTCCGCCTGCAGATCGGGATGATGGTGGTCGATCAGGACGGCGGGAATGTCCGTATCCAGCACGGCCTGGATATAGGGAGTCGTAATATGGGACAGGATGAGCACGCCGTCCACGGCCCGCTGCTGAATGAACGGCGGGAGAGTCAAGGACGCGGCATCGTTCGGGCTGATGGACTGGATGACCAGCTCGCAGCCGATCTTCTTGAGCTCCCGGTCGATGCTCAGGTAGATGTCGCTGAAGAAGCTTTTCATGGAGAAGGCATAGTCGGAAGCGATGAGCGCGATCGTCCGCGGCTTCGCCGCCGGGCCGGCTTCCTCCGTGTTGCCCCTTCGGGTATACGTGTAGCCCATCTCGTCGGCCGTCTTCATGATGAGCCGGCGGGTCTCGTCGCTAACGCCGGGCTTGCCCGTCAAAGCTTGGGAGACCGAGTTCTTGGACAGATTAAGCCTGTCGGCGATGTCCTGCATCGTTATTTTCGATTTCAAAAGGGTCAGCCTCCGTTGTGCTCGCCCTTCGGGCCATATGCCCGACGCGCAGCCGTTCGTCTATCATTGTTTCCGCAGCGGGGCGGGAATGTCAAGCTTCGGCGGGAGGAAAATACATATCGAAACGGATCGCAATCCCGCTCTATAATTGTAACGTTACAAAATAAAATAGTAAAGTAAATAATGCGGAAATAGAATGACTTTATCGTTTTGTAACTTGACTTGACGCGAATTATGCTCCATAATGAGTCTCACAAGCGCTTTCATTTTCAGTTTTGCTCATTGACAGCTGGATGACAGAGAATGATTTTAACATGACAAGTTAGGGAGGCCATGCAGAATGAAAAAGAGAATCCCAATGGTTTTATCCGTTGCTTTGATCGCGGGCATGCTGTCCGCCTGCTCCACCGGCCAGAGCGGCCAAAACGAATCCGGCTCGGCGTCCGGAGAAGGCGTGACGACGATCGAGTTCTGGGCGGCGCCGAATCCGACGCAGCAGGCTTACTGGCAGGAGATGGCCAAGGCGTATGAAGCCCAGAACGGCAAGGTCAAGATCAACGTCAGCGCGATCAAGGAATCGCCGACCTCCGAAGCCAGCATCCAGGCCGCGCTGGCGGCCAAGAGCGCGCCGACGATGTCGGAGAACATCAACCGCGGCTTCGCGGCCCAGCTGTCGAGCAGCAAGGCGCTTGTGCCGCTGGATACGCTGGAAGGCTACGACGACCTGCTCAAGGGACGCAGCATGAGCAAGACGATCGAGCCTTGGAAGTTCGCGGACGGCCATCAATACGTGCTTCCGATCTACTCCAATCCGATGCTGTTCGGCTGGCGCCTCGATATTTTGAAGGAGCTCGGCTACAACGAGCCGCCGAAGACGTACGGCGAAGTGCTGGAGCTGACCAAGAAGCTCAAGGACAAATACGGCGACAAGAAATACCTGTGGGCGAAGCCGGATCTGGCCGATCCCACCGCCTGGAAGCGCTGGTTCGACTTCTACATGCTGTATGACGCCGCGTCGAACGGCAACAAGTTCATCGAGGGCGACACGTTCACCGGGGACGAGAAAGCCGGCATCGAAGTGCTGACGTTCGTCGACAGCCTGCGCAAGGAGAAAGGGCTGCTGGCGCGGCAGGTAACCGATCCGTTCGAGAACGGCACGGGGGTCTTCACCGATATCGGTCCGTGGACCTTTACGACCTGGGCGGAAAAATACCCGAACCTGAAGTACAACGAAACCTACGCGCTGACGATGCCTCCGGTGCCTGACGGCGCCGATCCGGCCCAGAGCAAGACGTTCGCCGATACGAAGGGGCTTGTCATCTACGCTTCCGCGACGAAGGCGCAGCAGCAGGCGGCGCTTGATTTCGTGAAGTGGGTGTACAGCGACGCCAAAAACGACGCGGCCTGGTTCAAGCAGACGAATCTGCCGCCGGCCCGCGACGATCTGTCGACCAACGAATCGTTCAAGGCGATCCTGGACGAGAGTCCGCAGCTGAAGCCGTATGCGGAGAATGTGCCGAATGCGGTGCCGCCGATGGACAACGCCAAGTACAACGACCTGCAGACGATCATCGGCACGGAGGCTTTCAACAAAGTGGTCAAGGGCGAAATCGCGCCTGCCGAGGGCTGGGCGGCGATGAAGGCTGCGCTGGAGAAAGCCCTGAAATAAGGGAGGTTCCGCTGTCATGGACCAACGCAACAACAAGCTGGGCTGGATGTTCGCCAGCCCTTACCTCATCTACTCGCTGATCTTTTTCTTTGTGCCGCTCTTATGGTCTTTATTCCTGTCGTTTACGAACTGGGACCTCATCGCCCCGACGTTCAATTTCGTGGGGATCAGCAATTTCCTGGACGCGCTGCAATCGCCTGCCGTCCATGCGGCATTCTGGAATACGTACAAATTCATGATGATCTTCGTTCCGCTCGTCACCGTGATGGCGATCGGCGTCGCCGTCGTCGTCCATGGACTGCCCCGGTTCAAAGGGCTGTTCCTGATCGGATTTTTCCTGCCGTACCTCAGCTCGGGCGTCGTGTCCGCGCTGATCGTGAAGGGGCTGCTCTCCTACACGAGTCCCGTCAATGAATTCCTGAGAGGCATCGGCATGGATATCAACTGGCTCGGCTCTCCCTTCTCGGCGCTGTTCGTCGTCGGCCTGATCCTCGCCTGGAAGTTCACCGGCTATTATGCGCTCATCATCACATCCGGCCTCGAGAGCATCGATAAGGAAGTGTACGAGGCCGCCGCCATCGACGGGGTCAAGGACAGCCAGCGGTTCTGGCGGATCACGCTGCCGCTGCTGTACCCGTCGCTCTATACGACGCTGATTCTGGCGTTCGGCGTGACGTTCGGCATCTTCACCGAGGTGTACCAGCTGACCGGCGGCGGTCCCGGCAACGCGACGAACACCTGGCAGATGGAGATCTTCAAGCAGGCATTCTCGAACATGCAGGTCGGCTACGCCTCCGCGGTCGCGCTGCTGGCGTCGCTGGCGACGTTCGCCTCGATTTTCGTGATCCGCAAAATTCTGGAGATATGGGGGAAGCGGAATGGTTGGGTCTAATAAACGCAGCGGCGCCAGGCGGGCCGTCCGTTACTCGCTCGCCCTCGCGCTCCTGCTCGTCATGGTTTATCCCTATCTGTACATGGTGCTCAGCTCGTTCGCGGACTGGACGCAGATCGACAAGAAGCTGTTCCCGACGAGCTTCACGCTCAAGTCCTACGAGTGGCTGTTCAGCGGCGGCGAGACGGGCGTCACCCGTCCCTGGCTGAACGCGTTCATGAACAGCATCATCGTCTCGGTCGCCTCCACGGCGCTGATGATGCTGTTCGGCATCATGGTCGCCTACGCGCTGTCCAAGCTCAATTTCTTCGGCCGCAAGGCGATGAACAACTTCGTCCTGTTCCATATGTTCTTTCCGGCGATCATCCTGCTGGTGCCGACGTTTCTGGTCATCCAGCGGGTCGGCCTCTACGACACGTATCTGGGCCTGATCATTCCGAAGGCGGTCAGCCTGTGGGCGATCTTCATGTACACGAACTTTTTCAAGGCCGTTCCTTCCGTCTTCATCGAGGCGGCCAAGCTGGACGGGGCATCCGATCTGAAAATCATGTTCCGCATCATGCTGCCGATGTCGAAGTCGATCACGACTGTCATCTTCCTGTTCCTGCTCATGGAGCGCTGGACCGAGCTGCTGTGGGACATGATCGCGGTCAAAAGCGATTCGATGCTGACGCTGAACGTGCTGCTCTCGCAGATGTTCGGACCGTACGGCTCCTATCCGGGACCGCTGTACGCCGCTTCGACCATCCTGACGCTGCCGATCATCGTCATGTTCCTGATCTTCAGCAAGAAGTTCCAGGAAGGCATGCAGTTCAGCCTCAAATAAACATCCCATGCAGGGAGGAAACCTTCTATGAATACTCGGAAGCTTGAGCCGTCATCATGCCGCGAGCTGCTGGCGGAATACCGGGCATCGGGCGCGCGGGCCGAGGCGCCGGAGCGGATTCCGTTCGCGGAAGTCGGGGAGAAGGATGTCTACAACATTGCCGCTCCGCTTCTGGACAGCGGCCGGGAAATCATCCCGGGCCGCGTGGAATCCCGGGACAGCGAGCATTCCATGGTCGTCTTCTTCGCGGAAGAGGGCGGACGGTGGCTGCCGCTGGAGGGGGCTCCGGTGCTGGAGCTCCAGGACCCGTTCCACTGCCGCATCGGCGGGAAGCTCATCGTCGGAGGCGTGGAGATCTATCCGCATCCGGACAACGAAGGCGCGCTGATGTGGCGGACCGTCTTTTACCGCGGCAGCGGACTTTCGGATTTAGAGCCGTTTTTCAAAGGACCGGACGGAATGAAGGATATCCGCCTGGTGGAGCTTGCCGATGGAGAGGTCGGGGTTTTCACCCGGCCCCAGGGCCGGAAGGGCGGCCGCGGCAAGATCGGATTCGCGAGGGCGTCCTCTCTGGACGGGCTTACGCTTGAGCTGATCGAGGATGCGCCGCTGCTGGAAGGCCAGTTCGCGGAGGGAGAATGGGGAGGGGCCAATGAAGCCCATCTGCTGCAGGACGGCCGGATCGGCGTGCTCGGACATGTCGCCTGCTTCGACGAAGCGGGGGACCGCCACTATTACCCGATGGCGTTCGTGTTCGATGCTGACGGCGCCGGCTGCTCGAAGCTGAGCATTATCGCCGAGCGCAGCGTCTTTCTGCCCGGTCCGGCCAAGCGGGCGGACCTGCAGGATGTCGTCTTCAGCGGGGGGCTGCTTCGCAGAACAGACGGCACGGCGGTTTTATACGCGGGCATCAGCGACGCGGACGCGCAGAGGCTGGTCATCGCCGACCCGTTTGCCGGCTTGTAAGCTTTGGCCGCATTACTAGTTAAGATACAAAGGAGTTCATGCCATGAATAGCTACCGTTACGAACAGAATCCGCTGGTGACCCCGGCGGACGTGAAGCCGCATCGAGAGGATTTCGAGGTCATCGGCGCCTTCAACGCAGGGGTGGCGGAATATGACGGCGAAGTCATCCTGCTGCTGCGCGTGGCGGAACGCCCGATCAGCGAGGATCCGGAGGCGGTGCTGGCTCCCGTCTACAACAGGGAAAAAGGCGGCCTGGACCTCATACCGATCCGCAAGGACGACGAGCGCTACGACTTGTCCGATCCGCGCGTCATCGTGCGCAAGGAGCATGCGCCGGCCTTCGAATACCTGACCTCCCTCTCGTACCTGCGCATCGCGCGCAGCCGGGACGGCAGGAGCTTCACGGTCGACGAGGAGCCGTTCATTTATCCGACGCAGCCCCTGGAGATTTTCGGCGTTGAAGACCCCCGCATCACGCAGATAGGGGACACCTACTATATCTATTTCTCGGCCGTGTCGCCCGTCGGCATCGGGGAATCGCTCGTCTCCACGAAGGATTTCAAGAGCGTCACGCATCACGGCATGATCTTCGGGCCGGACAACAAGGACGTCATCATCTTCCCCGAGCGCATCGGCGGCAAGTATTACGCCCTTCACCGCCCGACGACCAAAAGCTGCGGCCGCCCCGAGATGTGGATCGCGGAATCGGACAACCTGCTGTACTGGGGCAACCACCGCCATCTCATCGGGCTGCGCGACGGCATGTGGGACAGCGGCCGCATCGGAGGCGGAGCCGTTCCGATCCGGACGGAGCGCGGCTGGCTGGAGCTGTACCACGGCGCGACCAAGGATCACCGGTACTGCATGGGAGCCGTGCTGCTCGACCTGGACGATCCGTCCAAGGTGATTGCCCGCTCCGGCAAGCCGATTCTGGAGCCGGAGGCGGATTACGAGCGGGACGGCTTCTTCGGAGGCGTCGTCTTCTCCTGCGGCGCTCTCGTCGACGGAGACCGCGTCCGCATGTATTACGGCGCAGCCGACACGTCCATGGCTTGCGCGGAGCTCAGCCTGACGGAGATTCTGGACAGCCTGGAGCCGGTCTGAGCGCAGGCTTGGCCTTGCCCGGATCTGGACCCGCGTCTCTGCAAGGAGACGTCAAAAGCATAACATGCAATAAGTTTTGCCCCTTTTCGTTCCTAGGCCAAGCCAAGGATTCTTGCTGGACAGCACCAGCCCCGGCGTATGCCGGGGCTTTTTTATTCCCGCAATCGTTTTTATTCTCCTCATCGGATCGGCTTAAACCGTTCTTGCCCCTGCGAAGCGGGCCGTACTCTGGTACACTGGCGAAAAGAACGAGTCGAGAAGGCAAGGGGGATGGACTCCCGGCTTGCCGATCCCGCATATGGAGGCTGCACCCATGATCAACGAAAACGAAATGCCCCTTACAAGCAGAGACATAAGCGAAGGGCTGCGAAAAATAGGAGTGGAGGAAGGGATGCTGCTGCTGGTCCACTCCTCCATGAAGGCATTCGGCCGCTGGGTCGTCGGCGGGCCGGAAGCGGTCGTGCTTGCCCTCGAGGAAGCCGTCGGGGACAGCGGCACGATCGTCATGCCGGCCCAATCGTCGGATTTGTCCGAGCCCTCCTATTGGATGCGCCCGCCGGTTCCGGAATCATGGTGGCCGCTCATTCGGGCCGAGATGCCCGCCTATCGCCCGGACTTGACGGCTACCCGCGGCATGGGCGCCGTCGTGGAATGCTTCCGCCGTCAAGAGGGCACGCTGCGCAGCGCCCATCCGCAGGTGAGCTTCGCCGCCCGCGGACCGCTGGCGCAGACGATTCTGGAACCGCATCTGCTGTCGCCTGCCCTCGGCGAAGGCTCCCCTCTTGAGCGGATGGCCGAGCTTGGCGGCCGGGCTCTGCTGCTTGGGGTCGACCACGAACGAAACACGACGCTGCATCTGGCCGAGCATCGCGCTTCTTACCCCAACAAGGAGATGCTCAGCCAAGGCTCTCCCATGCTGAGGAACGGCGTCAGGGAATGGGTGGTTTTCGAGGACCTTGCGTACCGCGACGACGACTTCAACGTCGTCGGCGAAGCCTTTGAAAGGGATTGCCCGCTGGCCGCCAGAGGGCGGATCGGAGATGCGCTCGTGCGGCTGCTGCCGCAGCGGGAGCTGATCGACTACGCGGCGGCCTGGATGGAGGCCAACCGGTACTGACCGCGCGGCCGGCCAAGGATAGTTCCGGCGGATCTGGACCATCCTACCTCCATAAGGGAGGCTTGAAATCATGTCCGAACATCTCAAGCGTCCTCGGGCTGCCGCCGCCGGAGGGGCGGGCTCCGAAGGGGGCGCAAACGGCCTTTCTTGGTGGAAGCTGTCGCTGTTCGGAGCGGGCTGCACGATCGGCACCGCTTTTTTTCTCGGCACCGGCATCGCCGTCCGCCGGAGCGGCTTCCTCGTGCTGCCGATTTTTCTGGCTGCTGCCGCGGCCACTTATTTCGTCTATGAGGCGCTTGCTTCCATGACGGCCGAGCAGCCGGAAAAGGGCTCGTTCCGAGCGTATGCCAAAAAAGCGTACGGAAGATGGGCCGGCTTCAGCACGGGCTGGATCTACTGGTCTTCCGAGCTGCTCATTCTCGGGGGCTCCCTGACAGCTCTCGGGCTGTTCACGCGGTACTGGCTTCCGGCTGTTCCGCTATGGGTTTTTGCCGCAGGCTACGCCGTGCTGGCGCTCGCCGTCGTCGTGCTGGGGTCCAAAGGAATCAACACCGCCGAGAACCTGTTCGCCGTCGTGAAAATCGCGGCCGTCGCCATGTTCATCGCCGTCGCCGCCTTCATGCTGCTGAGCGGCAGAACGTCCCCGGCGGCAAAGCCGGCGGAGTGGAGGGGGCTGCTGGAGGCCGGCGGCTGGAAAGGCGCCTGGAGCGGACTTCTATACGCCTTCTACGCCTTCAGCGGCATCGAGGTGATGGGTTTCATGGCTGCCGGACTGAAGCGGCCTGCGGATGCCCCCAAGGCGGGCCGCATCATGCTGCTCGGCATTGGAATCCTCTATCTTCTTTCCATCGGCCTTGCAATTGTGGTCGTGCCGCGTTCGGATATGAATTCCTCGGAAAGCCCGTTTGTCCAGACGCTCGAGGTGATGAGGCTGTCCGTGCTCGTCCATATGCTCAACGGGGTGCTGATCGTCGCCGGATTCTCGATCCTCGTCGCCTCTCTGTACGGCGTATCCACGATGCTGGTGTCGCTCGCATCGGACGGAGACGCTCCGCGCTGGCTGACGCGGACGGCGGGGGCCCGGCGCCTGCCATGGGCGGCGCTGCTCGTCAACGCGGGCGGCATGACGGTCTCCGTCGTGCTTGCCCTGCTTCTGCCCTCGACGCTGTTCGAGCATCTGGCGACAGCCGGCGGCCTGGTGCTTCTCTATGTATGGATGTTCATCGTCGCGACTTATCTGAAGCTGCATAAGCCGGGGCTTCCGGGATGGATCAAAAGCGGGACGGCGCTTGCCCTCATGGCGGCCGCCGCCTCCGGCTCGCTGCTGGAGCCGGCAGGCCGGCCAGGCTTCTGGGCCAGTCTGGCGATTGCCGCGGCGGTGGGCGCCGTCACGCTGGCCATGTCGAGACGCTGGAAGGGCGGACAGCCGCAGCCAGGCGAGGAGAAGCGTTCCGAGGGCGACGCTTGCGGGGAGACGGCTTCATCCTGAGGCGGCGAACGTTTCGTCTTCTCGCCTGAGCGCTCAAGACCCGCGAGAATGCTTCCTTGCGGAATCCGGATCTAGTCGCCGGCAGGCAGCTTGATTTTGCCGCTCAGGAACGGGCATTTCGACAAGGCGCTGTCGTCGTCCCGCAAATAGTATTGCTGCCATTCCTGGTTGTCCTGCTGGCCGTACCATTTGAGCGACGGATGGGCGGGGATGCCGTCGTAGTCCGCCAGCTTCCTGCGGATGATTTTTTTCATGTTGCGGCCGAAGGGCGTGGAGTCGTTGATTTCCCGGAAAACCCAGCGCGGCTGGAAAGCTGCGAGAAAGCCGGAAAAGGAGCGGCTGCGCCGGACCACATGGGCCGGAGTGGCGCAAAAGGCGAAATAGGGCTCTCCGCCGAAGCAGAATTCCCATTCGTGATGCCCGGGATCCCGGGGAATCGATTCCGGCCAGGGTGCCGGGTCCAGCCTGGAAGCGCCGCTGAGAAGAGACCAGAACAGCTCCTCGTAGGTTTCCACGGACGCGCTCTCCAGCAGATCCTCGGGAGTGCGGAAGAAGATGACCAGCGAGGCGTATTTGCCCGTTTCCCCGGACAAGGGACCGTACTGCGCAAGCAGATCGGCGACTTCGCGCGCCGCCGCTTCCGTACGCGGGTCGGGAGCGAACCCGAACCGCAGATTGTCGGTCAGGAAGCCCTGCCTGCCCGGCACGCAAGGATAGGAATTGTCGTCGTCGGCGATCATGGAAGCAAAGCTCAGGTAGGCTTCCCTTTCCCACTTCTCCAGTGACATTGAGTGATGTTCAAGCCAGCTTTTCGCATGCAGTTGTGCCATCCGTCCTTGCCATCCTCCTTTGATACGTCGCTTCATCGTATGTAAGGAGTGGGAGTTGGGTGAACGTCCCGGCATTCTAGGCCGTCAGCTGGAGGAAGGCCTGCCAGCCGAAGTAAAGGCCGAAGCCGATCAGCGACAGCCCTGCCAGGGAGGAGATGCCTTGCAGGACGCGGCTGCTGGCGAATCGCCGCAGCGAGCTTGCGAGTGCGGCCATGACGACGTCCCAGAGCAGGATGCCCGCGAAAATTCCGGTGCTGTGCAGGAGCAGCAGAGAGAGGCCCTCATGGGAGCTCCCGGCGATCAGGGAGCCGTAGATGCCGAGCCAGAACAGGATATTGAGCGGGTTGAGGAGCGCCATCAGGAAGCCGGAGCGGAAGGATGCGGCTCTCGTCGTTTCCTCATGGAGCGGACCCGGCAGCGAGGGGGAAGCGGCCTTCAGCGTCTCGAGACCGGTGTACATGAGCACGAAGAAGCCGAAAGAGAACAGCAGCGTGCGCATGAAGCCGGTCGCCAGGAAGTTCGCCACGCCGAAATAAATCAGCAGCATGTACAGCGCGTCGGCAGCCATGGCGCCGATTCCGACCAGCCATGCATGGGTGAAGCCGAACCGGGCTCCCTTGTCCAGCTGGGCGGCGTTGATGGGGCCGATCGGAGCCGACAGGGACAGACCCAGCAGCACATAGGCCAAAAAGGCGTTCATCCGAAATTCACCTCCAGAGGAAATAGGCTTGCCTGCAACGGGTACAAGTCATCCTATTCCTATTCGGAGGCTTATTTTTGTAGAAGGACAAATAGGGGCGCCGGAGCGGCGTCCCTGGAAACAGTTCGATTCAACGACTCCCATGTGTCGCCCGGCCGATCCATCGATCGCCGTGATCAGTCGACAACTTCGACGCGGATCGGCGTGCAGGCATAGCTGTTGCAGGCGCTTTCCGAGCAGGGGCAGGCAGAGACGGCGACGATCAGATCCATTTCCGCCCTCAGCTCCACCGCGTCGCCCGCCTTCGATAGCGGACGCTCGACGGAAATGCTGCCGTCCGGATGGATGACGGTGTTCATGAACACGTTGAACGCGTAATGCTGGTCCGGCTCCGGCAAGCCGTACGGCTCCAGTGCCCGGGTCAGGTTTTCATGGCAGCTGGCGTGGTTTTTCTTGCCGTACAAAAACTCGTACATCTCCGGACGGCAGGAGGCGTTGATGAAATCGTGGACGCCGACGTCGTCGGCGACAACGGTCAGGATCGGACGGTATTTGTTGGAGTAGAGAATATCCCCCGGACGGACCTTCATCTTATGGAGGGCGTCCATCGTCACGTTGGGATCGATCCTCTCGGTCGTGTCGTCAGCGCGGTAAGCGACGAAATCGGCCACCTGCTCGCCCTCGACATCCGTCACCCGGATGACTTGGCCTTTGTTTACTTTGAAGCCGATTCCTTCTCCGGCTGGAATCAGCCAGTGGCTCTGCGGCATGCTCGGTTCACCCTTCCTATGGTCATCTAGTCAGTATGGCTGTAAGGCGATCGGGGCATGCATCGGGACGCCCGGACCGTCGGCAGCGGCGGAAAAGTTGTCTGTCCGGCACGCGGCGTGATATCCTGCATGATAGACCTATCGTTTCCGGCAGAGGCGAGAGCGTGGACCGGAAGGATGCTGAAAGGGGCATTTCGCATCATGAGCAAGGGCGCATTCATGGGGGAAGACAGGCAAGCCTGGCTGGAATCGTTTCAATTTTCCATCCCGCTGAAAATCCGTTATTGCGAGACGGACATGCTGGGGCATGTCAACAACGTCAGCTACTTCATGTATTTCGAGCAGGGCAGGATCGAGTACGTCGAGAACCTGGGGCTGACCGACGAGCTGTTCAGCGACAAGACGGTATCCGTCGTGGCGGATCTCGAATGCCAGTACCTGGGCCAAATTTATCTCCGCGACCAGCTGCGGCTGCATGTGAAGACAGCCAAGCTCGGACGCTCGTCCATGGACATCCATTACGCGCTTACCGTCGGGGAAGAGCTCAGGGCCGCGGGACGCGGCACGGTCGTGCTGATCGATACGGCCAGCGGCCGCAGCACCGCCATCCCGGATCATGTGCGGGAGGCGCTCCGCTCCTTCGAGGGCGAGGGAATGACCGATTAACCGGACTTCGGTCCAGGACAGGAACATTCCACAGACGGTATGCCTCAAGCGCCCCATCGCGGTAAGCTGGTTCCAGACGACATCTTGCGGGCAGGGCATGCGGAAGAAGACTATTTCGGCCGAACGAGCCGTATGTATAAGCGGAAGCTGCCACCGGCTAAGATCTTGAAGGAGGAACCCCCTTTGGTACCTATAAGCCAGCAGAGGATCCTGGTCTTGACCGGGACGCTGGGCGACGGCCACAACCAGGCGGCCGGAGCCATCGCGGAAGCGGCGGCGCGGCAATATCCCGACGCTGTTGTCCGGGTCGTGGATTTCATGCAGTGGACGCATCCCAAGACGCATTCCGTAGGCAGATTCTTCTACATGCAGGGCGTCAAAGGCTTGCCGTCCTTGTACGGATACCTGTACCGCGCCACCCGCGACGAGAACCGCCTGTCCGGGATGTTCAAGCAGATGCGCACGTTCCGCTCCGGGAGGATGATGGAGCTGCTGGAGGAATTCAGGCCCTCCGTCGTAGTCAGCACCTTCCCGCCCGCTGCAGCGGCGATGTCCCGTCTCAAGACGGCCGGGCTGACGTCGGTCGCCACGGTGACGGTGATGACCGATTACGCGCGGCACAGCTACTGGCTCCATCCGGGCACGGACCGGTACATCGTCGGCTCCGAGTCGATCCAGCGCTCCCTGACGGAGCTCGGCATACCGGCTGGAGCCGTATCGGTCACCGGCATGCCCGTCCGCTTCTCCTTCGGACGCGCCTACGACCGTCTGGAGCTGCGGCGCAAGCATGGGCTCAGCCCCACCCTGCCGGTCGTTCTCGTCATGGGCGGGGGCGACGGCCTGATCGGACGGCGGCTGCTGACGCTGCTGGATTCCGCCGAGGACATGCCGCCCGCCCAGTACGTCTTCGTCTGCGGCCGCAACGAGAAGCTGCGCCGCCAGCTGGAGAAACGGCTGGAAGCGATGGGCGGACCGCATCGGATCCTCGTGACAGGCTTCATCGACTATGTGCACGAGCTCATGGCCGCAGCCGACGTCATGGTGACGAAGCCGGGCGGCCTCACCGTCTCCGAGGCTCTGTCGCAGGAGCTGCCGATGATTCTGTTCAAGCCGATTCCGGGACAAGAGCAGGAGAACTCGGCTTATCTGACGCGGCTGGGAGCCGCAGTGGAAGCCCGCTCCAAGTCGGACCTCATGCGTAGGCTGCGCCAGGTCATCGCGGAAGACGCGCTGCGCGCCCGCCTGCGCAAGAACGCATCGCTGAACAAGCCGGAGCATGGCGCGGATCGGGCCGTGCATGCGATCATCCGGATGCTCGGCCAATCGGCCGAAGGCGCGGACGCCGCAGCTCTTCGCTTGGCGGCTGCCCATGCGTGACAGCTGCACAAGCTGGAGACGTTGCTCAAGCATGACGGTCGGGCAGGCATGAGAATGCGGCAGGCATGACCGATTGCTGCGCACGCATCCGGAGATGCAAAAGCTCAGCTGCGCATCCATCCGAAGCTGCAACAGCTCAGCTGCGCAGACATCGGAAGATACAAGAAGGAATTCGGCCATCGGCCCGGATTCCTTTTTTTGATTTTTGCTGTCGGCGGCATCGTGTTTTTGTACTGATTTCGCCTGCCGTCTGCTTTATTTTTCAGGATGGCTTGCCTGATCAAAAATGTATGCGCTATCATAACAATTGTGACGAAAACGCTCAAAACGATGTCAGATTTTCCGATATTTATTGGAAATACGAGGAAAATTGGCATCGAAATGTTCTGGCGCTCGTCCAAATCCTTGACTATGATGGTAGAAAACATCCCAAAACTCGCCTGGGGGAATCGGCAGCATGGAAAACTGGCTCGGCAAATCACTCAAACACAAGCTATCCCTCCTGACGATTCTAGCCGTGCTCGTGCCGCTGATGTCGCTCGGACTGCTGTCCTACTCAATCGCCGAGGGGCTGTCGGAAGAGAAAGCCAAGATCGACGGCATGAAGACGCTGGATCTGCTCCAGGCTTACCTGGACAACATGGTCGCGGACGTGGAGAACATGTCGCTCTTCCTGATCGGCAACGAGAATGTCCAGAAGGATCTGCAGGCCGGACAGCGCGATGCGCGCAAGCAGACCGCCATCATCAGCTTTCTGACCGATCTGGCCTTCTCCAAGCCGTATATCAGCAACATCACCATCGACGGATCGGGCGGAAGCTCGCCCGTGAGCATCCGCTCCGTCGTCTCCTCCGGCCTTGACCGCCTTGCGGCCGAGGACCCGGAGCATTACGGCCCGCATGCCAAATGGTGGTCGTCCGTCTACGTGCAGACGACTTCCCTGGACAGCCAGCAGGTGCTGACGATGTCCCGGCCGATCCGCAGCACGACGCGTTACGACAAAGTCATCGGCCAGCTGCGAATCAGCCTCGACCAGTCGGTCATCGCCCGCCAGCTGCGGCAGTCCGAGCTGGAAGGCTCGGGCTCGGTCGTGCTGCTCGACGGACAGGGCCGGATTATGGCCGGACCGCCGCGCTGGGAGACGAACCGCCCCCTTACGGATTATTTGCCGGGCTTGACCGGGCTGGACGGAGAGAGCGGCGTGCTCACTTACGGCCAGAACGACACCCGTTCCACCGTCCTGTACCGCTCGCTCGGCAGAGCCGACTGGAAGCTCGCCGGCATCATCCCCTTTCAGGAGTACCGCTCCCAGAACCGCTATTTCCTTACGCTCACCGCAATCTCGGTATGCATCGCCCTCCTGTTCGTCATTGTCGTCGTCGGCTTCATCGTGCGCAAGGTGACCGGGCCGCTCTCCTCGCTGACGAGGCAGCTGCGGGGCGCGAATCCCGAGGAGCCGCTGCCTGTAATTCCGGTCACAACAATCGACGAGGTCGGCCAGCTGGTCATCAGCTACAATCGGCTCAGCAGCCGCATCGTCAACCTGACGGAGGAAGTGAAGCGGAGCGAGAGCATGAAGAAGGAAGCGGACATGCTGGCGCTGCAAGCCCAGATCAACCCTCATTTCCTTTACAACACTCTGTCTTCCGTCCAGTGGATGGCGCTGATGAACAAGGATGCCCGCACGGCGGAAATGGTCGGCTCGCTCAGCGACTTCCTCCGCTTCAGCCTCAACAAGGGGCAGGAATACTGTACGGTGTCCCAGGAAATCAGCCATGTGCAGAGCTATATCAAGGTACAGTCGATCCGTTATCCGGAGCGGTTCTGGTTCCGCACGGAGGTGCCTCAAGAGCTGCTGGAGCGCCGGATGCTGAAGCTGCTGCTGCAGCCGCTGATCGAGAACGCCCTGCTGCACGGCATTCTCAAGCGGCCCGAGCCCGGAGGCATCGAGGTCATCGCCGCTCCCGTCGAGGAGGGAATCCGCTTCACGGTCCGGGATGACGGAGTCGGCATTGAGCCGGCGAAGCTGGAGGAGCTGCGGGGCCTGCTCGTGAGCCGGCTGCTGCCGGGCTTCGATACGGCGACCGGGGGAGAATACGGCAGCTACGGGCTGCGCAACGTGCACAACCGGCTGCTGCTCCATTATGGTCCGGGCGCAGGCCTGCAGGTGGAGAGCCGCGTCGGAGAAGGGACAGTCGTCATGTTCGTGCTGCCGGAGCCGGCCGAGGAGGAGGGAAGCGGATGAAGCTGCTCATAGTCGACGATGAAGTCATCATCCGTACCGGTTTGAGCACGGTCATTCCTTGGGCGGAGAACGGCTTCAGCCTGCTGCCCGCAGCGGCTTCCGCGGAGGAAGCGCTGATGCGCATCCCGGTGGAGAGGCCGGAGCTGATTCTCACCGACATCCGCATGACGGGAGCAAGCGGCCTCGAGATGAGCTCGGAGGTGTTCGCCTCTTATCCGGATACCGAGGTCATCGTGCTGTCCGGTTATGATGAATTTACTTATGCCCAGCAAGCCATCAGGCAGGGCGTGAGCGAGTATCTGCTCAAGACGAGCGGTCCGGACGAGATTTTGCAGGCGGCGCTGCGGGCGAGAGACCGGCGCCGCAGCAAGTTGGAGCGCGAGGAGAGCAGACGGATGCAGTCGGAAGCCTATTACGGGCAGCAGATCTCCCGCCTTCTGGGAGGAGGGCGGCCGGAGCCGGAGCTGCTGGAGCAGACGTTCGACTGGCATCCCGCCCTGCGCGCTGTCGGCCGGAGCCGCGGCCTGCAGCTATGGCTGCTCGGCTATGCCGGTCCGGCCGCTGCGCGCGGACTCGCCGAGGAGGCGGTCCAGCAGCTGGCCGGCCTTCTGGGCGTCCCTGCCGCCGCGCATGAACGGGGCTGGCTGCTTGCGGCCGCTGTCCGCGATGGGCAGGAGCTCGTTCCGCAGATGCGCTCCATCGTCCGGAAGGCTGCGGCGGCCGGAGTGCCGCTCCATGCGGCCGGCGGCGAAGTCCAGCCGGGCTGGGACGGCATGGAGGCGGCGAGAAGGACAGCGCTGCATGCGTATTCAAGCCGCTACCTGGCCGGCAGCGGCGGCGTCGTCCTGAATGCCGAGGTGAGCGGGCGCGAGGGCATGCGCACCGTATGCTCTCCGGAGGAGGAGAGGGAGATCGCGCGCATGCTTCAAGCCGGTAGGGCGGAGGCGGTGGAGCAATGGACCGATCGTCTCCTGGAGAGCATCCGTTCCGAGGGGAAGGCGACGCCGGCTTCCGCAACCGCTTATTTCCACTCCGTGCTCATCGCCGGCTGCCGCTGGCTGGACCGCAGCGCGGAATCCGTCGGGGCGGAGCCGGCTGCTCCACTGGAGGGCCTGGAGATCAGCGGCCTGGAGGAGCAGCCGCGCGAGACGCTCATCACCTGCCTGCTCACGCTGGCGAGCCGGTACAGGGAGCTGGCTTCCGGCGGCCACGGAGCCGTCAGGCGAGCCTGCGAATACATCCGCGAGCATCTCAGCAGCAGCCTGTCGCTGCAGCAGGTCGCCCGGCATGTCCACATGAATCCGACTTATTTCAGCGAGCTGTTCAAACGGGAGGCCGGACTCACCTATCTGGAGTTCGTCACGGCCGCGCGCATGGAGCGGGCGCGGGATCTGCTGCTGCATACGCCTGCCAAGGTCGCGCGCATCGCCGCGGAGGTCGGGTATGAGGACGCCAAGCATTTCAACAAGCTGTTCAAGACGCATAGCGGCTGCACGCCGACCGAATTCCGCCAGGCGGGCAGGTGAAGAATGCCCCCCCTGCTCCCGAAGGATCCCCCCTGCTGAGGCGGGGCCCCCTGGCTTATACTGAGGTCAATTCATGACAGGGGGAATGGTTATGAGAAACATAAGCAAGCTTGGAATCGCCGCCGTCACGGCCATGACGCTGCTCACCGCGTGCAGCGGCGGCACGAACAATGAAGCCTCCTCCAAGAACGGGGAAGGGGCGGACGCCGGCAAGAAGACCAAGCTCACCGTATGGCATAATTTCGCCGGGGACGACGCCCGCGCCAAGACGGTCCGAGCCAAGATCGAGGAATTCGCCGCCAGCCATCCCGACGTCGAGCTCGACGCTCAAGCCATTCCTCCGGACGGATACCGCCAGCGGCTGAGCACGGTCGCCGCCGCGGACGAGATGCCGGATGTGTTCCTCTCCTACTCCGGCAGCCACATCAAGGGCTTCCAGGAGTCCGGGCTCGTGCAGCCGATCAACGAGCTGCTCGACAGCAAGCAGGAATGGAAGGACAACTTCCTGCCCGGAGCCTTCGACGGCTCGACGATCGACGGCAGCACCTATCTCGCTCCGCTCGCCATGTCGGCGACGTCCTTCCTCTACTATAATGCGGATCTGTTCAAGCAGAACAACGTCGCCGTTCCGAAAACCTGGGATGAGCTGATGGCAGCCGTCGCCGCCTTCAACAAGGCCGGCATTACGCCGATCGCGCTCGGCAACAAGGCGCCATGGGTCGCGCAGTCGACCATTCTCGGTTCTCTGGCGGACCGCGTGACGGGAACCGAATGGTTCAAGAAAGCGGTCGCGCAGGATGGAGCCTCCTTTGCCGATCCGCAGTTCGTGGAAGCTCTGGGCTATTTCAAACAGCTCGTCGACGCGAACGCTTTCGCCAAGGACGCCAATACGATCGACAATACCCAGGCGGAGCAATACTTCGTGCAGGGCAAGGCAGCCATGATGGTGAGCGGCGCATGGACGCTGACGAATCTCGCCGCGACCAGCGAGGACGAGCTGAAGAAGATCGACATCACGGTGCTTCCTTCCGTTCCGGGCGGCAAAGGCGAGGCGAACACCATTACCGGCGGCGCCGGTGCCGGCTTTGCGCTCAGCAAAAAGGCGGAGGGCGACAAGAAGCAGGCCGCGCTCGACTTCATTTACGCGGTGAGCGGACCGGAGACGCAGAAGGCGATTGCCGAAAGCAACTCTATGATCATGTACAAGACGGAAGTCGACCAGTCGAAGGTCACCTCCCTCTATTACAAGGCGTTCGAGCTCGTCAAGACGATCGGCATCACGCCGGTCTACGACGCCTACCTGTCGGCCGAAGCGGCGGAGGCCATCAACAACGGCCTGCAGGAGCTCATGATGGGCGGCAAGCCGGAGACGGTCGCCCAGAATCTCCAGGATGCCCAAGCCCGTTCGCTCAACCCATAACCGCACAGTCGGAGACCCGTGCCCGCAGCGGGTCTCTTTTTTGCACAAAGGAGGCTGACAACCCGTGCCGACCCCACTTCGCAGCAGAGGCTTCATCGCGGCGGCGCTGCTGCCCGCACTGATCGTATTCATCCTGTTCGCCATCGTGCCGATTCTGTGGTCCGTCTATTACGGCTTCTTCCAATGGAAAGGAATGGGCCAGCCGAAGTTCATCGGATTCGGCAACTATTCGGCCATGCTGCAGGATCCCGTCTTCTGGAGGGCTCTGAAAAACAACTTGATCCTCGTCGTTTCCGCCATTGCCGGGCAGATTCCCATCGCGCTCGTCGGCGCGCTGCTGCTCACCGCGAACGGCTGGTTCAACCGGCTGATCCGCTCTGCGCTGTTCATGCCGATGGTGCTGTCCACCGTCGTCATCGGGATGATCTGGGGCTATATCTACAACTCGCAGTTCGGCCTGCTGAACGAGGCGCTCTCGCTGCTGGGGCTCGAGAGCTGGACCCGGGCGTGGCTGTCCGATCCCAAGATCAATATGTACGCCGTCTCCATTCCGATCAACTGGAGCAACATCGGGCCTTACTTGATCATCTTCATTGCCGCCCTCCAAAACATCTCCTCGGAAATCCACGATGCCGCCGCCATCGACGGCGCTTCCGGCTGGCGCAAGCTGCGTTCGGTGACGCTTCCGATGGTATGGAGCACGGTCGTCGTCACGCTGGTGCTCTGCATCGCAGGCAGCCTGAAGGCGTTCGACCATGTCATCGTGATGACGGGCGGCGGACCGGCCAAGTCGACGGAGCTGCTCGCCACTTATATGTACAACAACACGTTCGCCGTCTACCGCTACGGGTACGGCTCCGCCGTCTCCACCATGATCATCGTCATCAGCCTGCTGCTCATCGCGCTCAACCTGCTGGTCACCCGCCGGAAGAACGGATGAGGGAAGAGGAGGACTCCTAATGAAGGCAACTGCTGCTCCTATCCGGCCCGAGGCCGTCGGAAAGCCTCGGGCCGGCTCCGCCGCCGGGCGATTCGCGGTGAAGCTTGCCCTGCTGCTCTACGCGGCGGGCACGCTGTATCCGCTCTACTGGCTGTTCATCAGCGCGCTCAAGACCAACGACGAATTTTTTGCCCATCCCTATGCGCTGCCGCAGAAATGGGTGCTCTCCAATCTGTCCCGCGCTTGGGAGCTCGGGCATATGGGCCGCGCCATGGTCAACTCCGTTGTCGTATCGGTGCTGGCCGTCGCCCTGACGCTGCTGCTCGGCACGATGGCCGCCTATGTGCTTTCCCGCTTCCGCTTTCCGCTGTCGCGGGCGGCGACGGGGCTGTTCGTGCTCGGCATGCTGATTCCGATCCACAGCACGCTCGTGCCCTTGTTCATCGTCATGAACAAGGTCGGGATGCTCGATACGTACGCTTCCTTGATCCTGCCTTACACCGCCTTCGAGCTGCCGATCGCGATCTTCGTGACGATCGCTTATCTGGCATCCATCCCGCGCGAGATCGAGGAGGCGGCGCTCATCGACGGCTGCGGCTGGTGGGGCATCTTCTTCCGGATGATCCTGCCGCTGTGCAAGCCCGCGCTCGCCACGGTGGCGATTCTGGCTTTCCTGCGCTTCTGGAACGACTTCGCGTTCGCGCTCGTGTTCATCAACTCGCAGGCGCTCAAGACGCTGCCACTCAGCCTCGCCCTGTTCTCCGACGGCTTCGGCACGGATTACAGCCTGACGATGGGGGCGATGGCCATTGCCGTGCTGCCGACCATCGCCGCTTATCTGGTCTTCCAGGAACAGATCATGAAGGGCATGACGGCGGGTGCCGTCAAAGGCTGATGAAGAATCGTTCTTAATATGGAATTTTATGTATAAAAACGAATATTCAATAGGCCTAATGGTATAAATTATTCATAAAATTAGGTCAATGGATGCAATAAAAACCGGTTCCATTTGGTTGGGAACCGGTTTTTTAATGTGAAGTCAATAGGACCTCTGTGCAAAAAAAGATAGGTTATGCTACTTAGTTCATATTGACGGGTTGTCTTTATGCATTCTATAATGGCAATGATCAAATGCAAATGTTGGTAATTGTAGAACTTTACTGCAATATTGATATTGTCGTCGATTGCCGTAATCTTCTGAAGGGGAAACTGCTATGGTCTATGATGGCATCCTTATCGGCCTTGTCGTCGGATTTATCCGGGCAGGCTGGAAGAGCGGCTTGATCGCTCTCGGCAATATCCGAATTAAGGGCGGCTGGGTTTTTCCGCTGCTGCTTATTGTCCAGTTCGGTTTGTTCTATCTGCAAGATTATGTGTCCTTTTTCGCTCGTTTCAACTCCTACTTTTATATGCTCGTTTATGTTGCAGGGCTTTCTCTACTCTACGTAAACCGCTCTTACAAGGGAATAAACTTGCTTTTTATTGGTGTCTTTCTGAATTTCCTGGTCATGCTGGTGAACGGCGGACGAATGCCGGTGTCGCTGGAGGCTGCCTCCGTACTTGATCCTCATTTTATTGAAATGCTGAAGAACGGAGACGTACTGTACAAGCATATTCTTCTGGATAGTTCAACTAGACTCCCGTTTCTGGGAGACATCATACCTTTGGGTCCTCCTTATCCAAGAAGGCAGGCCATCAGTATTGGAGATGTAATCATGAATATAGGTATCTTCTTCTATATTACATCGCAAATGTCTTCCCAAAAAACCCATGAAAAGCAGCCTCGTACAGAAGCGGCTTGATCTTGAAAAAGGGGCTTTGAAGCATGAAGGGAGGTGACGAATATGAAAAAAGTCAATGTTAAAGTCATTCTCTTTAATCTTGCCATCATTGCTTCCCTGGGAGTTGCGCTGACTTCGGGACTTAAAGTATTCTAATAGCTTAAAAAAGGAGACAGAATGATCGTTCTGTTTCCTTTTTAATATTTACCCGTTAAGAGGGAGAGCCAGGATGAAACAGTTGAAAGCTATCGCGGTTATACTTAAAACGCCCTCATACCTCTATGTAGTCCTGCTATCTTTAATGGGTAGTCTATTATTGCTTTCTTACTTTCTTCCTGTCGGAATTGCCATTTCTAACGACAGATGGATCACGATTTACGCCATGACTGCAGGAGTCGTCTTGCTTGATTACTTTATGTTTCAACTCCCGCCTGAAGGGCACCGTCAATCCATGGACTCCACTATTTTTTTGGCGACCGTATTTGTATATGGAGTAGAGCCGGCACTGTTGACTTTGGCCATAAGCACCTTTTTTATTGTTTTCAATCATAAGGATACCAAGTGGTGGAAACATTTCCTTAATCTCGCTATGTATACTTTTATGATTGTTGGGGCTAATTACATCTACTTGCGGTTCGGCGGCGAGACAGGCACTTTTGAGACTTCTTTCCTGCCGGCATTCATTGTTTCGCTTGCGGCCTACTTCTGTATAAACGTCCTTTTGATTGGAACCTATTATTTTTTGGTCTACAAAGGAAGACTTGTCGAAATCCTGCGAATGTTTATCAAGGAAGTTCTCTTTGCCTATCTCAGCATTTTGCTGTTATCAATGATTCTGGTTATTTTGCTTATTTATACCAGTCTTTTCGGCCTATTTCTGTTCTTGATTATCGCTACGCTGCTGTCGCACGTCTTCAAACAGCTTTTCCTCATGTACCACGAAATCAACGACAAAGCCAACAAGGACCAGCGGACAGGGCTGTACAACCACAGCTACCTGGAAGAGAAGCTGGATGACTTCATAAAAACCTACCGCGAGGATGGGAATGTTTTCTCCTTCGCGATGCTGGACCTCGACGACTTCAAGAAGTACAACGATCTCTACGGACATCCGCAAGGAGACAAGCTGCTCAGCTTCGTCGGCTCCATCATCAAGGCGGAGTGCGAGCCTTTTGGATTCGTCTGCGCCCGCTACGGCGGAGAGGAATTTGCGGTCATCATGCCGGCGTACGGCAAAAACGAAGCGCGCAAGTTCATCAACCAGCTGCGCAAGACGGTGAACAATTCTCCGTTCGAAGGCGTCGAAATCCTCCCGCACGGATGCGTGTCGTTCTCGGCCGGCGTCATGGAGATGAATGCCGATACGTACGAGAAGTCGCAGCTTGTCGGCTTGTCCGACCGGGCGATGTACATCTCCAAGTCCAAAGGCAAGAACACGGTGACGATCTACGGCGAGCAGACCTATCTGCCGCAGAAGTTCGAGCATGAAATCAACGAGCTGGAGCAGCAGATCCGTGTATTCCTCTCCAAGGATGTCTACACGTTCAAGCATTCCAAGAGGGTGTTCTCCTACGCGGTGGACATGGCGGAGAAACTCGGCCTGAACGAGGAGGAGAGGCGCACGCTTATTCTGGGCGCGCTTATCCACGATATCGGCAAGCTGGAGATTCCGAGGGAAGTGCTGACCAAGAGGGCGAAGCTGTCCAAGGAAGAATGGGAGCTCGTCAAGCAGCATGTCACCTTCGGCAAGGAGTTTCTTCTCGCATCGGGAACCTATTCGGATCTCGTGCCGCTTGTCGAGCTGCATCATGAACGCTATGACGGGACGGGTTATCCGCATGGGCTCAAGGGGACGGAGATCCCGAAGCTGGCGAGGCTGCTTTGCATCATCGATTCCTTTGACGCGATGACGACCGAGCGTCCTTACCAGCGGACCCGTACGTTCGAGGAGGCCGTGGAGGAAATCCAGGCCTGCTCAGGATCGCAGTTCGATCCGGAGCTCGCCGTTCCGTTCATCGCCTATGTCAACCACCGGATCGAGCAGGACGATATCCCCGAGGAGATCATCCAGCAGCTCCGCGAGCAGCAGGAAAGAGAAGGAGCTTGATTCGCTGGCCGTTTGCCGATGAGGCAAACGGCCTTTATTATTTTCCTTTAGCCTATTGACGTTTTAGGGGACGAAAAGTCATAATTTAATAGAATGTAAACGCTATACAGGTCTCCTGGACGACAAACGCAACTTCAAAAGGAGGCTGAACGCATCGCATGAGCAAGCCTGACAAAGTAGCCTTGAGGCTGCAGGAAACGATGGATCGCCGCCGCATCGTCGGCATGGCCTGCGCGTTTCTCATTCGCGGGCGGCTCGTCTGGAGCGGCGGTCTGGGACTGGCGGACAAGGAAAGAGGCTTGCCGGTGTCGGACAAGACGATCTTCCGCATCGCATCCATCTCCAAGACGGTCACAGCCGCTGCGCTGCTTCAGCTCGCCGATCGCGGGTTATGCGGCTTGGACGACGACGCAGGCAAGCTTGTCGGCCTTCCGCTCCGCCATCCGGCCTTTCCCGGCCAGCCGGTTACGCTGCGGCAGCTGATGACCCATACGTCGGGACTGCGCGACGAGTATGCCGGCTTCGCGGCCGCTTCCCGTCAGGATCCCATGATTCCGCTCTCTGAACTGATCGTTCCCGGAGGACAATGGCATCCCGCCAAGCTGTGGGGGGACAAGCCGCCGGGGGATCCGTCCGGTTATGAATACTCCAACCTTGGCGCGATTGTCATGGCGACGATTATCGAGCGGCTGAGCGGCGAGCGCTTCGACCGCTATTGCCGCAAGCATCTCTTCGAGCCGCTCGGCATGCGGGATTCCAGCTTCAACCTGCAGGATTTCGAGGAGCCCGACCGAATCGCCGTCCTCTATGAGTACGATGCCGATGCCGGCGACTATGTTCCGGCCGCAGACGCATTTCGCGGTTGTCTGCCGGAGCGGACGGACCTGCGGGATTATGTTCCCGGCGCCAACGGATCGTTGTTCGGCCCGCAAGGCGGCCTCCGGACGACAATCGCGGATCTGTCCCGCTGGCTGGAGATGCTGGCCGGCAAGGGCGAGCGCAGCGGAGTCCGGATTCTCCGCAAGGAGACGGCGGAGCAGATGCAAGCCCGGCAATGGTCCAGGGTTCCGCAGGAAGGCTTCTACCGGGAAGGCGGCCTGCAGCTCCAGCGGACGCATGATCTCATGCCCGGCAGGCTGATGATCGGCCATCCCGGCGACGCCTACGGGCTGCGCAGCGGAATGTATTTCGATCCCGAAGCCGGAATCGGCCTGATTTATGCCATGAACGGGCTGGACGACGCCAAGGAAGGCCATGTGTTCACGGCGGCGGAGACCGAGTTGGCGGCCGCGATGGCCGAAATATTCCTGCGGAAGAAGAATCAGCGTTAACGGCGTCTTCACCGGGAGCCTGCAAGGCGCATTTCCGGCACAGCATGGACCCGGAGCCTGCTAGGCCGCCTCTAGGAGCAGACGCCTCTAGGAGCAGCTTGAACCGGGAACATGGTTGCCGTTAGAAGGGCATAACATGTCGGCGCGTGTCTGTGGTCGCAGTCAACGCCGGGCCGGCATGGGCCAATAGCAGGATTTCTTATTTACAACCCGCTCGAGTCGATGTTAGAATAATTAACATCCAGCGAGCGCATGAAGCAGACAAGGGAGAATGACGGATGCCTTTCGACAAAAACACGCTGTATCTCATAGGCGATGCCCAGTCATCCGTGAACAATCCGATTACCCAGCAGTACAGCGCTTTTTTCATCGGGCTCGTCGTTGGGAAGGAATCCGGGATCATCATCGATGCCGGCTGCTCCTCCACCATTCCGCTTACTTCGGAGTTCGTCCGCTCGATCTTCATCGGCCACTCCGTTCTGGACGTGGAGCTGGTAGCCGAGGAAATCCGGAGCAGGTACCACGGCTCTTCACAGAAGGCATTGATCGTCGCCTTCAAGGACGCCTCCAAAAAATTCAAATCCACGCTCATCGACTAGAAGAGCAGGCCTCCGCGCCTACTTCCGGTCAGCGTACGCTGCTTTATTTATCCGTATGGCGGGACATTCCGGCATGCACGTAAATAAAACCCAGCCAACGGATCCAGGGACAAGCATGTCCCCGGCTGTTGGTCTGGGTTTTTTTCATACTCTGTATCAAAACCGAACCGATCATTTCTTATATTCCGGGAGGATGGCCAATGAAGCTCTATATATCGGTAGACATGGAAGGCATAACAGGGCTTGTAGACAGCACGCACGTCGATTCGAGCCAGCGCAGCTATCCCCGCGGCCAGGTCATCATGACGGACGAGGCGAATCATGTCATCGGCACGGCATTCGACGAAGGCTGCTCCGAAGTGATTGTCAACGACAGCCAATCCAAAATGAACAATCTGCTGATCGAAAGGCTGCATCCCGACGCCCAGCTCATCACCGGAGACGTCAAGCCGTACTCCATGGTGCAGGGGCTAGACGCTTCGTTCGGCGGCGCCGCCTTCCTCGGCTACCATACGATGGCGGCAACCCGCGGCGTTCTCAGCCATTCGATGATTTTCGGCGTGACGAAGATGTACATAGGGGATACAGCCATCGGCGAGCTCGGCTTCAACGCCATGGTAGCCGGCTATTTCGGCGTCCCCGTCCTGCTCGTGGCCGGCGACGACGAGACGGCGGTAGAAGCGGAGGCGCTGCTGCCGGGGGTGACGACGGCAGTCGTCAAGAAGGCGATTTCGCGCACGGCGGCTCTGTGCCTGACTCCGGACAAGACCGGACAGCTGCTGAGGGAAAAGACGAAGGAGGCTCTCGACAACCGCTCCCGCGTCAAGCCGCTGGCTTCGCCGGAGCGGCCGCATCTGTCGATCGAATTCGCGAACTACGGACAAGCCGAATGGGCGAGCCTGATGCCGGGAACCCGAATCGAGGGCAGCAGCCCGGTCGTTTCCTTCCAGGCCAAGGACATTCTCGAAGCCTACCGGGCCATGCTGGTCATGATTGAGCTGGCGACAAGGACCAATTACTGCTAAGACGTTTTGCCAGACCGATTAAGGGGAGTGACAGAAGGTGGCATCTTACATCCTGAAGCGGCTTGTCTCCATGCTGGTGACGCTGTGGCTGATCGTCACGGTGACCTTTTTCCTCATGCATTCCGTGCCGGGGTCTCCGTTCGATAAGGACGGCAAGAACAGCAATCCGACGGCCGTGCAGAACATGATGGCTTATTACCATCTGGACGAGCCGGTCGGCGTTCAATACGTGCTTTATCTGAAGTCTCTACTCAAGCTGGATCTCGGTCCGTCGATCGGGCATTTTCCCGACAGCGTGAATTCGATGATCAGCCGCGGTTTCCCCGTTTCCTTCCAGCTCGGCATGATCGCGATCCTGTTCGCCATCGTCGCCGGCATCGCGCTCGGAACGGTCGCCGCCCTGTACAAGAACCGGCTGATCGACCAGGCGGCCATGGTGCTCGCTGTGCTCGGCATCGCCGTGCCGAACTTCGTCGTGGCGACGCTGCTGATCAAATACGTGGCCGTGGAATGGCATCTGCTGCCGGTCGCCATGTGGGGCACCTGGCGCCACACGGTGCTGCCGGGGCTGGCGCTGGCTACCGGTCCCATCGCCATCATTGCCCGCATGACCAGGGCCAACATGGTGGAGGTGCTCACCTCCGACTATATCGAGACGGCCCGCGCCAAAGGACTGCATCCGTTCGTCATCGTCACGAAGCATGCGCTGCGCAACGCGGTGCTGCCGGTCGTCACCCTGCTCGGGGCGCTGATCGCCAACGTCCTGACGGGAAGCTTCGTCATCGAGAAGATTTTCGCCATTCCCGGCATGGGCAAGTATTTTGTGGACGGCATCAACAACCGCGATTATTCGGTCATCATGGGCACGACCGTGTTCTACAGCGCTCTGCTGCTGTTCATGATGTTTCTCGTCGATATCGCCTACGGCCTCATTGATCCCCGCATCAAGCTGCACCGGAAGGAGCGCTGAGCATGAACGTACCGGATTCCCTGTTTGTCCCGATGAACCGCTCCGCCGTGGATGCGGAAGCGATCGTTCGGCCCCGCCTCGGCTTCTGGAAGGAATCGTGGAACCGGCTGCTGGCCAACAAGCTCGCGTTCGCCGGAGCCGTCATCATCATCCTGCTCGCCCTGCTCGCTTCGTTCGGCCCGATGTTGACGGACCAGAGCTACTCCAGGCAAGTCCTCACCGATGCCAACATGAGCCCGTCCGCCGAGCATTGGTTCGGCACGGATGACCTGGGCCGGGACGTATTCGCCCGCATTCTCTACGGAGCCCGCATCTCGCTGTTCATCGGCCTGATGGCCACCCTGATCGACGTCGTCATCGGCATCGTGTACGGCGGCATCGCCGGGTACGTCGGGGGCCGCGCAGACAACCTGATGATGCGCTTCGTAGATATGCTGTACGGCGTTCCCTACCTGCTCATCGTCATTCTGCTCATGGTCATCATGGGGCCAGGCCTGCTGACGATCATCGTCGCGCTCAGCGCGACAGGGTGGATCGGGATGGCCCGCGTCGTCCGCGGCCAGGTGCTGACGCTGAAATCTTCGGAATACGTGCTGGCTTCCCGTTCGATCGGCTCCAGCGGCTGGCATATCATCCGCAAGCATCTGCTGCCCAACGCGATGGGCGTCATCATGGTGCAGATCACCTTCTCCGTGCCGTCGGCCATCTTCGCGGAAGCTTTCCTCAGCTTCCTCGGCCTCGGCATCCAGCCGCCGCTCGCGAGCTGGGGCGTCATGGCGAGCGATGCTCTCGGCGTCATCCTCTCCGGCCATTGGTGGAGGCTGTTCTACCCGGCATTCTTCATCTCCATGACGATGCTGGCGTTCAATCTGGTCGGCGACGGCCTGCAGGATATCTTCAACCCTAGGCAGAGGAGGTCATGAGCATGTGGAGACGATCCCGAAAAGCGTCGATATCCGCGGTCGCGGCTCCTGAAGGCCTGGCCAGGGAAAAGGAAAGAGAAACGGTTAGGGAAGACCGCCTGCCAGAGCGGCCGCCCGCAATTTACGACGGCCGGACGGCAGCGCCGGAACCGGCGGCGACGGAAAAGCCGGCCAGCCGGGAGCCGAGGGAAGCTGCCGAGGGCAGGGCGCCCGGCAAAACCCTGATGGCCGTCGAAAATCTGCGAGTCAGCTTCCGGACCCACGGCGGAGAGGTGCAGGCGGTGCGCGGAGTCGATCTCCAGCTTCGCGAAGGCGAGACGCTGGCCATCGTCGGGGAGTCGGGCTGCGGCAAAAGCGTCACCGCCCGCAGCCTGATGCGGCTGCTGCCGGAACAGACGTCGAAGCTCGGCAAGGACTCTCGCATCGTCTGGAAAGGCGTTGACCTGACGCGGCTCAAGGAAAAGGAGCTGCGGAAGCTGCGCGGCGCAGAGATTTCAATGATCTTCCAGGATGCGATGACGGCGCTCAATCCGACGCTCACCGTCGGAGAGCAGCTGATCGAGAGCATCGCCCTGCACCGCAAGGTGCCGAGATCGGAAGCGCGCAAAATCGCCGTGGAGATGCTCGGCCTGGTCGGCATTCCGAGTCCGGAAACGCGGCTGAAGCAATATCTGGGCGAGTTCAGCGGCGGGATGAGGCAGCGCATCATGATCGCGATCGCCGCCTCCTGCAATCCGTCGCTCCTTATCGCCGACGAGCCGACGACCGCGCTCGACGTGACGATCCAAGCCCAGATTCTGGAGCTGTTCCGGATGCTGCAGCAGAAGACCGGCGTGTCCATCGTGCTGATCACTCATGATCTGGGCGTCGTCGCCGAAACGGCCGACCGCGTCTGCGTCATGTACGCCGGCGAGATTGTGGAGTCGGGCTCCGTGCGGGAGCTGTTCCGCAGGCCCCGGCATCCGTACACGAGAGGGCTGCTGGCCTCGATGCCCCGGCTCGACCGGGACCGCTCGCGCCAGCTCGAGCCGATTCCGGGCACGCCGCCGGATCTGTTCGCGCCGCCGCCGGGCTGCGCCTTCGCGGCCCGATGCCCGCATGCGATGGAAGTGTGCCGGCTGCATCATCCCGCCTCGACACAGGTGGGCGGCAGCCATTCGGTATCCTGCTGGCTGGAGGATCCCCGGGCGCAGCAGGCTCCGCCGTCCTCTCCGGCCGGACGGTCGGCCGCAATCGGCTAGCCGTTCGGCGAGCTGACAACCGGGAGCCGCTTGTTCCGAATCATTTTAGCCCCTTTTTATTCGGGGCCAAGGGGGGAGAAGGGGAGCGCCAGGCCTGCGGCAGACAGATTAGAGGCAGGCCGTCTGACCAGATGAGACATCGGCGATATGACTTCGATTGCGGCCTCAGCGACGCAGTATCGACTTGTATCCCACCATTCGAATCAAAGGGGAGAGCCACAACCATGTCCATGAAAAAAATGTCTGCTGCGCTGATCAGCTGCGTGCTGCTGGCCGGAACGATACTGGCCGGCTGCGGAGACGGCAACGATGGAGGCGGCACCGGAGAAGCCTCCGGCAAGATTCTCCGCTACAACAACAGCAAGGAGCCGACCTCCCTCGATCCGCCGATCGGCTTCGACCAGATTTCCTATGACGTGGTGAACAACGCCTTCGAGGGGCTCACCCGCCTGGGCAAGGATCAGAAGCCTGAAGCGGCGATGGCGAAGGAATGGAAGATGTCCGACGACGGCCTGAAGTACACCTTCACCCTGCGCGACGGCATCAAATGGTCCAACGGCGATCCCGTGAAGGCGTCCGACTTCGAATATGCCTGGAAGCGGCTGCTGAACCCCGACACGGCGTCCGATGCGGCCTTCCTCGCTTATCCGATCGCAGGCGCGGAGGCGTACAATTCCGGCCAAGGCTCCGCCGACGCCGTCGGCATCAAGGCGACGGACGACAAGACGCTTGAGGTCACGCTCGCCCATCCGGCGGCCTGGCTGATCCAGATGACGGCAAGCCCGGCCTTTTTCCCGGTCAACCAGGCCGTTGTCGAGAAGAATGCGAAGTGGGCGGGCGAAGCGGCGACGATCGTCGGCAACGGACCGTTCACGATTACGGAATGGAAGCATGACGACGAGCTGAAGATGGTCAAGAACAAGGACTACTGGGATGCATCCAGCGTGAAGCTGGGCGGCGTCACCTATAAAATGGTCAACGATACGAATACCGCCTACCAGCTCTTCCAGTCCGGCGAGCTCGACACGACCGGCAGCATTCCGTCCGATATGGCCGACAAGCTGTTCGAAGAGAACAAGGTCAAGGTCGAAGAGGCGGCGGGCACGGCGTTCTACCGCTTCAACGTCACGATGGAGCCGTTCAACAACATGAACATCCGCAAGGCGTTCGCCGAAGCGGTCGACCGCCAGCAGCTTGTCGATCTCGTGCTTCGCCAGAAGCACAAGCCGGCCGTCGCCTTCGTGTCCCCGGGGCTCGAGGATGCGGCCGGAGGCGACTTCCGCGAGAAGGGCGGAGATCTGCTGAAGTTCGACGCGGCCGATGCCAAGGCGCTGCTCGCCAAAGGCATGCAGGAAGCCGGCTACTCCAAGCTTCCGGACGTCACGCTGACCTACAGCACGAACGACATCAACCAAAAGGTCGCCCAAGCGATGCAGGCGATGTTCAAGGACAATCTCGGCGTCGACGTCAAGCTGGAGAGCAAGGAAAGCAAGGTGATGGTCGCCGAGCAGAAGAAGCTGCAGCTGCAGCTGTCCCGTTCTTCCTTCCTGCCTGACTTCGCGGATCCGATCAACTTCCTGGACGGTTTCCAGTCGGACAATCCGTTCAGCCGCACAGGCTGGAAAAACGCCAAGTACGACGAGCTGATCAAGGGCGCTTACCAGCAGAGCGACGAGAAGAAGCGCTATGAGATGATGCATGAGGCCGAAGCGATCCTGATCGACGAGGCTCCGATTTTGCCGCTGTACTTCTACAACACGGTCAATCTGGAGAGCGACAAGCTGTCCGGCGTCGTGCGCCATCCATTCGGCTTCATCGACTTCAAATGGGCGGAGCTGAAGTGAGCCGTCCGGGCCTGATCCGCCCGCGCAAGCTGCAGCCCGGCGACACGGTCGGGATTCCGGCTCCGGCAAGTCCGGGCGACCGGGAGCAGGCGGAGGCTGCCGCAGGTTACCTGCGGCGCCTCGGCCTGAACGTGAAGCTCGGCCGGACGCTCTCGCTGCGCCGCGGTTACCTGGCCGGAAGCGATGAAGAGCGCGCCGAGGAGCTGAACGGGCTGTTCGCGGATCCGGACATCGCCGCCATCATCTGCGCGCGCGGCGGATACGGCACGGCACGCATCGCGGACCGGCTCGACTACGGCATGATCCGTCGCAATCCCAAGATTTTCTGGGGCTACAGCGACATTACGTTTCTTCATTCGGCGATCGGGCGGCTAAGCGGCCTGGTCACCTTCCACGGGCCGATGATGATCGACTTGAAGGAGCTTCCGGAAGGAGAGGACGGAGCCGGCCATGCCCGTCCCCATCCGCTGACGCTGGAAGGGTATAACCGCCTTCTAGCTCCGCATAGTGTTCACTATACGGAAGAGATCGCTCCCCTGCGGGTGCTGGTTCCGGGCGAAGCGAGCGGCCCGCTTGCCGGCGGCAATCTGTCGCTCCTCGTCAGCACGCTGGGAACGCCGTACGAGATCGATACGAGGGGCAGGCTGCTGCTGATCGAGGACATCGACGAGGAGCCTTACCGCGTCGACCGGATGCTGTGCCAGCTGAAGCAGGCCGGCAAGCTGGACGATGCCGCCGGCATCGTCGTCGGCGACTTCCATAACTGCGAGCCTTCAAAGCGCAAGGAGTCTCTGAGTCTGGACGAAGTTCTGGCGGAATACATCGTGCCGGCCGGCAAGCCGGCCATGGCGGGCTTCCGGATCGGACACTGCTCGCCGAATATCGCCGTTCCGCTTGGGGTGGAAGCTGTACTGAACACGAGCGGCCGAAGCCTTGTTTTCAACGAATCCGGATTCTCGGACGGCGCAGAGCCGGCTTAGAGCATCCCGGCCAGCCGCATGAGGAGGACAACAGCATGAACATTGAAAGCATACAGGTGATGAGGCAGTCGACCCCTCTCCACAAGCCGTTCAAAACCGCGCTCCGCACCGTGCATGACCAGGAATCCATCCTGGTCCGGATCCGGGACCGCGACGGCCGCGTCGGCTGGGGAGAGGCGCCGTCCACGATCGTCATTACCGGCGACAGCCTCGAGAGCATCGAGTCGGCGATCCGGCTTACGTTCGCTCCGCTGCTCGTCGGGCAGAGCCTGCTCGGCTACGAGCGCCTGCTGCAGAGCGTGCACGGAGCGATGGTCGGCAGCAGCAGCGCGAAGGCCGCCGTGGACATGGCGATCTACGACTTGGTCGCCCAGCATTGCGGCTTGCCGCTGTACCAATTTCTCGGCGGCTACAAGGACCGCCTGGAGACGGACTTCACGGTCAGCGTGAACTCGCCCAAGGAGATGGGCGAGGATGCGGCCAGCTGCGTCCGGGAAGGCTTCAACGTGCTCAAGATCAAGGTCGGCAAGGACGACGTGCAGGAGGATATCGAGCGCATCCGCGAAATCCGCAGCCGCGTCGGCGGCGGGGTGAAGATCCGCCTCGACGCCAACCAGGGCTGGCAGGTGAAGGATGCGGTCCGGGCGATCCGCCGCATGGAGGATCTCGGGCTCGACATCGAGCTGGTGGAGCAGCCGGTCAAGGCCCATGACATCGAGGGGCTGAAGGCGGTCACCGACGCGGTCCAGACTCCGATCATGGCGGACGAGGCCGTCTTTTCGCCGGCGGAGGCGCTGCGCGTGCTCCAGATGCGGGCGGCCGATCTCATCAACATCAAGCTGATGAAGTCCGGCGGCATCTACAAAGCCCAGCTTATCAACGGCATGGCGGAGCAGTACGGCGTGGAATGCATGGTCGGCAGCATGATCGAATCGCGGGTGGCGGTAACGGCGGCGGCCCATCTGGCGGCGAGCAAAAAGAACATCACCCGATTTGATTTCGACGCTCCTCTGCTGCTGAGGAGCGACATCGTCGACGGAGGTGTCCGTTACGACGGCCGCGTCATGACGTTCCCGGATGCGCCGGGACTCGGCATCCGCGACGTGCGCGTCGCCGCCAGTCCGGGAGCGGCGGTATCATGAGCGCGGCCTTGAGGGAAGCGCGTGCGGCGGTTCCTGTCGCGACGGTATGGACGAGACCGGACTCGCCGCGGAAGCTGGATGCTCCGGCGCTGGCAAATCCGGCCGACCTGCGCGGCTGGCTGTCTTCAATGACGGTGGACGACCGCCTGGACCTATGCGACAACAATCGGGTGCAGACGCAGCTGCTCTATGGCGAGCGCGTGCTCGTGGCCGAGGAGAAGGAGGGCTGGGCTCGTGTATTCATTCCGGGGCAGAGCAGCTGCAAGGAGCCGCTCGGCTATCCCGGCTGGGTGCCTCTGGCGCAGCTGGCCTTCCCTTCTCCGGGAGCGTTTCCGGACGGAGCCTGCCGAAGCGGCAAGGACCGGCAGGAAGGGGAACGGGCATCGGGCCGCTGCGCCGTGGTCACCGCCGACACCGCCTGGCTGCTCGATTCCGATCCCGATGAGGCTGGAGGAGGGGCGCCGAAGCGCCTCATGGAGCTGAGCTATCTCACGCGGCTGCCGGTCGCGGAGGATGACGCCGAAGGCTTGACGGTGCTGCTGCCGGAAGGCGGCAAGGGCTGGCTCCAGCGCGGCGATGCCGATGTTGCGGCGATCAGCCGTCCATCGGCCGGCGGCCGCGGCGATCATGCCGGCCGCTTCGTCGTGGAGCAGGCGCGCCGCTTTCTCGGCCTTCCCTACCTGTGGGGCGGCATGTCGTCGCTCGGCTACGACTGTTCGGGCCTGGCGTTCAGCATGCACCGGGCGGCCGGCATCGCCATCCCGAGAGACGCCTCCGACCAGGCTCTGGAAGGGCAGGCTGTCGACCGGGAGGACCTGACTCCGGGCGATCTGCTGTTCTTCGCTTATGAGGAAGGCAAAGGGAGAGTCCACCATGTCGGCATCTACGCCGGCGGCGGGCGGATGATCCATTCGCCCCGGACGGGGCGCTGCGTGGAGCTCGTCAAGTTCGACGAGAACTATGAGCTGTACCGCGAGCATTGCGCTTCGCGGCGTTACTGGAACCAATAGGACTTGCAGGTCCGGCCTGCTGCCTTTCGGCGGCGGCCGGGCTTTTTTCATCTGCGGAATTCATTGCTGCGGCTGGCGCTCTTGGACTAACGCTGGAGGCATTGATTTTACTTTTCTATCGACATCAGCTCCACTTCGATGGGCATTTTGGCGTAGCCGGGGTAATTTTCGACATTCAATTCGGCGCTGCTTCTAGCTGCGTCATCTTCATTTCATCCCCTATTTATTAGACCTGCGGGGAAGAGAAACGGTTTTCCGGCCGCTGGATTTTATTTCCTCCGGGTTAGAAACTTTTCATCCGGTGGCCCGATTGGGCTCCCTTTGTTATACTAATGGCAAATCTAGCAAACACTTAATGATAGAGTGGAAGGAAAGGGGAGCCGCCCATATGAAGCTGACGGTCGATCCGGAAGCGGCCCGCTGGTATAAGCAAGAGCTGAATCTTCACGAAGGCGACCAGCTGCGCGTCTTCGTGCGCCTGGGAGGCTGCGGCAGCGTGCAGCCGGGGCTGTCGCTCGGAATCATGAAGGACGAATCGCGCCGGCCCGGCTTGCGTCAGGAGGAGGAAGGGCTCGTTTTTTTCATGGAAGAGGACCAGCTCTGGTATCTCGACGGGAAGGAGCTACATCTGCGCTATGACTCCGCGCAGGATGAGGCTTTCATGGATGTCTACTAAATCGTACTGCCGGAAGGGAGCGCATGGAATGAGAAGATGGCTGGTTGTCCTGATGGCCGCCTTGGTGTTGGCGGCTGGCATGCCTGTCGGACCGCCCTCGGCCGCGGTTGCAGCGGCAGCGGTATCGTACAAGGTTGCGACCAAATCGCTGCCTGTCCTCAAGGAACCGGATCAGAAAGCAGCCGTCAAAGGATATTTGACCCAAGGAGCGACGGTTCAGGTTACGGACGAACAATTCGGCTGGATGAAGGTGAGCGGACAGGGTCTCACCGGATGGGCAGCGGGCCACTACCTGGTCAAGTCGGCTTCCGTCGGAACGTCGGGTTCGGCATCGAGCGTGTCCCTGTCCGGCGCTGCCGGCCAGAAGTCGAGTGTCATCACGGGAAGCGGAGTGCGGGTGCGCAGCGGCCCCGGCACCGGTTATTCGGTCGTCGGGAGCGTTACGACCGGCGACCGGGTGACCGTGCTCAAAACGTCCGGGCAATGGAGCAGCGTCAAGACGCCGGGCGGGCTGGCCGGCTGGGTCAGCAGCCAATACATAAGCAGTTCAAGCGGAACTCTGGTGAGCACGGGCGGAGGCAGCGGCCCCGCCGCCGGCAGCGGAATCGGCAGCCTCAAGGGAAAGCTGATCGTCATCGATCCCGGCCATGGCGGCAACGATCCCGGCATGATCGGCACGACGCATAAGACCGAGGAGAAAGACCTTACGCTCAGCACATCCAAGCTGCTCGCCGACGAGCTGCGGGCGAGGGGAGCGAGCGTCATTCTCACCCGTACGAAAGACAGCGAGAAGCCGTCGCTCCCGGACCGGGTCCGGATCGCGGAGCAGGCGTCGGCGGACGCTTTTGTCAGCATTCATTACAATTCTTCCCCTACCAAGGCTTCCGGCACGCTTGTGTTCTATTATTCCAAGAACAAGGATGTGCCGCTTGCGAGAGCGGTCGAAGGCCCGCTTGAGGGGCTGAGCCTCGGCACGAACGGCATTTCGTTCGGAGACTATCATGTGCTGCGGGAGAACAGCCTGCCGTCGGTGCTGCTGGAGCTTGGATTCCTCAGCAACGCCAAGGACGAGGCGGAGGTACGGACGGAGAAGTACCAAAAGGAAGCCGCTGCCGCGATCGCGCAAGGCTTCGAAGCCTATTTCGCCCGCAAATCAACCTGAGAGAAGGATAAACGCCCATGAATTATGCCATCCTGGGATTGCAGGCCGTCATTCTGGCTGCCGTCGCGCTGCTCTATCTCACACGCCCAAGGAGCCGCTCCGGGACAGACCCGTCGCTGCTGCGGGAGCTCGACCGGATCCGGGACGACGTCCGCAGCTACACGGCGGAGCATGCGGCGCAAGGCCGCCAGGAGGCTGCGGCTGCGGCGCGCCAGAACCGCGAGGAGCTGGCGGCTTCCATGAACGCCATGAACCGCACGCTCATGGGCAACATGAACGACATGGCGCTGCAGCAGAAGCATCTGCTGGACAGCTTCTCCGAGCGGCTCGCGGAGCTGACGCGAGTGAACGAAACGAAGCTGGAAATGATGCGCGGCACGGTGGAGGAGAAGCTCCGGCATCTGCAGGAGGACAACAACCGCAAGCTGGAGCAGATGCGCGCCACTGTCGACGAGAAGCTGCATGCGACGCTGGAGCAGCGGCTGGGCGAATCGTTCAAGCTCGTCAGCGACCGGCTGGAGCTCGTGCATCAGGGACTCGGCGAGATGAAGAGCCTGGCGAACGGCGTCGGCGATCTGCGAAAGGTGCTGACCAACGTCAAGACGAGAGGCACGCTCGGCGAGATCCAGCTCGGCAACCTGCTGGAGCAGACGCTGACGGTGGAGCAGTACGACCGCAACGCCGCCACGCGGCGCGGCAGCAGCGAGCGGGTGGAGTTCGCCGTCCGCATTCCCGACAAGCACAATTCCAATCAGATCATCCATCTGCCGATCGACTCCAAGTTCCCGATCGAGGATTATCAGCGTCTGCTGGACGCCCTGGACGCGGACGACCATCTCGCCGCGGCGGAATGCTCCAAGCAGCTGGACGCGCGCATCAAGCAGGAGGCCAAGTCGATCCGCGACAAGTATATCGATCCGCCGAATACGACCGACTTCGGCATCATGTTCCTGCCGGTGGAGGGGCTCTTCGCTGAGGTGCTCCGCCGCCCCGGCCTGTGGGAGCAGGTTCAGCGCGAGTTCCGGGTCGTCATCGCAGGCCCGACGACGCTGACCGCGCTGCTGAACAGCCTCCAGATGGGCTTCCAGACGCTGGCGATCCAGCAGCGCTCGAGCGAGGTATGGCAGGTGCTCGGCGCCGTGAAGACGGAGTTCGGCAAGTTCGGAGATCTGCTCGACAAGACGCAAAAGAAGCTGCAGGAGGCGAGCAACTCCATCGACGCGGCGGCGGTCCGTTCCCGGGCGATCGAGCGCAGGCTGCGCAAGGTGCAGGAGCTGCCGGCCGGAGAGGCGCCGGACCTGCTGCTGGAGGCCGCATCGGAATGAGGAGGCTGCCGTGAGCATCGCCAATCTGCTCGTGACCGGGTACCGGGCGCATGAGCTGAACATTTTCTCGCAAAAGCACGAAGCGATTCCGTTCATCCGCAAGGCGGTGGAGAACCGCCTCGTTCCTTTATTGGAGGACGGACTGGAATGGATCATCTCGCCGGGGGGCTATGGCTTCGATCTGTGGGCCTGCGAGGCCGCGATCGGGCTCAAGCGGGATTATCCGCAGCTCAAGATATCGATTCTGACGGCGTACGCCAATCCCGACGAGAAGTGGAAGGAAGACCGCAAGGCCTATTATGAAGGCATCCTGCGGCAGGTCGATCATCATGTCAGCGTCAGCAAACAGCCCTATGAGGGAGTATGGCAGCTGACCGCGCGCGACAGCCTGCTGCTGCGCAAGACCGACGCCATGCTGCTGTTCTACGACGAGGAGATGGGGGAAGGCAGTCCGAAGTATTTCAAGGAACGGGCGCTGCGGAAGCAGCAGGACGAGGACTATCCCCTGTTCACGATTACGGCGGAGAGCATCCAGAGCATCGCGGAGGAAGAACGGCTGGCGGATTGACCGACAGAAAAAAGGCTGGAGCATGCAGAACTTCTGCGGCTCCGGCCTTTTTCGATTGGAAATGAAATGTTCTGCCCGAACGGTTGCTGGCCGGATTCATCGCGGATTCAGGACGCTTTCCTCCAGCGCCTCGAACCGGTTGCCGTACGTCTTCTCCAGATGGCGGTCGCCCCATTCGCATAGCGAGGTCAGAATGGATTGAAGGGACTTGCCATAATCGGTCAGCTCGTATTCCACCTTCGGCGGCACCTGGTTGTAGCTGATGCGGTTCACGATGCCGTCCTGCTCGAGCTCGCGCAGCTGCTGCGTCAGCATCTTCTGCGTAATGTTCGGCATGAGCTGGCGGAAGTCGCAGGTCCGCTTCTTTCCATGCGTCAGATGGCACAGGATGACGGTCTTCCATTTGCCTCCGATGACGTCCAGCGTGGCCTCGACCGCGATATTGTATTTTTTCATGGTTGCGGTTTCACTCTCCTTGCTTCGCAAAAGGAACTAAAAAGTAGCTATGGTACTTGAAAGTGCGTTCTGTTCAAATTGTTGTTACAGTTCCATAATAGCATTTACCGGCACGAGATAACATCAAGGAGTTGAATTCAAGTGCAATCAAGCTCAAGAAAAAATACGCTGGCGCTGCTTTCGCTTGCTATCAGCGCCTTTGCCATTGGAACGACGGAATTCATCAGCGTAGGACTGCTGCCGATGATTTCCGGAGATTTGGACATACCGGTCACGATGGCCGGATTGACCGTGACGCTGTACGCGCTCGGGGTCATGTTCGGCGCCCCGGTGCTGACATCGCTGACGTCGTCCATTCCCCGCAAGACGCTGCTGATCGCCATCATGCTGGTCTTCATCGCCGGCAACAGCCTGGCCGCCTTCTCGACCGGCTTCGGCATGCTGCTCGCGGCCCGGGTGCTGTCGGCGCTCGCGCATGGCGTGTTCATGTCGATCGGTTCGACGATCGCCGCCGATCTGGTTCCGGAGGACAGGCGTGCCAGTGCAATCGCGGCCATGTTCACGGGCCTTACTGTCGCGACGGTGACGGGAGTTCCGCTCGGGACCTTCATCGGCCAGCAGCTGGGATGGCGTTCCGCTTTCATCGGCATTGTGCTCATCGGAATTATCGCTCTCGCAGCGGCATGGGTGCTTGTGCCCGCTCAAGGCTTGCGTCAGGGAGAAAGGACGCCGCTGAAGGAGCAGGTCAAGCTGTTGACGAGCGGCAGGCTTGTGCTGGCCTTCCTCATCACGGCGCTTGGTTATGGAGGGACGTTTGTCGTCTTCACTTATTTATCCCCATTGCTCCACGAGATAACCGGATTCAAGGAATCCGCAGCGGCGCTGATTCTGCTTCTGTACGGAATCGCCATTGCCATCGGGAATCTCATCGGGGGAAAAGCGGCCAACCGCAGGCCGCTGCCGGCCCTGCTCGCCATGTTCGCCGTACAAGCCGTCATCCTGCTCGTCATGATGGCGGCGCTGCCGCATAAGATCGCCGGACTGATCGCGGTGTTCGCGATGGGGCTGTTCGCCTTCATGAACGTGCCGGGACTCCAGCTCCATGTCGTGCAGCTGGCGGAGCGTTACGCTCCCAAGGCGGTCGATGTCGCTTCGGCCGTCAACATTGCCGCATTCAACGGCGGCATCGCGCTGGGAGCTTGGCTGGGCGGCATGGTGACCGACCATATGGGGTTGATCCATACCACGTGGATGGGAGCTATCATGGTGGCGTCCGCAGTTGTTTTGACCGCATGGAGCCTGCTCTTGGAGAAGAAAAGCTCGAAGGTTGAAGCGATGGCTGCCGAAAGGCAGACGGTCTAAGCTTCAGGCAGTGTTGAAGTTGAATTGCGTGCTGGAAAGCAGGAGCAGTCATGCAAATGCAGCCATAAAGAGCAGTCGCGGCTAGAGCAGTCATGCAAGTGCAGTCAGGACACGGGAGCAAGAGCCAAAGACCGAGGTTGCATTGCACAAGGATGCATGACAGCAATCAAGGAAAGGGAGATGGGAATGAACGCATTTACGAATCGAACGGTTGCACTGGCCAACGGGGTCGCCATGCCTTGGCTCGGCATGGGGGTATTCAAGGTCGAGGAGGGGCAGGAGCTCGTCGAGGCGGTCAAGGCCGCCGTTCGCCTTGGTTATCGGAGCATCGATACGGCCGCTGTCTATGCCAACGAAAGCAGCGTCGGGCAGGGCATCCGGGAAGCGCTGGAGGAGAACGGACTGTCGCGGGATCAGTTGTTCGTCACCTCGAAGGTATGGAATTCCGACCTCGGCTATGAGGAGACCTTGGCCGCCTATGAGGCCAGCTTGAGCAAATTAGGATTGGATTATCTGGATCTGTACCTGATTCATTGGCCCGTTGCCGGGAAATACAAGGATGCTTGGCGGGCTCTCGAGACGCTGTACAAGGATGGCCGTGTGAAGGCGATCGGCGTCAGCAACTTCCATGTCAGCCATCTGGAGGATTTGATGAAGGACGCTGCGGTGCGCCCGATGGTCGACCAGGTCGAGTTCCATCCGCTGCTGTCGCAGCCGGAGCTGCGCCGTTTCGCCAAGGCGCAAGGCATCCAGCTGGAAGCCTGGTCGCCGCTGATGCAGGGCCAGCTGCTGGATCATCCGCTGCTGTCGGACATTGCCTCCAGACACGGCAAATCCGTCGCGCAGGTCCTTATTCGCTGGGATCTCCAGCATGGCGTCATCACGATTCCGAAATCGACGAAGGCGGAGAGGCTGGCCGAAAACGCAGCCGTCGACGATTTCGAGCTGACGCCGACCGAGATGGAGTCCATCGACGCTCTCAACGAGAACCGCCGCGTTGGCCCGGACCCGGACAACTTCGATTTTTAAGCACGAAAACATGCTCCGCAGACGGAAGGTGGAAACCTTCCGCTGCGGAGCGTTTTTGTTGAAGGGGCGAGCCGAAGGGCAGGACGCCGGCGAACGGACGCCCTAGATCACATTCTGCCGCCCTTCCTCGGCCCGGTCCATCGTGAAGCCGATCAGTCGCCGCAGATCCGCCGTGCGGATGGGAGCATGCTCCCCGGAGCGGCTCAGCAAGTCGCATAGCGCCACCATATCCTCCAGCAGCGACAGCTCCCGCCACCGCTCCGGCAGGAAGCCTCCGCCTGACCGGTAGCCGGCGGCGAAGGCTTCCTCGGCCGCGGTGCCTCGAGGCTCGTAGCGGAGCCAGTTGCCGATGTCCGCCATGGCGCTGCCGGCATAGGCGAATTCCCAGTCGAGAACGGCCGACAGCTCGCGGCGGCCGCCTGTCCTCACGCCAAGCACGTTCAATGCGTTGTAGTCGGAATGGACGAGCACGGGCAACATGGCATGCAGGTCGAGAAGAGGCGAGAAGCTGACGCCGAAATGATCGAGCCTCCGCGTCGCTTCCGTTCCAAGCAGGCTTCCTGCTGCCGCCTCCAGGCAATGCGCGATGAATTGCCGCCAGCCCTCTCCGTTCAAGGCGAGCGGCTCGCTGACCGCAAGCTCCCCGTCCAGGAAGCCGGCTTCCTGGAACCGGATGTCATGGATGGCCGCCAGCGTACGGCCGGCTGCATGATGCCATTCCGACTTGGCATCCATGCTGCCGGAGCGGAGCTCGTCCGCGAGCAGCACGCCGGGCATCCATTCCATGATCGCCCAAGGAGCAGGATAGAGAGAGCCGCTCCAGTCGGAAGCCAGGAGGCGCGGCAGCGGAAGGCTTCCAGCGAGCAAGCGGGAAATGGACGCTTCCTTGCGCGCGACCACAGCATTCTGCCTGTAGATTCTCAGGGCGTAGGAACGCCCTCCCGAATCCAGTTTGTACACGAGGTTGCTGAGCCCGGCTCCGGTGCGTTGAGGCGTGCAATGCCGCAGCTCCGGCAAGGCGGCTGCAGCAAGCTCGCGGATGATGTGCGGCTCCGGCTCGGGCGGCGTTTCTCCTCGTTCCCAATTTTCCTTCATACGTCGGGTCTCCCCTTTCAAATCCAAATTGCAGTCATCTCACCAACAATCCTGCAAAAGCATAAAGTAGGCATATGCCAATATCGAGATGGAGTGAGAGCCTGTGCTTGAACCGTTTTCTGCTGACGGCGTGTCCGAACATTCCCCTGTGGAACCGTTCCCTGAACGGTTCCGGCTGCTTGGGCAGCAAGGAGCCGGCTTGGCGTTGACGGCGGCTGTTCCGCTCGGCATGCCTGCCAGCTTCGACAGCCGAGGCCTCTTCGGCAGGTTTGGGAGCTTCGGTTCGAAGGAAGGCAAGGGAGCGCCGGGAGGCAAGACCAAGTCCGTGCCGAAGCCGCTGGCCAAGTTCCTTCCGAAGGAGCTGCTGCAGGTTGATGCGCTGAGTCCCATCTCGATTCAGGTCATTTTCAGCAGGCCGCTGGCGGACGAGGAGCTCGAGGCGGATACGGCGAGGGCCTCGTTCAAGCTTGGAAGCGATCTGGAGCTGTCCGGTACGCCCCGCCTGAAGGCGGGGACGAAGGCCAGCTACATCGTCCCGACTGCTCTGCAGCAGCCGGGCAAGCGTTACACGCTCTCCTATCGGGGCGGCGACAAGCTTGGCTTCAAAGCCGGCGTAGACCGCCTCTTCTTCCGTTATGTGCGGCAGATCTCGTACGACACCATTGAAGTGGTGCCGCTTCTCGCCGACGGCGTCGCCGATTGCGGGATGGTATGCGCGGATGAAGCCGGGACGGACTGCTCGGGCCCGCTGCTGAAGCTGAATCCGGACAACGTGAGCGGCGGCAGGCACTATCAGATCGTGCCGCCTTTGGAGGGAAAGACGGTACGGGTGTGCCCTGCAGGAGGCTTGCCTCTCCTTGCCGGATATGTGGAGAGGACACAGCTCGAAGGCGGCGTGCAGGCCCCGCAGTTTCGCCTGCCCGAAGGGTATGCGTTCACTCCGGGACAGCTCTATGCAGCGGATATGGATTGGGGCCGGATCGGCCGGGACGAGTTCGCGGGGAGCGCCTGGCAAGCGCTCAAGATCAAAGGAGTCCGCTTGATCGAGCCGGATCTGATCCGGGTCGAGCTTGCCGCCGACCCTGGTTGCGATCTATTCGCCGGACGCATGCTGCAGCTCGCCTGCCATGGCGAGGCGTCCAAGCGGGCTTCGTACGTTCCGGGCAGCAGAGACGGCGCGGCGGGCGAATTCCGGCTGCTTCCGGGCTGGAGCCTCCAGCCGGGCAAAACGTACCGCGCCGCCCCGATCGGGCCGTGGGCTGCCTGTCCGCCGGAAGGCATGCCGCTCCAGTCGCTCGCTCCAAGTATAACAGGGACGGCACCGAGGGCGAAGTCCGGCGCTCGATGAGGATGGCCATGCCGAGGCGGTTATATGGGTTATTTTCATTGGGATTTCCAATCCCCTCCCGGATAGAGGAGTTCGACAAAAGCGGGTCTTTCGTCGGACTCCGGTTGAAGGTTCGACAGGCGCGCGCATAGTTCCAAGGCTTCCTTTCGACAAGAGAGCAGGACCTCGGATTGACACGATGTAACCGATTTCATAAGGCATTGAGGCAAAAGACCTGCCAAACATCGCACCGTAATCCCCGCTGCCGAAGGGGGAATGGTCTGCATTCCGGGAGTTTGGTCCCTTGCCTCCTTAATGGCCGCGACTCTATAGTGAAAGGGATACTTGCCGCGTTTGCTCTTCTTCGCGAGACTGCCCTGACCGCTTGAGCGGCCTTAGTGACATGGTTGTCCCGTTTGATGGACGCTGCTGCCGCCTTGTTTGACCGATGGAGCATCGCCTGGATCGAGGGTTGCTCTGTCGACGCGTTTGATGGGATAGCAGGGGTACTGAAGAGACAAGCCGCTTCAAAATGGAAACGCTTACGAAATAGGCGGAATTGTTTTGGACGCGAAGGGGAAAGCCGGCCGGCAAAGTAATTCGGATTCATTCCGCAAAATGTAATCGATAACATTTAAGGCATTATTCATTCACAGGGAGGTTCAAGCCATTCATGCCAACGATGAAAAGAACCCAGGCCGATAAGTCCAGAAGCGGCCGATTCAGCCGCCGATCTCCGTCCGTACGCCGCCCGGCGGTACGGTGGCTGGCTGGAGCGACGGCCGGCTCGCTGCTGCTCGGCCTGCTGCCGCTGCATGCCGCCGCCGCCCCGGCAGATCCGGCGTCGCTGCCGGCTTATTACAATCCGTCGAAACCGACGGCAGAACGCGTCGCGGACCTGCTACGCCGGATGACGCTGGACGAGAAGGTCGGCCAGATGGTCCAGGCGGAACGGGCATCCGTCACGCCGGAGGATGTTCTGGCCTACGGGCTCGGCTCGGTGTTCAGCGGCGGCGGCTCGTTCCCGAACGGCAAGCTGGCCGACAGCACTCTTGAGCAGTGGACCAAGCTGTACAACGGCTATCAGGACGGCGCTCTGTCGACGCGTCTCGGCATTCCGCTCCTGTACGGCGTGGACGGCGTGCACGGCCATAACAACGTCAAGGACGCCACGCTGTTTCCTCATAATATCGGCCTGGCTGCGACGCATGACGCCGAGCTGGCCGAAAAGGCGGGCGCTGCGGCAGCGGCGGAAATCCGCGCCACCGGCATCAACTGGACGTTCGCGCCGACGCTCGCCGACGTCCAGAACATCTCCTGGGGCCGGACCTACGAAGGCTTCGGCGACGATCCGGCTGTTGCGGCGGAGCTTGGAGCGGCTTACATCAAGGGGCTGCAGGGCGGGAAGCCCGGGGACTTGCAGCGGCCGGACAAGGTCGTCGCCACGGCGAAGCATTTTATCGGGGAGGGTTACACCGACAACGGCATCAACCAGGGCAATGTGACGCGGTACTCGGAGGAGCAGATCTGGGCGCTTGAGAAGCAGGTGTACGAGGCGGCCGTCCGAGCGGGCGTCGGCACGGTAATGGCTTCGTACCACAGCATTCAGGGCCTCAAGATGCATGCCAACCAGCGGCTCCTGCAGGACAAGCTCAAGGGAGAGCTCGGGTTCAAGGGCTTCGTCGTCTCCGACTACAACGCGATCGACCAGATTACGAAGGACTGGCAGGGCAACGCCGTCAGCGGCTTGAAGGCCCAGGTCAAGACGGCCGTCAACGCGGGCGTCGACATGATCATGGAGCCGGACAAGTGGAAGGAGGTCGTGACCGACCTCAAGCAGCTGGCCGAGGAAGGCGGAATCTCACAGGCGCGGATCGACGACGCCGTGTCGCGGATCCTGACGGTGAAGTTCGATTCCGGCGTCTTCGAGCATCCGAAGTCCGACCCGGATCAACAGGCCGCATTCGGCTCGGCTCAGAGCCGGGCGGTCGCTCGCGAAGCGGTCGCGCAGTCGCTTGTGCTGCTCAAGAACGATGTCGTTCCGGGCGAGGACGGCTCCGAGTCGCCGATTATGTCCCAGCTGTCCGGAATGAAGGATATTTTTGTTGCCGGCAAGGCGGCGGGCGATATCGGCAGGCAGGCAGGCGGCTGGTCGATCACATGGCAGGGCAGCGCCGGGGCGATCACCAAAGGCACGACGATTCTGCAAGGCTTGCAGAAGGCGGCGGAGTCCGGCGGCAAGAAGGTGACCTACAACGAGCATGGCCGCGGCGCGAAAGGCCATGACGCGGCCATCGTCGTTGTCGGTGAGATGCCGTATGCCGAATCGGACGGGGATACGTCCAACCTTAACCTGAATACAGAGGATCTGGCCACGCTGGCCAACGTTCGGGCTGCCGATCCGGAGCTGCCGATCGTTCTCGTGCTCGTCTCGGGCCGCCCGATGACGATCGGCGACCAGCTGAAGGACATCCAGGGGCTGGTAGCCGCCTGGCTCCCCGGCACGGAGGGCGATGGAGTCGCGGACGTGCTGCTCGGGAGCAAGGACTTTACGGGCAAGCTGCCGTTGAAATGGCCGTTCAGCCTGAGCGCCTACGATCATGCCGGCGATTCCGGGCAGTTCCTGTTCAAGACGGGGTACGGCTTGACCAAGTCGCAGCCGACTCCGGATGATCTGCCGCAGCCTCCGGCTCAGCCGGACACGAGCATTCCGGTTCCGGGCGTCGTGCAGGCGGAGGATTACAGCGCGATGAGCGCGCCGGGAGCGGTGCAGACGGAAACTACCCAGGATGAAGGCGGAGGCAAGAACGTCGGTTATATCGATGCCGGCGACTGGCTCCAATACGAAGTCAATGCGCAAAGCGGCCTGTACGACGTCGAGGTGCGCTACGCCTCTTGGGGAGATTCATCGGGCGTCAAGATTCTGGACGGAACCGCCAAGGAGCTCGGCTCCGTGAAGCTGCCGAAAATCAACAGCTACCAGGACTGGGGGACGGCCGTCCTGCGTGGCGTTCCGATAGCCGCCGAAGGCAGGCAGAGCCTGCGCATCCTGTTCACGGGGGGGAGCATGAACCTCAACTGGCTGAAGTTCTCCCGCACGGGAGACGCTCCGGCTGACGGAGGCCAGCCCGGCACCGGGGAGCCGGGGGACGGCACGGTGCCGGAGGTGATTCAGGCGGACGCGGTGCAGAGCTGGACGACGAGCGAGCGCGATCCCGGCAATATCCAGTGGTATTATGCGGACCGTTCCAAGCCGGAGGACAAAAAGCTGGAGCAGCAGCAGCCTCTCGATATCGTCCGGCCGAACGAAGCCGCTGGAACGGTCCTTTCCCTCGATCCGGATGTGACTTATCAATCCATGGTCGGCATCGGCTCGTCGATGGAGGAATCGACGGTCGGCAATCTCGCCAAGATGTCGGCGGACAAGCGCAAGGAGCTGCTGGGCAAGCTGTTCGATCCGGCGGAAGGGGCGGGCATGAGCCTTGTGCGCGTGACGATCGGCACGGCCGATTTCACCGGGCAGCCGTTCTACACCTATGATGACATGCCGGCAGGACAGACCGATCCGGGCCTGGAGCATTTCTCGATTCAGAAGGACCGCGACCTGCACATCATTTCCACGCTGAAGGAAATCCAGGCAATCAACCCGGACGTGAAGTTCTTCGCTTCTCCGTGGAGCGCGCCGGGCTGGATGAAAACGACGGACAGCATGATCCGCGGAGAAATCAAGGAGGAGTATCTGCCGGTCTATGCGGACTATCTCGTGAAGTTCGTGCAGGCTTACCAAGCGGAAGGCATTCCGATGGAAATGCTGACCGTGCAGAACGAGCCTCTGCTGGAAATCGATTATCCGAGCACGAAAATGTCTTGGCAGCAGCAGGCAAGGCTGATGGTGCTGCTGCGCCAGAAGCTGGATGCGGCGGGCTTCGGACACGTCGGACTGCTCACGTACGACCACAATCCGGGCGACACGATGGCTTATCCCGCCCAGCTTCTGCGCGACAAGGCCGCATACGCGGCAGTGGACGGAACGGCTTTCCACGATTACGGCGGAGAGCTGAGCGAGATGACCAAGCTGCATGACCTGTTCCCGGACAAAAACGTCTACTTGACCGAACGCGCGGTCTGGGGCACGAAGGGAGCCGACCGCATCGCCCAGTACTTCCGCAATTGGGCGCGCAGCTACAATTCCTGGGTCGTCATGCTCGACAGTGACATCAAGTCGCATCAGTGGGTCGGCACGCCGGATCCGACTCCGGTCATCCAGGATTCCTCGGACCGCGACAACTACTGGATCGCTCCGGAGACGTACCTGATGGGCCAATTCTCGAAGTTCGTCCTCCCTGGCTACAAAAGGATCGAGAGCGATTACGGCTCCTCCGGCACCGTGACGAATGTCGCCTTTGTCAGTCCGGACGGACGCAAGGTCGTAACCGTCGCAATCAACCAGACCGACAAGGACCAGCCGATCAAGCTCATGAGCGACGGCACGCAGATCTCCGCGGTCGTTCCGGCCAAGGCGGTCACCACGTTCTCGTGGATTCGTCCCGAGCTGGGCCGGACCGCGCCGGGCAGCTTCCGCGCGGCGGACTTTGACCGCGCTAGAGGCGTCTATCAGACCGATACGGTTACGGGCGAAGTATATGGCCTCAATGAAGGCGAGTCGTCCGAGCCGGCTTCCTTCACCTACGACCTGACGGTCAAGAAGGCCGGCAGCTACTTCCTCGATCTCGGTTATGCCGGACAGCCTTCCGGCGCTTCTGCGGCCATCTCGATCGACGGCTCGGATGCCGGGACCTTGACGGTGACGCGCGATACTTACGCAGGGCCGAATCCGTACGGCTATGCGCGGGTCAAGCTGGCGCTGCCCGCCGGCGAGCACGCTCTGGGCGTGACGGCGGAAGGGACCGGCTACAGCTTGCGCGACATTCGCTTGACGACGGCCGGCAATAGCGCCGCCGCCCTGCCGAAGCGGATTCAAGCCGAGCAGGCGGACGAGTCCTCCGGCGTTCTCATCGAAGACGGAGCGGCCGGTACGGTTCCGGGCAGCTGGCTGGATTACCGGGTCAGCGTGCCGGAGGACGGCGCTTATCTGCTGACCTACCGTTACCGGACCCGTGGCGGAGACTCGGCCGCCGACGCTTCCTGGAAGCTGGACGGAGGAGGAGCTGTCCAACAGGATTCCCTCGCCGCGTCCGACGAATGGACGACGCTGACCTCGGCCATTCCGCTGTCCAAGGGGGAGCATACGCTCCGCCTGTCCGTTGGCGGAACGAACGTATCGCTGGACTGGATCGAGATCGGTCCGCGCATCGTCCGCAAGGACAACCCGCCGCTTATTCCGGTTCCGGGCACCGCAAGCGCGCTTGATTACGCCGCTATGAGCGGCCCTTCCGAGGGCGCGGGGGGAGCGGCGGATGGCCATAAGCTGACCGGCATCAAGGCTGGCGACTGGATCGACTACAAGCTGGATGTCCCGGAAGCGGGCAGCTACACCTTCACGCTTGAAATGAGCTCTCAAGCCGGCGGCATGGGCGCGTTCGATCTCAAGCTCGGAGACGCTGTCCTGGCGTCGTACGACGTCCCGCAGATTTACGGGAACTGGGTGAAGAGCCGCAAGACGGCCGCGCTGCCGCAAGGCGAAATCACGCTGCGCCTGGCCGCGAACGTGGAGGGCTTCGAGATCGGGGCGCTGGCCATCGAGCCGCTCCACCTCTTCGCCGCGGACGCTGGCGGCATCCTGAACATCGAGGCGGAGAGCTACTTCGATTCCGGACGCAATGCCATCGAGACGAATAAAGCGGCCGGAACGGCCAACGTGGGCTACACGAATGCGGGCAATCTGCTGCGTTATCGGGTGGACGTCCCGCAGGACGGCAACTACAAGGCGACCTACCGCTACGCGACGAAGCAAGGAGGAGTATCCGCTGCCCTGTTCGCGGACGGCGAGCTGAAAGGCACCGCGGCGCTGCCGTCCACAGGCGATTGGGGCGCGTACAAGACCGTCTCCCATATCGTCTCCCTCAAGGCGGGCGTGCAGGAGATCGGCGTGCTGGACCAGGGAGACGGCTTCAACATCGACTGGATCCGGCTGGAGCCGACGTCCGAAGAGAACCGGCCGGCGCTCAGCCGGGCAGCGGTTCCGTCCGCTTCCCTGAAAGCGGGCAAGTATGACTCGCCGCAGGAGCTGCTGCTGGCGAGCGCGACCGATGGCGCGACGGTGTACTATACGCTGGACGGTTCGCTGCCTGCTCCGGACAACGGTATCGCAGCAAACGGTCCAATCGCGGTATCCGGAACCGCCGTCATCCGCGCAGCCGCTTTCAAGGATGGCTTGCCGGGCAGCTTCACGGCCGCATTCACGTATGTAACCGGCAAATCGCAGCCAAGCGCGACGCCATCGGCGACACCGAGCGCGACACCTTCGACGACGCCGAGCGCGACACCTTCGGCGACGCCGACGCCTTGGCCGCCATACTGGCCGACTCCGTCGCCAACGCCATCTCCATCGGCGGCCCCTTCCGGAGCGGACATCACGACCGCCGTTCCTGTTCTTGATCCCGCATCGGGAATAGCCGCTGCCTCCATCGGCGCCGATGAGCTGAAGCGTGCGGCAGGTATGGGAGCGGCGGGCATCTCGATTCAAGTTCCCGCCCTGTCGGGAGCAAGAGGGTACCGGATCTCCATACCGGCGGCCGCTCTGACAGACGGCAAAGCCGCGCTTGAGATTCGAACGGCTGCCGGGATCGTGACGCTTCCGGCGGAAATGCTGAAAGGGTACGGAGATCCCGCATCCGGAACCGTGGAGCTCGAAATAGCCCGGATCCAAGGCGCGGCAAGCCCATCCGGCGTACGAATCACCCTCTCGGCTGCCGGCAAATCTCTCCTCTGGCGCGGCAAGCTGCAAGCGGTAGGGGTCAAGCTGCCGTACTCGGCAGGCGTGGAACAGTCCGCACATCCGCAGCGCATAACGGTGCGGATGTCGGACGAAAAAGGTATCGCCGCAGCGGTGCCGACCGCCCGCTACAGAGCGGGCTCGGGCACTGTCGAGTTCCAGACTTCGCTGCTTGGGGATTTCCAGATTGAATATGTGGTCAAGGAATTCAAGGATACGGTTCATCTGACATGGGCAGCCGAAGCTATCGACGCTCTGGCCGCCAAGGGCATCATCCGAGGAACAGGAGCTGAAGTCTTCACGCCAGCCGCGAATGTGCGCCGGGCCGACTTCGTCCTCATGCTCGTGAAGGCGCTCGGTCTTCGCGGTGAAGCAGGAGCTTCCTTCGCGGATGTTCCGGCGGGCTCCTATTACGAGGAGGAGGCGGCAATCGCCAAATCGCTTGGGATCGCGGCAGGCAGGGAGGATGGAAGCTTCGATCCTATGGCACCGATAAGCAGGCAGGAAATGATGGCAATGGCAGCCAGAGCCCTGAATTTGGCAGGCCGGCCGCTGCCGGAGGCGTCCGTCTCCGATCTTGACGGCTACAACGATCGGTCCGCTGTAGCGGCGTATGCGGCTGAAGCCGCAGCGGCGCTCGTCAAGGCGGGACTGCTGAGAGGGGATGGCAGCAGCCTGAACCCGGCAGGCCTGACGACACGCGCAGAGGCAGCCGTGCTGATCTATCGTCTGTACGCTTGGATGGACTGACCCGTCCAAGGAGAAAAAGCTTCCCGGCCATTGCGGCCGGGAAGCTTTTTTTATCCCTTCCAAGCGGAAGCGGCAGGAGGAGAGTCGGGCTGTCCGGCACGCCGATGCAGACAGCAGGCAGGTCCGTATTCATGTGGACCGATCTTCCCCGGAAGCAACGAAGTCAAGCACCTGTGCGAAGGAGACGGGACGATAGTCCCAATGCTCGACCGAGACGTTGAAATAACTGCGCCCGGCGTATTTTTGACCATGGATATGTCCGTGCACGTTCAAATAAGGCATGCTGCGGTTCATGTACATGGGCTCGTGGCTGAGGAAGTAGAAGCCTCGGTATACGATCGGCTGCTCGTGCACTTCGTCGAAGCCGGCCTCAAGCCACCATTCGCGGCTCCGGTCGCGGTCGTGGTTGCCGAGGATCAGATGCTTGTACCCGTTCAAGGCGCCGACGATTTCCCGGGTTCTGCCCAAGCCGCCAAAGGAGAAGTCTCCCAGATGGTAGACGGTATCTCCCTCGGAGACGGCCTCGTTCCAGCGTTGGATCATGGCGGCATCCATTTCCCCGGCATCGGCGAACGGCCGGGATTCATAATCGATGATTTCCCGGTGTCCGAAATGATGGTCCGATGTGACAAATATTTCCGGCATGGCTGTTCCTCCCTTATCGGCTGCATGCGCTATGAAGCGATTGTTTCCATCTTCGCCTAGATGTATAAGTCCGGCAAGGTACGTCCATGATGCGCAGCATGCTGTCGTCCTCCGCAATAAAGGCGGAAAAGCCGCAGGAAACGATCCTGACGGCTTTATTTAGACGGCTTCCGTTTTCCGGCACGCTTGCTTCGGTTGGGCTTATTTCGGGCAGGCGGCGTTTTCTTGGGGCTGCGCGCCGCTCGCTTTTTTCGCCTGGAGGAATCGTGGCGACGATTGGACGGCGGAGACTGCTGAGCAGCCGGAGAAGCGGCTTCCTCGGGAATGGATGCCGAAGCCGAACCGGCCTCGCCCGCCCGCATTCCGTCCAGGAGCAGATCCATCGGACCCGTGTATAAAAACGGCTCGCCGCTTTTTTCCTCCTGCGGCCGAAACCGCTGGGAGTCCACGTAAGCAGGCTCTTCAAGAGGCTGCGCGGCCATGATCGAAATCTCTTCATCCGAAATCTGTTCTTTGACGACGACCAGATGGAGCATCATTTGGTAGGCGACATTCATCTGGCTCTGACGAAGCAGGGAGAGCTCATGAGGCTCGTAAAGCCCGTCGTAGGGTGGGAAGTAGAAAAATTCCAGCTTCAGCAGCCTCAGATCCAGCTCTTCGCTTTCCCCTTCGGCATTTTGCTGCTCGGCATCCTCTTCCTCGATCGGCAAGACGACGGCTTCTTCCATCAAGGACCAATTCCGGCTGCCGGAAAGCTTGTATTCGTCCGGATCGACGTAACAGACCGGATGGCGCGTCCAGTAGCGGGGAGCGTGCTCATTCAGCAGCTGACGATACCGGCGGTTCGCGATGTGCGCCGAGACATGGGCATACGGAACGACGATGCACACGACGGCGCGGTGACGGCATACTCGGTAGATTTCGCGCAGCACAAAATCCGCATCCGCGGCATATTGAAGGCTGTTGGAAGCCATGACGAAGTCGACGGTTCCAGCCTCGAACGGAAGCGGGGAATCGAAATCATGAACGAGATCGACGCCATCATAGGGCAGCTTGTCGATCCCGTGGCATCCTGGATGCTTGATCGTCCCGCAGCCCAGGTCTATTTTCACATTACCTCATCCTTCGCGTAAAGCGGTTCATACAGTCTATTCACGAAGGAAGCTTGCCGTCTATGCGGTAGTCCATGGCCTTCAGCTTGGGCTTTATTTGCTTTTCAGTCCGTCTTCGCTCACCGCTGAAAGGGAAAGGAAAAGATGGTATTCCGCTTGTTCGCTGCGAGTCCGCCTGGAGTGGGTCTGCGCGAATTCAATGGCCAGTTTCAGGAACTCCTCGGCTTCTTCCTTGGTCAGGTAAACGTCCGAGTTGGAAAGGGTGCCGGTTCTTTTCCGTCCGGCTTCAGAACTTGCCAGATATTTTTCCTTGGCTGCGTCGAACATATTCGAGGCGAGCTTCTGGGACTCGGATCGGAAAATTTCCTTGATGGACTCGTCATCCGCCTCGTCCCGGCTTATATTGACGGTTCCGTCGTAGGCTTTATAGAATTTCGCTGTAATTCCGTTGATTTGCTTCGTCTCGACCAGCTCCAGCAGGCCGATGCTTTCAAGCTTGCGCGCATGATAATACACTTTGGCCGGAACCTCGCCCATTCGGTCCGCAATTTCCTTGATCGTTGCCGGATGGTCGGATTTATGAAAGAAATTCATGATTTTCATCCGGTATGGATCGGAAAAAATTCGGATTTCCTCGATCGTCTTGAGTACCTTCGTTTCGATAAGGGCCACTCCTGTCTGCTGCTTCGTACATGCTCGCCTTATTATACTATAATTTCATGAAATTCTTTTGGGTTAAAAGCAGCAGGCCGGGAATGATCATGATCAGGCCGGCAAGGAGATAGAGGGTTTGAACGGGCAGATGCTGGCCGGCAAAACCCGTTGCCACGGAACCGAGCGGAATGAGCGAGGAGCCGATCATCCCGGAAAGAGCGCCGATCCGGCCAAGCATGTTTTTTGGAGTCACCTCCATCATATAGGTGGACACGGGCGTTCCGATCATGGGGACCGCGAATCCGCCCAGGATGGAAAAGGCGGTGACAACGGCAAGCGGCTGCCATTGGATCAAAGATGGGAGGATAAATAGCGCCTGGCTGACGCCAAGCAGCAAGCAGCCGAAGACGATGAAAGAGCTTTTGCGATAACGAGCGCCGTAGGCGCTGATCAGCAAGCCGCTGGCGATCATGCCGCACATGAATCCGATTCCCATGATGCTTTGGCCCGACGGACCGGAATGCAGAACTTCTTTGACATATACCGTCTCCAAGACGTTATGGGGGGTGAGGCATACATTGAGCACGGCGGCGGTGAGCATCGTCAGCATGATCAGGCGGTGGGACCTCACGAATGCCATGCCTTCCTTGAACTGGCTCCAATAGGCTGCTTCGGAGGATGCGGCCGTTGAGGAAGGAGCCGCAGGGGGGTGGTCTTCAGTCGGAGAGATTCTCATGAATGCCAGTACCGCGGCAGCCGTGAAAAAGGTGCAGGCATCGATCAGGATGGCTCCTGACAAGCCGAAGGCGGCAATCAGGGCGCCTGCCGCCGCTACGCCGGCAAGCTCGGCTGTTCGCGAGGACGAAGCGCTTAGAGAGTTGCCGCTTAGCAGCAGCTCTTTGGGCAGCAGCCGGGGAACCACAGACATTTCCGCCGGGCCTGAAAAGCACTCGAAGGAGGAGTTCATGAAGGTGAAGATGAACAAGTGCCAAGGCTGCAGCCAGCCTTTCCAGTAGAGAAGAGCGGTCAAGGCTACGATTGCCCCGCGCGCCGAATAGGAGGTGATGATGACCGTTTTTTTGGACCAACGGTCGACGAGAACTCCCGTAAACAGGCTGAAGACGATGCCTGGAATGAAATTGATGGCGAAGAGGGTACCCATGAGGAGCTTGGAGCCGGTCAGCATATAGACCATCCAGCTGTAGGCGATGGAGTCGAGAGAGTCTCCGAAACGCGAAATGACTCGGGCCGTCAGCAGGAATAAAAAGGGCGTATGCTTTTTCAAACCTCTGATGCCTTGAGTCGGGGCCGCAGCTGCAACGGCGGGGATGCTCATCGTCAACACTCCATTCAATTTTTATGAACATGTAATTAAAATTAACGTTAAATTAATTTTAATGACGTGAGCCCGAATTTGCAAGCCCCCTTTTTGGAGGCTTGTCTTATATGCAGGCAGCAGCTGCAGCCATTCGTTCGTGAATTCGAACATGCTGGAGAAAGAAAGGACGATGAGGTACAGACGAATTCAATAGGGGAAGTCAATGCGGTGCAGCTGACCTATTAAGAGTGGAGTCAGGAGCGGATTTTAATGAAACGGACGGGTACGGGGATGAGAATTGAACTCGGATGACGGGTCCAAGGATCGAAGAATCAAAAGGGAAAGGAGGAGCGGAAGGAACGATTAATTCCTATAAATGAATACATATAGTAGAAGGAAAAATTCAGGACGCTCAGGTTTATAGAGGTCGCATCATCTTTTTTTGATTTTTTTTCGAAAAAGGGTTGCGCAAATCGGCATATGCATGGTATATTATAATTCCGGCCGAGAGATACACGGCACGGACGCGAAAAACGGACAAGCAGTACCGGCGATCGCAAGTG